>JAGCDQ010000007.1 GCA_017651245.1 Bacteroidaceae bacterium | reverse complement strand
TAGTCTTACCACACCATTTTGGACCCTCTATAAGTATTGCCCCAAAAGCTTCAAGATGCTGCTCAAGGATTGCATCTGCAGTTCGTTTCAGATATCCCATATAATCAGGTTTTTTTATCGCTGCAAAGTTAGGGAAAAAAAATGAAACCACCAAATTATTTTTGCTTTTTGTGGCATTTTGCTTTTGCTTTTTGTGGCATTTTGCTTTTGCTTTTTGTGGTGTTTGCCAGACGTATCCTTGCTATGAGAGAAGGGAGAGGGAGATGGGTTCGTGGTTAAAGGTTCAAGAGTTCAAGGGTTCAAAAGTCAAAGGCTGTAAAGGATGAGGGTAATGAACCGGTGACAAATTGTCACCAGTTGAAAATGTAAGCCAATTTTGTCAAAAATGTGATTTTCCCATTGAAAAATAGTCCGAAAATGTGATTTTTGCTTAGAGTGAAACAAGTATATCATGTGATATTTTCTCGTTTTCCCATATTTCATTCATAGAAAAGTGGTATCTTTGCAACGAAAACAATGAGGGTAGTTGTTGCCATAGATTCATTCAAGGGTTGCCTGAGCTCGCAGGAGGCGAATAGGGCAGCGGCGGAGGGCGTCAGGAGGGTTTGTCCTGACGCGGAGGTGGTGCAGATACCTGTGAGCGATGGGGGAGAGGGCTTTCTGGAGGCTTTCCACGCTGCTATGGGTGGTGAGAAGGTGGAGGTGGAAGTGTGCGACCCGCTGATGCGACCTGTCAGGGCAAGCTATCTGCTTCAGGAGCGGAGGGCGGTCATTGAAATGGCACAAGCGAGTGGTCTCACTTTGCTCAAGAAGGAGGAACGGAATCCGATGGTGGCGACGAGTTATGGAACGGGACAACTGGTGGCTGATGCCATCCGAAAAGGGGCTGACCAGATCATCGTGGGACTGGGAGGTAGTGCCACCAGCGATGCTGGAAAGGGGATGCTTCAAGCCTTGATGGATAGTTTTGTAAAGAGCGGACATTGGAATGATATAGAAGAACTTAAGAATGTAAGTTTTACGATTGCTTCCGATGTCAAGAATCCGCTTTGTGGTGCGTGTGGGGCGGCTCATGTGTTTGCTCCACAGAAGGGAGCCACCCCTGAGATGGTGCAGCAATTGGACGAACAAGCCAGAAGGTTTGCGGAGGAGTCTGCCTTACTGTTTGGCTATGACCGTCAGGAGATGCCTGGGGCGGGTGCTGCTGGTGGTTTGGGTTATGCTTTCCTGCAATATCTGAATGCGGAGTGTCGCTCTGGCATCGACCTGTTGTTGGAAACTCTCCACTATGAGCAGTTGGTGGAGGATGCCAGTCTTGTCATCACGGGCGAGGGTTCTGCTGACCGCCAGACCCTGATGGGCAAACTGCCCATGGGAATCCTTCAGCATTCGGGTAATACGCCTGTGTGTCTGATAGCAGGACGAATCGGGGACAAGGAGGAGTTGTTACGGGCTGGTTTTGTCCGTCTGGAATGTATCAACCCCGACGGCATTTCTCTTGAGGAAGCCATGCGGAAAGAGGTGGCGACACAACACATCATCGAGACTGTCAGCCGTGTGCTGCAGAAGTCTGCACCTTTGTAGTCAGAATCACAATCCAGTCAATATGAAGAAGGAAATACAACCCCAAGAGACGAGTAGGGCGGAGGCATTCCAGATGTGGATGTCATCGCCCCAGCCGATGGTGACATTGGTGAAGACGTGGGACGTGAGCCGTCTGGCAAAAGCAAGCAAGCGGACGGGCATGAAGTTCAACATGCTGATGTGTTGGTGCATCGGCAAGGCTGCCAGCAAGATTGAGGAGTTTTATCTGTTGCCCATGGAGGGAAAACTTTTTCAATACGACCAGCTCGCCATCAATGTGATTGTGGAAAATAGCAAGGGCGGCATCAATTCGTGCGATATTCCTTTCTCGGATGACTTGCAGCAGTTCAACAAGGATTATCTGGAACGGACTGCCCAAACAGCCCAAGAATGCAGGAACATAGAGTTTGAGGAATGTATGATTGTCGGCACCTCAGCCTTGCCTCAGACGGAACTTGACTGCATCGTGAACCAGTACAGCGGCATCTTCAACAATCCTTTCCTGGCATGGGGAAGATATCGCAAGGGATGGTTAAAAACCACACTGCCCGTCAGTTTCCAGTTCCATCATGCTCAGATGGATGGGGGACAGGCAGTGCGGTTCTTAGATGGGGTTCAGAAAGAAATGAATCTACTCTGAATGGTGTGAAAGAGGGTTTGCCTTATTCTTTCACACTATCACATCTATCTGTATAGAATTTCTTGAAATCTTCCCACTTGTAGTAAGGGAAGTTGTCGGTTGAGAAGGGGAGAGCAACCTCTTCTCCATTGAGCAGGCACTTCAGCAAAATGGGCTGACCAGGTTTCTTGCTTTGGTAGAAGATAATCTGGAGGTTGGAAGCCTTGCCCATCGTCCAGTTCTGGTAGCAGTTCTTCACCTCGTAAGGATCTTCAGGGTCGATGTCAGCACCATTGAGTCCCATGAGTACGGTGAGAGGTCCCAGACAGGTGTCGTGTCCGAAACGGAGGTCGGCAATGCGCTGCACCTTTCCCTTGACTACATTGTCTGCCTTCTCGATGATGTCGCGCAAGATGGGAATCATGTCGTAACGAGGTTCGAACACCCAAGTGTAGGAACCGAGGTTTTCTTGTTCCCAACGGGCAGCAATCTCCTCATCGGTGATGATGTTGCCCATCATGCCGTCATGTCCAATGCTGGGCAGGGAGGTGTAGAGATTGATGAGGTTGTTGCCAATGACCATCATATTGCCAGGCAGACCTTCAGTGCTGGTGAAGACGCGTGAGATGATTTTCTCGCGCAGGTTGTCTTGGTATTGGAAGTTCTTGCGGTTTGCCTCAAATCGTGGTCTTGACTTGGGGAACTTATGATACTGTGGGTTCTGACGGTCGTCGGGCTTCACACCAGAAAGCACCTTGCGGGCAGACTCTTGGCGGATTTCCAACTTGGGATTGCATTGTGCGAGTTCCTGACAGAAGGATGCCATACTGAGCACGCAACGGCCTGTGAGGGAGGAAATGGCAAAGATGTTGCCTCCCTTCTTGAACACCTCGTTGAAGTCGTTGTACATGGTGCGTGCGATGTATTGGTGCTGTTCCCAACCCAACTGACTCAATTCGCTGACGCTGGTTGCCAATTCGGTCTTGGCTGCCATGAACTTGGTGCGGAATGCCTCTCCCTCTGGGGTGAGCTGGTTCTTGGCATGTGCTTTGGTAAGGAGCGAGTCGAGGTCGCGATAGAGCATGTCGTTCCAATAGTAACGAGAGCCATGACGGCCATAGTGGCTGATGTAGAAAGCCTTGTAGCCTTTGGGCGACTTCGACTGTGCGACTGGTTTCATCGCGTAGGGGTAGTCTTGTCCATAGGCTTTTCTTGGATCAGCCTTTACTTGCTCAAGGGCAGGAACAGTTTGCGCCCATGTTGTCAGGGCGATGACCCACAAGAGTAGGACATTGAGGATTTTTTTCATTGTTTGTGTAATTTTGAATAGGGTAGTAAAAATAGTTTTTGGATGAATTGTCGGCACAAAGGTAATGAATTCTTGACAATTGACCATTGTTCATCCTCATTTTTTTCCAGACGACTTCATTTTCTGCCTGCTTTCGGGGATAGAAACGGATGATTTGCCACTTCTCCCACACATACACACATTTAGGAGAGCACATCACTGCGACCTCCAGAATCACTTGGGTACTATTCATTACTCATACAATAGATGCCCATGCAAGGCGCACAGGCATCTATTATAAAATATGTATGTACTCGACCCAAGATTGGGCTGAAGGGATCTTATCGGGTGACTATTCTTCCTCGTCAGGAATGTCAGCGATGTTGTCGATGTCTTCAATTTGGATGTTGTTCTCGTCGAGTTCCTCCTCTTCTTCCTATTCTTCCTCCTCACCGTCGAGTTTCTTGAGTTCCTCGTCGTTCATGTCTTCTTCCTCTTCCTCGAGCTCCTCCTCTTCCAACATGTCGTCATCATTCTCATCGTAATCGTCTTCCAAGTCTTCGTCTCTATGCTTGCGACGACGGCGACGCCCATCTTCCTCATCATCGATGCTGTAGTCGATGTGCACTTTCTCCACCTTGGGTTTGGGTTTCATGAAGATACCCTCAATCCAAGAACCACGCTCAATCTCAAGAACTTCATAGTCATCGTTCTTGCGACGCTCGATGATACCGCCAGGCTTGCGCATGGTCAATTCTGGCATGATGGTGCAATCGACAAAGAAAGCTGATTCGATGATGTCCTGAATGGCAAGAGGAAGTCCCTTCCATCCTGTACCCATGTTGTGGGCGATGAGGTCCAACACTTCCCAAGCCTCCAAGTGCTGGATATTCTCCAACGTGAGGTCAGTCACCTTCTTGATAGGGTGCTTGCGGATGGCAACAGCGTTCTTGCCGTCTGCATCGGGCGTGGAATACACTTCATAGCCCATGTTTTCCAGTTGATTCATCTTGTCGGTGTCGTCTCTTTTCAGATATTGAAGATCGAACACCGTTTTGATGATATTCATGTAGTGTTTCTCGTTGTCCGCGAAGTCATCCTTCTTCTTTCTTGCGTTGATGATCATTTGACTCAGTTCACTCGGAGTCACGGTCCAAACATTGCTCTTGTCCAAGTCGTCAAGCGACAGCCTCGTCTTTTGCTTCATTGTATTGATGATGATAAATGTGTGAATTTGGCTGCAAAGGTAAGGATAATCCATAGAAAAACCAAACTGAATGGCAAATAATTCTCGATTCCTGATGTGGAACTTTAAACTTTTCACTAACTTTGTAATCATTTTAAGAAAAGGGAAAAAGATACACAAACTGTTTTTATGTCTCCACAAGTAAGTATTCTAAAGTTTATTCACAGCTATTATGCCTCTTTTCGTGTGATGGCTGTTTGTTTGTTGTGTGTGTGCTCGATGAGGAGCATGGCACAGAATCAAGGTGAAACCTCTGCGATGAATGATCAAACAAAGGGCATCATCTCTTATGTGCAGCATGTGATGGGTTTCAACAAGGCGATGCCTCAGGAGAAAGTATATATGCACTTTGACAATACTGGCTATTTTGAAGGCGAAACGATATGGTTCAAGGCGTATGTGACACGTACAGACAATGGTCATCCGACAGATTTGAGTAAAGTGTTGTATGTGGAGTTGTTGAACCCAAGTGGTGATGTGATCAAGACCCAGAAATACTATATAGACGAGCAAGGACAAACGCATGGAGACCTGAAGGTGGATTCGCTGTTTGGCACTGGCTTCTATGAAGTGAGAGCATATACCCGATACATGACGAATTGGGGCGTGAATGCTGTGTTCTCAAGGGTATTCCCAGTGTTCAAGAAACCTGCAGAGGAGGGCAACTATACCGATTTGACGATTGACACCCGTCTGTATCAGGAACGTAACCCGAACAACCGCGACCAGCAGGATTCCCTTTATATGAAAGCGGTGAAGGAGGGTCTTTATTCAGATAATACGGCAAAGACCGTCAGTGTGCAGTTCTATCCAGAGGGAGGCGATATGGTGCAGGGAAAGAAATGTCATGTGGCGATGTTGGCTGTGACGGATGATGGAAGACCTTATAGTGGTCAGGGTTTTGTGGTCAACAAGCAGGGCGATGTGTTGGCATCGGTGCAGACGGATACGTTGGGCAGGGGAGACTTCACAGTGGTTCCTGATGCTTCGGAACTGACCATGAAGATGATGAATGCACGTGGAAAAGAACAGCAATTCACGCTTCCTTCAGCGCGGAGTGAGGGATGTGCCTTAACGCTGGATGTGGTGAATGACGATATGTTGGCTACGTTGCAATGTACGGGTGGCGTTTGTGGCGAACTGATTGGTTATGTGCTGATGAACAATGGTAATATCTATTATTGTGACACGTTGGTCGCTTCCCCTTTGATGGAACTGGAACTGAATCGTGAGCAGATGAAGGAGGGCGTGAACCAGATGACGGTGTTCAACAGCAATGGCCAGGTGCTTGCCGACCGTTTGTTCTTCATTTGTCCCAAGCCATCAGAAGTAGACAGCATCACATTTAAGGCTGAATCAACATGGCTGAAACCTTGTGGCAAGGTGACGTTGGATGTGCAGACTTTGCCAAATGCCACATTCTCATTCTCGGCGATGGATGCAGGTACGATGACGAATGAGAAGCAAGGTAATTTGAAAACGTGGATGTTGCTGAGTTCAGAAGTGAGAGGATTTATCAATCATGTGGATTACTATTTTGAGTCGGATGACCAGGAACATCGCAGGGCTGCCGATATGTTAATGCTGACACAGGGCTGGCGTCGCTATAAATGGGAAGAGATGGCTGGCTTAACTCCGAGGGAGAAGATACAGCCTATCGAAGACAAATTCTATGTGTTTGGCAAGCTGAACGAATACCGCAAGCACAATCCTGTCAACGATGTGGACATGCAACTGATTCTCTACAATCAGAAGGGACAAAGTTTGACAGGTAATACAAAAACGGACAAGAACGGCAATTATGTGTTTGGGCTTCCCTTCCTTGACGGAGAATGGAAAATGTTTTTCTATACAACCATCAAAGACAAGAAAAAGACTTTCCGTGTGGGTGTTGATCGTCAGATTTCTCCGACCCCTCGATATATCAGTCCAGTGGAAGCGAGCGTGAAAATGCCATCAGGACCCAATTTGTTTGTGCATCAGGAGGAAGAACCCATTCCAGACGGGGAGGAGTTCATTCCCATCACCCAAAAGAATATCTTATTGGAGAATGTAACAGTGAAGGCCAAGCGTCGCTATTTCACGAATGATGATTTCAAGTTTAAGAATGAGAACTATGCCCGTAGATGGGCTTCTATCTACTATGATATTGACAGGGAACTGGATAATATCCGCGATAGAGGTGAAGAAGAACCGACCATCTTTGAGTTTCTGGCAAAGAAGAACATGATGTTCAATAATCCAGAATGCAAAGACTTGCCTATCGTAACGGGAGCAGACTCAGCCACGTGGACAGAATGGCACGGATACATGTCGTATGGTAGTCAGCCTATTCAATGGATTGTAGATAATGGAGAAACAATGAATGCGGGTGCCATCACATCTGAATCAGGTGCGGAAGGTGACTCATTCTTCCCTATGTGGTTGGATGAAATCAAGAGTGTCTATATCGCCCCCTATGATCCAGACCAGGATTCTCGTAATGTTGCTCAGGCTGGCTTGGGAGAGTTGACGGATGAGATAGGGGATGATATGAGTAACTATGTGAAGATTTACCTCTATCTGCACCATCGCTTCACAACGGAAAGCAACAAGGGACTTCGTCGTACATATTTCCAGGGCTTTAATGAGATTTCCACCTTTGAAATGGAGGACTATAGTGTTGTTCCTCCAATGGCAGATTTTCGCCGCACCATTTATTGGGCACCCGACGTAAAGGCCGATGAGAAAGGACGGGCCAAGATAGAGTTCTTCAATAACTCCACTTGCGAAGAGATGTACATTAATGCAGAGGGAATGACGCCAACTGGCCAGTTTGTGCTCAAAGATTAGTGTTAAAAAGCCAAAAAATCCATCAAGGCTTCGGTTTGTTACAAAATTTTTGCCTAACTTTGTAACGCTTTTTGGAGTTAGCCAAAGACTTTTAACTATTTGTTACTATTAGTGATTAAAATCGTTGACTGAAAGGAAATGTTTGGTAGAAGAAAGATAATCGTAGTTATTACATTAGGAGCATTGATGGGCATAGGAATGCTGTTGTCGTGTGGTGGGCATTCCGATAAGATAGACATAGAAAAAAGGGAGAGAGTCATGAACATAGACTCTCTTGTGCGTGTCAAGATGAATACGAATTCAGATGATGCTATGGCTTATATAGATAGTTTGGAGGCATCTGGTTCGTTCAGCAATTCAATGATTTGTTATTTTCGTGGTCTTGTCTATAATGCGATGAGGCAGAGAACAACCTCGTCCCTGTATTTTCAGAAAGCATTGGAGGGTGATGAATTGCGCCAGGAATGCCCAGAACTCTTTTATCAAGCCAGTGATTACCTGTCAACCTTCTTGTCCAATAGAGGAAAAAATGCAGAGGCACTGGAAGTAGCTAATAAATATTATGAAGTGGCTCGTCAAGATGAGTCACCTAAGGGTAGGCAATGGACAGCCATCGCCTTGCATTCGATGGGTTATTTCCAGATGCAGTTGGGTATGAAGGAAATGGCTGAAAGGAGTTTTAGCATGGCCTACATGGCACTTTCGCAGATTGTACAGGCGGACAGCAGTTATAACAACCTTCTCTCCTATGTCCGTGTGTCTGTGAATATTTTGGATGCGTACACCACAACGGGGCAGTATGACGAAGCCCAGAAATGGTTGTCATCTGCGGAAGTGGCAGCAGAAAGACTCGCTGCAAGTCCAGAATGTGTGGCATCAGACCGAACAAAATACGTGGGCGCTTTTGCTTTCCAAAAGGCTGTGGTGTTGGCAAAGAGGGGGTCGAAGGATTCTGCAGACGAAGCCTATCGAATGGCACAGGAGATGGGCTACTTCAACACTGTTTACGGTCTCTTCGAACAAACGCATTACCTCAGGACGACAGAACGTTGGGATGATTTGGCGGCGTTGACACCCAAACTCGATTCTGTGGCGCAAGTATGGCAGGTTCCGATGTCTTTCTACTATATGCAGGAATATATGGCACCACGCTTTACGGCGTACCTCAAGTCGGGCAGAAAAGAACAGGCGCTGGAATTGGCAGAGAAGATCGTGAGTGCTATTGACTCGGTGGCTGTTCATGAACAAAATCACGAGATGCAGGAAATCACCACCATCGCTAACCGAAAAGACATGAACATAGCTGCGGCAAAGCAGGAGGTAGATCAGGCATACCTATGGGTGAAGATTCTGAGTATTACACTCGTGCTGCTGATTGTCTGCATCATTGGCTATGCCGTTTATCAAAACTTCAAGTCGAAGAACAAGTGAACAAGGATCATATTCAACACACAATAACTTATATAAAAAGATGAAGGAATTAGCTTTAAAGTATGGCTGCAACCCTAATCAGAAGCCATCACGTGTCTATATGGAAGAGGGTGAACTCCCAATTGAGGTGCTTAACGGTCGTCCTGGCTACATCAATCTGTTGGATGCTTTCAACAGCTGGCAGTTGGTAAAGGAACTGAAAGCGGCTACAGGTATGCCTTCTGCTGCTTCGTTCAAGCACGTTAGTCCAGCAGGTGCTGCTGTAGGTGCACCACTTAGCGACACGTTGAAAAAGATTTATTTCGTGGATGACGTGAAGATTCCCCTGACTCCTATCGCAACTGCGTATGCCCGTGCCCGTGGTGCAGACCGCATGTCTTCTTTTGGAGACTTCATTGCATTGTCAGACACTTGCGATGAGGCAACGGCTACCCTCATCAAGCGTGAGGTCAGCGATGGTGTCATTGCACCTGACTATACACCTGAGGCTTTGGAAATTCTGAAGGCAAAGCGTAATGGCACTTATTGCGTCATCAAGATGGATCCAAACTATGTACCTGCACCTATCGAGCGGAAACAAGTGTTTGGCGTCACGTTTGAGCAAGGACGTAATGAGATTGACCTGACTGGTGACAACCTCTTCGAGAACATTCCTACTGACAACAAGGATATTCCAGCAGATGCCAAGCGTGACCTTAAGATTGCGCTCATCACATTGAAATATACTCAGTCAAATTCTGTCTGCTATGTGAAGGATGGACAGGCTATCGGTATTGGTGCAGGTCAGCAGAGCCGTATCCATTGTACGCGTCTGGCAGGCAATAAGGCTGATATCTGGTGGTTGCGTCAATGTCCTAAGGTGTTGGCATTGCCATTCAAGAGCGACATTCGTCGTGCAGATCGCGATAACACCATTGATGTGTATATCGGTGATGAATACGAAGATGTACTTCGTGAGGGTACTTGGCAGAATTTCTTCACAGAAAAGCCAGAACCACTCACTGCTGAGGAAAAGAAGGCATGGCTTGCTCAGAACACGAACGTATGTCTTGGTTCTGATGCATTCTTCCCCTTTGGTGACAACATCGAGCGTGCTCACAAGAGTGGTGTGCAGTACATTGCACAGGCAGGTGGCTCCGTTCGTGACGACAATGTGATTGAGACTTGCAACAAGTACGGCATTGCGATGGCATTCACAGGCATTCGCCTCTTCCACCATTAATCTATGGCTTCAGACAATGAAATCCAGTATGCCATCATGAATGGCATCAACTTTGGTAAGGCGAAGAGCGAGAAGAAGGATGACCCAAACAAGGTCAAGACCAAGGCTCGCAAAAAGGCTTACCAGACAGGTTCCCATAAATCGGGTGCGGCAAAGCATAAGGCAGAAATACGTCAACGTGTAAAGAACCGTGCCTCCCAACGCAAGGGATAAATGATTGGGCGTTGGTGCATCCTCCTATGTTTACTGCTCAGCGTGATTGCTTGTAAAGACTCATCGTCAGGCAATCATGCCGAGCAGTCTCCTTATAGGTCCAACGCTTCTGATACCAATCCTCATTTCGATTTGCCAGACATTCAGCAGAACGGTGAACTGATCGTTCTGACGCTTTATGGTCCTGAAAGTTACTTTGATTTCAGAGGGGAGGATTTCGGTGTTCAGTTTATGATCGCTCGTCAATATGCTAAAAGTATTGGTGTAAGTATTCGTGTAGATGTATCTAGAAACCAACATGATTTGATTCAGAAATTACAGAAAGGGGAGGGTGACTTCATTGCTTTTCAGGTGGATCAATCAGACTCTCTTTCTTCCTTGTTGGACTATGTGGGTGAGAAAGAACTGTTCACGTTTATGGATAGTCTTTCCTTACAACGAAAGGATACTTCTCTCCGTCCGAGAGCGCATGCAGCATGGGCGGTTCGTAAAGATTCCCCGCTTTTGTCTGCCTCCCTCTCGCAATGGATGACAGCCCATCAGAAAGACTTTTTCGATTACACCACCATCAAAATTAAATCAAGCAGCGGACGCACTTATGTGCCTCGCCGCAAAGTCGCATCGCCCATTCTCAATGCTGCACGTGGACAGATATCTCAGTATGACGACCTGTTCAAGAAGTATGCCATTCAGTGCAAGTGGGATTGGCGATTGATGGCAGCTCAGGCGTATCAGGAATCCTCTTTCGATCCACAAGCAGTGTCCTATATGGGTGCGATGGGCTTGATGCAGTTGATGCCTGGTACGGCACGTGATGTGGGTGTTTCCCAGTCAGAGGTGTTTGTGCCAGAACGCAATGTGCAAGGAGCCTCCAAACTCATTAACAAACTCAATACCCACTATGCTTTCATCAGCAATGCAGACGAGCGCATCAACTTCATCCTTGCTGCCTACAATGCTGGTCCTGGACATGTGGATGATGCTCGTGCCTTGGCGAAGAAATATGGCAAAAATCCGAATGTGTGGTTGGGCAATGTGGATGCCTTTGTGCTCAAGATGAGCGATTCACAATATTATAACCAACCAGAAGTCAAGTATGGCTATTTCCGTGGTGGTGAGACTTACGACTATGTCAACAGTATCCGTGCCCGTTGGAACGAATACAAAAAGAAGATTCGAAATTGAGAAGAAAAAAAGGAGAAGGACCTCATGTGAGATACTTCTCCTTTTACTTTTTGTGAGTCATTCAAACTGCGAAGTTTGAGAGTCATGTGTTTTTAGCGGGTTTCCATTTCTTCGGTCATGTCTATCTCTTCCCCTTTGGAATCGACAAACTTGTATTGAAGGAAACCAAGTTCTTGACTCGGATAAATCTTCACACCAAAGCCATAATTCAATTGCCATTTGAGATATAGGCTAATGAGCCCTTTGGTGATGTAAGCTTCCACGTACGGATTGACGTAGAGTTTGAATCGTTTCTGACCAAGATTGTTGACAAGGTAATCAATTTTGTGCTCCAAAGTGTCGGTGAACAGGATGGATGGTTTGACGACACCTTTGCCGAAACAAGTGGGACAAACTTCCTCTACATGCATATCCATTGCTGGACGGACACGCTGTCGGGTGATTTGCATAAGCCCAAACTTGCTCAATGGCAAGATGTTGTGGCGGGCACGATCACTCTTCATGATTTGTGTCATGTGTTCGTAGAGCTTCTGATTGTGCTCCGCGCTGTCCATGTCGATGAAATCGACTACAATGATGCCACCCATATCACGCAGTCGCAGTTGGCGTGCCAGTTCTTCGGCGGCTTCCATGTTCACTGCAAAGGCGTTTTCCTCTTGGTTGTCGAGTCCACGGTTGCGGTTTCCTGAGTTGACATCCACCACGTGGAGTGCCTCAGTGTGCTCGATGATGAGGTAGGCGCCATGCTTAAAGCTGACAGTCCTTCCGAGTCCCGACTTGATTTGCTTCGTCACACCGAAGTTGTCGAAGATGGGGACGTTACCTTTGTAGAGCTTGACAATCGATTCTCTTTCTGGTGCAATAAGGTTGACATATCTCCTCACTTCCTTAAAGACTTCCTCGTCGTTAACGTGGATACTTTCGTAGGAAGGATTGAAGAGGTCACGCAGCATGGAGACGGTGCGGCCAGTTTCCTCGTGTGCAAGTACTGGCAGACTTGTAGATTTTTGAATCTTCCCGATGCAATCGTTCCAAGACTCGACGAGCAGGCTCATCTCATTGTTCAGTTCAGCGGCGCGTTTTCCTTCTGCCACTGTGCGGACGATTACTCCGAAGTTTCTGGGCTTAATGCTCTGAATGAGTTGTTTCAGGCGTGCGCGTTCCTCTTTTGACTTGATTTTTGAGCTGACATTCACCTTGTCGTCAAAGGGAATGAGGACGATGTAACGTCCTGCAAAAGAGATTTCCGCTGTCAGTCGGGGACCTTTGGTGTTGATGGGTTCTTTGGTGATTTGCACCATCACTTCCTGTCCCAGTTCGAGCACGTCTTGAATGCTTCCCACTTTCTCCAACGATGACTGATTGGCAGCCTTTGCCATAGGTGCAAGCTTTCGGCGGTCGCTTACCACCTGCTTCACGTATTTCTCCAGAGAGAGAAAATGTTTGCCTAAATCTTGGTAGTGCAGAAATGCTTCGCGTTCATGACCCACATCGACGAAACATGCATTGAGTGCCGGCATGATTTTCTTCACTTTCCCGGCGTAGATGTTGCCAACGGAGTACTTACTGTCCTGACCTTCCTTTTGGAACTCAACGAGCTTTTGGTCTTCGAGCAGGGCAATAGTTACTTCCTTTGGCTGAGCATCGATGATAAGTTCGCTGGTCATTTTTGCTACCGTTTATGTATTAGGTTGTTTTTGTACAGAAAAAGAACAAACCTCGTCATGCACCCTTTTCGAGGATGATTCATTTCAGGGTCTGTTCTTTGTTCTGACGCTGACAAGATTGAAATAAAGTTTCTCAACTTTACTTGCTCTTGTGGCGATTCTTTCTCAGTCTCTTCTTACGTTTGTGAGTAGAGATCTTGTGTCTTTTCTTCTTCTTACCGTTTGGCATAGTTGTTGAAAATTAAGTTGTTTATAATCTTGTTTTTTGGTGTCTTTGGGTGGGTCTAGGCATGCCTCAAACCCATTCGGAGTGCAAATTTAGTTCTTTTTCTTGAATGTAGGAAATTTTTATCATCGAAAATGTGAATGTTGTTGTGATTTTGTCAGTAAAAAGCCTTAAATTTGCAAGAAATATGAAGTTAAGTATATGAATAAATACCTGTTTCCACTTTTATTCTTAATGATATTTTGGGGTGGGGCTCAGGCTTTAGCACAACATTCTGTCAGTGTTGCTGCTTATTCCAGAGATGCATCTGCTATTGTATCAAAATACAAGAAAGAGTTGATTCAGCTTCAGAAAAATGTGACTGAAGTGGTGCCTGATTCTGACGACAAATCCATGTCGCCATACTTGTTTAGATTGTTTGGTCCAGGTGTCTTTTATCGTTCTGTACTGGATGACAAATTAAGAATGAACTATCCTTCACTTGATGCGGAATCACGCTTCCAATCCACGGACATGATGGATGATCGCCAGCGCATTAACACCTCAATAGACAAGGTGCTGTTTGGAGCTTATGCGGAACACCCAGAGCGTTTTCATTATCATGATGCACAAATTGCAGCAGAATCAACGGTTTCCTCCAATTCTGTAATGGAAACAAAGGCGGAAGATTTGGCTTCTATCTTTAACAAAGTGGAAGAAATTAAAGATGTGGCTCAGGTGGTGGATAATGTAGAAGTGGATCTCCAGATTCGCAAACCCAACTTCTGGACAACCACAGGCAAGTTTTCCTTGCAGTTCACCCAGAACTATTTCTCGGAGAATTGGTACAAGGGTGGTAACAACAATGTGACGTTGTTGTCCAATCTGGTGTTGGAAGCGAAATACGACGACCAGAAGCGTGTGCAATGGGACAATAAGCTCGACCTTCGTCTGGGTTTCGTCACCGCCACATCTGATTCCATCCATCGCTATCTGACGAATAACGATAAGATATACCTCTTCTCGAAGCTTGGCATTAAAGCTGCCAAGAACTGGTTCTATACGGTCTCTTTTGAAGCTAACTCGCAGTTCCTGCCAGGTCACAAGGCGAATGACCGTCGCACTTATTCTAAGTTTATGGCACCTTTGGATGTTTATGTATCTTTGGGTATGGACTGGAAACCGAAGTTCAAGAATGGCAACACTTTCTCTTTGGCTCTTCTTCCTTTATCGTATAAGATGCGTTACATCACCGATGATGAAGAAGCCATTCATGCCTCCTACAATATGCGAGGCAAGGACTTCCAACAGGATTTTGGTTCGAAGATAGAGTTCAATTCGAAAATCAAGATTGTGAAAGACTTTACATGGAAATGCCGTTTCTACTACTTCACTTCCTACGAATACGTGGAGTCGGAAATGGAGAATGTTCTTTCCTTCCAGTTCAACAAATATATCTCCAGCGAGGTCTATACTCTTTGGCGCTTCGATGACAACAGAAGCCGAAAGTATTACGATGACACTCTCGGCTTCTTCCAGTTTAAGGAGTATTTCACGTTAGGCCTTGCCTATAATTTCTAAAATTTGAATCTCAGCACCTTGCCTCCGTTGGCAGGGACTTCCAGATAGAGGGTGCCGTCAGGGATGAGCACCTTCTTCTCTTTCTTACCCGTCAGGAGATCCTTGCATTCACGTTCTTGGTCACTGACAGGGATGTTGAGACATTCAAATGCGTGGGCAGGAATCTTCACCCATGAGCGGGCTGGCTGGTCATCAAAGTTGGCGATGACAAGGATAAGCTCCTTGTCCTTCTTTCTGAGGAAGGCAAACTGACGGTGCTCGTTCATGCCCTGGTTGTAGTTTACGTACATGACATCGAAGAACAATCCTTCGCGGATGGCTTTCTCTGTGTTGCAGATGTTCAGCACCTTCGTATAGAACTTCTGCAAGTCTTTCTCTTCCTTCGAAAGCAATGTGCCGTCAAACTTGTTTTTGTTCCTCCAGCGACGGATGAGGTCAATCGTCCAATAGTCGAAAATGGTGGTGCGACCGTCCTGTCCGCTGAATCCCTCTGAGTACATACCTTGTTCACCCAACTCCTGACCGAAGTAAATCATCATGGGGTTGGTGTTCATGAGAGCGCTGACGAGTAGGGCAGGCTTTCCTTTCTCTGCATTGCCAGCAAAGAACCTTGAGGCAATACGTTGCTCATCATGGTTCTCGAGGAAGTTAAGCATGTGGCTCTGGATGTCGTTGACACTCTGCCAAGCTCCTGTGATGCTTGTGGCGGTGTTGCCGCCCATCACAGAACGGATGGTGTCGTAGAGTCCCACTTTGTCGTAGAGGTAATCAAAATGTCCACGATAGATGTAATCTCTGTATTCGTGTGGATTATACACCTCAGCAATAAAGCGAATTTCGGGGTACTTTTCCTTGATCTGTGGAATCACCCATCCCCAGAAATCACAAGGCACCATCTCCGCCATATCGCAACGGAAACCGTCGATACCCTTGCTTGCCCAGAACAAAAGGATATCTCGCATCTTAATCCAGGTGTTGGGTGTGGAGGGACAAAAGATGAGTTGGCGGTTTCCTTGATAGTCAACGCCATAGTTGAGCTTCACCGTCTCATACCAGTCGTTCTGGCTCACCCAAGGGGTGAAGCAGTCGTTGCCCGTCACTTTGGTAGGCATCTCCACATAGTCACCCAGTTCATCGTCATGCAGAGAGAAGTTGGGCGAGAACTGCGTGTAAGGCAAATAGTAGAAATTGTTGGCAGGATGGAAAGCCTCTGTCTTGTCGTCGTCTTCTCCAAGGTCACGCACACCCTCTGGTTTGGCATCCGAATGATACTGACGTGCCACGTGGTTGGGCACAAAGTCGATAATCATCTTCAAGTCAGCCTTGTGGGTGCGCATGATGAGCTTCTCAAACTCCTTC
This sequence comes from Bacteroidaceae bacterium, assembly GCA_017651245.1. GTDB lineage: Bacteria > Bacteroidota > Bacteroidia > Bacteroidales > Bacteroidaceae > Minthosoma. Next base: position 64,694 of record JAGCDQ010000007.1, on the reverse strand, counting down.
ATGCGTTCAGGCACTTTGGTGGCAAGGTCGGGGTCTATGTCGTAGTAGTCCTTGATGGCATACGGACTTCCTGCGTTACCTTTCACAACGGCAGGGTGGTCACGCTGGATGCCATACTGCGTGTAGTCACTCTTGGTGGCATGCTCGATGAGACCCGTGTACCAGACGTGAGTGGCGCCCAACTTCTTGATTTCAGCCAAAGCAGCACCTGTAAAGTCTGCCATCTTGCCACATCCATTCTCCTTCTTGGTGCCGTTGCTCACATTCTTGTTAGCGTTGGCTCCGAAAAGGCGTGTGAAGACTTGATAGATGATTAGTTTTTCCATTTTGTGTTAAGGTGATAAAAGACAAAAGGTCACAGGTGATGGCAGATGCCATTGACCCATGACCTTTTTGTTGTTATTGATTAAGCGATTCCGTGAGCAGTCACGTTGCGGTCAATCTTGGCAATCATGCCCTGAAGTGCCTTGCCAGGACCACACTCTGTGAAGTCAGTTGCACCAGCGGCAATCATAGCCTGCACCTCGTAAGTCCACTTCACAGGAGCTGTCAACTGAGCGATGAGGTTCTGCTTGATTTCCTCAGGGTTGGTGTGAGCCTTTGCGTCCACGTTCTGATAAACGGGGCACTTAGGCGTAGAGAACGTGGTAGCCTCGATAGCTGCTTGCAACTCGTCCTTGGCTGGCTGCATGAGAGGGGAGTGGAAAGCACCACCTACAGGGAGTGGGAGTGCACGCTTTGCACCAGCTGCCTTCATGGCTTCGCAAGCCTCATTGATGGCATCCACATTACCAGAAATCACCAGCTGACCAGGGTTGTTGTAGTTGGCAGGAACCACGATGTTGCCTGGCTTGGAGATAGAAGCGCAGATCTCTTCAATCTGAGCGTCCTCAAGACCAATGATGGCAGCCATTGTGGAAGGAGCAGCTTCGCAAGCCTTCTGCATGGCCTGAGCACGCTTGGAAACGAGCTTGAGACCGTCCTCGAAAGACAGCGCACCTGCTGCAACGAGTGCTGAGAACTCACCCAGAGAGTGACCACCTACCATGTCTGCGTCAAATGCGTCGCCCAGACAGATGGCTGAAATCACAGAGTGGAGGAACACGGCTGGTTGAGTGACCTTTGTCTGCTTCAGCTCTTCTGCTGTACCTTCAAACATGATTTTGGTGATGTCGAAGCCAAGGATTTCGTTAGCCTTGTCAAAAAGTTCCTTCGCCTTTGGATTGGTGTCATAGAGGTCTTTGCCCATTCCTGTGAACTGAGCGCCCTGACCAGGGAATACAAATGCTTTCATGTCTTTTGATTTTAATGATAAAAGCACCTTCCTGCAATGAGAAAGATGCTTTATTTTAGTAACTAATGTTGATTTACTTTACCTTCTCAACGATAGCCTTGAATGCCTCTGCGTTGTGTACTGCGAGGTATGCAAGAGTCTTACGGTTGAGGTCGATGCCTGCCTTGTGGAGTGCGCCGATGAACTGAGAGTATGAAAGACCCTCTGCACGAGCGGCTGCGTTGATACGCTGAATCCAGAGAGCACGGAACTCACGCTTCTTGCGACGACGGTCTGCAAATGCATAAGTGAGGCCCTTCTCGTAGGCGTTTTTAGCAACGGTCCAGACGTTCTTGCGAGCACCGAACTGACCTTTTACGCGCTTCAAAATCTTCTTGCGGCGAGCGCGTGATGCAACATGATTTACTGATCTTGGCATAATTTTGTTTGCTTTTTGAATGTTAGCGACGTTCTCTGACGTTCTTTTGTTTGGCTAACGATTCGATTAAACTTTTTGTTGATTACTTACTGTTGGTTGTTCTCTCGAACTTGTGAGGTTACCCCTTTGCAAGAGGTGTTGGTCACAAAACGGGAATCAGCTTAGCGGAGTGCGAGGCAATCGAGAACCTGCTTGCGGTTTGCCTTTACGACAATCGTGCTGTGGTCAAGATTTCTCTTCTGCTTCTTAGTCTTCTTAGTCAAGATGTGACTGTGATAAGCATGCTGACGCTTGATTTTTCCCGTACCAGTAAGCTTGAAACGCTTTTTGGCTGCGCCCTTAGTTTTAATTTTTGGCATTTTTTTATGTATTTAATTATTAATAATGTGTGGCAACGCATATACCAAGGCGTTACGCACTTCTTTTTCTTCTTTAACCTTTAACCTATAACCCTTAACCGTTACCGTTACCCCTTAACCGTTACTCCTCAGCCTTCTCTGCCAGCTTCTCTGCCAGTCCTGCGAAGGGGCTGTTGGGGTTAGGTCCTTTAGCCTCCTCTTCAGCCTTGCGCTGAGCCTTGGCGGCAGCTTCAGCAGCCTCGTTGTCGCGGCGTTGCTGGCTCTTCTTTGGAGCACCTGCCTTCTTGGGAGCGAGGGTGAGGAACATCTTCTTGCCTTCCAATGATGGCATGCTCTCCACCTTTGCAAGCTCTTCGAGGTCGTTGGCGAAACGGAGGAGGAGCACTTCTCCCTGTTCTTTGAAGACGATGGAACGTCCCTTGAAGAACACGTATGCTTTCACCTTGTTGCCGTCGTTCAGGAATTCCTGTGCGTGCTTCAGCTTGAAAGCGTAGTCGGCTTCACCAGTCTGAGGTCCAAAGCGGATTTCCTTCACTTCGACCTTCACTTGTTTGGCCTTCAGTTCCTTTGCCTTCTTCTTCTGTTGGTAGAGGAACTTGGAGTAGTCGATGAGGCGACATACCGGAGGTTGTGCATTGGGAGAAATTTCAACGAGATCCACTCCCTTGTCTTCAGCGAGACGCAGGGCTTCACGGGTTGGCATCACGGTGGATTCGATTCCATCACCTACGATTCTCACTTCTGGTACACGGATCTGTTCGTTGACCCTGTACTGTTGTTTTTTGTTGTCACCTTTCATTCGGTTGGCTTTGTACCTTCGGTATGTGTTAAGTTATTAAGTTTTGTTTATTTTTGTTCAAATTCGGCTGCAAAGGTAGCACAAAACGAAGACATGACAAAATTATTTAGAAATTTTCTGTCATTTCGCGGACTTCTTCTTGAATTTTCTTTGCAAAATCCTCGATTTTCATCGTTTCCTGCTGCTGAGTGCCTTGTTTTCTGACATTTACGGTGCCATCGGCAGCCTCCTTCTCACCCACGACGAGCATGTAAGGAATGTGCTTGATTTCGTTGTCACGAATCTTTCTTCCAATCTTCTCGTTGCGGTCGTCCACAATGGTGCGTACATCCTGAGCATTCAGGGTTGCAGCCACCTGCTGGGCGTAGTCGTTGAACTTCTCAGAGATAGGGAGCACCACCACCTGGTCAGGGATGAGCCAGAGAGGGAAGTGACCAGCTGTATGTTCGATGAGCACGGCGATGAAACGCTCCATAGAGCCAAATGGCGCGCGGTGAATCATCACAGGACGATGCTTCTGGTTGTCAGCACCCGTATATTCCAGTTGGAAACGCTCTGGCAAGTTGTAGTCCACCTGAATAGTACCCAACTGCCAACGGCGACCCAGTGCATCCTTAATCATGAAGTCGAGCTTAGGACCATAGAAGGCAGCCTCGCCCAACTCTGTGCGGGTAGGAAGTCCCTTCTCGGCACAAGCCTCGATGATGGCGTTTTCAGCCTGTTCCCACACCTCGTCAGAACCGATGTACTTCTCCTTGTCCTCAGGGTCACGAAGTGAAATCTGAGCCTCAAAATCCTTGAAGTCGAGTGCCTTGAAGATGATGTTGATAATGTCCATCACGCGGAGGAACTCATCCTTCACCTGGTCAGGGCGGCAGAAGATGTGGGCATCGTCCTGTGTGAATGAGCGCACACGAGTCAATCCGTGCAATTCACCTGACTGCTCATAGCGATACACCGTACCGAACTCTGCACAACGGAAAGGCAGGTCTTTGTAGGAACGAGGTTGCCAAGCGAAAATCTCACAGTGGTGAGGACAGTTCATTGGCTTCAACAGATACTCTTCTCCCTCCTCTGGAGTTTGGATAGGCTGGAACGAATCCTTGCCGTAGTGATCCCAGTGACCAGAAGTCACATACAGGTTCTTACCGCCGATGTGTGGAGTGATAACCTCTTGATAGCCAAAACGCTTCTGAATCTTGCGCAAGAAATCCTGCAGGCGGATACGAACAGCCGTACCCTTGGGCAACCACATTGGCAGACCCTTACCCACACGCTCAGAGAACATGAAGAGTTCCATCTCCTTGCCAATCTTGCGGTGGTCACGCTTCTTGGCTTCTTCCAAAGCCACCAGATATTCGTCGAGCATCTTCTTCTTGGGGAAGGAGATACCATAGATACGAGTCATCATCGGACGCTTCTCGTCGCCACGCCAGTAGGCAGCCGCGAGAGAAAGCAGCTTAAATGCCTTGATAGGACCTGTGGTCATCAAGTGAGGACCCTTACAGAGGTCGATATACTTGCCTTGCGTGTAAGTGGTGATCTTGCCATCTTCCAACTCGGCAATCAACTCGTTCTTATACGACTGTCCCTTCGAAGCGAACAGTTCCATCACGTCCTTCTTCGAGATGTCCTTGCGCACGAGCGCCTCCTTCTTCTGCTGCAGCTCCTGCATCTTCTTCTCAATCTTGGGGAAGTCGGCATCGCTCAGCTTCACGCCCTCAGGTGGCATCACGTCATAATAGAAACCATTCTCAATGGCAGGACCGATACCGAACTGGGTGCCAGGCCACAACTCCTCAATTGCCTCAGCCATCAAGTGGGCAGAAGTGTGCCAGAAAGCATGCTTGCCCTCAGCATCCTCAAACTTGTACAACGCAATCGTTGCATCCTCATTGATGGGGCGGTTCAACTCTGTCGTCTCGCCGTTCACACCACACGCAATTACGTCCTGCGCCAATCTCTGGCTGATGCTCTCGGCAATCTCTAAACCAGTCACGCCAGCCTCATACTCGCGTACTGAATCATCTGGAAATGTAATCTTGATCATTATCTGTTTTGTTATTGAATTCGCACAAAATCTTGCAAATTTAGCACTTAATTCCCACATAGCTACAATCTTTACCCAAAAATCTTCCGAATAGAAGGAATTTGCCTCCTTTTCTCCTCCATTTTCTTGTGATTTCGAGTATTTTTACGTGTCTTTGCTAAAGAATTCACTTTAAGTCGGAAAGTTAGAGGATGATTTTCATGCTATCCTCTGCTAAAAGGGTGTTGGGAAAAACCTGTTGTGCCTCTTGTAGAAGAATGTCTTCGGACTTATAGCGTGAGGAGAAGTGTCCGAGGATAAGTTTTTTTGCATGAGCATCAAGCGCAATTTGTGCGGCTTGTTGGGCAGTACTGTGAAAAGTGTTCTTGGCGAGGAGGGCATGTTCTTGGGCGAAGGTGGCTTCGTGGTAAAGACAGGTGACATTGCACAGCAGTTCTGTGAGCTGAGGACGGTAGGTGGTGTCCGTACAATATGCATAAGAGCGTACGGGGTCGGAAGGTGTGGTCAGAAGTGCGTTGGGGATGACGGTGCCGTCATCGGTAACCCAATCCATACCAGCCTTGATGTTATTGATTTGAGAAACAGGGATATGATGGAAATCAATCATGTCGCGACGGATGTGGCGGGGTGTGGGTTTTTCTTGGAAAAGATAACCACAACAGGGAACACGATGAGAAAGTGGAAGCGTGCTGATGCTGACAGAACGGTCTTCGTAAATGGTTTGTGGTGTTTTCGTGTCTATCTCATGAAGAATGATTTTATAAGGGGAATCCGCACAAAAGTAGTCAATCTGTGGCTGGAAGATGCGTTGAAGGTCTTGTGGTCCATAGATGTGGAGGTCTTGGATACGTCCGAGCAATCCGAAGGTGGACAGCATGCCGATGAGTCCAAACGTATGGTCACCATGTAGATGGGTGAGGAAAATGGCCTGAAGATGGGAAAAACTGAGGTGCGAGCGGCGTAGTGCCATTTGTGTTCCTTCAGCACAGTCGAGCATGAAAAGCTTTTCGCGGATGTTGACAATCTGCGAAGAACTGAGACGTTTGGGGGTGGGGAGAGCTGCTCCGCAACCGAGTATGTGGATTTCAAACTTTTCCATATAGATTAATAAAGCTTTTGAGGATGACGTCGACAATAGGATAAAAAGTCGCAGTGAAGGCAATTTTGTTCTTCGGGGCATTGATTGAAAATGCCGTGCTCATCATCTTCTTCATAAGATGTGAAGATTTCCTTGATTTTCTCTGACAAAAGTGCATCATAGGTTTCACCATATTGTGCCTTGAAATCCATCACTTCCACTTTCGTGTTGTCATGAAGAGCCAATTTGACGATACCAGAGTAGTTATTTCCATAATCCTTGGCACAGTACATGAGAGCTGGCACAACGGGACAATGAGCTGTTGAAGGCTGACAATCTGGGTCTGTGAGCACCTTGCAGTAGTAAAGGGTCTGCATGATATGGTAGTTGCCTGCACACTTTTCTGGGTCAAAGAGTTCCTCCACATTCTTGGCGGAGTGTGGTTTGCTGCTTGTCTTGTAATCGACGATGCGGATACGGTCACCTGCAGGTGTGTGGAGCAGATCAAGACGATCAATGTAGCCTCCGATTAATAGGTTTAGCGTTGAGGATTTAGCATTGAGAGTAGAAGTGTATTTCTCTTCCTGACTGATGATTTGCCAGTACCCACTCATACTTTCTAATTCTTCAGCCATTTGAACATCGGCTTTGAGCTGGTTGAGGATGAATTGCTTGATGACGTGGCGGTTAATGAGTTGCGTGCCATTGAGAGTTGGCATCTTGTTGGAATGGAACAAATTGGTAGCAATGGCATTGTTGAGTGTCTGCATAATGCATTCCTCGTCTTGCATCAATCGTCTGAGTTCACTGCTGGGGAAAGGCTTTTTTTCGTAAGGTAAGTAGAGGTGGTGCATTGCATCATGGAAGATGGTACCAAACATAGCGTTATCAACATCATCAGACACTTCATCTTCTGGGCGAAGTCCTGCCACATAATTGAGATAGAACTTCAGAGGACACTTCATGTAAGTGTTGATAGCAGATGGCGAAAGAATACGCTCAGCATTGAAACGTTCACACAGTTTTTCCATCACGACAGCATCTTTCTTCACGCTAATGGTTTCGACAGCTTTTGTCTCACTGGTGGCGGTGAAAGCACGGAGCGCGATTTCCTGATCTTTGTCAAAGAGGTCATCTTTCTCGGCAAGGGTCTGTAGCATGAAGCGCGACATCTCACCCTTGTTGCCGCCATCGGTGTTAGAGTTGTAGAGTAGGGTGATACGTTCAGCTCGTTGCAGAAGTCGGTAATAATAATAAGCATAGAGACTCACTTCGCGTTCGATCGTGGTCATGCCATAAGCCGCACGTAAGGTGTACGGAATGAGCGACGTCCGTTTGTCTCCCTTAGGGAGTTGTCCCTCGTTAACAGAAAGCATGATGACATTGCGGAAGTCAAGATTGCGAGTCTCAAGCAGCCCCATCACTTGCAAACCGATGGCTGGTTCTCCATGAAATGGTATAGTGGCTTGACTCATCAGTTGACGAATAAGTCGTGCCAACATGTCATCACTCACATCCAGCGTCGTATGTTCTTCTTGCAGGGTGTGGATACGGTTGACAATAGTGTATGCCATGAAGATGCTCTCCTTGTAGATTTGCAAGGTGAAGTCATTGCTGTCGAAAGCATCTTGATAGCTGTGTCCTAACAGTGAAATGATATCTGCCAAATAGCTTGTTAGTTCTTTGCCTGTCACGGGGGTAAAGATACGCTGCATGATGACGTTGTCAGCAAATTGTTCCGTTCCTGGAAAAATGACATTGTTCCTTGAGAGTTCACGAAGCTTATCATGACAGTCCCTGCCCACCAACTTTTGGATAAACGAGTGCTTCAACACCGCCGATACATATTTATATCTCCATGCACCAGAGGGGGTACGACCACGCAACTGCAGTTCCATGATTCCCTGCACTAATGAGTAAATGGGTGTTTCAGCCAATGGATAACCCATCGTCACGTTGATGGCATCCACTTCTCCAATACTGTGCAGGACTGGCTGCAGGAGGTTTTCGTTGCAGAGAATCACTGCAGACTCTCTGAGTGGCTCATCTTTCTTGATATGGCTTTTCATCCATGCATCAATGTAGCGAGTCTGCGCATTCTCTGTGGGCGATTGGATGAAGGTGATTTCCTTCGGCATCTTCATGTTGTTGAAGAAATCCTTCTCCTCAAACTCATTTCCCAACAATCTGATGTTCTCAAGGATGAATTGTCCTGCCTCATATTTGGTGGAAATGCTTGACGAGGCAGTATCCCTTTTGGTGTATGTCACATCGTAGTCCCAATAAAACTTGGCATCGCGATATTGCTTGAGATAGCGGAAGAGTTCCAGTTCGGTCTTGTTGAGCACGTTGAAACCCACCATCACATAAGTCTTTGCAGTCAATCTTTCATCAATGCGTTTCCTTCTGTCTTCGTCTTTGTCCGTTAGCGCTTCAATCACTTTGCGTTTCAGCATGCCTTCATACACCATTGGCTCCTCCTCGCTTGCCTGTAATGTCCGCTGATAGGTCTCGTATAAGTCGGTGAGATGATTCCATAAAGTCTTAAACTGACTCTTGAGTGTGGACTGCTGAGCATTGACAGTAGAACTTTGCCTCTTTTCGATGAACTTCCCAAAAAATTGTTCGATGGCCTCCCGTTGCTCCTTTTCCAGAAATGAGAAGTCCGTCATCTCCTTCAGATCTGCAATGTTCAGGAATAGTTTCGACGGCTCCACCATATTGTTATCAATATCCTGAAAATCGCTCAAGATTGTTTCCATCAACGAATAGAGTTGGTCAAGCGTCTTGGTCGGCTTCATCTTTTCTTTGTACACCTCCCACAATTTCACGACCAGATAGATTGGGTCGCCCACTGTATATTCCGATAGTCCTGCAAACAGTTCGCTGATACTCGTATATTCAGGCGTCCACATCGTTTTTCCCTCGCTGTTACTCCATAGATATTCATTGAAGAACAGTGATGCACGTTTGTTGGGGAAAATGATGCACGTGTCCTGAAAGTCTCCTTCCTGCTTTTTGTAGAGGTCGTCAGCCACAAGTTTCAAGAATGGTGTCATAGTGAGTCTTACAGTTTAATGTTTACAGTTTATACGGGCACAACAAGGTTGTCGAGGATATACCACAGATAGGCTTTTACATCAGTATAGCCTATCTGTGCCAAAAGATGTTTATATTCCTCTATCTGATGGTAGTTCTCGCTGGGTGCGACAAGGGTGCCATTCGCATTTTTCTTCACGACTCCTTGTGCTGTCTTGTAGTCAATGATGATAGTTTGATGATCCTTCACGATAACTCGGTCAGGCCGCTTACTGGTCTGCATCTGATTTTCCAGGAAGAGGATGGCTCGTTCATTAAGTACTTTCCAGTCGGCAGAGAACCATTCTGGATATTCTGTACTGATATTGTCTATCATGGTCGTCACAGCTTCCTGAGCCTCTTTGGCATCAAGCAAGGAACCGAAGCACCCTCTTGATTTCAGCAGTTGGATGGTATGGGGAATATCGTCGATAGTACGGATGTATTGAAATATACTATGATAGAGATTGCCCAGACTGATGAGGCGGATGCGTTCAGTATGTTTCCGTATCTTCGGGTCGAGCGAGTCAGCAGTGATGAACAGGTCGGAGTCATAGCTCTGACGGAATGCTGCCACAGATGGATGTGAGGCAAACGACACGGGCAATGGGTCGTATTCACATTCCATGACGTTCTTTTCTTTCTCTTCCTTTCGTGGCAAGGTCGGCACGATGTTGCCTTGTTGATAACTCGTGATTACCCCCTCTATATCTTTCTGCTCCATTGCCTTTGGAATAGCTCTGACAAGGAAAGTCTGAGCACTTTCGATGGGGGCATCCTCTTCTGGCATTCCGCCGATCTTATTGCCTGTCAAAATGATGAGGTTGTGCTTGGCGCGTGTGAAAGCCACATACAGCACGTTGATGTTGTCCACCAAGGTTCTCAACTCCTCATCTCTTCTGTCTTCAGCAAAGATGCTGTCATCCTTGGCACGACTCACGCTGATGGGTAAGAGCGGCATCTGATTGTAAGGCGAACTCTGAGGCACACACCACATCACTTCCGATTTTTTGGGCTTGATGCCCCATGAGCACGATGGGATGATGACGCTGTGGAACTCCAAACCCTTCGACTTGTGCATCGTCATGATACGCACCCCGTCAGTCGTTCCATTGGGAATAGTCTTCTTACATAGTTTCTCGTCCCATGTTTGCAGGAAAGTGTCCAAGTCTGTCAAGTTCTCCTCACAGAATTGCTCCACGATGTCATTGAAATAGAAAAGGTATGCGTCTTGGTTGGGTAGCTGGTTGAGCTGGAAGATTTGATAGATGTCCTCCACCTGTTCCGTGATAGGATGAAAACGCATTTCAGCGCGAGCCGCCTCATTGAATGCTTCGGGAATGGAGGAGGCATGATGAGCCAATGTGGCAAGGTGCAACGAACTATCAGGTTCAGCCAACACTCTCAAGGCACAGATGATGATGTTGATGGCAGGTGAAGCGTCCAAGCGGAAAGCATCATCCGACACCACCTTCACGTCAGTCACTTCTGGGTGCTTCTCAAAATAATCGCTGATGAGAGGCACTTCAATATTAGTACGTGTCAGGATGGTGATATCATTGGCTTTCACACCTTGATCTCTCAGTTCCTTCACAGACAATTGAAGACGCTGCAAAATTGCTTCATCATAACTCTCTGCAGTTTCCTTCTCCCACACATCGGGCAGATGATCCTTGTTGATCTCATGATAGTCAATATTCTCCACGCGCACAAATCCATCGTCCAAAGCCCTCTTAGCCTCTTGCTCCACATCGTTGTATGCCAATGAGAGGGCAGGGCAATCCTCTTTCAGAATATCAATGGCATTCTTAAATAGCTCATTGTTGAATTCCACCACACGTTTCGAAGAACGGAAGTTGTAGGTGGCAGGGATATTACCAATATAATCCTTCAAATCTCTATCCTCTTCAATACCATTCAGAATTTGCCAATCGGAATTGCGGAAACGGTAGATACTCTGCTTCACATCCCCCACAATCAGACATCCACCCTCCATAGCGAGGCTATTCAAGATAAGCGGTTTGAAGTTGTCCCATTGGAGAGTCGAAGTGTCCTGAAACTCATCAATCATGATATGCTTGATCATCGTTCCAGTCTTTTCATAGATGAAAGGAATATCTTGGTCGTTAATGACGTTGCGAAGGAAATTCGCTGTCTCCGATAAAAGGAAACGGTTGTTTTCCTCGTTCAGCGATTTGACCATACGACTCATCTCGTTCAGAAGCATCAGCGAATAGAGATGCTGTCCGATGGCACTGACTGTATGCTGATGACTCAGATAGTCCTCATGCTTTGCAAATATTTCAGCCAGCATCGGCATCAATTCTGTCTCCACCTTAGGTTGCAGCCCATCGCGGTTCTTCGATGTTTTCTTGAACCATTTATCCACATCCGTCGTGTAACTTTCTATCGCTGGAGAGAAAACTTTAGAGTTAGGTTTGGCAAAATCTCCCTCTGCCACTTTTTCCAAAAACTTCACCATCGCCACCGTTCCGTCCTTCTCTGTCATACCGACATTCTCGTATGCCTCCAACATCCGATGTCCCATCTCTATCACTATCTGTTTCTTCTCCTCCAAATAAGTGTTGATGAGGTTCTTGTACTTGTATATGGCTCCGAAATCCGTGATTTTCTTTCTGATGTCCTCTCCATAAATGAGATACTTCTCCTTAAAGATGTTCTCACCAAATCCCTTCACAGTCTCTTCCACCTGCCACGAACGGTTTTCCCTGATTTTTTCCTCGATGAAATCAATGATGGTTCGGAATTCATTCGAACCCTCTTTTAGGTTTTCAATGATTTGGTCAATAGCATCCGACAACACCTCCGTTTCATCCAGTTCCACCTTCAGATTCGTTGAGAGTTCCAGTTCATTCGCCAAATCGCGTACGATGCCTTGAAAAAAGGAATCAATGGTTGAAATGTTGAATCGGCTGTAATCATGGATGATGTTCGACAAAGCTTCCTTTGCCCTTGCTCGAAGCGTGTCACTGTCGAATCCCTCCAGTGCCTTATGGTACGCTGGTTCCTGCCATTGTGGCAAGGTCTTCATCGCCTCAATGTTCCTCATGATGTTCACCACGTAAGCCTCTGTTCCTTTCAATCCATGACTGATACCATACAATGTACTCAGAATGCGTTGCTTCATCTCAGCAGTAGCCTTGTTCGTGAAGGTCACGGCAAGGATGTTCTGATACACCATCGGATTCACAGCCAACAGCGTGATGTATTCCACTGCCAGCGTGAAGGTCTTTCCAGAGCCAGCTGAAGCTTTATAGATTCTGATAGGTTTTAGTGGTTTCATCTTTAGCAAGTGATTACTTCATTCATCCTGATGTCGTGTGGTTCTGTTGGAATGGAGGGAAGAAGTTGAAAGGGGAATGCAAGACCGATGAGGGGACAATGGAGGTGGGGTAAGAGTCGGTCGTAAAACCCTTTGCCTCTTCCGAGTCGGTCTCCCTGTTGGGTGAATGCCATACCAGGAATGACGGCAAGGTCAATACGGTCAAGATCTGTGAAGAGGGTGCCGTTGGATTCTTGAATGCCAAACGAAGCTCCTGTGTTCATGGCATCCTCACCCTCATAGACATGAAGCGCAAGCTCATTGCCCACCACCGTCGGTAACAGAACGGTATATCCTTGGGCATACAGCGTGTGAATGAGGTCGTGTGTGTAAACCTCATCTGGAAGAGAATGATACAGGAGGATAGTGTGGCAGTTCTCTTCTTGAGCGATGCGTTCAAGCAAATTGTGCTTGATTTGCTGGCTGTATGCAAGGAGCTGGTCGGTGGTATGCAGCTTTTTTCTTGCTCGAATCAGTTCCCTTGTTTCCTTTTTTGTCATTGAGGGTTGGTTTCGTTTGTTTTGCCTTGAAGAGCTGTATGGCTTTTTCAAGGGTGAGGTCATTACGGTTGAGGTACTGCACATAATCACTCATCTCCAGCATGTTGTAGATGATGCTGCCATAGATGGCTTGTTCGAAGAGATGCTGTGATTTGAGAATCATGTTGTTGCGACGTCGGATTCCTTTTTCATCTGCATAACGGATGAAGGAGTCCACCAATCCTTGTCGGCGCAGATATTTCTCCAAATCTGCTGCATTGTCGAAGGTGGAGAGTTTGGTGCGATTGTTGTCTGTATATTCGAAACAGAACTGGGCAATCGTTCCCTGAGTGACACATTCTGTATAGTAAGGGGTGAGTGCTGTGGTGTCTTCTGCCACGAAATAGTCAGGCATGATGCCACCACCTCCATATACAGTGCGTCCTATGCTGGTCTTGTATTGTTCACCTGTTTGGTGGATGCTGTCCTGACTGAAGAACTCACCTCGTTCATAGCGGGTGATGAGATCCATCTCATACTCCTTGGGCTGTCCTTTCACGTAGGGCTTCTGGATACAACGTCCAGAAGGAGTGTAATAACGTGCAATGGTCAGGTGGATGAGAGAGCCGTCGGCAAATTCAACAGGTTGTTGCACGAGACCTTTTCCAAAGGAACGCCGTCCCACAATGACACCTCGGTCATTATCCTGAATGGCACCAGAGAAGATTTCGGCAGCGGATGCCGTTGTCTCGTCAATGAGGACGATGAGAGGCAAATCCTGATAGGAGCCGCGTCCGTCACTTCGATATTCCTCACGACGTGAACGACGTCCCTGAGTATAGACGATGAGTCTGTTTTTGGGAAGAAACTCATTGACCATCTGAATGGCTGCAGAAAGGTATCCACCACCATTGCCGCGCAAATCCACGACGAGTCCATTGAAACCTTCCACCTCCAATTCTGCGAGGGAGGTGAGGAGTTCGGCATAGGTGGTTTCACCAAAGTTTTTGATTTTGATATAACCCAGTTCTTTGTTGATCATGTAGGTGGCATCCACGCTTTTCAGAGGAATGTCGCCACGCACGACCGTAAATGAGATAGGCTTTTTCTGTCCATGACGCAACACACCAATCTTGACCTTGGTGCCTTTCTCTCCTTTCAGACGATGGAGCGTCTCTTCATTGGTCACCACCTTGCCCACATAAGGCTCGTCATCAACAGAGACAATCTTGTCACCTGCCAAGATGCCCACCTTTTCAGAGGGACCTCCCTTGATGATGCCAGTCACTCTCACAGTGTCTTCACGAATGACGAACTGAATGCCCACACCACTGAAGGAACCCTTCAGGTCATCATTGGCAGTTTTGGCATCTTGGGCGGAGATATAAGTGGAGTGGGGGTCAAGCTCCTCCAGAATCTTTGGCATGGATTGTTCCACGATGCTGGCAATATCCACAGTGTCCACATATTGGTCATCAATGATGTGAAGCAAGTCGTTCAACTTGTTCGAGGAAGTGTTGATGATATTCAGCCGATTACCGGCAAAGCGATTGGCGAAGAAGGTGCCGATGACGATGCCGAGTACCACGCTGACTGCGATGATGACAGGCACCCAGCGGTTGTTTCTGTTGATATTATTGCTCATTGTTTTCGTCTGGGTTAATGTATTCTACTTTGATGTTTGCGCGTTGCAGCAGTTTGATGCCGTCTTCCAAACGGTAGTGTTCTGAATAGACCACCCGTTTGATGCCTGCCTGAATGATCAGTTTGGCACACTCGATGCAAGGAGAGGCTGTGACATACAGGGTGGCACCATCGCTGGAGTTGTGACTGCGTGCCAGTTTGGTGATGGCATTGGCTTCAGCGTGGAGCACATAAGGCTTGGTCACATTGTTCTCGTCCTCGCAGATATTTTCAAACCCAGAGGGGGTGCCGTTGTAGCCGTCAGAGATGATGGCTTTGTTCTTCACCACTAATGCACCCACCTGACGGCGTTTGCAGTAGGAGTTCTCTGCCCATATCCTTGCCATGCGCACATAGCGGCAATCCAGGTTGTATTGTTTTTGTTCTTGTTCAGTCATGATCATATATTGAAGCGTTATTTGATTCCATTGCGACGAAGCAAGGCATCAATGGTGGGTGCCTGCCCGCGGAAACGTTTATAAAGTGTCATCGGATGTTCTGTTCCTCCTTTCGACAAAATGTTGTCGCGGAAACTCTGTGCTGTCTTCGTGTCGAAGATGCCGTGTTCCTGAAAGAGGGAGAAGGCGTCGGCATCGAGCACTTCAGCCCATTTATAGCTGTAATAGCCAGCAGAGTAGCCACCTGCCATGATGTGTGAGAATTGGGTGGTCATGCAAGTGCCTTCCACACCTGGCAGCACTTGTGCCCGTTTCCATGCTTCCCGTTCAAAGGCAAAGAGGTCGCTCTTGAACTCGTCTTGCAGGGTGTAGAAAGCCATGTCGAGCAATCCGAAACTCACTTGACGCATGCAGGCGTATGCCACATTGAAGTTGCGACTGGCGATGATGCGGTCAATCAATTCCTGTGGAATGGGTTCGCCTGTCTCGTAATGCGTGGCAAACGTGTGGAGGAAATCAGGTTCCACGCTGTAGTTCTCCATGAATTGCGAGGGCAGTTCCACAAAATCCCAATAGACATTGGTGCCTGAGATGGAACGGTACGTAGTGTTGGCAAACATGCCATGTAGCGCATGCCCGAATTCATGCAAGAATGTCTCCACCTCTCCCAAGGTGAGCAAAGCAGGTTTGGTGTCTGTAGCTTTCGAGAGGTTCATCACGATAGACACCTGAGGACGAGAGTTCGTGCCGTCAGGTTCTGTCCATTGTTCCTTGAAACTGGTCATCCAGGCACCAGATTTCTTCGAGGCACGAGGATGGAAGTCGCAATAGAGCAGCGCCAAGAAACTGCCGTCTTTGTCCAGCACGTCAAACACTTCCACATCGGGATGATAGACGGGGGCTTCTGTGTTAGGACGGAACGTGATGCCATAGAGCTTTGTCGCCAATCCGAACACACCCTTCTTCACGTTGGAGAGTTCGAAATAAGGACGCAACATCTCACTGTTGATGTTGAACCGCTCTTCTTTCAACTTGTTCGCATAATAGGCGAAGTCCCAAGGCATGAACCCTCCCTTGTCATCGTTATCGTTAACGTCCCAAACCTTTTCCACTTCTTCCACTTCCTTCTTGGCTGAAGGCAGATAAGCGTCGATGAGTTGGTTGAGCAGCTGATACACGTTTTCATTCTTCTCTGCCATCCTTCGCGTGAGGGCATAGTCAGCGTAGGTGTCGTAACCCAGCAACTGAGCCATTTCTCGATGCAAATTGACTATCTTTCCGACAATGGTGACATTATTGTTCTCGTTGTCATGGGTGCAGAGCGTGTTGTATGCCCTGAACATCTTTTCCCTCAATTCGCGACGGGCAGAGTAGGTGAGGAATGGCGTGTAAGAAGGTGCCTGCAAAGTGAACACATAGCCTTCCATCTCACGTTCTTTCGCTGTCTGTCTCGCCAGGTCAATGGCACTTTCAGGAAGTCCCTCCAAGTTAGCTTCATCTGTGATGTGCAGGATGAAGTCGTTGGTGTCCTTCAACTTGTTCTGCGAGAACTGCAGGGAGAGCACACCCAGTTCGGCTGTGATGCGTCGGAGCTGCTCTTTCTGTTCATCCGACAATAAGGCACCATGACGCACGAAACCCTCGTAAGTGTTCTTGAGCAGCATCTTTTGTTCTGCATTGAGCCGTGCGAACTGGTCAGATGCGTGATCATCATACACTGCCTTCACCCGCTTGAACAACCCCTCGTTGAGCATGATGTTGTTACTGTGCTCTGAGAGGATGGGCGACATTTTCTGTGCCAGTTCATCAAGGAAATCTGTGGTCTCTGCACTAAGCAGGTTGAAGAAGACAGTGGTGACCTTGTCCAACAACTCTCCACTGCGCTCCATTGCCACGATGGTGTTTTCAAAGGTGGGCGCATCAGGGTTGTTGACGATCTTGTCAATCTCCTGATCTTCTTCCTCGATGCCCTTCATCATGGCAGGCTCGTAGTCAGTTTCCTTGATGCAGTCGAAGGGGATGTAGTGATATGTCGTATAGAATGGATTCATGAATAGTCGAATTTATTCTCTTGAGAGTGTTTGTAAGTCGTGGATGATGAAACCGCCTCGTTGCTTCGTGATGAGTCCTTGTTCCTGCATCTCGTTGAGGATGATGGACACATTGAGTCGGGTCTCATGGATGATGTCAGCGAGGTCCGTCATCTTGATTTGCACATCCTTCCTGCCCTTGGGAACGATAGAGTGGGAGAGGATGAACTTGACGATTTTATGTCGTACAGAGTCGTCTGGATAGTGACAGAGGAGCCGTTGTGTCTGCTGATATTTGTTGCAGGCAATGTTCATCATGTTAATCTTGACGATGTTGTTCGTCATGAGTTGGCTGAGCACCACGTGCTTGTCAATCGACAAAGTGGAACCTTCCGTGACGAAAGTGTATGTGTGTGAATAGGTCTGATACATACCAAACAGGTTGTAAGGCTCTATCACCTTGAGGTCGGGCAGATGTTCTGTGAGTGTGAAGTGGAGGTCTGCGTTTCGATGTTCAGCCATCACCGCACCACTGATGATGTAGATGAGTTTGCGACATCCTTCACCCTGCATCACGATTTCATCCCCTTGATGGTAATTGACAAAGTCAAGCCTGACGTGCGACATCACGTCCGACACCTCCTGCGTGCTCATTCCCTGAAACAGCGGAAGTTGCAGCAATCGCTCAAACATTGTCAGTTCCATCGATTTTAACTTTAACCTTTAACCTATAACCTTTAACCTTTACTTCACAATCAGCTTCTCCATTCCCTCCGTCATCCAGTCCTTCATCTCCCCGTCCTTGTCTGAGTAGATGAAGAAAGCCATCAGTTCAGGGTGTTTCTTCAGCACCTTCTTTGCCTCGTCCATCCCCAGCACCATAAAGGCAGTGGCGTAAGCGTCGGCTGTGGCACAGTCTTGTGCCAGCACTGTAGAGGAGAGAATGCTGTGTTGCACAGGATAACCCGTGTGGGGGTCGATGGTGTGAGCATATTTCTTACCGTCCTTCTCGTAGTAGTTGCGATAGTTGCCCGAAGTCGCCATTGCCAATTGCGTGATTTGGATCACCTGCTCAATGTCTGTGCTGATGCTGGCAGGATCATCATTGGGTTTGTTGATGCCCACATGCCAGAGTTCGCCTCGTGGGTTGAAACCTCTCACGCGCACCTCTCCGCCTATCTCCACCATGTAGTTGCTGATGCCTTGACTTTCGAAGTACTTGCCCACAGCATCCACGCCATATCCTTTTGCAATCGCACTACAATCCAACATCGTCTCAGGACACTCTTTCTGAATCTTGCCATCGACGAGTTTCACCTTCTGATAACCCACGAAAGGCAAGAGGCTGTCCACTTTCTCCTGATTCACGTTGTCCATGTTCTTGAAGCCGAAGCCCCACAGGTTCACCAAAGGAGCCACTGTGATGTCGAAGGCACCACCAGTCTCTTTCGACACTTCCTGCGCCAGAGTGAACACCTCCACAAACATCGGATTGGTGTCCATGCTGGTGTTGTTGTTGATGGCAGTGATGACCGACTCCTTGTTGAAGGGAGACAGCGATGCGTCCACCTCCTTCAGGGCATTGTCGATTCCTTCTTGCAACGATTTGCCTGACTGGTAAGTGAGGTGATAGATGGTGCCAAACACGCTTCCTTCACTCCGTTGGATGTCGGATGCAGCCCATGGGGTGCCTGTCTGCACTTCGGTGGCAGCATCTTTCTTGCCTTTGTTGTCTCGCGTCATGATGATATAGACCGTGCCCACAATGAGCACGAGGAGCAAGGGCCATCCCCACCATTTGATTTTGTGGGGAGCGTATGGGTCAAATGCTTTATTCTTCTTCGTCGTCTTCTGTTCCATTGTCGTTGTCTTCTATGTCTTCTTTGGTTGTCTCTACAGGTTGCTCCATCGTGGGAGGAATGTCTCTAATTTCCACATTCACACCACGTTTATGACTTTTCTTCAAGCCCCAGTTTAAGTCAAAGATGAGACTGTAAGTGCCTCCCCAGCAAGTGGTGTTGGTGGTGTAGCCATAACCTGGAATGCAGTTGGGCTTGGCATAGTCGCTCTTGGTGGAGGAGATTTCACGCTTGTACCTGACAGCCCATCCCATGTGGAAATTCCTGAAGATTCTCACCTCCACGCCAAACACCAGTTCCGCCCAGTGGCTCGTGCAGTCGATGTTCTTCATGCTGAACGACTGGCTGCCTCCCCAGATGGGGTCGGTCTGTGCAGGACCTGCGATGTCGTACTGGAACTTGGAGATGCCATAGCGTGCACCCAGGTAGAGACGGTTGTTCTGGAACTTATCCTTCAGCATGTTGATATCGATGCCCGCACGAATGAAGGGGGCACTCACCTTGTAGGTCACCTTCGTGTTGAAGTCATCCTTCGAACACTTGCCCACACCTGCCTCGACGATGGGGAAGAAGGTGTTTTTCAGGTTCAGTCGGAGGGCACCTTCCAGCGTGCCGTAATCCGACACCATCATGGCAACAGGTCCATAGCCATCCACCGACAGCGTGAATCCCTGAAAGAACACCAGGTGTTCCTTTTGTTCCTCCACCGCCACATACTTCGTCGGCTTGGGTCTCTCACCAGGCATCACGGGTTGCACCTGCTGTTCCTGCGCCTTCACCACGACAGTTGTGCCCATCAGAAAGGCGAGGCTGATGATATGTCTTACGATCCTTCTCACTCTTCTACCACTCCATTAAAATAAATCTTCACGTTCGTGTTTCCGTCGTAGTTCACCTTAGGCTCACAAATCTCGATGTGGTCGATGGCAGCATCCGTCGCCGTGATGCTCACGAGCGTGTGGAAACGGTAGGTGCCACATTCAGGCAGTTCCACATTCGGATAACTGTTGTGACGAATCTTGATGGTGTCCTTCAGCGAAATCATTCTGTAAGAGAGGATCAGCGTGTCCTCCTCATTGAAGAAACTCATGGGCACCTTCATGCTCGAGGCTCCCATCAATTTGTTCAACAGAACCGTGTCCTTGCGTTCCTGCGAAGTTGTCTCCGTATAGCCCTGATTCACCAAAGCCGTGTCAGGCGCATCCAACGTCACCGTCTTGTTGCCCAGTTTCCGATAGGTGTAAACCGTCTTGTACCCTGGCCTCAGCGTCGTCACCGTGATGGTGTCCCTGTAAGAAATGGCAGTCCCCTCCGAGTCATAAAACCCGTAGTTGCACGTCACAGTATTCTCCAGTGGGCAGTTATTCGAATAACAACCCACCAGCAGCAACGCCGCCATCCCCATCATATATCCAATAATCTTCTTCAACTTTAACTTTAACCTTAACGCTTAGTTGCGCCGTTGGCGCCGAAGAAAAAATATTGAAAAACAAGTAAAGATATAAAAAAATATTTTTATTTATTTTTCCCTGTTTTCACCTATTTTTCTTTCGGCGGCCTGCCGCAATAATTTTCAACTTTAACCTTTAACCTTTACTCAAATCTCCTTCTCCACTTGATACTTGTTTCTCTCCTGGCTGTTTCTGCTGATGAGGTCGCCAAGGAAGCCACCCACAAACAGCTGAGTACCCAGAATCATCATGGTCAGCGAGAGGTAGAAGTAAGGGTTGTCCGTCACCAGCGCATGAGGCACATGCTGACAGAGCGCCACCACCTTGATGGTGCCCACAATCACGATAGCGATGAAACCGATGATGAACATCAGCGTGCCGATGAAGCCAAAGATATGCATCGGCTTCATGCCGAACGTGCTGATGAACCACAAACTGATAAGGTCCAGGTAGCCGTTCACGAAACGGTTCAGGCCCATGAACTTGCTCTTGCCATGCTGACGAGCCTGATGATGCACAGGCTTCTCACCAATCTTGCTGAAACCTGCGTTCTTAGCGAGGTAGGGGATGAAACGGTGCATCTCCCCATACACCTCGATGTGCTTCACCACATCTTTCCTGTATGCCTTCAATCCGCAGTTGAAATCGTGCAGGTTGTGGATGCCGCTCACCATGCGTGTCGTTGCGTTGAACAGCTTCGTCGGGATGGTCTTCGACAGCGGGTCACCCTTCCTGCGATTCATCTTGAATCCGCTCACGAGGTCATACCCATCCTCCTTCACCATCCTGTACAGTTCAGGAATCTCGTCGGGGCTGTCCTGCAAGTCCGCATCCATCGTGATGACCACATCGCCCTCCGCCTTCTCGAAGCCATGGAACAGGGCAGGGCTCTTGCCGTAGTTCCTTCTGAACTTGATGCCATGCACCTCAGGAAACTTCTGACTCAGTTCCTCAATCACGTCCCACGAATGGTCGGTTGAACCGTCATTCACAAAAATCACCTCATACGAGAAACCATGTTCATCCATCACACGCTTGATCCACTCGTGCAATTCCGCAATTGATTCCTCCTCATTATACAGAGGCACTACAACTGAAATATCCACCATGATGATTTACTATTTGACAATTTACGATTTACTATTTAATCTTTAACCTTAACCTTAACGCTAACCTTAACTTAGTTGCGCCGGTGGCCCCTTTTTTCTTTTAGCGGCCTGCCGCAATAATTTTCAACTTTAACCTTTGACCTCTTTAACCTCTCTTCCAACTTGCCACCACAGCCACAATGATCGACAAAATCAGGCTGAAGAAAAAGTTATTGTTGAAAATCAGCAACGTCTTCTCCCAAGCCGATAGCGCGTCCGTCTCCTTCAGAATCTCCAGCATTTGTGCATGCTGTTCTCCCATACCCATCTGCTCATACGTCTTCACCATCTCAGGTTGCGTCAGCATGTCGTTCAGCTGTTCCATCAGCATCCCGTTGTCCAGAAAGTTAAAGTAGGAGAACACGATCAGTCCGTTCATCAGACAGGCATACATGAACATCGAGAACGCGAACAGGAGTCCCTGGAAATAAGTCAGCCGTTCCTCCGCCACCTGAATTTTCCTGTTCAGGCGGAGAGCCAGCAGGAAGGGGAGGAAGAAAGCCACTCCACATAACAAAAAACACAACAGCATCAGCAGTCCGTTGTTGTTGCTGATGCCCTCCACATAAGTGAGGAAAACTCCTCCCCACGCAAGTCCCACAAAAGTGCCGTACTCCATCGAGTACGATTTATACATATTATTCTTTGTTGCCATAAATTATTGATCCTTGCCACACAGCGAAAGCTGTCCTCGGAAAATCCTTGCAAATTTAGTGATTTTAATTCACAAATTCGCAATTATCCACAAAAAAAGCCCCCACAACCCCCACCTTTTTTATTTCTTAACGATTGTGACCCCAATTTGTCATTTTTATGCACCAGCAAAACCATTCTCAAAGTTTTTTCTCTAGTTTTTTTATAAATCCTTCTTTTATTAATCATTTCTCTGTATATTTGTGGCACTAAATCAACAACTATGGCAACATTTAAGAGTGGACAGAAAGTCAGCAAGTATGTCGTGCAGAGTCTTATCAAGGAGAATCTCTACACAGAAACATATCGTGTGGAGGACGAAGACCACAATCCTTATTTCATGAAAGTCTTCGTGCTCAAGAGAGTGCCTGAGAAACTGCTCGACCCAGAGACGGGAAAAGTGCTGGAGATTACCTACAGCCAGAACCTAAAGCACAAGAACATCGTCAGTTATGTGGATAGTGGAGAAGCGGACACAGAAGAGGGTGTCGTTCAGTACTATCTGACCAATTATTTCACAGGTGAGCTGCTCATTGAAAAGTTACAGCGTGAGGGCAAAATGAGAGAAGAGGATGCCCTTGTTCTCTTCCGCAACATTATCGAAGGCTTGCAGCACATCCACGCACAAGGACTTTGCCACAACGACATCACGCCTCGCAACATCATGCTTTCCGCCACCACAGATGGTACGCCTGAAATCATCGACTTGGGGCATCTCTCAGCCAAATGTTCAGGGAAAGTGCCTTTCGACACCAGCGATTTGGAAGTGGCGTATTGTGCCAACGAAACCTATGCTGGCGTGTACGATGAACAAAGTGATATTTTCTCTGCTACAGCCGTTCTCTTCACGATGCTGACAGGACAATCACCTTGGTTGATGGAATTCTCCGACGGCATGAAACGGGCTAGGAGAGCAATTCTCCAGATGTGCAAGCGTAGGACAGAACCGCTCGAATTTGATGCCTTGATTGTGGAAGAACGCACCAAAGCCATTTTGGCAAAAGGTTTGGCTGTGGCTTATGCCGACCGTTATAAGAATGTGGAGAGCATCTTGCACGACCTCGATTCCGACGAGGTGCCCACACGAACCGAACCAAAGAAGGACGATACTCCTCAACCATCATCTTCTCAGGGTGGGGAGAGCCAGCAAATCGAAAGTCCCAACAAGGTCGGATTCGAGATCAAGAAAGGTTCGGGAAATGGTTTCCAAGACATTGCTGGTATGGAGGAACTCAAGACCTATCTCTCCCAGCGAGTGATCTTTGTCATCAAGAACAAGGAGAAAATGGCAAAATATCGTCTGACCGCTCCCAACGGAATGCTTCTTTATGGTCCTCCAGGATGTGGCAAGACCTTTGTGGCTGAGAAATTCGCTGAAGAGACGGGCTTCAATTTCATCTTGGTGAAATCCTCCGACCTTGCCAGCTCCTTTGTTCATGGTTCGCAGGAGAAAATCGCCCAGCTCTTCAAACAGGCAGAACAGCAGGCGCCTATCGTCATCTGCTTCGATGAGTTCGATGCCTTGGTGCCCGATCGTTCCAATCCTGCTGCACAGTACTCTGCCAGCGAAGTCAACGAGTTCCTTTCCCAGTTGAACAACTGTTCAGAACGAGGCATCTTTGTGGTCGCCACCACCAACCGCCCCGACAAGATTGACCCCGCTGTGCTTCGTACAGGACGTATCGACAAGCAGATCTATGTGCCGCTGCCCGACAAAGAGGCGCGCAAGGAGATGTTTATGATTCACCTCAAAGACAGGCCTTTCGATGCCAACAACATCGATGCCGACAAACTTTCCGAGATGACCGAAGGCTTCATTGCCAGCGACATTGCCTATGTGGTCAACGATGCGGCGATGGTGGCAGCCTTCACCGATCAGGAAATCACTGAAGAGTTGCTGGAGACCTCCGTCAAGAACACCCATCCATCCCTGCGTCAAGACATTTTGTCCATCTATGAGGACATCCGCAGGAAGATGGAAAATACGGAACGCACCAATCTGACAAGACCTCGAATCGGTTTCGTGAAATAATTGAACAAAAATAACAATCTTATTGAATAACAACTAAAAACAGTAATCCTATGAAGACCTCAGAATCTGTATTGGAATTCCTTCGCACGCAAGGATTCTGCCCCGAAGTGGACGAACATGGTGGCATCATTTTCAAGTATCAAATGGCGACGTTCCTCTTCATCAATAACGATGAGGACACAGATTTCTTCCAACTCACGATGCCCTACATTTATGATGTGACCGATGACAATCGTGACCTCGTGCTCGAAGCCATCAACAAGACCAACTCCAACATGAAGGTGGCAAAATTATGTGTCATCAACGAGAGTGTGTGGGCATTCTTTGAAATCCTCCTCGACCAAAGTCCAGATGTCAAGGACATCATCCCACGTGCCCTCAACATCCTGATGGGTGCCCGAAAAACATTGTACGAAAACATCAGCTGATGTTCCCCAATACCTCATCATTATGTGCCGCACATTCTCTTGTGCGGCACATTTTATTTTTGTAGGCGTTCTTTGAGGTCATCGAGGATGTCCTTCTCAAAGAGCCAGTGCTGCATGCCGCCTTTCACGTGTTGGAAGGTGCCAGTCTTGAAACTGTAAATGTAGATAGGACGGATGCGCCACAGGTCATTGTATTTTCTCTGCCAGTCAAACATGCAGAATTCCCAATATCCGCCACGTTTATTCCACCATTCCCCTGTGTTGTAACCATGATCTTTTGCATATCCGTTCAAAACACCATAATTTCCATTTCCTCCAGTGTTGTTATACACATAGTCGGGGGTTAACGAGTAGTTGATGACATCTCCTAACGATACTCTGCACACAATCATAACGGGATTGTCATCACTGAGCCTGTAACCGTCCATGGCATATCTTCTTGCGACACTTCGCATGGAGGCAAAATACACACCTTTGCCTCCCCAGCAACATTGACTTGCAGTGAAAGCACCATCGCTCCATCGCTTGAAACGCCTCAGATATTCGTTTCGCATGGTGCTGCACGTAATGGCTTGTGCTGCTGTCATGTCTGTTCCATGATACATGGTGATGGCAGGGATAAACGTGTCGACAATCGTCCAAATTATTCCTTCCACCAGGATAATGATTCCGTGCCATATCGGGTATTTCACAAGACGGAGTGGGAAGTAAAGTAGCCATGAGCCAAAGTTCTCTCCTCCTTCATCATCCGAACTGGGAGCCAACACCTCATAGCAAAGGTCATATAAACCGATACACACATGCGTGATAATATTATAGGTGATGGCGTTCACAATCCGCAACGGAGTGCTGAGAATGTATAGCACGATTTTCAGTATGTACAAGATTGGTCGTACAACTGATTTGGCATCATCGCTCAACCAGTTACTTTTGAAGAGGTAACGCCAAGGCTCCACAATGAAGAATTGGAGTTTGTTCAACAGATAGAACGGAAAAGAAATAATGTTGTAAAATAGTCTTAATGGCCATGAAGGAGCGATGCCATATAGGTTTGAGAGATAGCGTATGCCCAGTAGGATACCAATGATAAGCCCAATCATCGAACCAATGCCTCCATTACCAAACAATAGGTATGTGATTAAAGCTCCTGCACCCATAAAGAACGACAAATAAATGATTCCCTGAAGGATCTGCTTCCAAAACGCCAGTACGATAATAACCGCCAGGATGATGAGGACAACCTTAATGATTGACCACGCTTTCGACCAGAATGTCTGAGGGGAACTATATACGCTTGTTTGTGGTTGTTCTACCATAGGCTCCACCTCGTATGGGGAGAGATAATTCACATAATTCATGCACACATATCCAATCTCACCGTTGTAAGTCACCTCGCCCCAATTCATACCACCATTGTACGAAACAGAATGCACGATAAACTGGTCACCTCTGTGGTACATACCCCTTCTTGAGTATTGAACACTGGGGGCAACTCTCACATTCAGGTTTGTCCTTGCCTTACAAACGGCAGGATATGTATCAGCCATCATCGTCACACTCACGCATAACAACAGCATCAGCATGATTGCTTTGGGAAGGGTAGTGTGCTTGATTTCCATAGATTCATAGTTTTAGTTCGCAAGTTGAGATAATGGTTGGGAAAAGAAAAGGGTGGTGGCTATTAGAGCACGCCCAGCTGCTGCATGTCGCTGCGAAGTTGGTCGGCGTTGGTGAACACCAACCCCTGCATACCACAAGCTTAGGCTGCATCCACGTTTTTCTGCTTGTCATCCACAAAGATGCAGTCAGAGGGTTGAAGGTGAAACTTCTCGAGTACACGTTGATAGATACGAACATCAGGCTTGATGAGGTGCTCTTCTGAAGAGATGACACTTCCATCCAACAAGCGGAAAATGGGAAGTCTCTCCATCACGGCATATACCTTGTAAGACCAGTTGGTGAGTCCATAGAGACCATATCCCTGTTCCTTAAGCTCTGTCAACAATTCCATCATTCCAGGCTTCGCATCACCCACCATATCATGATAGTTCGTGTCGTATAGAGCAATTTCCTTGGCGTACTCAGGGTGTAGAGCCTGCATGTCTCTGATGCATTGAGCAAAGTCATCGCCACGATCAATCCTGTCGTAGAAGTCAGGTGTTGTGATGTTATGGTGAAACCACTCCGCCTTCTCCCAGTCGCCACCAAAGACGGGGTCATAGAGCCTGTGTGGATCGAACTCCACCAAAACTTTTCCAAAGTCAAAAATGATATTCTGCATCATTATATATTGTCATTCATTGTTATTTATGCTCACATATCGCGTACAAATATACGACTTATCTCAAAAAGTCGGGTGGAAAAATAAAAAAAACATCTCATCGACCATAAAATAACAAAGATGTGTCAAAATTATTTGGAGAATAGGAAATGATTATGCTATATTTGTTTTATTAAATGTATCACTTTCGAGCAGAAATATAGAAAATGCCAAGCATGATAAAGTAACGTCCATTCATATATTCTTCTCTGAGTTTGGAATGTCCCTCCTTATATGTCTGTAATAATTCAAAAGCTTTTATATCATCAAAATAGGAGGCATTGTCTACTACCCATAAATCACTGTTGAAATACAAATCCCATAAGCATTCTTTCATTTCCCCGTTGAAATCTAATGAAGTTATTTGTGATGACAGCAACTTTATTTGTGAATAACCGTTTTTTGACAACATATAAGGTATTGTTCTCCCCATTATTCTGTTACCTGATTCTTTGGAGTGTTTCCATATATAGAAGCAATCTTCTAACCTCTTGTCACGAGGGTATACAAGATTTACTCCATCATCTTCATCTTGAATGAAGATTGTTCCATCTTTTGACAAATATCCATGTAATTTCTTCAATAGTTTCTCAGGCTCTTCGACATGTAACAACACTGCAGATAAATGGATAATGTCAAATCCATATTGTTCTTTCTCTTGCAAATAATCGGATAAAACCCTATCTAAATCATCAGTAGTGACATCACAGTATTGGAAAGTATTTTTATCTGACCTGTATAAAGAATTGGCAGTATTTATTTTGAGATGGTTTTTATCAATCCCTAATAGAGCACGATATTTTCTTCCATTAAATCGTATATGTGTGTTACTTCCATCTGCACATCCGACATCCAGAACTAAAGGATTTTTATAATCAGCAAAGATTTCATCCAAATATGGTCCTGCAAACTTATTTAAATATTCATTTTGTATTTTCAATCTTTTAATCTCAGTATCTTCATCTCCAGTATAAATACTACGAGAGTTCTCATCTTCTGCCAACTTAATGTTTAATTGAGAAAAGATAGATAGTACCAAGCTGTAAAGGTCTGGATAGTCTTTTTGGTATATCCATGTAAAACTACCAATTAACAACTCCATTTCATCATCTTCATCCTCATCTAAATCCTCAATAATCACTGGCAAAATGGTAAAGTTTGAATCCTTTTCATGCTTCTTTATGGCTCTGTTTATTTCATTTTTCACCCTTATGGATTTTATACTTGCAGAAGAAAGGAATACGACAAAAGCCTTTGATTCCTTAATTCCCAAGTTGATTTCTTTAATAAAGTCGTTCTTGCTGTTTCTCTTCTGATACCAGCAATTGACCTTATAACCTTGGATGATGTCCACAATCTTATCTATCTCTTTTACATTCTTGTTAGAATAAGATATAAAAATGTCGTATACATTCATAGTTTTCCCTATTATTTAGATTGTCAATATGTTATATTCTTTTTTATTATTTTTGCAGGATTCCCCGCTACCATAGCGTAATCAGGAACATCTTCAAGGACAACTGAGCCTGCCGCTACCATGGCCCACTTACCAATAGTTACGCCACACATGATTACTGATCCTGCACCAATAGAAGCACCATAGCATACACGTGTTTCCTCCAATTTCCAATCATTAGGAATAATCGGTCTTCCATCCCTCATGATAGACCTTGGGTATCTATCATTAATAAAGCATACATTTGTTCCAATGAAAACTCCATCCTCAAGCGTAACGCCTTCATATATACTATTGTTGTTTTGGATTTTGACATTGCTTCCAATTATAACATTTTTTCCAATATATACATTCCTATGGATACGACAATAATCACCAATCTCTGCACCATCGTCAACAAAACTTCCTTCTTCTATCTGGGTGTTGGGACCAATTTTGACCTTTTTACCAACATGATCTTTTAACCTGTTCTGCATTCGAGTGAAAACTGCAAATGATTCGGGTGTTAACAATTTGCCAATTAATTCATTCCGGTTTCTTAAAGGAACGAATTTTATTTTTGCAATCTCAAGGTATCCATCATTGGCACTACCATACATTTCTTTAATTTGTTCTTCAAGATTGGTTGATTCTTGAAGATATACAATAGCCTGTGATATGAGTTCAATTTCAAGCCGCTCACTTTGAATGAGACCTATCTCAAAAAGTCCATGTTTGCCTTCATTAATTTTGGAACGTGGAATTCCCACCTCTTCTTTTAATGCACGATACAAAATATTATTTGTGTTTATTTTTACTGTTTGATTTTCATCAATTACAAAATTTCCATACATATCTTTTTCTCCATCAAGGAACAGGCTTACCGTCTCATCATACGAAAAATGCCATATATCCCCAGACGAAATGTTGCCAGATCGTTTTGTCCACATTAATGAGGGCATACCATTAACATATGCAGCCAAGAATCCTCCAAGTCCTAACGAACAGAGAAAAGGCGCTAAAGGTCTTATGTCCCGAGTACTATTTATTACAAATGGGGTTCCATCTATTGAACAAAGAATGTGATACATCTCTGTCATACATTTGAATGTGAAATAATCAGAGTAATACAATTGCATATCAATACAATGTACTTCTGTATCTGTAGTTCGACCATCTCTTATATCATATACACCAAGTTCTGTTCCATTAAACATAACTCTCCCTGATTCCAAATCTTTTATAAACGAACATGCCACCATTTGAGCGACCACCTCAATAACCTTGTCTGTATCAAAACTATCCAAACAGGGAAGTTCTACAGAGCTGTATATTGGATTATCTAGATAAAAAGCGATGTGCCCATGAAGTGATACAAGATTGTATTCTTCATCATGTTTTTTTAGGAAATCGTAAAAAATCTGTAGAATATCATCTTTGTTTGGTTTTATTATATTAAGATGTCTTTCTATTTCTTTTGTTTTGTCTTTTCTGAAAAATTGTAGTTCTTCTAACCTTTGCTGATATTTCTTGGGGACAGGAATGAATAGCGCCTTGTTAATAACTCGTAGAGTAAACTGACTGCTATCATAAAATTCATTCATCCCTGTGCCACAAAGTTTTTTGTAATTACCAAAAACCGTTATTTTTCCTAACAATCTTTGAAGTGCAATGCGAATTAAAAATAAACTCTGATCCTCATAGGAGGCCATTTCATGCTTTTTGTTAATTTGCGCAGAAAGTGAAGCAAGACGTTTTTCATCTTCGATGGTTTCTTGTGTATCCAACTGATGTACAGCCGTTGCTATAGTATCAAGCCATTGTATTTGCCCAACAAATTGTTTCAACTTAGATTTGTTAATATCAATTTCGTCCTTAGGATAGAAAAGAATCGTCTTCTTTTGTTCTACGGCATATCTGAGTTCTTCGTTGATAATAAAAGTTGAATTCTCTACTTCTTTTGTGTATATTAGTAAAAAGAATTTTGAATTATCAATTCCTTTATGTATTCGTTTCGTGTATTCTTTACCCACATACTGATGTAATTCATTCAAATCAAACCATGCTCTAATATCATGACTTTCCAACTCCTCGAATAATCGTGCGACGTACGGAGCTATTTCTCGTTTATAACTTATAAAAACATCTTTTTTCCCTACAATAGCAGAAAGTTCTAGTAGTTGGCCTTTATCCTCATACCTTACATTGAGGTTTGCCGACTCATCTTCGATATCAGATTTCTCTTTACAATCATCAATCACTTGAGCAAGCCTGTCATGAACAAGTTCTACAAACGTATGTGCATCATCATTAACAGAAGATATTTTAATCTTTGTTAGAATTCTCCATTGATCATCTTCCAGTAAATAAAGACCATCGGGTACTACCCTTTTGTATTCTGTTAGGGTTATTGGCCGTCTATGCCCATTTTCAACTAAATATTTTTCAAATTCTTCTCTTTGCTTACGCTGTAAACGTTTAATAGCATTAATATAAAACCGTTCCAGTGATGAATTAATACTTTGTTTGTTTACACTACTAATATTTATCTTCTCTCCCTCTTTTAGATCGTAATATAACTGGCTACAGGTTAAAGACAGCATAAGAGAACTCACCTGATTATCCTCTTTTAATTCTTGTATTATAAGATCTGCAATTTGTTCAATTTCATTCTTTTCAATATAATTCCAACCAGGTATCTTAATTACATCACGTGCCTCTTCTATAGAAAGACTATGTAGGCGATATCGATTTCGTTTAAGTGCAGAAAGATAGCAGTTGTCAATACAATCCTCTAGGCGATACAAATCATCCTCACGAATTGATATTACAAAGCGGTAGTTCTCTCCGTGTGGATAGTCTTTTGAGCTATAGCAATTCTTATGTACAGCATGATCTTTATCATTAATGAAATCTATTTGTTTTAAGAGAATTTCTGCATCTTCTCTGTAATCGCGAAGGGCTTCTTCAAACTGATCAAGAACTATTACGGGAGTTGTTGGCTCATCAGTCTTATTGTAGAAATTGTATCTAGCAAAATATTGCCATAAATAATCGAGAGATTTTTCGTCATATTGTTTGTTCTCAACGAAGGTAATATTATTCTCACAAACTGTAACTTTATTTTCAATTGCTGAAATAATTAAAGACTGGAAACTTTTTTTGGAAAAATCATCTCTAAATCCTATTCGTAAGCTGAGTGGTGTATACTTCCCTTCTCGGAGTTCAGGAAATACGCCTGCATTGAGAAGAGAAGTTTTTCCTATGCCACTTTTCCCATAAAGT
Source organism: Bacteroidaceae bacterium (assembly GCA_017651245.1). Lineage (GTDB taxonomy): Bacteria > Bacteroidota > Bacteroidia > Bacteroidales > Bacteroidaceae > Minthosoma. The sequence continues at coordinate 33,034 of JAGCDQ010000007.1, read as the reverse complement.
GTTACAAATGTGTTACTCTTGATTAACTTAGTGAGATCGTAGATTTCATCATCACGACCACAAAAATCTAAACGACGCTCTGAAGTCTCAGGATCCTCATATGAGGCGAGCCCAGCCCATGGGTTATGTTTATTAACTAAGGTTTGATTTTGTAGGAGCAAAGTCTTCTTTATCATAGTATTCATATTATTGTAAATGTTTATCTAATGAAATAAGTAATTTGTTGAATCCATTGGTTTCCATCAAGTTGATTTTATCATCGGCATTTATGCCAGAATTAGTCGCATCAACAATCGACTCATATATTTTGTGGTAGTCAGCTCTTAAATCATAACCATTGATGGCCAAAGGTATAATAATCTTGTCTCCCATTTGTTTTGCCATAAGCCATTCTTTAATATAGAAAGGTATATTCTTTTCACCATCCTCTTTTTCTAACTCTTTCTTTACATTTGGGTAAGTTGTAGCGATATTTGGTGATAATAATGTGATAACAATTTTTGATTTGCAAATTGCCTTTTCAATTTCATTTTCATAATTATCTCCACCATAAAGACGCACATTGTCAAGCCATACACTATATTTGTCTTGTAACTGCATAAACAATTGGCATGCAGGAAGTGCATCTTTGCTATTGTAAGATATAAACACACCGCCCGATTGGCGTTTCCTATTAATTAAATGCCGAAATGGAGCTTCGTTCGTTTCTTTGGTGAACAAATCAATGATCTTTTCAATTAATAAAGTTGCACTATCTTCACGACATATGCTCATTCGATCTAAGAATTGTTGTAATCGCATTTCCGATTTTTCTTTAGCATCTAATACAAATGCAACTTCTCCAGAACCTTTATAATTTCCTCTATCTATTTCTCCGGTAAGAATATACCAGAAAAAACGGAAATACCAGTTGTCAAACTTGCAACCTAACGCAAGAAGACGTTTAGATTTTATGAATTCAAGCATTCCATCATCAGATTGAACGTCCATACGGATCCATTTCTCAATAAGAGATATTGCATCAGGCTCCGTACGCACATATGGTAAACTCCAATTAATTTTGTGCATTTTTCCAAATACGTAAATTAGCGTAGGCTGACAATATCTTTCATCTTTACGACACGCTTTAATTGCATTACGAAACTTCTCCATAGAATCATTGTCATAAATATTAACGATACGCAGTTCTCCTTCCTTAGGCCAAACTTTTTTCATGGCAGCTTCCAACAGCCCGTCTGTTGTTGTCGTCAAGATTGTTGTAAACAATTTCGTAGACAATAACGACAAAAGTTGTGGTGACACTAAACCCGCATCATCATAGACAATTTTTCCTGCATTAATCAATTCTCGAACAGGATTATCCGCTTCTTGTTTGCCAAGAGCAATTTCATGATAATTTGTATAATTTGATTCTGTAAACTTATTTACTATTTTTAGATAATAAGAATGAATATCACCCGAAGGCTCGATTTTTGTATCAAGTAAAATTTCATTGCCAACGATAAGCGCATACTTATCTTGGAGTACATCCTTTGCAAATTCTTCTATTTCAAATTCTCTTCGCATACCACAATTTATGTTAAAATATGTATTCTTTAAAAAATAATACAGTAATAACAACAAAAAACAATCACCGATGATCTTCACATCAACTAATTCTCTTTGAAGAAAAAAGAGATTAAACTCGTCACCAAACAGAGATATTGACAACTCATGTCATCATACATTTGTCGATAAACAATTATGATTTCTCTTCTTCATATCTTAACTTCAAACTAGTTTCTACTACACCGAAGTCAAAGACTTTGAAATCGACAGGGTAACCTGCATTGTTGGATTCGTTGTCCAGTTCTTGCCAAGGTTTGAGGCAGTTGTGGAGTTTCGAGCGTTCTTCGCATTTATGCTCCGTAGTATTGTTTACATAACCAAGCATTTCGTGGGCTGCATTCCAACGAAGGTGCTCGCACATGGCGAGGTTGAGCATCAGTTTGTTTTCTGCTTCAGAGAGGTTGGGGTAGTGGATGTTTTCTTGTTTGCCTTCCCTTGATTGAAGTGCCCTTCGTACAAAGTCTTTGACATGGTCCTTGCCGATGGCTTTCTCCAGAATCAGACATTTTGTGTCAGCATGGAGAGCATTTGAGCGATCCTGGCTCTCTTTACGTCGAATCTTACTCATTTTCTCCCATAATGTTCCGCCCTTTTTGGGGGACAGGGTGTTTTTGCGGCGCTCATCCCAAGGTCCCTCGTCGTTGGCAGAGTCAATTTTGAGGCTTCGATACATCTCATAATATTTCTTTCCGTCCTCCTCATATTGGTCATTTACTACCAAATTATAAGTGTAGATGAGTTGGCTTTGTCCAAAAAGTAGAATCTTGTCTGTCTCATCCTTTGGGGATCGAAGCCATTCATTATAATGCTTGGCAATATCTTCCAAATGTTTGAAAGTGCCTTTTTCGTATGCACGGACGTAGATTCGGAATTTCGTCAGGTCTTCTCTAACTCTTCTGACGTATCTCAATATCTCTACTGCTACTGTGATACTGGTTTCATCATCTCCCAATGTGACTACAACGTAGTTTAGATTCTTAACGATTGGAGCAAGTACTTTCTCGTAGAAATCTGGAGAACGGTAATCACATTTGTGGAATCTGATAGGACTTGAGCTGTTCTTGAAAGAAGAGGGAATCTCATACATTGATTTTTTGCATTGAACCCCTGGAACAGAAGCAATGAATTCTCCTTCTAATTTGTCCATTTCATTGTCAACAACGTGGCATACAAATGGACTTCTGAACGAATTGTCTTTTGATGCTTTGTCGCTAACGAAAGCTCCAAATTCATACAAAAACTGTACCGCTTCTTGTCCTGTTTCACCAAAACCAACAACCAAACTCGTAAAGGTGTCGGATACGGTTCCTGGGTTATCTTCGTTCAATGTCTTCACATCAACGAAACTGATTGGGTGGTTCTTCACATCCCTTTTTAGGTGCTCAAGGGACAAGTGTGAAGAGTCTAATATCTTTACCTCCACTTGGGTTCCCTTTCTTTCGATGACTTTATTCACACCATTACGACGAGCATGACAATAGATACGAGTATTGTATGTAGCTTGATTGATGGTCATATCTTGTGCCATCTTTGAGGCAGCCCTAACATTCGTATCGCGATCTTCGGACAAGAAAAAGATGTGTAGCTTGGCGTCTGATGTTTTGCCTAATTGACCATTCGTGCCAATCAAGTCCTGTACAAAACTGAGTCCAATGTTGCTCCACACATCAGTTATCTCTGCATCGAGGTTGCAGATTCCACAACTTGCAATTGCCAAAGCATGCCTTTCGTCCTCATGCGCATCTACAAATGTCTTGCGTCGATGGGTGAAGATGCTTTTAACGCTGTCCCAGCCGTCAGCATTATCTTCCTTATCGTTGTTCTGACTTGCCAAACTGTTTACAACATACAATACTACCGCATTGGGGTCACCTTTTTCACTACATATGTCTTCTGCCAAACGTTTTGAGGCATCATCAATCCCGAAAAAAATGTACAGGTGATTGTGTTGTGCATCGATATTCAGATGTCTAACATGTAAGGAAGCCATCAAGCGAGAAATGAAAAGACTCACAATCAAGGTTGCCATACATAGAACAGCGACAAATCCTGTACAAATGATTAAACCCTTTAGAACGTCGTGGCTTGTAATAGAATCAATGAGGTTCCCGTCAATGTTCATTCCGAATAGTTGGAAAGAACATAGGGCGGATCGGAACAACAATTCAGCACCTACATGAGGCTGTTTGGCTAAGCCTATCGCGACAAAATGCAGCACCCATCCAAAACTCCATACCCATGCCATAATGAAGGCAAGTAACTTTAGATTCTGTTGCTGTTTGTAAGAATCAGGCTTTTTGTCAACATCAAGCTTGTTCTGAAATCTTTCCCTGATAGTTTTTAGTAGCAACAATGTGAATCCGAGGGCAACAACAACGGGAATCGCGAACCATCCTCCATAATATTGTTTATCAAGGCTTTGTGATATGAGACCAATACCACACACGAGACCAATTGTGAGGAGGATGGCTACGACCTTACCAGTCATTTGTTGTTTTCTTAGCCATTCCAGCCACTTATACCCATAATGCCACGTTATCAATGCTGTGGTCAACACAATGACGAACCAAATAGCAAAAGTCCAGTCTATCAAACAATTGCTAATATACTCCCACACTTCTGTCTGAGGTGTGACAGCGTCAGCCTCTTCCATTTCATATACAAACACGACAGGTCTGCATGCAGTCAGCGAACAACAGCATACAAGTATCGATAACCAACAGAATTCAATCTTGTTCTTCATATTATTGTATGGTAGAGGCTTTTTATATTATGATTCGGAATTGCTTGAATTATTTTTCTGATAAAGTTCAAACAATTGTTTCACTGTTTCTATGTTGACAACCCCGTCTTCGTTTTTAGACGCATTGCATATTTCTTTGAAATACACATTTGGCAGTTCTGATTTTTCTTTCTCTATCTTAGCTTTCAACTCCTCCTTTTCCTTCTCAATCTTTGCTTTTAGCTCCTCTATTCCCTTCTCAATATTGGACAGCTGTTCAACCTTTTTCATTTCAATTTCAGCCTGTAGTGCTATCGTTTTCATATCCATATCAGCTTTTCGTAATAAATAGTTCCTCATTTTCCAGTTGTGAATGACGTAAGCAATTATGAAAACGACTGCGATGATGGTGATAGCAGCACAAATAAAGAACGCAATCTTGACATCCCACCAATTTGTTCCGAAAAATCTCATGTGAGGCATATGTCTGCCAGCCATCTCTGCAGTTTTAGCAGCAGCATGACAATTCTGCAATATAAACAAACTAATCATAGTACTATTATTTTAAAAATGTGATACAATATATGGTTTGATGATTCAGCGGTAACTTATTTTGAAATCTTAAAGCCTAATTTCAAAATAAGTTTCAATGTGCCAATGCTGGTGTTACGGTCGTACTCTTTTTCAGAGTCGGGTAGTTCATCGTATGGAACCAGACAAGGATGCAATTTCTTTTCGTCATTTCGTTTTTTTCCATACGACCACCCTTGTGCAATTCGGGTCTCTGCCCATACGTCATGCACATTCTCCGACATTTGTTCGACCAGCATTTCCAGTTCTTCAGGCAATCGGACATCACTTGTGTCCACAGGTTTTGGTATATACTTTTTTTGTTTCATATTCGTTTTAGGTTAGGTTTTGGCTCGCAAATGTATATAAATTGTTGATATTATAAAAAACATTTGGGAATTATTTTGTTACTGATGATGAAAAAATATCTTTTAATTTTTTGTTTTGAGGTTTTGGGGGGTGTGATGACTGCATTGGATGCTTGTTGGATAGCCAGATCCCAAATGCTTGTCAGTTTTCATGTAGGCTCTGCATGAGATTACTTCTGTATTGCTTTATGAGCATATCGGCGAGAGTGGTGTGAAGATGCTGGTCCATAGGCTTGCTTATGTAGTCGGCGGCTCCGTTGCGATAGGATTCATGCTCTTCGCAGAAATCTTTGGGAAGTTCTGTCCAAATGAGGATGGGGATGTGGTTCGTGGCAGGGTCTTCTTTCAGTTGTTGCAATAGTTCAAAGCCATCTTGGGAGCCTATGCGGGTGTCTGGGTCAAGCACTATAAGCTCTGGTTTCCACTCTTTCACCAACTCAATGGGATTGCCTTTGCATGGCGCAGTTCTTAAATCTACGGAAACCCGATTGGTGAGTTTGTAGTATGGCTGTAGATGTCCCATTATGGTGTGATCATCCAGAACGAGGACCTTCTTGCCGGAAATGTGCAATTGTTCATTTACTTTCGCGGATACAAATTTTATGGCATCGTCGGCAAAGGTATAGAATGTCACAAGTTTTGTGTCCCACGATACCTCTAAAATCAGTTTCTTGCCATCCGGGGTGAATGCGAAAGTGGGTGATAAACCTATGGAATTGTCTTCTATGACATGAATTTTCTTTCTTGTTTCTATATCCCAGATGTTTATGGTGTGCTTAAATCCTTGGGCGATTAGCTTGCTGTCAGGGCTGAAAGTGGCAAATCCTCCATATTCCATGTCGTTTTTTATACGCCAAATAGTTTTGCCTGTTTGGGCATCCCATAGGTATATCGTTTTTTTTGCGGAGACTGCCATGATATATTTCCCGTCAGGACTGTATGTCGTGTGGTCGAATGACCATGATAGTCCTCTCATGGTTCTTACCCTCTTGCCCGTTCTTGCATCCCAAACCCGGACGAGACATGATGAATCCACAATGTATTTCCCGTCTGGACTGAATTGGGCAAAATAGGTGGAACGTATAAACCTTTTCATGACCAATAAGTTTTTGCCTGTCTCCAGATCCCATACTCGAACAGTGTGATCCCATGATGTGGAGACAATCTTCTTCCCGTCGGGGCTATAAGCAACGGAGTACACACAGCTTCTGTGTCCTGTCTGAATCCGAATACAATCTCCTGTCTCCACATCCCATATACGGATAGTCATGTCCCATGATGCAGAGGCAATGTTCTTTCCGTCTGGGCTAAAGGCTATACTGGTGATCTTGTGCATGTGTCCCCTGAAGACTTGACAAACCTCTAACGTTTCCGCATCATAAATCCAGAAATAGCGATAATGATCATCTTTTACTGCTATTTTCTTTCCATCTGGACTATATATGATGCTATCATAAAGACCATCGTGATTTATCATTACATCTATGAAGTCTCCAATGAATTTCATATAGTTATAGGTTCTGGTATCGTCGACAAAGATATGGACTTTCTCTGAAGAATACAAATAATTGAACATGATTTTTCGTTTTGGCTTCTGGTAACCCCTGAAATTTATTGACTTCTGAACGTTTTTTGTTATGTATTTGATTATGGTGGATATGGATTCCTTTACTTCGGTGATTTCACTTTTCCTTCGCTTTTGGCTCGTAGTAGCGTCGCTGTACCTCCTATTCATGTCCGTTTGAGTAACATTTTCTTATCGTCTCAAGCCCGTCTGTTCTTCGATATTTAATCGAAAAACAATCGAACATCAATCGGACAAAAAACGGACAAAAAACGGACATCAATCGAATAATAATTGATGCTACTCCCTTGCTACGTAAGTGCAACACGGGGACTACTCCTTGTCATGTGTGCTGCAAAGATACTCATTTTTTAGTGTGAAATATGACAAGTGACACCAAAAAGTTGTTCAGTAATGGAACATGATTACTGGACAACTGGTTATAGCTTAAAGAAAAGGAAGTCGGTTCGTGTGAATCGGTTTTCTTTTTTGTGTTTTTTTTTGGTTGTACGGCATTTTGTTTGTAATTTTGCCACAGAATTTGCAGCGTTATATGAGTTCAATTGCTGCATAAGAGATTAAAAGCCAAAACTATAAAGGTGAAGGGTTAAAGATGGGTTTACAGTTTACAATTTACAACTTACGGGGAACAAAGATGGGTTGGATTGTGGCGGCATTGGTGGGTGTCGCTGTGCTGGTGGTGTGGGTGATTTACATCAACCGTTCGTGGACAGAAGAGGAGGTGGAGAGGGCAAAGGTGGATGTGCAGCAACGCGTTTGTTTTGCCCTGATGGCTGACGGGCAGGAGGTGGCTTATTTCTCCCGTTTCTCTGAGCGAGATTCGGCTTTTGTGGGGTTGACGACGAATCAGGATTCTGCTTGGGTGAAGTCGGAGAATGTGGGGGTGTGGGTCAATAGCTCGTCGTCGTTTCCGTCTGCCAACGGTCTGATTCTGGCTGTGGATGAAGAATCGCAGATGGAGTCGCAGGCAAAGTTTGTGTCGAAAGAGTTGGGGGTGATGATGGAGCGGAACCGTCTGCGGATGGAGGACGAGATGAAGCGAGCTGCCAGCATTGCCGATGAGGTGGATTATTATCTGCTGCACCACAGCATTGCTGATAATGAATATATTGGTGTGGCTAATTATTCTTATGCCTTGACCTCGGATATGCGCCACATGAAGAAGATGTCGGCGTTGCTGGATTCTCTCATGCTTCATGCCCGAAAGATGGAGGTGAAGGTGGTGAGAGAATACGAAAAGGATGGGATGCCGTTGCGTCTTGCGAACGGATTCTTGGGGCGTCCGTCCTTGCTTCATATGCGTTCGGAAAGTGAGGAGGTGCGTTTCGTGGTGCTGAAGAATGATTCGTTGACAGAGATGCCTGACAGTTGTGTGGCTCTCAGCACTCCGTTGTTTTGCAACACGGATTTCTCAGACTTGATTTACGAATGGAGGGTGAAGTTCCGTCATCTCAATTATCATTCGCCTTTGGTGGAAGGTGGAGCGTTGACGTCGTTGGATTTCTACCGATATATTGAACGTGACACATTGTTCTATGGTGCATCGACCGACACGCTTGAGAATGCCTACAGGGGCATGATGACAGAGGATGGACAGCCTAAGGGTTATGGTGTCATGCGCTATGGAAATGGCGACTATTACGAGGGCGAATGGCTGAACGGAGGAAGGCACGGACGAGGGTTCCTTGTGTCTGACGGACAACTGGTGCAGGCTGGTGAATGGGCTGACAACAAGTATCTGGGTGAGAAGATGACGCATAGCGACAATCGCGTGTATGGTATTGACATCAGTCGTTATCAGCATGAGATTGGAGGGCGTGTTTATGGCATCAATTGGAATGCGATGCGCATCACTTCCTTGGGTGCAAGGAACAACAAGCAGATGGAGGGCGACATCAATTTCCCTGTGAGCTACATCTATATTAAATCGACGCAAGGCGTGACCATCAAGTCTGCCTACTACCAACAGGATGCCCGCGATGCCCGCAATCATGGCATCATCTGTGGAGCCTATCATTTCTTCTCTTTCAAAGCGACGGGCAAGGAACAGGCAAAGTATTTCTTGGAGAACACGGAAATTCTTTCAGGCGACATGCCTCCTGTGCTGGATGTGGAGCCGACGGATCAGCAGATCGAAGAAGCGGGTGGGGAAGAACGAATGTTCAACGATATGCGTGTTTGGTTGCAAGTCGTTGAACATTCCATTGGCAAGAAGCCTATCCTCTATGTGAGTCAGAATTTTGTCAAGACACATCTGGTTCATGCGCCCGACCTTTGTCAGAACTACCAAGTGTGGATTGCCCGCTACAATGTGTATCGTCCTGATGTGCGCCTCCTCTTCTGGCAACTCTGCTACGATGGTCGTGTGGCAGGCATTCATGGCGGAGTTGACATCAACATCTTCAATGGATACAAAGAACAGTTTGAAGAGTTTGTATCCCAGCAGAAGTAAGGGCAATCCCAAGGGAAAAGCCATCACTCATCCATCAACTTACGATAGCGGATGCGCTTGGGCTCTTCGAGTCCGAGGCGGTTGGCTTTGTTGATTTCGTAGTCGGTATAGGAACCTTCGAAATAGAAGACGTTGCCATCACCTTCGAAAGCGAGGATGTGGGTGCAGATGCGGTCGAGGAACCAACGGTCGTGGCTGATGACCACAGCACAACCTGCGAAGTTCTCGAGACCTTCCTCAAGGGCACGAAGGGTGTTCACGTCGATGTCGTTGGTCGGCTCGTCGAGCAGGAGCACATTGCCTTCTTGCTTGAGTGCCAAGGCAAGTTGCAGACGGTTGCGCTCACCACCAGAGAGCACACCACAAAGTTTCTCCTGATCGGCTCCGCTGAAGTTGAACTTGCTGAGGTAAGCACGCACATTGACATCACGACCACCCATTCGGATGGTTTCGTTGCCATCGCTCACCACCTGATAGACGGTTTGTGTTGGGTCGATATCCTTGTGCTGCTGATCCACATAAGCCAACTTGACGGTTTCACCTACTTCGAAGGTGCCAGCATCAGGTTGGTCGAGTCCCATGATGAGACGGAAGAGGGTGGTCTTGCCGGCACCATTAGGACCAATCACACCGACAATGCCGTTAGGTGGCAAGTTGAAGTTGAGGTCGGTATAGAGTGTCTTTTCGCCGAAGGCTTTTGCCACGTGCTGGGCTTCGATGACCTTGTTGCCAAGACGTGGACCATTGGGAATGAAAATCTCGAGCTTTTCTTCCTTCTCCTTTTGCTCCTCGTTGAGCATTCGGTCGTAGGAGTTCAGACGAGCCTTTCCCTTTGCCTGACGAGCTTTAGGTGCCATTCGCACCCATTCCAACTCTCGTTCGAGTGCCTTGCGACGCTTGGAAGCGGTCTTCTCTTCCTGAGCCATACGCTTGGATTTCTGGTCGAGCCAGCTGGAGTAATTTCCCTTCCAAGGAATGCCTTCGCCACGATCGAGTTCGAGAATCCATTCTGACACATCATCGAGGAAGTAGCGGTCGTGAGTGACGGCAATGACAGTTCCTGCATACTGCTGGAGGTGTTGCTCAAGCCAGTCGATGGATTCGGCATCGAGGTGGTTGGTCGGCTCGTCGAGCAGCAGCACATCAGGCTGTTGCAGGAGGAGTCGGCAGAGTGCCACACGACGACGCTCACCACCCGAGAGGTTCTTCACAGACCAATCGGCTGGAGGACAATGGAGGGCATCCATTGCACGGTCGAGCTTGGAGTCAATGTTCCAGGCATCGGTGGAGTCGATGATGTCTTGCAGTTCTGCCTGACGGTTCATCAGCTTCTCCATCTTGTCGGGGTCTTCGTAGTACTCGGGCAGACCGAACTTGTCGTTGATTTCGTCGTATTCCTTGAGGGTGTCGTAGATGTGCTGCACACCTTCCATAACATTCTCCTTGACGGTCTTTTCCTCGTTAAGTGGAGGGTCCTGTGGCAGGTAACCAACGGAGTAGCCAGGTGCCCACACCACTTGTCCCTGATATTGCTGATCGATGCCAGCGATGATTTTCATCAAGGTGGATTTACCTGCACCATTCAAACCCACGATGCCAATCTTGGCTCCGTAGAAAAAGGTGAGGTAAATGTTCTTGAGCACTTGCTTTTGATTCTGCTGGATGGTCTTGCTCACTCCGACCATCGAGAATATCACTTTCTTGTCGTCAACGGTAGGCATCTTGTGTATTTACAATTTGACTATTTACGATTTACTATTTAATTTCTGATTTACAATTTAATCGAGGTCTGCTTGCCAGTCGGCGCTGCTTGCATCGCTTGGCATGCGCCAATCGCCTCTTGGTGAGAGGGAAACAGTACCGACCTTAGGTCCATCTGGCAGACAGCTGCGTTTGAACTGCTGGCTGAAGAAACGACGGCAGAAGGTCTTGAGCCACTTGCGGATGGTCTCTTCGTCGTAGCTGCCAACTTCCATTCCAAGTTCGTCAGTTTCTGTGTAGGTCTGCTTGATGAATGCCTGTTCGGCAAGGTAGAGTATCTTGGCAGGACGGAAGCCCATACGCAGGAAGTTATAGAGGAAGAAGTCATGAAGTTCGTATGGACCCACAAGGTCTTCAGTCTTCTGCAGGATGGTTCCGTCGATGTCGGCAGGAATCAACTCAGGCGAGATAGGTGTCTCGATGATGTCGAGCAAGGTGGATTTCGATGCTTCGTCCATACTGGTCAAGGCAACCCACTTGACAAGGTACTTGACAAGTGTCTTGGGGATGGAGACGTTCACGCCATACATAGACATATGGTCGGCATTGTAGGTGCACCAACCCAAAGCCAATTCGCTGAGGTCGCCTGTGCCGATGACGAAGCCGTTGCACTGGTTGGCGACATCCATGAGTATCTGGGTGCGCTCACGAGCTTGGCAGTTCTCGTAGGTCACATCGTGGTTGTTGAGGTCGTGACCAATGTCGAGGAAGTGGCGGATGCAGGCTTCCTTGATGCTGATTTCCTTGATGGTGATGCCGAGTGACTTCATCAATGCCATCGCATTGTGGTAGGTGCGGTCGGTGGTGCCGAAACCAGGCATTGTGATACCGATGACCTCCTTGCGTGGACGCTGGAGCAAATCCATCGTCTTGACACAGACGAGGAGGGCAAGGGTAGAGTCGAGTCCGCCACTGATGCCAAGCACGATGCTACGGGCACCAGTGTGGATAATACGCTTGGCAAGTGCCGAGGTCTGAATGGCAAAGATTTCCTCGCAACGTTCGTTGAGGGCATTGCCACCTGGCACGAAGGGGTGTGGGTTGATCCAACGAGTCAGTTCGAAATTATAGTTTGGATTAACGGTCTGGCATTGGATATGAACCGTTGCGAGATGGGCATTGGCATTGGCCAGTTGAGAGCAGAGGCGAACATTCTCACCAAAAGTGGTGTTGTGGCGACGCTCTGTGAGCAGACGCTCTGTGTCTATCTCTGAGATGACCATTTGCTCTTCCAAACTGAAACGATTGCTGCGGGCAATGAGAGTGCCGTTCTCGTAGATGAGGGCATTGCCTGCAAACACCACGTCTTGGGTGGATTCGCCAAAACCACAAGAGCTATAGACATAACCAGCGATGCAACGGGCACTCTGCTGGCTGATGAGCGAAAGCAAGTACTGATGCTTGCCAATGAGTTCGTTGGAAGCACTCAGGTTAAAGATGATTTCAGCCCCTTTCAACGCCAGTTCGCTGCTGGGAGGAACGGGCGCCCAGAGGTCTTCGCAAATTTCAATGGCGAAGCAGGTCTTCTGGGTGTGGAAGAGCAGATTGGCTCCAAAAGGAACAGTCTGTGCACAGAGATGAACCTGACGTGCTTCAGCCGCTGTCGATGGGGCAAACCAACGCTGTTCGTAGAACTCCTTGTAGTTAGGCAGGAAGGTCTTGGGCACCACACCAAGTATCTTGCCCTCCTGCACCACCACGGCACAGTTTGTCAACAATCCACCCACCATCACAGGCATGCCGATGATGGCGATGATCTGCAAGGAACGCGTGAAGTCAAGCAATTTGAAGAGGCTCTCTTCGCACTTCTCAAGAAGCAACTGCTGTCCGAAAAGGTCCTGACATGAGTATCCGCTGATGCAGAGTTCAGGGAATGCAATGATTTCAACACCCTTGCCTTCTGCCTGTACTATGAGGCTTTCAATCTGCTGGATGTTGTACGAGCAATCGGCAACCTTCAGGGAAGGAATGGCTGATGCAACTTTAACAAAACCGTAATTCATAATATCATTTACAATTTGACAATTTACAATTTACTATTTACAATTGATGGAGTGGGTGGCGGGCTTAAGACCTTTGCCTGTGACTTTCACGTTAGCCGTGCCTGGCTTGCCGTTGCTTTGTATGCCGATGACAAGCTGTCCGTGGAAGGCTTTCATCGTAGGCTTTGTGAAGACTTCTGTGCTGGTGGCGTCACCATTGCAGATACCCTTGAAGGAGGCTGCTCCCGACACTTCCACGTTGAGTTGGTTGCTGGCGTAAGGAACGAGGTTCCCTTCGTTGTCAAGAATGCTGACGGTGATAAAGGTCATGTCTTCGCCATCTGCCTTGAGGGGTTTGATGGGAGCACCCAAGTCGCCTGTCAGTTTGATTTGCGAGGCAGCTCCAGCAGTCTTGATTCTCTCGCTGCCCACTTCGTTGCCCTCTTTATCATAAACGACCACCTTGATTTCGCCAGGTTCGTACTTGACATTGTTCCAACGGAGACGGTAGCGGTCAATGGCTGGATCGTCAATGTCGGAGATGCGTCCGTCTTTGCCAGCACCTTTCATCACCTCTCGTTTCTTGGTAATCTTTCCCTGTGATTTGCCGTTCACGAAGAGTTCGGCAGTAGGGTAGTTGGTGTAGCAATAGACGGGAGTGACCTCGCCTTCACGTCCTGGCCATGTCCAATGGGGCAGCAGGTGAATCGTCGTCTCGTCTTGATTCCAACGAGAACGATAGAGGTAGTATCTATCCTTGGGCAATCCTGCCAAGTCGAAGATGCCAAAGTAAGAGGAACGGCTTGGCCAATATTCATCGTAAGGCGTAGGCTCACCAAGATAGTCGAAGCCTGTCCAAACAAACTCGCCAATCACCCAATCCTTGTCATCCTGCAAGAGCCAATCCTCTTCAGGGACGTTCGACCACCAACAAGCCTCCACATCGTAGCTGGAGCACTGGCCGTCATCGTATGCCTTACCGTCTGCACGTTGAACGGGAAACTTATACACACCTCGCGAAGAAACCGTAGATGCTGTTTCGCTGCCCAAGATGAAACCCTGACGCAGTTTTTCATAAGCAGCCTCATAGCGATGGGTGCGGTAGTTGATGCCTGGAATGTCGAGCACTTGTGCAAAGCCTGTGGAAATGGCGTTATCAATACGATCCATGCCCGATGTGACAGGACGAGTAGGGTCAAGCTTGTGGATAAAGTTCTGCATCTCTCGTGTCATCCGATTACCCTCCTTGGAACCCTGTTCAGGAATCTCATTACCAATAGACCACATGACGATGGAGGGATGCAAGCGATGGGCACGAACAAGATTCTGAAGATCTCGCTGCCACCAATCCTTATAATATCGTGCATACCCGTTCTTGACTTTTGGATATGCCCACATGTCGAAACTCTCTGCCATCACCATCATACCAAGCGAATCATAGACCTCCATTTGCATCTGCGAGGGAATATTGTGAGCGGTTCGGATGGCATCGCATCCCATACTCTTCAGCAATTCCACCTGACGAATTAAAGCCGCTTTGTTGACAGCAGCTCCTAACATGCCGAGGTCGTGGTGCAAGCAGACACCTTTGATTTTACGACTCACACCATTCAGTATAAAGCCTCCATCTTCGCTCACTTCCACAGTCCTAACACCATATTTTACGGTCTTCTTGTCGAACACTTGACCACTATTGTCGAGAATGCTCACGGTCAGTTCGTAGAGTTGTGGCGTTTCGGGTGTCCATCCTTCCACATCTTCCATTGTCAATGTGGTGCCTGCCCATGAGGCGCCCAAACAATCGGTTGCTTCTGATTTCACATCGATGGTGTGTCCATTGGTTTCAAAGCGCACCGTCTTATCCTCAAAATCCCCCTCGATGTTCACACCGAGGGTGAGTGTGGCTTCTTGCGTGTTCCAGTTGTATGTCTTCGTTTCCACGTTGATGCCCCATTCGTCAATGTGACAAGTGCCTGTCTGAATGAGTGTGACAGGACGAATCAATCCTGCACCAGGATACCAGCGACTGCTTTCCTCCACATTCTTCAAATGTACAGCCAAAGTGTTGGGGGTGTCATCTCCATTCACCACACCCGTAATGTCTATATTGAAAGGCGTGTAACCATATTTCCATTCACCCACCTTCATGCCGTTCACATACACTTCTGGCTCTGCCATCGCCCCATCAAAGTTGAGCACCACACGCTGACTCTCCTTGTCCACTTTGAACGTGGTGCGATACCAACCTTCTCCAATCCAGGGTAAGGAGCCCGAACGTCCCGTCTTCTCTGTAGCTTGCTTCTCACCATTCTGTTCGATGGCAACGGTTTGTTTGTCAATCTCCTTGTCGAAAGGTCCACTAATCGCCCAGTCGTGCGGCACTTGAACATTTTGCCATTTGTTATCGTTGAATCCCACTTCAGATGGTGCTATGGCATCAAGCCCTTCACCACGAGAAAATTTCCAACCCTCACGCAAGATGGTCTCTTGGCGTTGGGCTGACAGCGTGGTGGCTACAAGCAACATAAGTGGTAAAACGATTCTTTTCATTGTTCTTTTGTAAAAGGATTAGCGTTTGATGCCTCTCTCGTTGAGCGCCCTCGTGTAACGGGCTGCATTACGCAAATGCTCTGCATAGGAAACGGCATAATTGTGCGTACCTGAGAAGTCTTCCTTGGCGCACATATAAATGTAGTCGTTCTTGTCGTGATTCAAAACGGCATCGATACCAGCAATGCTGGGTACACGAATCGGACCAGGAGGAAGACCTACGTTGCGATAGGTGTTGTAGGGGGACTCCACTTTCAGGTGTTCAAGCAAAACACGTCGAATAGAGAAATCGCCCACAGCATAAATTACGGTAGGGTCACTTTGCAATGGCATTGGTTTACGCATTCTGTTCATGTAAAGGGCGGCAATAATAGGCTTTTCGCCATTGTTGGCAGTTTCGCTATCAACAATGGAAGCCAAGGTGATGACTTTCTCCTTGGTCATTGTTTCCCCTGCATATTGGCTCACTTCCTTCAACTTGCCCATACGTTCCTCATTCCAGAAGGCTGCACTCTCTTTCTGCATACGTTCCATCAGCTTTTCAATGCTCACATCCCAATATACCTCATAGGTGTTGGGAATGAACATCCCTGGCAAGGACTCCTTCGTGTAACCCAAAGCCTTGATGTTGTTCTCGTCTCTGAGATATTGGGCTATGGAAGCAGAGTCTGCCATCAGCTGATTCGCCAGTTTCCCTGCCATCGCATCCATCGTACGAGTGGAGGGGACAACCAACATGATAGGTTTCTCGTTATGATTGCGTATATCGCGAATGAGGTTCAGCATCGTGTGTTCGGATGTCACCTCATAACGTCCTGTCCGGATTTTATCTTTCAAGTTCAGCAAACCTGCATACAGATGGAACACCCGCATGCTTTCGGGATTTGCCTGATGTGCCACTTTCTGAGCGATGGAATCCACGTTGTCGTCTGCATCGATGTAAATATAAGTCGGTTCGCTCAAACGGAAACCACTCCGATATACCCACCAAGCACCTGCCAATGCAATGATCACCAAACAGCACAAGACCGTCCAAAACCAAGTGAATCTTTTTCCTTTAGTCATTTTTTCTTGATATGTTGAGATGTTCAGTAAAAAAGCGTACTTCTTTTGCTTTTTTATAGGAAATAAGTCAATTCAGTTCTTACAAATTCTTAAAAGTTAGGGCAAAGATAGGAAAAATCTCTCAAAGATGGTGCTTGTATGACGAAAGTTTGCTAACTTTACACAAAAATTCACATAATTAAATTGAAAACAATGGAAAATTTCAGAGATTTAGTGCAAAAGCGTCGTAGTGTACGTAAGTTTACCGACGAGGACATCAAGGCAGAGGATTTACAAACGATTCTTCGTGCTGCACTGATGTCACCAACGAGTAAGGGAACTCGTGCATGGCACTTTGTGGTGGTGGATGATAAGGTATTGTTGGAGAAGATTTCTCTTTGTCGTCCGATGGGCAGCCAGTTCATCGCTGGAGCAAAAGTGGCAATCGTTGTGTTGGGCGACCGAGAGGTGACGGACGCATGGTGTGAGGATGCTTCGTTGGCTGCTGTCACGATGCAATATCAGGCTACAGATCTTGGTTTAGGCTCCTGTTGGTGTCAGATTCGCAATCGCTTTATGGAAAATGGCGAATCATCAGATAATGTGCTCCGTTTCTTGTTGAGATACCCTGAGAACTTGACCGCTGAATGTGTGATTGGCATTGGCTATCCTGCCATCGAGCGCAAGCCACAGGATGAGGAGAACTTGAAATGGGAAAATGTGCATGTGGGACCATTCCCTGAGGAAGAATGAAAATCGTATTGATTGGAGCTGGCAATCTTGCCACGAACTTAGGTAAAGCACTGTTTCGTGCAGGTCATGAAATCGTGCAAGTGTATAGCAGGACAGAAGCATCTGCCAGTGCATTGGCAGACGCGTTGCATTGTTCACACACAACGGACCTGAAGGAGGTGATAAAACGTGCGGATGTGTTTGTCATTTCTATAAAGGACTCTGCTTTGTCTGCTGTGGCATCCTCTTTGCAGGAAGGTCGTGAGGGACAATTGTTTGTTCATACGGCTGGTAGCATGCCGATGGATGTGTTTCCTTTTGAGCGTCGTGGCGTGTTCTATCCGATGCAAACTTTCTCAAAGAATAAGGAAGTGGACTTCAGCGTAATACCTTGCTTTGTTGAAGCAAAGAGCAAGGATGATTTACAATGTTTGAAAACACTTGCCTTGACCATCTCCGATACCGTTTACGAACTTGATAGCGAGAACCGAAAGTACCTGCATCTGTCGGCTGTCTTCTGTTGCAACTTTGCCAACCATTGCTTCAGTTTGGGTGCAGATTTGTTGAAGAAACACGGGAATATTCCATTCAATGTGATGCTTCCGTTGATAGACGAAACAGCCAGCAAACTCTATTCGATGTCACCCCAAGAGGCACAAACAGGCCCAGCTGTGCGTTGGGACGAAAATGTGATTGCCAAACAGATACAACTCCTTGACGAAAATCCTGAAATGCAAAAGATATATGAACTCATGAGCAAAAGCATCCATGAGGAAAAATGAAAAAATGAAAAATTGAAGTTTATGATTAACTACGATTTGAAAAAAATACGTGCCGTTTTCTTCGATGTGGATGGCGTCCTCTCCTGTGAAACCATTCCTCAACATCCCAACGGTGACCCCATGAGAACAGTCAACATCAAGGACGGCTATGCGATGCAGCATGCCGTGAAGTGCGGACTCATCCTTGCCATCATCACAGGTGGCAGGACTGAAGCTGTGCGCATCCGCTATGAGGGTCTTGGATTGAAAGACGTCGTGCTGGGTGCTTCTGTGAAAATCAGCACCTACAACGAACTGAAGGAGAAGTACAACCTCCTCAACGAGGAGATCTGTTATGTGGGCGATGATATCCCTGACTATGAGGTGCTCCAGCAATGTGGCTTGCCTTGCTGTCCTGCTGATGCTGCTCCTGAAATCAAAGCCATGTGCACCTACATTTCCCATAAAAAGGGAGGAGAGGGCTGTGCGCGTGATATTTTGGAACAAATCTTAAAAGCACAAGACAAATGGATGCGCAACAGCACGGCTTTCGGTTGGTAGAAGGCTATCGAGTCGTTCTTGCCAGCAATTCCCCCAGAAGAAAGGAACTTTTGGGCGGATTGGGCATTGACTTCGAGGTGCGCACTTTACAAGATATTGACGAGAGTTATCCTGTCACTTTGAAGGGAGAGGAGATTCCCATGTATATATCAGGCAAGAAAGCCGAAGCCTACAAGCAATCGATGGCAGATGACGAGATGATTATCACCGCCGACACTATCGTGTATGACAACGGGCAGGTGCTGGGCAAGCCAAAAGATAGGGGAGAAGCGATACAGATGCTCAAGGAACTGTCGGGTCATGCGCATGAAGTGATTACGGGTGTGTCGATTGTGACAAAGGAGAAGACCACGCAGTTCGCTTCCACCTCAAAGGTCACTTTTGCAGAATTGACAGACGAGGAGATTGTTTACTATGTGGACCACTACAAGCCTTTCGACAAGGCTGGTGCGTATGGCATTCAGGAATGGATTGGCTACGTGGCAGTCACTCGCATCGAAGGCTCTTATTTCAATGTGATGGGATTGCCCATCCAACGACTTTATACCGAATTAAAAAACTTTTAATATCATTACTTATGGAAACCTACATTCACGAACTCGATGAGATTGACCTTCAAATTCTTCGCATTGTCCAGGACAACAGCCGTCTGACCACCAAGGAGTTGGCACAAAAGATTCACCTGTCGGTCACACCCACTTATGAACGTCAGCGCCGTTTGGAACGAATGGGCTACATCAAAGGTTATGTGGCTGTGCTCGATGCCAACAAGATGGAGCGTGGTTTCATGGTCTTTTGCAATGTGTCCATGAAGCAGATTAACAAGCAGATTGCCAATGGCTTTAGTGAGACGGTTGCCACATGGAACGAAGTGACGGAATGCTACAACATCTCGGGCGATGGCGACTATCTGCTGAAAGTCTGTGTGAGCAGCATGCAAAAATACCAGCAGTTCATCCTTGAAAAGCTGGGTGAGTTTCCATATATCTCTCAGGTGCGTTCCTTCTTTGTGATGGACACCTTGAAACTCACTTACGGTTTTCCCATTTAGCGGAAATGACATCCTTCACGTCCTCATAGCTTACACAAATCGTGCAAGCTCCAGAGGCGTAGGGAGCAATGTCGTATTCATTATAATAGAATTCGATGCTGTCTTCGCGAAGAGCGAAGTTATTGCTGATGAACATATCCGTCATCTCCAGAATGCCTTTCTTATGCAGTTCTTCCAAAGAGTGGGCATTTTGATCTTTCATCAGTTTAGTCAGCAGAATATCTTGCAATTGGAGTTGATTGGTAGTGGGGAACACTTGATCGAGGGTGATGAACTCGCCTGTTTGTGTGTTAAAGCGTAAGATAGTGGTGAGTTGGCTAGGATGCGCACCACCTGTGAAAACATCCTCTAGCAGTCGGTAGTTGATGACATTCTCCATTCCGTATTCAGCTCGTCCCGTCAGGTGGTCGTGATACACGTTCGCCACCTCGTCACCATGAAATTCCGACTTCACATCTTCTATATATTGGGCAATGGCATCATCGATGCCCAGATTGCTTGATTGCTTTAAAAGCAGTTCAATCAACTGCCCGTTAATGAGGTTACACACCTTTTCGCTGGACACATTTTCAGATTTCATAAACTGCATATCCACCTTCACATCCATCTCTCTACTTTCAGTCTTCCGCAATGGTTCGAAACCAGTGGAATCCTTCTCGGCATCGAGAGGTTTCTCTGTCAGTTGCTCCATTTTCTCCACATTGTAGAATTCAATGTTTTGCCAATCCTTGTTCGAATTGCATGACATCGGAAGTATGGTGAAAAAAGCTCCTAAAAACAAATAAATGTAATGTATGATATGCCTTTTCATGATTCAATTTTCAAAATTGCAGTGCAAAGGTAGTGATTTTAGGCGAAAAGTGAAGAGTGAAAAGTGAAAAAGTGTACCTTTGCACACAGAAACATTAAAACTATTCTTTTATCACGTCCATGCAACGCAGAAATTCCTACAGTGACCTGGGGTTAGTGGTGGCAATTAGCATTTTTATCTGCATCTTTGTCAAGAGTCTGCTTTTCGGATTCACTTGGATAGGCATCCTTTGGATGCTCATTTCTTGTGCCTATTTCTATGTTTCGTGGCGTGAACCGTCCGACAGCAAAGCGGTCAAGCATTCCACAACCTTCTATCTGGCGATTTCAGCAGTCTTTTTTGTAGGCGTTCTGATGTTCGACAAGAATGCTCGTCCAGAGATGCATGCCTTCGAAGGCACGGGCGACACCATCCAGGATGCTGCCGTTGTGGAGGAAGAGCCGATAGTTCCTATTTATGAGATGCAGCCAGAGGACACGCTCGTGACAGACACCTTGTTGCCCGAAGAGACGCTCGACTCACTTTTCATGGGTGGTGAGACAGAGTCTGTGCTTAACGATTCCAACAACCTTCTGCCAACTATAATACAATAATATATATATGACACTCGAAAACAACAACCAAAATCAAAATCCGCCAGCCAAGAAGAGCGCGGTAACCACTATTCTCATCATTTCACTTGTCATCGTTGCTCTTGCAGGAGCAGCAGGATGGTATCTTTTCTTTCGTGGCGGTAGTGATACAGACGAACGTACAGTTTACGACAAAATCATCCGTTATGAGAACGCCCATCAGCTGGATTCGCTCGAAGCGGCACTCAATGAGTATTTCGACACTTACAATTCAGACGCCTTCCACTATTCGCAGTTGAAGGATCTCCATGACCGCTTCTTCACAGAACGGAACGACTGGCAGACAGCTGAAAGCACCTTGTCTTTGGAGGCCGTCCGTCACTTTTTGGATTTGCATCCAGACGGTTTTTATCTTGACAAAGCCAATCAAAAGTACGATTCGCTTTCCTTTGCTCGGGCTGTTGAAGACAATACCCGCGAGGCATTTGAGCAGTACATCAATCAGTTCTCAAGAGGCAAGTATCTGGCAGATGCACGCAAGATGATGTCGGAACTTGACAACGAGAAACTGTCCATCGAGGAGAAGACTGCTGTGATGGAAACCCTCACTACTCATTTCGATGCTCTGGGCGATAACGACAAGGGGTCCATCGCATCCACTCTAGCCGCTGAAATCAATTCTTATATAGGAAAGGCGAATCCCGAACTGGAGGACATTTATGCCTACATGTCCAATATGCACTCATCGGGTCGCATGATTGTCTTCAACGTCAAGAACCTAAATGTCACCAAAGTCAATGCAGGAGGAAGAAATCTCTTTAATGCGCAATTTTCATTAGAGGAAGAAACCTACAAGCGAGGGGCTCACGCAACACTTGACACAGAGGCTGGTACTCCTGCAGAAAACCATACGGCAGAAGATGCTGACGTACAACGTTTCTCTGGCACCGCTGTCCTCAATGAAAGCATGAAGATTACCTCTTTGGTGTTGAGGAAAGCTCAGGCGCAATCAGAGTAAAACAGACACTTTTTCATAAGTTCAATTTTGTGGTGAACTCGAAGGTGAAAGGACGAATGAATGTGCCTGCCATCACGTAGTTCTTGTACTGAGTTGGGTCAGTGATGAGGTCGGCTGAGGCAATAGTGCCACTAGCTCCCTTCTGATTAAGAATGTTCACCACGCTAGCAGCGAAACTTACGTGGCTGTTGAGTTTGAAATCAACACCTCCGAAGGTTTCCCAACGCCCGTTGAAATAGAGCGTGTTGGTCTTGTTGATGTATTGTTTGCTGAAATAGCGGGCACTCAGCCACACACGCCAGTTGCCAAAGCGGTAGGATGGTTCTATTTCAAGTTCCGTCTTGGACAGGGCTGTGATGGTCTTGTTGGTGAAATCGTATGTTTCGGTCACACCATCGCTGAATGTGGGAGTGATGGTGTAGTTCTTGTATTTCGGGTCGCGGATGGTGAACATCACATGTATGCTCAGTCCTTTGACAGGTGTGACGACGGCATCGGTCAGCCATCCGATCGTGGCGATGTCGTAGAAATAGGTTTTCGTATATGATTCGCTCATGCCCGCTTTCAGGTCGCCAGCATCCTTGGTCAGCACATGGCTGAGGTTTGGACGCTCCTGCGAGTTGCTCATGGTGATGTGGGTCAACTGCGAGGTGAGGTCAATCCATTTGTTTTTCCAGTAGATACCGCCTCGGAAGTAATTGGTGGTCATTCCTTTCTGAGTGGGATAGGTGGAGGTTCCGTAGTGAAACAGCTGCGAGTGAATGGTGGCAGAGGAGTATTCTGCTTGCAAACCGAATCCGTGCAATAGGGCAAAGCGCAAACTGCCGATGAAAGCGCTGTTGAAATGGTGATTGCTGAAATGATTCTTCACAACCCCCGCATCTGCAAGGCTGAATCCCACGTGGCGAGCATTGCCTTCATTCATGTCGTTGGCAGCCAGACCGCGCACGTTCAGGTATTCGAGTCTCACGCCTCCATAGAGCCAAAGGCGAGAGGAAACGTTCCATTCGTCTGACACCAAGCCAAACACTTTATGTTCGTGTCCGTTGTAGAACTCAGCATAGGAATTGTAGGAGAAACCCTCGTTGCCGTTGAGCAGCAGGAGCTTGGGGTCTTTCTTTGCTTCATGGGCGAAGAGATACATGGACGTGTTGATGCCTGCGTGGTTGAGCCAGTAGTCCACCTCGGCACGCCAGTTGTGGCGCAGGTCTTTCGATTTGCCTGACAACGCCGCATTCGTCATCCATGAATGCTCGAAGCCGTCGAAGTGCAACATTCTGCGTGTTTGCACCTTGCCCTGATACGCGGCTCCGTCCTCATAGGTGTATCCGCTACCAGGCAGGGCATCGCTTACACCCATCACCGTTGTATTGGAGCGGAGGGATTGTCCATGCTTGAACTTGCTGTGCACGGATAGTTTCACGCCGCTGCTCCACAGGTAATCCAAAACAAAATTCACGTGATGCACCTTGCTTGTGTTGGCGTCATCAATGTCATCTTCCACCATCTTGCCCGTTGCCACATCCAGGTATTTGATCCTGCTGTTGGCAGGACGGTATTGGTCTGTGCCCAACTTGAACCCCTCGTATTTTCTCACGCT
The DNA here is from genome assembly GCA_017651245.1 of Bacteroidaceae bacterium. Lineage (GTDB taxonomy): Bacteria > Bacteroidota > Bacteroidia > Bacteroidales > Bacteroidaceae > Minthosoma. The sequence continues at coordinate 9,286 of JAGCDQ010000007.1, read as the reverse complement.
TCCATCGCCCACAAAAATGAAGGGGCCATAGTTCTCGTTGATTTCCTTGAATCGCGAGAATTGGTAGATAAGACCAGCCTTCCCCCTGCCTTCATTCCATGTCTTCGAGATGGCGGCTTTGTAGAAATGCGCGCTTTCCTGCAGCTTTGTCATGTCCAGATGATTGCTCCCTGGGTCGTAGTTGTGGTAAGTGCCCACGCTGATGCCCCATCCCTTGCCCAGCGGTGTGGACACGTTCGCATCCACCATGTGCCTGCCGAAATGGTTCAACGAGTAGTTCACCTTGCCCTCCAACTTGTCACCAGCCAACTTCGACTTGCTGTCCACGCTGTAGGTGATGACGCCATATTTCAGTACCATGTCCTGAGGCCCCATCGTCTGCACGGATTCGTGGCTCACACCATTGTGCCAGGACTTATAGGGATATACCTGATAGTTGTAGTATGAAACGGGAAGACCATCCTCGAAGATGTAGGCATATCCCGAAATGGGAAGACCTAGAGAAATCTGACGGGGCTGAGAAGCAGACGACGCATTCATCAGAACATTCCTGTTGCTGTCACCCGAAGCTTTCTTCGTAGTGTCAGTAACGGCATCCTGACTCATTGCACTAATAGATGTCGTGATGCCTAATAGGATAGTTGTCAGTACTCTTTGAAGGGTCATGAGTTTTTAATGAAAATGGCTAGGCAAAGCTTATTTAAATAAATATTGTGCGAACTCATGGAGCGACTTGCGCCACACTTGCCACTCATGGTCACCAGGGTAGGAGTTAAAACGCACCTCCACACCGCCGTCACGCATCTTCTTCACAATATTTCGTGTGTATTCAATGCGTGGATCCTGTTCTCCACAACTCAGGAAGAACACATCAAATTGCTTGTTGAAAGTTTTGGTGTCAGTCAACATACCAGGTACTTCTTTCTCCAAATCAAAGTTGGATGCGCCTGAGATGCCACCGAACATACCAGTTGAGAATACGCCCACGTTGGCAAACACCTCTGGGTCTCGTAAACCGATGTAGAATGACTGTCCGCCACCCATCGAGAGTCCGCACATGGCACGGCTCTTGCGATCTTTCTTCACACGATAGGTCTTCTCCACGAAAGGAATGACGTTTTCAATCAGCTCGCTGCGGAACGTCTGCATGCCCTGCCAGCTGTAGCCGCCACCCATGCCGCCGTTGCGTGACTGCACGTTGCTGTTGCTGCTCACCACAATCATCGGCACCGCCTTGCCTGCTGCAATCAGGTTGTCCATGATCTGCGCCGTGCGACCCTGTTCCATCCAGCCACGATGATCCTCACCGCCACCATGCTGGATATACACCACGGGATAGTCCTGCTTGCCCTCGTTATAGCCTGCAGGAGTGTAAATCATCAGGGGACGCCAAGATTCATCCACCTTGGAGTAGTAATAAATAGTTCGCACCTCGCCATGCGGAACATCTTGCACTTCAAAGTCAGCCATTCCTGCTTCCTTAATTTCAATGGCACTTGACCATCGACTGCATCCATAAAATGTCTGGCTGGCAGGATCCGCCACCGACACGCCATCCACAACCAGAGAATAATAGTGGAATCCTGGTACTTGTGGTTTGGTGGTCACCGTCCAAGCGCCTTCACCCTTGGTCATGTCATACTTGGTGCCGCCAAGGTCTATCTGTACGTTCTGTGCCTGTGGTGCATTCACACGAAACATCACACTGTTGTCGGAAAGGACCCGAGGATATCCCGCACGATTGATGTTCGTCACAGGGGAATACGATCCTTCGGGGAAACTCTCTCTACGAAAACCTTGAGCTGCTACCTGAGAGCAGACAACCACCGTGAATATGATGGTCAACATCCTTCTCGTCATTCTCATAATTGTCTTTTGCTATTTTATTCCGCTTGCAAAGATACGGATAATTTGGAATTATCTGTCAAAAAAAGTGAAAAAATGAAATCGCACTGCCTATTTCTTTGTCAATCGCAACACACCCACAGCATTCTCAGGCATCATAAATGTGAACGAACCCTTCACGCTGCCGATGCTCTTGGTTTGAGGTGTGATGGCTTCGTGATAGCTGAACGAACTGTCCACATCGGGGTGACTTGAATAGTAGTTAGGATCGCCCTGATTCTTCACGCTGGTGTCGTGCGAAGTGATGTATTCCACCTCAGCCGTGTAGGTGTCATCCGAGTTAAGACTGATGCTGACTTGCTTGTCCTTTGCTTCGGCATTGACAAATTTGACATAGACCTTTCCCGTCTTCGTGTCGATGGTGGACGATGTATAAATCTTTCCGTCAACCTCATTGCCATTCATCACGTCTTTGGGTTTCAACGCTCTGTCGCCTGCCACAGAGAAGAGTTGCTGGTAGTAGTAGTTAGTGGTGCGCCACAGACCTCGGTTGTCAAACCAGATGAGGTTGGCTCCCCACTTGTTGTATCCTTTCTTGCAGAAGAGTGGGGCATAGGCAGCCATCACCACCATGTCGGAGTTGCGCTCCAGACTCAGCCAGTAGGCAGCCTCTGCCAATGTGGATTGGTAGGCGTTGTTCGTGCCGTTGTTGGCAAACTCTCCCACAAACACACGGGTAGGCTTGCTGCGGTCATAAGTCAAGCCTTGACTGCCGCGCTTAGCTCCTGGTGCATATCGGTTGCCCTGGCTGAAGAACCAGTCGTCACCCTTGTAGTAGTGTTCATCCACGTAGGTGTCGGGATACTTCGCGTCGATTTCCGCATAATTGTTGTCAAACTCTCGTCCTGCATCGCGGGCACCTGCTGTCGATACGATGATAATGTCGGGGTATTGTGCCTTGACAGCCTTGTACATGATGTCGAAACGCTCCCAGAACTCCTTGCCCTGATTCTCGTTGCCGATGCCGAGATATTTCAGGTTGAAGGGTGCAGGATGTCCCATCTGCGCACGTACTTTTCCCCATGTCGAAGTGACGGGGCCGTTGCAGAACTCGATGAGGTCGAGGGCATCCTTCACGAAGATGTCGTGGAAGCGTTGGCGGTCTGCCTCTGTCTCCAGCGGAGCGATATACGAATGTCCCACAAATTGGCAGGTCACGCCATTGTTCAGCACGGGCAGCGGGCTTGCTCCCAGCGATTCAGCCATCAGGAAATACTCATAGAATCCCACATACTGCGATGTCCAGTAGCCCCAGTGATTGCGGAAACCGATGCGTTCCTCTGGTTTGCCGATGGAGTTTTTCCAGAATACTTGTCCGAAGTAGTTGGGACCCTCCGATGCACAGCCGCCAGGGAAGCGCATGAACTTGGGATGCAGGTTGGCAAGTGCTTCCATCATGTCCTTGCGCAGAGGACCAGCCTTGCCGTTTTTCCATAAGTGGGATGCTTCTGGCAGCAAGGTCACAAAGTTGAGGAAGAACGTGCCAGCCGCATCACCTACGATGACCAGCCGGCTGTCCACTGAACGAAGTGCCTTCAGCGCACCTGTGTATTTCTTCCAGTCATTGCTGAGTTTGGAAATCTTCACAATGTTCGAATTGAGTTGTCCGTTGATGTCCTCCAGATACACAGTGACTTTCCCCTTGTACCCCTCGCCTTGCAGGTAAAGTCCAAGGTCATATTTCACATTCGCCTCGACAGCCAGCGACGGACGCTGGGTGTTGTTGGAGTAGGTGGCGCCACGGTCGCGTGAAGTCGGCGTGATGCCATAACCGTTGGCGGCAATGCCAAAGCCCTTGCCAGCCGACTCGATGTCGAACCGCACACAATACTGCACATAGCGGAGTTCATCATCATATTTGTCGTTGGGGTCATAGTCATACTTGCGCTCCAAGGTCTTGATGAGCGGATGGTCACTTACGGCATGAGCCTGTCCTGCTGCGTTCCCTTTGTTCACCACCGTCCATCCGAAGAAGATGGTGTCGCTCTGCGAGAATTCGTTGGCAGGACCATCGGGCACGTTGTAAGCCTGAAACGAATTGTTCTGAATCATCTGGGCACAAATGCCGCCATCCAGTGACTGGTTGATGTCCTCGAAGAAGATGCCGCTGAGGGTGGGGCTGATTTCGATGCCCAAATCCCTCACGTCAATCGTCAGTTGACGCTGTTCCGTCTGTGCCGATACCTGCGTCAGCACACCCAATGCCAAAACCGAAGCCAGCCAAAGTTTCCTGTTCAAAAAGTTTGTATTCATGATGTTATAAGTTTATAGTAAAGTATCTTTGTCATAACAGTGCACAAAAGTACTGCTTTATCTCCACACTGCCAACTATTTCAGAAACTTTTTATCATTCGGCGAACTATAATGAAAGAGAGGGACGCGATTGCGCCCCTCTCTTTGTGTGATAGTATGATAGAATGTTCTTATTGACTTCGTCGAAAATGCTTTCGCATTACTCTGCTGAGTAGTCGATCTTGCTCATGCGAACGTAGGTTGCATAGCGGTGCTGTGCTGCCTTCTTGGCTGCGTCGAAGAGTTCCTGTGCCTCGGTTGGACAAACCTTCTTGAGGGAGAGGTAACGTACTTCGCCGTCGAGGAATGCCTGGAAGTTGTCCCAGTTTGGAGCCTTGGAGTCGAGCTGGAATGGGTTCTTGCCTTCCTCAGCGAGACGTGGGTCGAAACGCCAGAGGTGCCAGTAACCGCACTCAACTGCCTTTGCTTCTTCTGCCTGAGACTTACCCATGCCGCCCTTAGCCTTGAGGCCGTGGTTGATACATGGAGCGTAAGCGATGACGAGTGATGGGCCAGGATAAGCCTCTGCTTCGCGGAGTGCCTTGAGACACTGTGCGTTGTCGGCACCCATAGCCACCTGAGCCACGTAAACATAGCCGTAGGTTGACTGCATGAGACCGAGGTCCTTCTTCGTGATGCGCTTACCACCGGCAGCGAACTGTGCGATGGCACCGATTGGCGTAGCCTTTGAAGACTGACCGCCTGTGTTGGAGTACACCTCGGTGTCGATGACGAAGATGTTGATGTCCTCGCCCGATGCCAGCGCGTGGTCGAGACCGCCGTAACCGATGTCGTAAGATGCACCGTCACCACCGATAATCCACTGAGAACGCTTCACGAGGTAGTGAGAGAGTTTTATATTCTTGTTTATGTAGCCATACCAAGAGCGTATGACGGATATGGGGAAGTCAATGTTTAAAAATATATAAAAATTTGTAGATACGCCTTGTTTTTCTACAAAGACTATAGCAGTCTAAAATAATTTGTGTACTTTTGCAATCGAATTCTCCATTCGGAGCCTTTGAGCCGGAGACGATAGTTTTCTAATTATTAATTTTTTTAATGTGTTTTATATGAAAAAAGAAAATTATGTTGACGGGCTTCTTTATGAGTTGATAAACCCAGAGTATGAGAAAGATGGAAGGATGATTTCTTCTGAAATTCATGCTCAAGCAAAGTGTTGGAATCCATATTCTGACTCTTCTGAAAGAATGATGAATCGTATTTGTCATCATCTCAATCTGAATTTGATTCCTAATTACATTCCTATAGATGAATATTTAGGTGTGGATTCGGATAATAAGCGTTATGTACGTGAACTTATATTTAAAGTGGAGAATCCTGATTTATAATTGTATGGTATGGAGAGAAAGGCATTAAATATAAAGATGTTCTCGACAAAAGATTGTCAAGACATTATTGATGAAATTAAAGACGAATACATTCGAGGTGGTCACGAAATATGTTCTGATGAATCATACGAGAGGTTTTCTCAGAGATTGAAACGCGAATTTGAAAAATTTGATTTCATATCAAACTCATTAATTGCTCCCGAGACATATGCGATGCATCTTGTGCAAAAAGGAACAAGATTTGGACTTTTTTGTGGATATAACATATCTATTGAGTGGCCAATAAAGTTTCTTCAGATAAATCAACAAGGTGAAAATGGGGGGCTTATGGCTCTTGATGATAATCTAAAATGGGGGATTCCGAATAAAACAACAGGTTGGAATAATAGAACAACAATTCTTCCATTTGAATTTGATGATATTAATGTGTGTACTGGTGATTTCTTTCCAGTGAAGCAACAAGGTAAATGGGGATTATATAGTTATATCAATTGGAAGATGGTTATTGATCCACAATATGATGATGCTCGCAGTGTATGTGAAGGATTATGGGCTGTGTCGAAGGATGGTAAATGGGGATTTGTTGATATTTTTAACGATGTTATTATTCCATTTGAGTATGATTCTGTTTCTAATTTTATTAACGGGTATGCTCACGCCGTCAAGTCTGTAGGTATGAACAATAACCACAATTTCATTCTTGATCATAATGGGAAGGAGACATCATTCAGACACGAGAAATTATTAGAAGATCAGTATCGTGGTGGAATAAAAGTGAAAACCTCATATGTTGGTGACGTTGAATATTATTATGCAGTAGGTCCAGACAATGAAATCCTGATACCAAAGAACAAATACCGCTATCTTGGAGATTATAGTGAAGGGCTTTTTAAGGCTTCAATTAACGGAGCAATTGGCTATATAGATATTAATGAAAATATTGTTATCCCTTCAATATATCAATCGGGAACCTTATTTCAATGGGGGCTTGTATGTGTTAAACTAAATCATGAGAAATATAGTTGGGATTGGATAATAATCAATTATAAAAATAAACAAGTATTTCCATACATGCTTTGTAATTCTAAGGTTGAATTTGAGAAAGGACGTTTTTTTGTAAGGGGCTTGATTGGCTTTGGCGATATTGGCGATAGATTTAAGAATTCATATATAGATTTGAATGATCTTATAAATTACAAACAAGGAAAAAATATGTCGTATCTCATCAGGACAGATGAGGAAACCGAAAGGACAAGGCAACGTCGTATAAAAGCATATAGAAACCAAGCGCCTCCAGAATGGACAGCAGAGGACACTTGGGATGCTATGACAGATGGAATGTATGGTGATTATCCAGGTGGTGATGTCGATTATGAAGTGCTTGGTTTCTAAATGGGGCATGATAAATATAAAAAACCTGCATAGCAATAGTGCTGTGTATAATTATTAAACAAGTACCAATATGGGAAAATTTTATAAAGGTCTCCTGTAGTTCTCAAGTCACCGCCGAACTACAAGGAAGACTAAAATGGTGAAGGCGGTTAAGTATATGGTCAAATTGATATTTGAGGCAGTCGTCCGTGCTGTTATTGGACTGACAATCCAATCCGTATTCTTGTAAAACATGCGAGAGGGGGTGACAGACCCTCTTTTTGTTTACAACATTTTTGTATTAATATGGAGGGAACTATTTCCCACTCATATGGCTATGTACATTTGACCTCCAAAGTTGCCAAATTTGACTCACGAGATGCTAAATGGATATATTGGTGTCCGCTAAAAGTTTATCGTCGACATTTGATACTTCTATTTATCGAACAGCCGACCAGCAAGATGTATATTGATCCACTTTACCACTAAAAATAGCCCCAATAACGAAAACAACGTCCAATTAAGCCTTCCAAATCAGACTAAGCCTTGTTTGATGGGGACATTTTTACCGGACAGCCATATAGTACGAATTTTACAGGGGCTTACCCCATCTGAAAAACAACATTTATGGGGCATTTAGACCATTTAGCGGACATCAATAAAATGGATATCCATCGTGGGTCAATCGGGGTGGAAAGTATAACAATCGGGGTGATTGTGGGGATGAGGGTGGCGATGGCGCGCTACATATTAGAACAGAAAAGGGGATGCCGTGGATGGCATCCCCTTGGTGTTGAATTATGTAGGTTCTTTATTACTCTGCTGAGTAGTCGATCTTGCTCATGCGCACATAGGTTGCATAGCGGTGCTGTGCTGCCTTCTTGGCTGCGTCGAAGAGTTCCTGTGCCTCGTTGGGACATACCTTCTTGAGAGAGAGGTAGCGAACCTCGCCGTCGAGGAACTGACGGAGCAGCGAGTGCAATGCTGAATTCATTTGAGCATTGCCGAATTGTGACGGAAGAAGACGAAGTCAATGTCTGGAAGTTATCCCAGTTAGGAGCCTGTGCAATCGCACAGGCTCTTATTTTATTGGATAAGTTCTGCAATAAAACAATAAAATATTTGGAGGTATCGAAAATAATACCTAATTTTGCGGCGTAATAACAATTAAAAGAATAGTTTTATGCCAGAGGTATTTAGATTTTATGGTTTCTCGTTCTTCTTTTTCAGCAGAGAGCATGAGCCTGTGCATGTACATGTTGAGGGCAATGGCGGAATGGCTAAGTTTACATGGAACGGAACAGAGTTTGAGCTGAATGAGAAGCAAGGAATCAAGGCAAATGACTTCAAGAAGATAAAAAGAGTGATAGATGATAATGCCGATATAATCATGAAGCGCTGGAAGGATTATTTTGAAAATTAAATGGAGGAGTGTCTATGAAAATCAAGGAAATCTGGTTTGATGCCAACCACATTTGGGGCAGAGACGAAGCAGGAAAGGAATATAAGCAGTCACTTCTTTGGTATCCAAAGTTGCGAGCTGCATCTGCAGAACAGCGAAGCCAATATACTTTCGGCTTTGATGGCATTCATTGGCGGAATCTGGACGAGGACATCAGCTTCGAGAGTTTTGAGTACGAGGACGCTGAGCCAAGTGCCATGCAGCGATTCTTTCTGACACACAAGGAAATAAACGTTGCGGAGTTTGCCCGTTCCATGGACATGAACCCGACATTGCTTCGGAATTACATCAACGGATTCAAAAAACCTTCCAAGGAACGTGAACAAGACATAATGAACCACATCAAAAAATTGGGCGAAGACATGATTCAGGCATCATGCTATTCGTATAGGACAGACTTTGAGTCCGAATCGATGTTGGTTGCAGAACCATCATAACTGCAATAAGAAGACGGAGAATATTGATTGTTAATTTCATTTTCACAATCATTATACATCACAAGAGCCCGTGCAATCGCACAGGCTCTTATTGTTTTCATATATGCTGTTCTATACTGAATTTCGTTCCATGCTTTGGAACAAGCAGAAGATGAGGAGTTTAAAAATGGATGCCGAACCATGATGGAACGGCATCCTTTTGGATTGATGTTATGTAGGTTTATTACTCTGCAGAGTAGTCAATCTTGCTCATGCGCACATAGGTAGCGTAGCGGTGCTGTGCTGCCTTCTTGGCTGCATCGAAGAGCTCCTGAGCCTCGGTTGGGCATACCTTCTTGAGAGAGAGGTAACGAACCTCACCGTCGAGGAATGCCTGGAAGTTGTCCCAGTTTGGAGCCTTGGAGTCGAGCTGGAATGGGTTCTTGCCTTCCTCGGCGAGACGTGGGTCGAAACGCCAGAGGTGCCAG
>JAGCDQ010000006.1 GCA_017651245.1 Bacteroidaceae bacterium | reverse complement strand
TTCTTCAGCCTTAGCGATAGCGCCCTTCATGCCTGCCGAACCTGGAGTGAGCACGACGGTGGCTCCGTATGCCTTGACAAGGTTGCGACGCTCGACGCTCATAGTCTCAGGCATGGTGAGGATAAGCTTGTAGCCCTTCACGGCACTGACGAAGGCGAGACCTACGCCGGTGTTGCCTGAGGTGGGTTCGATAATGGTGGCACCTGGCTTGATGACGCCACGCTTCTCGGCATCCTCAATCATGGCGAGGGCGATGCGGTCTTTCACTGAGCCTGCAGGGTTGAAGTACTCGAGCTTGGCGATGATGTTGGTGTTCAGGTTCTCCTTCTTGGAATAGGAATTGAGCTGAAGGAGTGGGGTGTTGCCCACGAGTTCGGTGAGCTGTTTTGCAATTTTAGCCATAGTTATGAAGTTTTTTGTTTGTTTTGTTTTCTGATGCAAAGGTACGAATATTCTATATATATGTAAAGCTTTTAGGTGAAAAAGGGTGGCAAAATACCATGTTTGTGGTATGTCGCCAGCCCTTTTTATACCCTCTTTGTAGGACAACACTCCGAATGGAGGCAGTCCCCAGCGCATGGGCTGGTTATGAGATTTGTGCAAATGCTTGGTCGAGGTCGGCGATGATGTCGTCGATGTGCTCCACACCGATGGAAAGACGGATGGTGGTAGGCGTGATGTGCTGCTCAGCGAGTTCCTCTGGAGAGAGCTGTGAGTGCGTGGTGGTGTAAGGATGGATGACCAACGACTTCACATCAGCCACATTGGCGAGGAGTGAGAATATCTGGAGAGAGTCGATGAACTTCCAAGCGTCCTCCTGTGTGCCCTCGATCTCGAAGGTGAAGATGCTGCCGCCACCGTTGGGGAAGTACTTCTTGTAGAGGTCGTGATCGGGATGAGAGGGGAGGAGAGGATGGCTCACGCTCTTCACCTTTGGATGCTGGTTGAGGTATTCCACCACTTTCTGCGCGTTGTAAGAGTGACGCTCGATGCGGAGTGGGAGTGACTCCACGCCCTGCAGGAGAATCCATGCGTTGAAGGGAGAGATGGTGGCACCAGTGTCGCGAAGGATGACGGCACGAATGCGAGTGACGAATGCTGCTGGACCTGCCACGTCAGCAAAGACTGCACCATGATAGGATGGGTCTGGCTTGGCAATGGTTGGGTACTTGTCGGCATTGGCTTTCCAGTCGAATGTGCCTGCATCCACGATGACACCACCGAGGGATGAACCGTGACCACCGATGAACTTGGTGGCTGAGTGAACCACGATGTCGGCACCATGCTCGATAGGCTTGAAGATGATGGGAGCGAAGGTGTTGTCGACAATCACAGCCACGTGGTGCTTGTGGGCAATCTCAGCGATGGCATCCAAGTTGGTCACGTCGCTGTTAGGATTGCCGAAGGTCTCCACATACACTGCCTTGGTGTTGGGTTGGATGGCAGCCTCCAGCGCCTGAAGGTCGTTCACGTTGATAATTGTGTTTGTGACACCCTGTGTAGAAAGTGTGTGGGTGATCAGGTTGTATGAACCACCATAGAGGTTGTCTGCTGCCACGATGTGGTCACCGTTCTGGGCAATGTTCTGAAGCGCGTAAGTGATGGCTGCGGCACCTGAAGCGACTGCCAAACCTGCCACACCGCCTTCGAGGGCTGCGACACGCTCTTCGAACACGCTCTGTGTCGTGTTGGTCAGACGGCCATAGATGTTACCTGCATCGCGAAGACCGAAACGGTCGGCTGCATGCTGTGAGTTGTGGAACACGTAAGAAGTAGTCTGATAGATAGGCACTGCGCGTGAGTCGGTTGCTGGATCTGGAGTCTCCTGTCCTACATGAAGTGCCAATGTCTCGATGTGAAGTTTTTTTGCCATAGTTGTATGAGTTTTTGTTTGTTAATAATTTGCTTTGTTTTGAAATCTGGTGCAAAGTTACGGGGTCTGGAAAATATGTCCAAGTAAAAATATGAATAAAGGAAAATGTTTCTACAAACGTTGTGTCGTATAGAAATATTATTCTGTTACGCGTGTCTATGCTTTGATTCTTTCTGATTTCTTTGCAACTGGCATTGTTTGTGGGAAAGAATCAATGAGGAGAAAGGTCAATTGGAGGCTGTTCGTTGAGGTGACTGGAAAAAAACGATAAAAAAAGCATTAAAAATGGTGTGATATTGAGGAAATTGTAGTAACTTTGCAGTCGATTTTGATGGATTGGCAACTGATGCTAAGCTGGTCAGTTGCTGATTCTTTATGTGAAAATCTATAATTAAGGTAAAAATATGAATATTTCAGTAGAGAACATTGACAAGGTAAATGCGGTCATCACAGCCGTGGTGGAGCCTGCTGATTATACGGAGAAGTATGAGAAGGCTCTGAAGGATGCAAAAAAGAAAATGAATATGCCTGGCTTCCGTCCAGGTATGGTGCCAGTAGGCTTGATCAAGAAGCAGTTTGGCGTGAGCATCCTCGCTGAAGAGGTGAACAAGGTGCTTCAGGACGGTCTTTTCGGCTATATCCGTGAGAATAAGGTGAACATGTTGGGCGAACCTCTGCCCACAGAAGATAATAACAAGGTGGAACTGAAGGAGGGCGAAAGCTTCACTTTCAAGTTCGACTTGGCGATTGCACCTGAGTTTGAGGTGTCGCTGACCAAGAAGGACAAGATTGACTACTACAATGTGGACGTGACTGACCAGATGGTGGAGAACCAGGTGGACATGTACCGTCAGCGCGGTGGCAAGTATGAGAAGGTTGACGCTTATGAGGACAACGACATGATTAAGGGTGTCATCACTGAGTTGGATGTGGAGAACCCTGTGAAGGCTGAGGATGTGGTGATGTTGCCTAAGTATTTCAAGAATGACGACCAGAAGAAGTTCTTCGATGGTGCGAAGGTGAACGACATCGTGACTTTCAACCCATCTGTGGCATACAACGAAAATGAGGCTGAGCTGACTTCCCTGCTGAAGGTGGAGAAGGAGGATGCTCTGAACCACAAGGGTGAGTTCAACTTCCAGATCACAGAGATCACTCGTTTCGTGCCAGGACCTTTCAACCAGGAGCTGTTCGACACCGTGTTCCCAGGTGGCGAGGTGAAGACAGAGGCAGACTTCCGTGCAAAGGTGAAGGAGCTGATTGCTGACCAGTTCAAGAAGGACAGCGACTACAAGTTCCTCCTCGACGTTCGCAAGCACGTGACCAAGAAGGTGGGCAAGCTGGAGTTCCCAGAGGAGAAACTGAAGAAGATTCTTTTGGCGAACACGGGTGACCAGGCAAAGGTGGACGCTCAGTTTGACAAGAGCATTGAGGAGTTGACTTGGCACCTCATCAAGGAGAAGCTCGTGGAGCAGAACGAGGTGAAAGTGGATGACGAGGATGTGAAGAACATGGCGAAGGAAGTGACTCGCATGCAGTTCGCTCAGTATGGTATGTTGAACATCCCAGATGAGTATCTTGAGAACTCTGTGAAGGAGATGCTGAAAAAGCGTGAGACGGTGGACAATCTCATCGACCGTTGCATTGAGGTGAAATTGGGTGTTGCCATCAAGGAAAAAGTGACACTGAAGGAGAGCACAGTCAGCGCAGAAGACTTCAACAAAATGTTCGAGCAGTAAAAACATTTCTTAAAAATAGAAAAAAAAGTGGCAAGAATTTTGGTTCTTACCACTTTTTTTATACCTTTGTGTTCCAAAATGAAATTTCAAGAGACTTAACAAACACTTTTATGATAAACGATTTCAAGAAATATGCTACTAAGCATTTGGGAATGAGCAGTATGGTGCTTGATGATGTGATTAAATCTCAGGCTGGTTATTTGAATCCCTATATTTTGGAAGAAAGACAACTGAATGTCACTCAGCTTGACGTTTTCTCCCGTTTGATGATGGACAGAATCATTTTCCTCGGCACAGAGGTGAATGACTATACAGCCAATGTGCTTCAGGCACAGATGCTCTATCTGGACAGCGTGGACAGCGCGAAGGACATCAGCATCTATATTAACTCTCCTGGCGGTAGCGTGTATGCAGGTCTTGGCATTTACGACACGATGCAGTTCATCAACAGCGATGTGCAGACTATCTGTACGGGCATGGCTGCCAGCATGGCTGCCGTTCTTCTGGTGGCAGGCAAGGAGGGCAAACGTAGTGCGTTGCCTCACAGCCGTATCATGATTCACCAGCCGATGGGTGGTGCACAGGGACAGGCAAGCGACATTGAGATCACTGCCCGTGAGATTCAGAAACTGAAGAAGGAACTCTATACCATTATCAGCGACCACAGCCATCAGCCTTTCGACAAGGTGTGGGCAGACAGCGACCGTGACTACTGGATGACAGCCGAAGAGGCTAAGGAGTACGGCATGGTGGATGAAGTGCTTGCGAGAAAAGCGTGAGAAAAGGTTATAAAGGTTAAGGGTTAAAGGTTAACGGTTAAAGACCTTTAGACCAAAGGTCTGAGGTCAAAGGCTAAGTGACCAAAGACTAAAAGAGTTACACATTATATATAATAATAAGAAAGAAATAAGTGGCAAAATTGAATAAATGTTCGTTCTGCGGTCGTACCGAAAATGAGGTGAACTTGCTGATATACGGCATTGATGGGTACATCTGCGATGAATGTGCGGAGCAGGCGATGAACATCATTAAGGAGGCAAGGGCGTCGAAGGGTGCTGACAAGAAGTTGGAGAACCTGCCCACTCCGATGGAAATCAAGGCATATCTGGACAAATATGTCATTGGTCAGGATGCTGCGAAGATTGCTTTGTCTGTGGCTGTCTATAATCACTATAAGCGCCTGAACCATCGAGGTGAGACAGATGATGTGGAGTTGGAGAAGTCGAACATCATTATGGTGGGAAGCACAGGTACGGGAAAGACTTTGCTGGCAAGGACGATTGCAAAGATGCTGTTGGTGCCGTTCGCCATTGTAGATGCAACGGTATTGACAGAAGCAGGATATGTGGGTGAGGACGTGGAGAGCCTTTTGGCACGACTCTTGCAAGCTGCTGATGGAGATGTGAAGTTGGCGGAGAAGGGTATTGTCTTCATTGATGAAATTGACAAGATCGCCCGTAAGGGTGACAATCCGAGCATCACACGAGATGTGAGTGGTGAAGGTGTGCAGCAGGGACTTTTGAAACTGCTGGAAGGCAGCATCGTGAATGTGCCGCCTCAGGGAGGAAGAAAGCACCCTGAACAGCAGTTCATCCAAGTGGACACTCGCAACATTCTCTTCATCTGTGGTGGTGCATTTGATGGCATCGAGAAACGTATTGCCCAGCGTCTGAACACTCATGTGGTGGGATTCGATGCTGCCAGGAATGTGGCGAAGATAGACAAGTCGAACATGATGCAGTATATTGCGCCGATGGATCTGAAGTCGTTTGGCTTGATACCAGAGATTATCGGTCGTCTGCCTATCTTGACGCATCTGGAACCCCTGGACAGAAAGGCGTTGCGCTCCATCCTGACGGAACCCAAGAACTCGATTGTCAAGCAGTATAAGAAGATGTTCGAGATTGATGGCGTGAAGCTGACGTTCAAAGAGGAAGTGCTGGATTATGTGGTGGACAAAGCCATCGAGTTCAGCTTGGGAGCCAGAGGTTTGCGCTCACTCATCGAAGTCATCATGATGAAGCCGATGTTTGAAGTTCCATCAACCGATGTGAAAGAGTTTGTGGTGACACTTGATTTTGCACGCCAACAGGTGGAAAATGCTAACATGGCAGTGCTAAAAGAAAGTACAGAAGATAAGTAAATGTGATTTTTTCATAAAAATGTCACACTTTTCTTGTTTTTTCTTTGATAATACAGAACAGAATCTTAACTTTGTTGATAGAATGCTTATTGTTCCCTCAATATAATGCTCTCTAACATCTAATTTTCTAACATCTAATGAAGAAATTTACAACACTCCAGCAAGCGCTGAAATATTATTTTGGCTTTGATACATTCAAAGGTGACCAAGAGGCCATTATTAAGAACCTTCTTGACCGTAAGGACACCTTTGTGCTGATGCCAACTGGTGGCGGAAAATCGTTGTGCTACCAGTTGCCTGCATTGCTGATGGAGGGAACGGCTATAGTGATTTCTCCGCTGATTGCTTTGATGAAGAACCAAGTGGATGCAATTAAGCACATCAGTGAGGAGGATAGTGTGGCTCATTTCATCAATTCGTCATTGAGCAAGGCAAACATTGATCAGGTGAAGGCTGACATCATGGCTGGAAAGACAAAAATGCTATATGTTGCCCCTGAATCGTTGACCAAAGAGGACAATGTGGATTTCCTGCGACAGGTCAACATCTCATTCTTTGCGATTGACGAGGCTCATTGTATCTCAGAATGGGGACATGATTTCCGTCCTGAGTATCGCAAGATCCGTCCAGTCATCAACTGGATTGCGATGGCTCCTGTCATCAAGTTGTTCTTGCCAAGAGAGAAATTGCTTTTCATCAAGTCGCTGACCGATACCTATCGTCAGAAGAAACAGAAGTTCGAGGATATGAGCAAGGAATTCAAGCAGTTCCCTGATCGCGTCAATGAGACTGAGCTGGAAGCTTTGGGCAATAGTGTGAAGGGATTGGCAGAAGTCATTGACTTCATGGCTGAGATGAAAGACCAAATCAAGGAGAAGTCGGACAAGTGTCCTCGATTGGATTCCCATTTCGTGGACGCCCTGTTGGAGATGATGCCAGGCATCCGTCGTGACTATCAGGCTTTGCGTGAGCGTATGGCTGATGAGCCTGCTGTGATGGCATTGCCCGACCTCCCAACCGATGAAGCCATCAAGGAGGCATCCTCCAAGATATATGACGCTCCAGTCATTGCTCTGACTGCTACAGCGACTGACAAGGTGCGCAACGACATCAAGAAGAATCTGGGTATCATTGACGCTAAGGACTACAAATCTTCCTTCAACCGCCAGAACCTCTACTATGAGGTGCGTCAGAAAACGGCAGATGTGGAAAAGGACATCATCAAGTTCATCAAGCAGAATCCGAACAAGAGTGGTATCATCTACTGCTTGAGCCGTAAGAAGGTGGAAGACTTGGCTGAGGTGCTTCGTGCCAATAACATCAAGGCGGCTGCCTACCATGCCGGCATGGATAACAAAGACCGCAACGAGACACAGGACGATTTCATCATGGAGCGTGTGGATGTCATTGTGGCAACGATTGCCTTTGGCATGGGTATTGACAAACCCGATGTGCGCTATGTCATCCATTATGACATTCCAAAGAGTCTGGAAGGCTACTATCAGGAGACGGGACGTGCAGGACGCGATGGTGGCGAAGGTAAGTGCATCACCTACTATTGCCACAAAGACCTTGAGAAACTGGAGAAGTTCATGAAGGACAAGACGCCAGCGGAAAAAGATATCGGCACGCATCTCTTGAGTGAGACAGCCGCCTACTGTGAATCGTCTGTGTGTCGTCGTAAGATGCTGTTGCATTATTTTGGCGAGGAATACGACAAGGACAATTGCGGCAATTGTGACAACTGTCTGCATCCGAAGACCAAGAGCGACCAGAAGGACAACCTGTTGTTGGCGCTGCAAACCATCTTGGCGGTGAAAGAGAACTTCAGGAAGGAATACATCATCAACATCTTGAGAGGTGAGGAGAATGAGACCATCTTGAGCCACAAGCACGACAAGTTGGAGCAGTTCGGTACTGGAGCGGATGTGGAAGAAACCATGTGGGACGCCATCTTCATCCAAGCAGGTCTTGACGGCTACATTGATAAAGAGGTTGAGTCGTATGGTTCCTTGAAACTTACGAAGGCTGGCAAGAAATTCATCAAGAAGCCTGTGCCTTTCATGGTGGTTGAGAACAACGATTTCGATGGTGATTTCGATGACACCTCTGAGCAGGGAGGTACTGGTGTGGCTGACGAAGTGCTGTATGGCATGCTTTTGGACCTTCGGAAGAAAATCGCCCAGAAACACAATGTTCCTCCGTATGTGGTGTTCCAGGATGCATCTCTCGAATCCATGTCCACCCTTTATCCGATCAACGAAGAGGAAATGCAGAATATCCCAGGCGTGGGTGCCGGAAAGGCAAAACGATATGGTGCAGAGTTCTGCAAACTTATCCAAAGACATTGTGAAGATAATGATATCGTTCGTCCTTCCGATATGCGTGTCAGGACGGTAGCCAATAAATCGAAAGTGAAAGTAAAGATTATACAAGCCATTGACCGCAAGGTGAGCCTCGAGGATATTGCCAAGAGCAACGGACTCGACTTCGACGAGTTGCTTGACGAGATGGAAGCAATCGTATATAGTGGTACGAAACTCAACATTGACTATTACTTTGAGGACATCGAGATGGATGAAGACATCATTGATGAAATCTACGACTATTTCCGTCAAAGCGATACAGACGATCTTGACACAGCGCTTGACAACCTCGATGGGGATATTTACGAAGAGGATGTAAGGCTGGTGCGTATCAAGTTCATTAGCGAATTGGCGAACTAAAAGTGAAAAAAGAAAGTGAGAAGTGAAAAAAATTACTTTTCACTTTCTTTTTCTTTGTCATGTCGTAAAAAAACCTTACCTTTGCATGCAATAAATACCCAAATATTATGTCATCATTTATTGCAGATAAAGTTGTAATGGAGGGCCTGACTTTTGATGATGTGCTGCTCATTCCAGCATATTCACAGGTGCTTCCTCGCGAGGTGACACTCGCCACCAAGTTCTCACGTAACATTGAATTGCAGATTCCTTTCGTGACAGCCGCTATGGATACTGTCACTGAGGCACCTATGGCGATTGCCATTGCCCGAGAGGGAGGAATTGGTGTGATTCACAAGAATATGTCCATCGAGGACCAGGCACGTCAGGTTGCCATCGTGAAGCGTGCAGAGAACGGTATGATTTACGACCCTGTCACGATCAAGCGTGGTTCCACTGTGAAGGATGCGCTGGCTATCATGCAGGAATATCATATTGGTGGTATTCCAGTGGTGGATGATATCAATACGCTTGTCGGCATTGTGACCAACCGTGACCTCCGTTTCCAGACAGATATGAACAAGAAGATTGACGACGTGATGACCAAGGAGAACTTGGTGGTCACTCATCAGCAGGCAGACCTTGAGAGCGCGTCACGCATTCTTCTGGAACACAAGATTGAGAAACTCCCAGTAGTGGATAGCGACAATAAACTGATTGGTCTGATCACCTACAAGGACATCACGAAGGCAAAGGACAAACCCAATGCCTGCAAGGACTCTAAGGGACGTCTGCGCGTGGCTGCTGGTGTGGGGGTGACTGCCGACACCTTCGAGCGTATGGAAGCGCTGGTGAAGGCAGGTGTGGATGCCATCGTCATCGACACGGCTCATGGTCACTCCAAGGGTGTGATTGACAAGGTGCGTGAAGCAAAGGCTGCATTCCCAGATGTGGACATTGTGGTGGGTAACATTGCAACAGGCGAAGCAGCTAAGGCACTTGTTGAAGCGGGTGCTGATGCTGTGAAGGTGGGTATTGGTCCAGGTTCCATCTGTACCACTCGCGTGGTGGCAGGTGTGGGAGTACCTCAGTTGAGCGCTGTCTATGATGTGGCAAAGGCACTCGAAGGTACGGGTGTGCCACTCATTGCTGATGGTGGTCTCCGCTACTCAGGCGATGTGGTGAAGGCATTGGCAGCCGGTGGCTATTGCGTGATGATTGGTTCGCTGGTGGCTGGTACTGAAGAGGCTCCAGGTGAGACCATCCTCTTCAACGGTCGTAAGTTTAAGAGCTATCGTGGTATGGGTTCTCTCGAGGCTATGGAGAATGGTTCCAAGGACCGTTACTTCCAGGGTGGCGTGACAGAGACCAAGAAACTGGTGCCAGAAGGCATCGCTGGTCGTGTTCCTTACAAGGGCACTGTTCAGGAAGTCATCTATCAGTTGGTCGGCGGTCTTCGTTCAGGTATGGGTTATTGTGGTGCTGCCAGCATCCTTGACCTCCACAACGCCAAGTTCACTCGCATCACCAACGCAGGTGTGCAGGAGAGCCATCCACACGAGGTCATCATCACGAGTGAGGCTCCTAACTATAGCGTTCGTAGCAACTAATAAAAAGACAATAATAATAAAGGGCTGTACCAATCGGTGCAGCCCTTTATTTGTTGATGTATGTAAGTTTATGCTTGCTCTTTCAGCATCGCGTCAATGTTGGCAGCAGCCTTGCGACCGTCACCCATTGCGAGGATGACTGTGGCACCACCACGCACGATGTCGCCACCTGCGAAGATGGTTGGGATGTTTGACTGCATCTTCTCGTTTACAGCGATGGTGTTCTTGCGACCCAGTTCGAGACCTTCCACAGACTTTGGAACGATTGGGTTTGGAGACACACCCACAGCCACAACGGCGAGGTCGATGTCGCGAGTGACAATCTTGCCTTCCACAGGGATAGGGGAGCGACGGCCTGATGCATCTGGCTCGCCCAGTTCCATCACCTGAAGTTTCACCTGCGTCACGTTGCCCTTCTCGTCAGCGATATATTCGATAGGGTTGTGGAGAGTGAGGAACTCGATGCCCTCTTCCTTTGCGTGCTTCACCTCTTCGAGACGTGCTGGCATTTCAGCCTCGCTACGACGGTAAGCGATGAACACGTTCTCAGCACCTAGACGCTTCGCCGTACGGCAAGAGTCCATAGCAGTGTTACCACCACCGACAACCATCACGTTCTTAGCCTTCACGATAGGTGTGTCAGATGCAGGGTTGCTGGCATCCATGAGGTTGATACGAGTGAGGTATTCGTTAGATGACATGATGCCCACGCTGTTCTCACCAGGGATGTTCATGAAGTTTGGCAGACCTGCACCAGAAGCCACGAAGATAGCCTTGTAGCCTTCCTTCTCGAGGTCCTCAATCGTGATGGTCTTACCCACGATACAATCCTTCACGAAGTTCACGCCAATCTTGCGGAGGTTCTCGATTTCCACATCTACGATGGCGTTAGGCAGACGGAACTCAGGAATACCATACTTGAGCACACCGCCAATCTCGTGCAATGCCTCGAACACAGTCACTTCGTAACCAGCCTTCGCCAAGTCGCCTGCACAAGAAAGACCTGCAGGACCTGAACCCACGATAGCCACCTTCTTGCCGTTCTTAGGCGCACACTCTGGGAGAGCCATCTTGCCCGACTGACGTTCGAAGTCAGCAGCGAAACGCTCCAAGTTACCGATAGCCACAGCCTTGTGACCCATCTTCAGGTGGATACACTTGCTCTCACACTGCTTCTCCTGAGGACATACACGACCACAGACAGCGGGTAGGGCAGAAGTGGCTTTGAGCACCTTGGCAGCCTCCAAGAACTGACCGCGCTCGATGTTCTTCACGAACGATGGGATATTGATGCTGACAGGACAGCCCTCCATACAAGAAGGCTTCACGCAGTCGAGACAACGCTTTGCTTCCGTGAGTGCCTGGTCGATGGTGAGACCTGTGTTCACCTCCTCAGTGCGAGTGGTGGCACGATAGACGGGGTCAAGCTCGCCCATCACGCAACGCTCAATCTCGCCACGCTCCTTCGCCTTCATGCTGCCAGCCAATTCCTTGCGCCATGCAGCGTTGCGGTCAAGGAGTTCAGCCAGTGGGGTGTCAGTCGTCATGCCAGCAGGGTCAGCCTTCGCCTCCTCCTTCTTCGTGGCAGCAACACCTTCCACGTGCTCCTCCAATTTCTTCATCTCTTCGATTTCGATAGGCTTGAAGGCACCCATACGCTTGAACATCTCGTCGAAGTCCACCTCGTGACCGTCAAACTCAGGACCATCCACGCAGACGAAACGAGTCTTGCCACCCACCGTGATACGGCAAGCACCACACATACCCGTACCGTCCACCATGATCGTGTTGAGCGACACGTCAGTAGGCACGTTATATTTCTTTGTCAAGAGACAGCAGAACTTCATCATGATGGCAGGACCAATGGCGAAGCACTTGTCCACCTTCTCGCGCTGAATCACCTGCTCGATGCCGACAGTCACCACACCCTTCTGACCGTACGAACCGTCGTCTGTCATGATGATGACCTCGTCAGAGTGCTTGCGCACCTCATCCTCGAGGATGATCAATTCCTTCGTGCGACCAGCCAACACAGACACGACCTTGTTGCCGGCAGCCTTCAAAGCCTTGATGATAGGGAGCATGGGAGCCACACCCACACCACCTCCGGCACAAACGACCGTGCCGAACTTCTCGATGTGAGTAGCCTGACCCAGAGGACCCACCACATCTGTGATGTAGTCACCCTCATTGAGGTTACAGAGTTTAGTAGAAGAATAACCCACCTTCTGCACCACCAGTGTGATGGTGCCAGCTTTGATGTCGCTGTCAGCGATGGTGAGAGGCATGCGCTCGCCCTGTTCGCCCACGCGAACAATCACGAAATGACCAGCCTTGCGAGATTTAGCAATGAGAGGAGCCTCCACAACCAGTTTGAAGACCTTCTCACTGAACTGCTCTTTCTTAACAATCTTATTCATAATAATAATATCTAATAGTATCTTTTTACCAAGTCTTGTGTAAAAACTGTGCAAAGGTACGAAAAATTCGGGTAAGTGAGTGAAAAGAAAGCTTGTTTTCTTTTCTGAACGTGAGAATTTTATACAATAAGTGAGAGAAATACCAAATAAATTTGGGTATTTCCGAACATGAGTACGTTCTTTCTTCACATTGTTACGAAAGTTCATAATCAATTATTATTTCATCGATTAGTGAATTCATCAATCTGTCAGTGATAATGTTTTTTTGATGACAAAGTGTAATGACTCTGACGACGTTGCCAGAAAGCATAAAAAGCATCCCCTGAAAAATACCCACTTGGAAAAATTTTTTTTCTCAGTTAGGAAAAATATTTTTCCCAGTTAGGCGCCAATTTTTTCCTAACTGGGAGACTTTCTCGCAAAAATTGCAACATGTAAGCGGAAAGCAGAAAAGAATGACAAAACGTCAATATTGGTGACCAGAGAATTTGGTGGATAGAGGAAAAAGTGTTAACTTTGTGGCGCGATTTCAATCATGGAAGGCATGAAGGATTATTTGTATCCTCCTGTCAAATAAAAGTTTCAGCGTGAAATAAGATACAAAATGGAAAAGATAGATTTGAACAACAAGACGATTTTGGTGACGGGCTCGGCTGGCTTTATCGGCTCGAACCTTGTGAAGAGGCTTTTCAAGGATGTGAGGGGTGCCACGATTGTGGGCATTGACAACGTGAACGACTACTACGACGTGAGCTTGAAGGAATATCGTTTGCAGGAACTGGACAAGGCGAAGCCAGAAGATGTGAAGTATGTGTTTGTGAAGGGTGACATTGCCGACAAGGCGACGATTGATGGCATCTTTGAGCAATATAAGCCAGCGGTGGTGGTGAATCTCGCTGCTCAGGCAGGCGTTCGCTACAGCATCACGAATCCTGATGCTTACATCCAGTCGAACTTGATTGGCTTTTACAATATCTTGGAGGCTTGCAGGAACTATCCTGTGGAGCATCTGGTGTATGCCAGCTCGTCGAGCGTGTATGGCTCGAACAAGAAGGTGCCTTATTCCACGGAGGACAAGGTGGACAATCCTGTGAGCCTCTATGCTGCGACGAAGAAGAGCAATGAACTGATGGCACATGCTTATTCCAAACTCTACAACATCCCCTCGACGGGCTTGCGTTTCTTCACGGTGTATGGTCCTGCAGGACGTCCCGATATGGCTTACTTCGGTTTCACGAACAAGCTGGTGAAGGGCGACACCATCCAGATTTTCAACTATGGCAACTGCATGCGTGACTTCACGTTTGTGGATGACATCGTGGAGGGAGTGGTGCGCATCATGCAGGGTGCTCCTGAGAAGAAACAGGGTGATGACGGACTTCCTCTGCCGCCATACGCAGTATATAACATCGGCAACAACAGCCCTGAGAACTTGCTGAACTTCGTGGACATTCTCCAGCAGGAACTGATTCGTGCCAAGGTGCTGCCTGAGGATTATGACTTCGATGCCCATAAGAAACTGGTGCCTATGCAACCCGGCGACGTGCCGACCACCTACGCTGACACTTCGGCTTTGGAACGGGATTTCGGATTCAAGCCTTCCACTACGTTGCGTGATGGCTTGAGAGCTTTTGCAGAATGGTATTCTGAGTTTTATAAATAGGAAAGGGGGCAAAAAGCCCTCTTTTTTGTTTTTTTAATACCAAAGTTTTGGCAATGAGGGATTTTGGCTGTACTTTTGCCCTCGAAACCAATTCAGTTGGCATCTGTTTTGTCTCATCTAATCATTACAGTTATGAATTATAACAGTCGCTTTTTATCTATTACCGTTTTAACTATTTTATTATCAATGGGAATACTGAGAGTTTTTGGTCAAGGTTCCGATTTCGCTTCGAAAGTGAAGTCGTCGATTGAGAATGTGCAGAAGGATGCGGACAAAGACCCTGACACCTTTAAGGAGAACATCGCCAAATTGGACAAGGAGTGGAGCGAGAGGAAGAATCCTGTGGAGTTGAGTGTGGCGCATGCGATGTTGGGTTCTGCCTACAAGGAAATGAAATGGACACACATCACGGATTTTGATGAAGAAACCCGCGATGACTACGATGCAAAGCGCGATGAGCATTTTGCGCACGTGCTGGATGATATGGAGGCGTTGGCAGGAGCAAAGGCAAGTGCTTATTCTGTGTTGTTGGGGCAGAAGGGCAAGGACAGCGATTTGTTTGACAACGATATGTTGTCGCTGATGATTAGCTTCTTGGAAGAGAATGCCACCCTGAAGAACAAGCAGAAGATGGATATCTACGAGAAGGCGTTCAATATCTACCACAAGCGTGGAAACAAGAATGGCTATGGTATGATGAAACGGAAGTGGTTGCAGGAGAAACGCCAGACGGAAACCCAATATGGAAACCTGACCAGCGAACAATACAAGGATAGCGTATATCAGTTGTTGCAGGAACTGAAGAACGAGGAAGTGGGAGCAGACCTTGCCTTGTTTTATTGGGACACCTTCCTTTGGGGAGATGACGGCATCCTGTTCTTGAAATGGGCTGTGGATAATGTGGGAAATTCACGTCGGAAGGGCAGCCTGAAGCGCAAACTGGACGAACTTCTTCAGCCCAAGGTGAGCCTTTCACGTGTGGATGTATTGCTTGCCAATCGTCCCGTGCCGATGAAGGTGGATTTCTGGAACTGTGAACGTGCCACGATGACCATCCGTAAGTATGATGGCAGAACAACGGATAAGAATGGTCGCTCGGTGCTGAAACTGACGGGCGATGTGGCTTTCCCGACGATGGACATACGGCTGGCGATGGATTCGACAAACGTGGCAAGGAAGGCGCAGGGTCTGCCTGTGAAAGGAATTGAGGATACTGAAGTCAAGTTGGCTCCTGGCAGATATGTGTCTGTGGTGGAAGCTTTGGGCGATACCCACGTGACGGAGTTCAGGGTGAGCACCATCCGCATCATCAAGACCGATAAAAACGAAGAAAGCTATCAGCTGTATGTGGTGGATAACGAGACGGGCCGTCCTTTGAAGGGTGTGAAAGTGCAATGGAGAGAAAAGCTGCCCGATAGCGACAAGCGGACGGAAGGATGGGAAGACCGCGACTTGGATGGCGAGAAAGTGACTGGCGAGGACGGTATGGTGGAACTGAACAAGAGCTGCTATGTGCGTGCCGTCAGGAACAAGGATGACCTGACTGTATATGATCGTTGGTATAAGGATTGGCGTGAACCTCGTGAACATGATGCGAGGCTGTCTTTCAGAATCATGACCGACAGGAGCATCTATCGTCCAGGACAAACCATGCAGGCTTCCGTGATTGCTTACTGGCAAGAGGGCGACAAGGTTGAGGTGGTGCCGCACGTGGATCTGAAACTGACGATTGATGATGCCAAATGGAAACGACTGAAAGAGATAGACCTCGAGACGAATGATTTGGGTACGGCATCCTTTGAATTCGCTTTACCTGATGATTGTGAAGTGGGAGTCTTGCATCTGAAAGTCACAGGTCGGGGACGCTATGAATCTCAAATGGTGAGGGTGGAAGAGTATAAGCGCCCCACATACGAGGTGACGTTTGGCGGCAATCGTACAGGACACTTTGGCGAGGTGTTGGAAGCAGAGGGAACAGCCATGATGTTTGCTGGTGTGCCTGTGCAGGGAGCCAATGTCCATTATACGGTGCAATATGCCTCTGTGGGTTTCAAACGGTGGTGGTATGAAACGAGTTGGCTTCCTTTGTCCGAGGGTGACTTGACGACTGATGACGAAGGAAAGTTCCGTGTGCCTGTCACGCTGTCCGATGAACATCTGACTTCCCGATATGATGTGATGCGCTACCGCATTAAAGCCTCCGTGACCGATGTGGCAGGTGAGAGTCATGATGCTGAATGGACGGTGAATGCCAGCCGCAGGGAGTTCGCCTTGGATTTGACGGTGGATGATGTGGTGGACTTGGGTGAGGATGCCGCGTTCGAGGTGGAAGCCTACGATATGAATCGTGAGAAGGTGACCGTGAAAGGTAAGTATGTGATAGAGTACACCTATAATCAGCCTGTGGCAGAAGGTTTCTTCACATCGGGTGACACCATTCTCCTGCCGAAGAACCTGAAGCTGGGAGCACGCTATACCATTAGAGTGATTGCCTATGAGTCAGATAGCACAAAAGTGGAGGAGTCGGATTCCTTCACACCTTATAACTCAACCTTGCCTGTCTCGGAAATCGCCCGATGGGGATTGACTGAGAAATATCGTCCGAAGGAAGAGGTGAAGGAACAGAATTTCATCTATGCAAAGAGCAATGTGTTCAAAGAAGGAAAGCCTGTTGACCTCTACTTCACCACAGATGAGACGGATGTTTATATTATATATAATGTGTATAATAAGGACGGCTTGCTGGATCATCAGGTGGGTGTGACGGACGGAACGATGAAGCACTTGCGCCTGCCTTATCGGAAAGAGTGGGGCGAAGGCATTGAGGTGGACATCCTTTATGTGCGTAACGGACAGTTCACACACATGACGGAACGGTTTGAGCTTGTCCGCCCAGATAAAAAACTGAAGCTGGAATGGTCAACCTTCCGCGACAAGCTGCAGCCAGGTCAGCAGGAACAATGGACGCTGACAGTATCGGACAAGAACGGCAAGCGTGTGAGTGGTGCCGAGATGATGGCTGTGCTGTATGATGCATCGCTTGACCGCATATATTCCCACTTCTGGAGCTTCGGATTGAGTTTTGGGCGAATCATTCCTGCCGCAAGTGCACGTTGTTCGGATCGACTCTCGTTCCCATCCTTCAGTTTGAGCGGACCAGCCTCTCGTGAAAGCTCTTACTATCGTGAATACAATGAATTGAGAACCTTTGAGCACGACCGCTATTTGATGCGATTGAGGGGAGCTGGAAAGGCGATGGTGCTGGAGAGCAGAATGGAAGACGGTATGGCAATGAACAGGGTGACGGGAATCGACTCGGGTGAAGAGGAAGCCGTTATGGACCTTGCTGTGGTCAGTGCTGATATGGCGAGTCCTGCCGCGAAAGAAGAAGCTGTGATTCCACAAGAAGACTTTGACAACGCAACCATCCGTGAGAACTTTGAAGAGACTGCTTTCTTCCTGCCACATCTCGTGTCGGACAAGAAGGGTAACGTGAACATCCAGTTCACCCTGCCTGAGTCACTGACGGAATGGAAATTCATGGGTTTTGCACATACGAAGGATGTGGATTACGGTATGCTCCGAGCTACGGCTGTGGCAAGAAAAGACTTCATGTTGCGTCCCAATATGCCTCGTTTCGTTCGATGGGGTGACAATGCTGTGGTGGCATCGTCCATCATCAATCAAAGCGAGAAGGAACTGAATGGTGCTGTGAGAATGCGCCTGATTGATCCCAAGACAGATGCTGTCGTGCTGACGATGGAGAAGGCTTTCTCTGTGGAGGCTGGCAAGACAATAGGTGTGGACTTCAATTTCGATGTGAAAGAGGAATGGACAGACCTTGACTGCGAAATCATTGCAATGTCAGGAAATGTAAGCGATGGTGAGAAGAATCATCTGCCTGTACTCTCTACGAAGAAGGAAATGGTGGAGGCTGTACCATACTACATCATTGGTAATGCTAATGGTGCTGAGGTGTCGAAGACGATGGACTTGACGAAACTTTACAACGAGAACTCGTCAACGGCTTCGCATCGTGTGCTGAAGGTGGAATACACGGATAATCCAGCATGGATGTGCATCGAGGCTTTGCGTAGTGTGAAGAATCCTCTGGAGGATGATGCCATCGACTTTGCAGCCTCGCTTTATGCCAACACGCGTTTACTGGAACTGATGCAGACTTTCCCTGTGATGGAGAAGCAGGAGAACAGTGCTGACTTGAAGAAGAGGACAGAACAGGCAGAGAGTAAGCTGATAGGTCTGCAAAATAGTGATGGTGGTTGGAGCTGGTTTAAGGGTATGAATAGCAGCTTCTACACGACTTTGGCTGTCTGTGAACATTTGTCGAAGTTGCCAAAACCGAATGACAAGGTGAAGGAGATGCTCGATAATGGTATGAAATATCTTGATCAGCATGAACTGGAGATATACAGAGGCATGAAGAAGAGAAAGGTGAAGATTTGGCCTTACGACAGTGATATCCGTTATCTCTATGTGTCGGCACAGATGCCTGATAGGGAAGTGAGCAACGAAATTAAGAAGATGCGTGAAGAGTACCTGACAAAGGTAGAGAAGGCACCTCGTGACCTGACCATCTATGGTGCAGCGAACACAGCATACACATTAAGAGCGTTTGGACATGTGAAGTCTGCCGACAAATTTGTTGATTTCTTGAAGGATTACACGGTTGAAAAGCCTGGTCAAGGTCGTTTCTATGCCACCGATGCAGCTTACTATTCATGGATGGATTATCGTATTCCAACTCAAGTGGCAGCGATGAAGGCGATCCATCAGAAAGATAAGAAGGATCCTATCCTCAACGACATGCAACTCTGGCTCATCTCGCAGAAGCAGGTGCAGAAGTGGGATAACCCGATGAACACGATTGATGTGGCAGACTTCCTGCTGAAGGTGTCACCAATGGAAACCTTCCACGAAATCAAGAAGCCTGTTTTGATTGTAGATGGTACAGAATTGAAGGAAATGGATTATGGCACCATCAACACAGAACGTGATGAACTGGAAGGTAGGGAAGCAAACCTGATCTTAGAGGGGAATGTGTTGGCTGACACTCCAGAGGAACTCTTGAGTGATGGTGTGCAACAACTGGAAGTGAAGAAACAGACACCTGGCGTTTCATGGGGAGCTGCATACGCAACCTTCTTGGAGGATGTCGGTAACTTGAAACTTTATGCCACCAATGAACTGAAGATTCAGCGCAAGCTGTATGTACAGAAGTCAGGTGGAACCAAGTGGGAGGACTTCGACCCCAACCAGCCGTTGAGAGTAGGGGATAAGGTGCGAATTCGCCACATCATCACGGCAGACCGTGATATGGATTTCGTGCGAGTGTCAGCACAGCATCCTGCGTGTTTCGAACCACTGAGGCATCTTTCTGGCTATCAGAATATGGGAGGCAGAGGTTGTTACCTCTCCATTCATGACTCGCATTTCGATTTGTTCTTCGATTGGTTCACCCGTGGCACTTCTACTGTGGATATGGATTATTCTATTGTTCGTGCAGGTTCCTATCAAATGGGAGTGTCGACAGTCGAATGTGTCTATGCCAAGCAATTTGGAGGTCACACAGAGGGTATGAAAGTTAATGTCAAAACTGACAAGTAATGCTTTCTGAAATGCTCTTGTCCGTTTTAGGCGAAAAAATGTATTACTGATTATCAGTGATTTAACGAGACTCCATGAAAAAAAATGGAAAAAATATCTTGAATTATTTGGCAGTTTGCCAAAAAGTCTCTACCTTTGCACTCGCTTTCGGGAAGGAACTGAAGAAACAACATAACAAAGTCGCGTGAGACCACGTTATTCTGAAGGGACTTCTCGATGGGACAAGAGGGCGCTTAGCTCAGTTGGTTCAGAGCGTCTGCCTTACAAGCAGAGGGTCGGCGGTTCGAATCCGTCAGCGCCCACGGATAGATGACACGAAAGTGGAGTCAATCAGGGTGAAAGCCCACATCTTTGAAAAAATGACTCATTTGGCTCGCTAGCTCAACTGAATAGAGCATTTGACTACGGATCAAAAGGTTACAGGTTTGAATCCTGTGCGAGTCACTCCATAAAAGAGCAATAGTTTAGAACTAAAGCTTTGGGTAGGTAGGTAAGTGGTTAAAACGGGCAGACTGTAAATCTGTTGCCTTGCGGCTTCGGCGGTTCGAATCCGTCCCTGCCCACGGATAGACGAAATGAAAGTGGAGTCAATCGAGTGAAAACTCACGATGACACGAAAGTGGAGTCAATCGAGTGAAAACTCACGATGACACGAAAGTGGAGTCAATCGAGTGAAAACTCACAAATGAGGATTATGTCGCGGAAGTAGCTCAGTTGATAGAGCACTAGCCTTCCAAGCTGGGGGTCGCGGGTTTGAGCCCCGTCTTCCGCTCTACAATCGGAACTTCCGATGT
>JAGCDQ010000068.1 GCA_017651245.1 Bacteroidaceae bacterium | reverse complement strand
GCGTTCATCCTGAGCCAGGATCAAACTCTTCACTGTAATTGAAATTTTAATTATAGATCTGTCCGACCCGGCCAGGCTCATCCTGCTCCATTGTTCGTTTATGTTTATTCGTATAAAAGGAATGACTTTGTTGCTTGTGCGCAGCACCCATATATATTATATAATGTGTCTGCGCGCTGCTTGTCTTGCATTCTGTTCGCAGTCTGTCAAAGATCGAGTTTCGTGCCCTCCTTTTTGGAAAGCGAGTGCAAAGGTACGACCTTTTTCCGAACTGACCAAACGTTCCGCAAACTTTTTTTGAGAAAAATGAGAAAAAAGTGGGAACGGGACAAAAAGATGGAGAAAAAGGGGAATGAAAGGGGCAGAATGGAGGAGGAAAGGGTGGTCGCGATAGAATCACAACCTACCGAACAAAGGAAGGAGTTTTGATTATTTTAGAAGGTGATTATCCAGGAAGTTTTCGATGCGGGTGAGGAGATGGTGACGCGTATTGCCTCCGTAGATGCTGTGATTACGGTTGGTGTACACCTGCATGTCGAATTGATAGTCTAACTGCACGAGGGCTTCGGCGAGTTCGGCAGAGTTCTGGAAATGCACGTTATCGTCAGCCATTCCGTGAATGAGGAGGAGGTCACCTTTGATTTTCTCGAAGCGATGAAGTGGCGAGCAGTCATATCCTGCTGGATTCTCCTGGGGGGTGCGCATGAAGCGCTCCGTATAGACCGTATCGTAGAAACGCCAATCTGTGACAGGAGCAACAGCCACACCACAATTGAAGACTCCCCTACCCTCACACATCGACATGAGCGTGTTGAAGCCACCAAAACTCCAGCCCCAAATTGCGATGCGAGATTTGTCCACATAAGGTAGTTTCGAGAGCCAAAGAGCCGTCTCCACTTGGTCATGCGATTCAAGGTCGCCCATCTTCATGTAGGTGCAACGCTTGAAATCAGAGCCGCGTCCTCCCGTACCTCTTCCATCCACACACACGACAATATATCCCTTCTCAGCCAATCGATGTTCCCAAATCAGTCCACTCGTAAAGCCGTTGGAGTATGAATTGAAGACCATCTGATAGCCAGGTCCACCATACTGATACATCACGACAGGATATTTCTTCGAGGCGTCAAAGACATGAGGTTTCACCATCCAGCCATTCAGTTGTATGCCATCCGCCGTATTCACAGAAATGAGTTCTTTCGTGCCCAAGGACAGAGAAGCCAGTTTTTGTTTCAGGGAAGCATTATCCTCCACCACTTTCAACGACTTGCCCGACGCATTGCAAAGGGTATAGACAGGAGGTGTGGTCAGATTGGAGTATTTATCGAGATAATACTGACAGCCTGTGCTGAATTCTGCTTCATGCCACCCCTTCTCGGTCGAGAGCTTCGTCTTCTTGCCCGATGCATCCACCTTATAGATGTATTTCTCCAGCGGGCTTCCCTCGTTGCTGGCATAGTAGAAGTTCTTACCCGACGCATCCGTTCCATAATAATCTGTCACCTCATATTCGCCTGATGTGAGTTGGCGCACCAATTGTCCACCAATCGTGTAGAGATACATGTGCTGGTAACCGTCCCTTTCGCTGAGCAAGACAAACTGGTCACGCGAGAAATCCACATCCGCATAGGCATCCTCATCCACATAACGTTTGTTCTCCTCTCGAAGAATCAGCTGAGCAGTCGTGCTTCGTGCATTGACAGCATAGAAGTCGAGTCGGTCCTGATGACGGTTGAGGGTGAGCACCATGAGTTTGTCCTTCTCACCTGTGAACTGGATGCGTGGGATATAGCCGTCAGCATCCAGAGGCACCTGCATCGTGCGAGTCACACGGCTCTTGATGTCGTAAGAGAGTACAGACACCTTTGCATTCTCCTCACCAGCCTTCGGGTATTTGTATTCATAATTACCTGGATAGAGTGCATATTCGTCCTTCGACGGAGCAGTTCCCCTGTACCAAGGGAATGAGAAGGTCTTCACATTCGACTCGTCAAATCTTATCCATGCCAGCATCTCACTATCAGCAGAGAAATCAAACGCACAATTGAACGAGAACTCCTCCTCGTACACCCAGTCAGGCTTTCCATTGATAATCTTGTTACGTTCTCCATCCTTCGTAATCTGGCTTTCTGCATTATTGAAGAGCAGTTTCACCAAGAAGATGTTATTGTCTCTCACGAAGGCAATCTGGTTGCCATCGGGCGAGAACTTCGGACACTCCTGAGGTCCACCATTCGACAGCGGAGCCAGCGTCTTGTTTTTCACATTATATATATAATAGTCAGAAGTGGCAGAGCGGCGATAGATGCTCGTGCGGCTTGCCTCAATCAGGATGTTCTTCTCATCAGGCGACATGATATAGCCAACCACCAAGCGCACACCTCCTCCACGAGCTGTCTCCACATCAAACAACGTCTCCGTCACTTCTCCCGTCTTGAAGGAGCACCTTTCAATCCTTTTGCTGTCCTCACTCACGCAAGCATAGCTTTCCCCGTCTGCCAACGGAGTCACTTCGCGGACAGATTTAGGTGAATACTTATAGTTGACCACATCATCCAATGTGATTTGCTGAGCAAACATTGCCATCGCCACCATCCAGAGGGTTGCGACAAAAAGGATTCTTTTATTCATCTGATTGATCATTTCTTTAATTCGTTATGAATTCCACCACAAATGTAGGGTTTCTTCTTGAAACTAACAAATGATTCACCTAATAATTCCGAAAAAGGTCGTACCTTTGCACATTATTTACAAAAGACATCGAGAAAAAACATGAAGAAAGCGTTGGTGACGTTAGCCTTGGGTACCTTTGGATTGGGTGTGACAGAATTTGCAATGATGGGCATTCTGCCATTCATTGCGGCAGATTTCGGCGTGAGCATCTCAGACGCCGGTCACCTCATCTCCAGTTATGCTTTGGGCGTTTGTGTGGGTGCGCCATTGATGGTGGCATTCATGCGCACTTGGCGGTTGAAAAAGATTGTCGTTCTCCTCATGTGCGTCTATTTCGCAGCTTCAGCAGCGATGGCACTTGCCCCCGACTATTACTCCATGCTTGCCATGCGTTTTATGGCAGGCTTGCCTCATGGAGCCTATTTTGGCGTAGCCAGCATCATTGCCGACCGCTTGTCCAACGGCAGGAAGTCCGCCACAGCAGTAGCCATCATGTGTTCAGGCATGTCTGTGGCAAATCTCATCGGCATTCCCTTCGGCACCTTCATCTGTCAAGTGGCATCTTGGCGTTACATCTTCGCATTCTCAGCCTTGTGGGGACTCGCCACCCTACTCTCCATCTGGCGTTTCATTCCCTCGATGGATGCCCTGCCCGATATCGGCGCAAGGGGGCAATTCCGTTTTCTGAAATCACTTGCCCCGTGGTTGTTGATTGCAGCGACGTTGCTTGGAAACGGAGGCGTGTTCTGCTACTTCAGTTATTATGCTCCATTGCTCACCGACCATTCAGGCATCAGCGTCACTCTCCTGCCGTTGATGTCCGTCATTGCTGGTGCAGGAATGGTGGTGGGAAACCTGACAGGCGGAATGCTCAGCGACCGCATAGGACCAGGACATACTGGACGATTGCTACAAATCATCATGTTCATCAGCCTCTTGAGCATTTTCCTGTTCAGTCACATTGCGTGGCTCAGTGTGGTGCTGATGTGCATCATCACCTTCTGCCTATTTGGGGTGGGTTCTCCCCAGCAGTTGCTTTTGCTCCGATTCAGCAAGGGCGGCGACCTCTTGGCTGGTTGCATGGTGCAACTCGCCTTCAACTTCGGCAATGCCATTGGAGCATACTTGGGCGGTATCCCTCTGACAAAAGGATACGACTACAACTACACAGCCCTTCCTGGCTTCATCATGGCAGCAATCGGCATCGTTTGCTACACCATTTTCTGCCGCCGATACGAGAGACTCGCTAAGAACAGGAGATAGTTATTTCGGATAACCTACAGGGTTGTTAATCAGAGGAATCTGATTCTGGTTCAAGCCCAGGAGCGAACTGATGGCCTTGCTGTCCATTGTGGCACGAGGAACGGTACAAAGACCTGCTGCAGAGCAGAAGAGATTGATGTTCTCGCACACGATACCAGTATCCACAGCCGCCATTGCCTGCGCTTGCTGATTGTTGCTGCCAAACTTGTCCAAGTCAGCCACCATCACAAGCACCACAGGAGCGTCCTTTGCAAAAGCCTGACCAGAAGCCACGATGTCTCGATGGTCACCATCAGCCACCTGAGTGAGGGTGTTCGCCTTGGGATCATATAGCGACACATTCTTAGCCGTGAAGACATACAAGCGGATTTCCTGACGGTTCATTGCTGTGGGAGCCGTCAGGTGTCCATCCTCTCGGTTCTGTCCCTGAGCTGCCCACAAGAGGTCGCTCAAGTCTTGGTCAGAAAGAGCCTTTGCACTATATTCACGCACTGACTTTCGTTGTTGGTAAGCCGCCATCACGGAAAGAGTCTGACGCTGCATGTTCGGTTTTGGTAGATTCGTCGTCTGGGCGAAACATGCCACGCCCATCAGCATCATAGCTGCGACAAGAAGTAATTTTTTCATGTGTTTGAGTTTTTGTTGTGGTTGATAAAAGATATCTCTCTTGTTTTGTTGTTTCGCTTGCAAAGATACTACTTTTCTATTAATATTGTATTGTTTCCAAATCTTTTTTCAAACAGATGGCGAGTATTCATCAGCAGAGGCACCTTATTGAGAAATAAGGGACGGTTATTGGAGAATAAGGCTGCCTTATCGTTTTGGAGAAAAACGCCCCCGACGGCATCGATTGAAAGAGGCGGCGGCAAAGCATCGTTTTGCCGACGGCAAAAGGTGAGATTGCCGTCGGCAATTTTTGAAGAGTGTTTTTTGCTACGATTAAGGAATATTTTTGTTACCCTTAGGGGTTGCAAAATTTTCCCTTAAGGGTAATTAAATTTTGAAAGTTTGAAAATTAAAATCTAAAGTTTGGATTTCAAAATCTAAACTTTCAAAATTTTGCTGCCTAGTTAGAGAAAAATATTTTCCTCACGGGGGCGCAAATTTTTCCTCTTATTCTCGCCTTTGTTGCAGCGCTCGTACAAACTCGACTTCGTAGCCAAGTTGGGAGAGAACTTGGCTGATGGCGTCCTCAGCATAACGTTCAGCTTGACGCTTGTTGCTGGGAGTGTCGAAGCGTCGTTTGATTTGGGCTTCCACCTTCTTCTTCATCTCATTGGTGTTGGGGAGATGTTCTGCCCAATAGTTGGCGTCGTCGGAAAGGAAGGTGCTGCTTTGGGTGGATGCCACATATTCGATTGGAGGCAGCTTCACATAAACAAGGTTCAAGGAGTCGTCTCGCTGATAAATCACCTTGTCGAGGTCTATCTTATAGCTGCACTTCTGACGCATGGTTTGCACACAGGAATGTTCTTCGTTGGGGAAGATGAGGTTGTGTTCCATTGCCCGTTTGGTGGTGTAATCCTCAATCATGGCGCTGCACACATAGATTTCGCCTCGTGGACGCACTTCTTCTATGCTCGCCATCGTCTCCTCCATCGGAAGGTCGAGATTCTCTCCGTTCTGAACACATCGTTTGATGAGCAACGTCACCAAAATGCCCAGCGCCACAACGAAACACGCCAATATGATCCAAGCTCTATTTTTCATCGTCTCCAATCCTCCTTTCTATGCACAATCACCTCCACATTCTTCATTTCCACACTCTTCACGATGGATTCGAACACCACTTTTGCGTTGTTCTCTATGTCCTTCCCCACCATTTCAGAGAAATCCTCCTTCATGACTGCTTGATAGGTCATTTCCATCAAACGATCCACTTCCTCATGACTGATTTTATCTCTCATTCCAGACGACATCCTCACAATCGCCCCTTCTTCCACTTTTGCCTCATAACCAGAGTCAATCACTTTAGGTTCAGGCAGAAGAATCACGATTGCTGTGCTGTCATCAGTCAGTTTCACATCATCGGTTGTCAGGTCACGCAAGTCATAGCCGTACTTGATAGTCACATCCACAGGCACGATGCATTTCCTTTCCCCATACTTCCAAGTTCGAGGGTCTTTGAGTTCAAATTTCTCATGTTTGCTCGAATCGTAAATCGCCAATTTCCTCACTTTCACCTCTGTTGTGACCAAGTCGGCTTTTTGCTTGATTTGGGTAAGGATGACGGATTCCACTTTGGGGACATCAGCATCTGGATTCTTGCTGCATTTGCTGCACGAGGAGAACGTGAGTGCTGATATCAGCACCCCAAGACAGATGAATATGGTGAAGTGTTTCATACTTGTTTCTGGACGTTTTCCTCAAAGTTGAGGACAAAGGTAGGGAATATTTGGGAAAGGAACAAAAAGTTATACTTTTTTAAAGGTTAAAGGTTATAGGTTAAGGGTTAAAGAGTGGAGGCGACCTTGATGGGTTTGTCGTTGGGTCATGCGGAGGCGGAGACGATCCACGAATTCGTGATTCTTCAAGCCCCAGCCAGGAATGGCAAGGAGAGATGAAGGAGATTGGGAGACGAAACGTTCAAGAACGAGGTCGGGTCGGAGGCGTTCGATGAAGTCGATAACGAGGTCGATGTATTCGTCGGGAGTGAAAAGGTGGAAGTCGGAAGGATTCTGTTCGTATTCTTCTGCCATTCGAGTGCCACGAATGAGTTGGAGTTGGTGGAGTTTGAGGGTGGTGAGGGGAAGAGACGACAGGATGTCGGCTTCAGCAAGGACGGCTTCCCTACCCTCGCCTGGAAGTCCCAAAATGAGGTGAGCACCAGTTCGGATGCCACGAGCAGCAGTACGCTGGATGGCATCGACGGTTTGAGCATGAGTGTGCCCTCGGTTGATGCGTTGGAGCGTGGCGTCATAGACAGATTCGATGCCGTATTCGACGACAAGGAAAGTGCGTTGATTGAGTTTTTCGAGATAATCCAACAAGGCATCAGGCATACAGTCAGGGCGAGTGCCAATGACCAAACCGATGACACCAGGAACGGAAAGGGCTTCCTCATATTTGGCGATAAGGTTGGAGAGGGCATCGTAAGTGTTGGTGTATGCCTGGAAGTAAGCGAGGTACTTCATGTCGGGGTATTTGCGAGCAAAGAACTGCTTACCCTCCTCGAGTTGCTGAGTGATGGACTTGGTGGTGATGCAATAGTCGGGATTGAAGGTCTGGTTGTTGCAATAGGTGCAACCACCAGTGCCCACCCGACCGTCTCGATTGGGACAAGTGAAACCTGCATTGAGGGAGATTTTCTGCGACTTCACCCCCAGTTGGTTTTTCAGCCAAATTCCGTATTCATTGTATAATGTCATGTTGCAAAACGGCACTTTTCGACCACAAAGGTAAAGATTTCTTGAAAAAGTTTCAAAAAAACAGGGAAAATGATTGCCACTTTTACAAAAAGTCGTACCTTTGCAAGCCGATTTACATCGAGGGGCTTCGAAAGTCGCCCCGTGCTCTGTGTGGATAGCATCTTTCACATCGTGGGAATGCGGTCCGTGAAACGCAGAAAACCCAAAGGGAAATCGAACGCGAGGAACCGATGGGCACAGTACGTCAGTCGCACGGCAACGTCGAGCTGGCAGCGAACACACATTATTAATTATTAAAACCAAAAGGTTAAATGCAATCAAACAGTTTCAAGACAAGCTACATCACCACAGAGGCTGCCGACAAGCAGTGGGTGGTTGTAGATGCCGCAGGTCAGACACTTGGTCGCCTCGCATCTAAGGTAGCACAGGTACTTCGCGGTAAGTACAAGCCAGTCTTCACACCCAACATGGACTGTGGTGACAACGTGATCCTCATCAATGCCAACCAAATCAAGGTGTCAGGCAAGAAAGAGAGCCAAAAGATTTACATCACTTTCTCTGGTTATCCAAGCGGTCAGCACAAGGCCACTTATGCTGAGATGATCAAGCGTCCTAACGGATACGAGAAGGTTCTCCGTCATGCAGTAAAGGGCATGCTTCCCAAGGGTATCCTTGGCAGACATTTGCTCAAGAACCTCTACATCTTCGAAGGTGCAGAGCATGACAAGCAGGCTCAGAAGCCAGTAACTCTTGATATTAACACCCTCAAATAAAGCATAAGGTATGGCAGTAAATTATATCAATGCACTCGGTCGTCGTAAGAGCGCCGTTGCACGCGTGTACCTTACAGAAGGTACTGGCAAAATCACAATCAACAAGCGTGAACTTGCTGATTATTTCCCATCAGAACTCGTACAGTTTGTGGTAAAGCAGCCACTCAACCTCCTCGGTGTTGCTGAGAAGTATGACATCAAGGCAAACCTCACTGGTGGTGGTTACACAGGTCAGAGCCAGGCTCTCCGCCTCGCTATCGCTCGTGCACTTGTGAAGATCAACGAGGAAGACAAGAAGGCACTTCGTGCAGAAGGATTCATCACTCGTGATGCACGTGCCGTTGAACGTAAGAAGCCAGGTCAGCCAAAGGCACGCCGTCGCTTCCAGTTCTCTAAGCGTTAAATTGATAGAAGAACTAGGGTTTCTAGGACATTCAATATTCGTTTAGTATCTAAACTTGCAGGCTCTCTCACATTCAGGGCGACCTGCGGGTTGGTTAAACAAACATTAACTCAAAAAGAAAGTAAACAAACATTCAAACAATTATGGCAAGAACAGATTTTGATTCTCTTCTCGCAGCAGGTGCGCACTTCGGTCACCTCAAGCGTAAGTGGAACCCCGCTATGGCTCCTTACATCTTCATGGAGCGCAATGGCATTCACATCATCGACCTTCACAAGACTGTCGCTAAGCTCGATCAGGCAGCTGACGCTCTCAAGCAGATTGCAAAGAGCGGCAAGCGCATCCTCTTCGTCGGCACTAAGAAGCAGGCACAGGAAATCATCGCAGAGAAGGCTGCATCAGTTGGCATGCCTTACGTGACTGAGCGTTGGCCTGGAGGTATGTTGACCAACTTCCCAACTATCCGCAAGGCTGTGAAGAAGATGGCTAACATCGACAAGCTCTTGAGCGATGGTACATACGACAAGCTCTCTAAGCGTGAGAACCTTCAGATTCGCCGCAAGCGTGCTAAGTTGGAGAAGAACCTCGGTTCTATCGCTGACTTGACTCGTCTTCCTTCTGCCCTCTTCGTGGTAGACGTGATGAAGGAGCACATCGCAGTGAGCGAGGCTAACCGTCTGGGCATCCCAGTGTTCGCTATCGTGGACACCAACTCTGACCCACGCGACATCGACTTCGTAATCCCAGCAAACGACGACGCAGCTAAGTCAATCGAATTGATTCTCAGCGTTGTATGTGGTGCTATCAACGAAGGTCTTGAGGAGCGCAAGGTAGAGAAGGCTGATCAGGAAGCTAATGCTGAGAAGAAGGAAGGCAAGGTTCCTGCAGTTGAAGCAGAAGAGGAAGTTGCTGAAGAGGTTGAGGCAGCTGAAGAAGCTGAAGAAGCAGAGGCTCCAGCAGAAGAATAATAAACAATCGAAAAATTAAAAAGATTATGGCAATTACCATACAGGAAATCAACGAGCTTCGCAAGAAGACTCAGGCAGGTCTCATGGACTGCAAGAAGGCTCTCACAGAGGCTAACGGCGACATGGAGGCTGCAATGGAAATCCTTCGCAAGAAGGGTCAGCTCGTAGCTGCTAAGCGTTCTGACCGCGATGCTGCTGAAGGTTGCGTTCTCGCTAAAGTGGACGGCAACTACGGCGCAATGGTTGCACTGAAGTGTGAGACTGACTTCGTGGCTAAGAATGCTGACTTCGTAGCACTCGCTAACAAGATCATCGACGCTATCGTAGCTGCTAAGTGCAAGAGCATGGACGAGGTGAACAACCTCACCATCGACGGCGAGAACATCAAGGACGCTATCACCAACCGTTCTGGCGTGACTGGCGAGAAGATGGAACTCGACGGCTTCAACTTTGTGGAAGGCGAGGATATCGTTGCTTACAACCACATGAACCAGAACTTCCTCTGCGCTCTCGTAGTGCTGAACAAGAAGGGCTTCGAAGAGGCAGGTAAGGGTGTAGCTATGCAGGTTGCAGCTATGTCTCCTATCGCTCTCGACGCTGATTCTGTTCCACAGGATGTGAAGGATGCTGAAACTCGCAACGCTGTTGATAAGGCTAAGCAGAACCAGATTGGCAAGGCCGTTGAGAACGCTCTTAAGAAGGCTGGTATCAATCCTGCACACGTTGACTCTGAGGATCACATCGAATCTAACACCGCTAAGGGTTGGATCACTCCAGAAGAGGCTGCTAAGGCTCGCGAAATCAAGGCAACTGTTGCCAAGGAAGCTGAGGCTAACCTGAAGGAGCAGATGATCGAGAACATCGCTAAGGGTATGGTGGCTAAGTTCTACAAGGAGAACTGCCTCCTCGAGCAGGCTTACATCGATGACAACAAGGTATCTGTTGCTCAGTACCTCAAGAGCATCGACAAGGACCTGACTGTTACAGACTTCAAGCGTTTCACGCTCAGAGCTGAGTAAAAAGAAGACCCTCTCCCTTACAGGCATCTCCCCCTCTATGGGGAGAAAGCCATACGGGATGGGAGTAAAATAGAAGCGGGATGCATTCATGGAGTGCATCCCGCTTTTTGATGGGCAATAGTTGTGCTTATTTGATTCCTTTTGTCCTTCGAATTTTCTCCTCATAGAAACGTACTTTGAGGTTCATCTTCTCCTGTTGTTCTTGTGCGTCCTTCAGCTGTTTCATCGTCTTGGCGAAAGCATAGGACTCGCCGATGTCCGCCAGCTGCTGCTTGTTGAGTCCCTTCGGCAGTTGGGCAGAATAGTCATCGTTGGTTAGATCCACCTCTGTGAACGAGTAGCGTCTTTGCTTGTCGATGCTAACAAGAAGGAGTTTGCCGCTCTCCTCTACTTCGGGGAAGAACGTAAAGCGTTGCTTGCTCCCCTTATAGGCAGGTAACACCCAATAGCCCATCGTCTGGTACTTCTCCTGCTTTTCGAAGACAAATCGACCTTTGTACGTCTCCACCAATTTCTCCAATTGAATGGCCTCACGCTCAGCCTTTTCCACATCGGCAAGCGCCTGAGCCAGTTCCGTTGAATCATTCTTTCTTACTTCCTCCCGGAATTCATCTGCACGCGAGGATTTGCGCTCTTGGCACGACAACATCAATACCGAAACAATGAAGAATATGTATAATAAGGGTTTTCTCATGAGTAAGCTTGTTATTCGCTTGCAAAATTACAATATTTGACGACAAAAACCAAATCATCTACTATTGAAATAAACATATATCCACAAAAATCGGAAAAACTTGACTCCTATAATATATTTTTTTCGGGTGACAAATGAAGTTTTTCGGGATTTTCTTGTATCTTTGCAATCGAAAAATCAAA
The DNA here is from genome assembly GCA_017651245.1 of Bacteroidaceae bacterium. Classification (GTDB taxonomy): domain Bacteria; phylum Bacteroidota; class Bacteroidia; order Bacteroidales; family Bacteroidaceae; genus Minthosoma. The sequence continues at coordinate 6,329 of JAGCDQ010000068.1, read as the reverse complement.
ACCAATAACAAGATGAAAAAGATTCTCTTTTTGGTCGTGACGGCTGCAGCCGCACTCACAGCATGTAACGGAAACAAGCAAACGGGGAATGAAACCGCCGACAGCACGGCTGTTGAAACCGAACAGGCTGCACCTGAGCAGGCTTATGATTTGGAGGCTATTGCCAAAGTGATTGATGGCGCTGAGACCGTGATGGGATTCAGCGAGGGAAGAGCCTCTGTCATCAACAAAGACGGGAATTTGGGTGTCATCGACACGAAAGGCAATGTAATCATCCCATTCGAATATAGGTACTCTGTATTCCGCTATTCAGACGGGATTATCTGCTGCTGCAAGAGTTCTGAAGACTTATGGTGCTATTTTGATTATGACGGCAAGAAATTGTTCGAGACACATGACGGTGGACCCAGCCAGTTCAGGGATGGGTTTGCCTGTAAATATAGCAGCCAAGATGGCAAGTATTACTTCATCGACAAAGAGGGAAAGCCCGCATTCAACGGAAAGAAGTGGCATTGGGCTGAGTCATTCAGCGACGGTATGGCACTCGTAAATGACGGAGACGGCTGGGGCTTTATCGACACGACTGGAAAGCTCGTCATTCCTTGCAATTACGATTCACCATCAGAACGTAATCCAGAAGGATTCCACGAGGGACTTGCCCCTGTGGTCATCGACCCAGCTTACGAACGCTTCGGTTATATTGACAAGACAGGCAAGCAGGTGTTCTCAAGACTCCTCAATGCCGACAGTCCTTATAGCGAGGGCCTATGCTCTGCATACGACAAGGACAACGATCGCTGGGGTTTCATGGACAAAACGGGCAACTTTGTTATCTCTCTGGATCAGGGCGTTCATGGCGACACCTTCAGAGAAGGTCTTGCTCTCATCAGCAAGAGTGGCTATCCTATTGGCTATATAGACAAGACAGGCAAGCAGGTCATCACGCTGGAGGAAGGTGCCTACAAGCAGGCTGAGCCTTTCCATGAAGGTCGTGCTCGTGTATGGGACGGTAATGGCTATGGTTTCATCGACACAACGGGTAAGCTCGTCATCCCTTGTTCGTACAAATGTTACGAAGGCTTCTGTGATGGTCTCGTGCCTGTAGAAAAAGACGGTAAGCCAGGCTACATTGGCCTCAACGGCAATAGCACATTCGACTATTAAACAGATAATAATCCATGAAGATACTCACTCACGACGACATACTCAAGCAACTTGACCACCCCTTCTTCCGTCTCATCTCCGACACGGCAGAAGAGTTGGCGTTAGACTGCTATGTTATCGGAGGATGGGTGAGAGACCTTTATTTGGAACGTCCATCCAGCGACATAGATATCGTGGTGGTGGATGAGACCAAGCAGACAAAGCGACCTGGTATCGCACTTGCAGAGGCACTTCGTCATAAATTGGGCAAGAAAGCACACATTGCCATTTACAAGAACTTCGGAACGGCGCAGTTGAAGCACAAGAGTCTGGAGATTGAGTTTGTGGGAGCAAGGAAAGAGAGTTACGACCGCAATTCACGAAAACCTGTCACAGAAGACGGTACTTTGGAGGAGGACCAGAACCGTCGCGACTTCACCATCAATGCAATGGCACTCTGCCTGAACAAAGGCCGATTCGGAGAATTGGTTGATCCTTTCGACGGACTGGCAGATATGGAGGACAGAACCATCGCCACCCCACTCGACCCCGACATCACTTTCAGCGACGACCCTCTGCGCATGATGCGTTGTATCCGCTTCGCCACACAACTGGGTTTCCATATCGAGGAAGAAACCTTCGAGGCACTGAGCCGCAACAAGGAACGCATTAAAATTATCTCAGCAGAACGCATTGCTGACGAACTGAACAAGATACTTCTCTCCCCCACCCCCTCCAAGGGATTCGTGGAACTGGAACGTTGCGGACTTCTGCCTCTCATCTTCCCAGAACTGACTCTGTTGCAAGGCGTGGAGACGAAGGATGGTAAAGCACACAAGGACAATTTCTACCACACGTTGGAAGTGTTGGACAATGTGGCGAAGAGTACAGCTGACTTCAACAGCATTGGTGAGGGGAATGGCACATGGGATTCAGCCAAAGACCATGTGTTGTGGTTGCGTTGGGCAGCGTTGTTACACGATATTGGCAAGCCCAAGTCGAAACGCTTTGATCCCATACAAGGGTGGACGTTTCACAATCACAATGACATTGGCGAAAAGATGATTCCGACCATCTTCCGAAAAATGAAGTTGCCAATGAACGAGAAGATGAAGTTCGTGCAGAAGTTGGTGCAGATGCACATGCGTCCGATTGCCATTGCAGACTCTGAAGTGACGGATAGTGCAGTCAGAAGGTTGCTCTTTGATGCAGGTGATGATATTGATGACCTGATGTTGCTATGTACGGCAGACATCACTTCCAAAAATGACTTGAAGAAAAAGAAATTCGCTGACAACTACATCACCGTCCGCACCAAACTCGTGGAGATTGAGGAGAAAGACCGTATTCGTAACTTCCAACCACCTATCAGTGGCGAGGACATCATGGAGATGTTTGGCTTGCAACCCAGCAAGGAAGTCGGCATTCTCAAGGCCGCTATTAAGGACGCCATCCTCGACGGAAAGATTCCCAACGAATACGAGCCTGCAGAGCAATTGCTCATTGAGGAGGCAAAGAAACTCGGACTAAATATGATCACTAACTAACACCTATTTACAAATGAAGAAGTTATTAACCCTCATGCTTGGCTTTGTGCTTTTGACACAGACAATGACAGCGCAAGTTGACCTCAATGACCCTTTGGCAATGGGAAGAGTGCTGACAAGTGAACTCGATGTTGCCATCACAAAGGTCAATGACTACTGGCAGAGCCACAACTCGCCCAAGTGCCGCGCTTTCTGGGACAATGCCGCCTACTTCACAGCGAATCAGAAGGTATATCAGCGGACACTTAAAAAGGAATATCTCGACTATGCTATCCAATGGGCAGAATATAATCATTGGCAGGGAGCCACGCAAACGGACAAGAGCAAGTGGCAGTACAAGACTTATGGCGAGGGTATGGATCATGTATTGTTCGCCGATTGGCAGATTTGCTTCCAAGTGTATATCGACCTCTACAAACTGGAACATCGTGCAGAACGCATCGAACGAGCGTTAGATGTGATGTGCTATCAAGCATCGACCCAGGAGAAGGATTATTGGTGGTGGTCGGATGCCCTCTACATGGGACTTCCCATCTTTTCGAAGCTCTACACCATCACCCACGACCAGAAATTGCTGGACAAGCAATACGAGTGCTTCAAGTGGACGGACAGCCAGCTCTTCGACACCGAGGCACAGCTCTATTATCGCGATGGGAAATACGTTTATCCTAAAGTAAAGACCGCCTGCAATGGAGGAAAGTCCTTCTGGGCACGTGGCGACGGTTGGGTGCTGGCTGGTTTGGCTCAGGTGCTGCAAGACCTTCCAAGGGATTGCAAATACCGCCCCTTCTATATAGACCGTTTCAAGAAATTGGCAGAAGGAGTGGCTCGATGCCAACAGCCAGAAGGACATTGGACCCGCTCCATGCTCTGTCCCGAAGATGCCCCAGGCTACGAAACCTCCGGCACCGCCTTCTTCACCTACGGCATCCTGTGGGGCGTGAACAATGGCATCCTGCCTCCCGACCAATACCGAGAGACGATTTCAAAGGCATATAAATATTTGTTCGAGGTGGCGCTCCAACCCGACGGCAGCATCGGCTACGTGCAACCCATCGGAGAGAAGCCCGACCCGACCAAGACCGTCAATGCCCAATCGCAAGCTCCTTTCGGAACAGGCGCATGGCTTTTAGCCGCCTGCGAGTTTGAGACGTATTTCGTTGATCTCAGTTTGGCAGGACGCATAGCAGGAAAGAAGTAAACGCTAAACACTCAACCAAAGATGGAAGGCGACCACATCAAAATCAACTATTGGCTCATGCCATTCGCTTGGCTCTACGGGCTGGTGGTAAGCATCAGGAACCTGATGTTTGATGAGGGTATGCTCAAATCCAAGACCTTCCCGTTGCCCGTCATCTGCGTAGGCAACATCACAGTGGGAGGCACAGGCAAGACGCCCCACACGGAGTATCTGATCCGGCTGCTGTCGAAAGAGTTTCAAGTGGCTGTGTTGAGTAGAGGGTACAAACGTCAATCAGAGGGTTATGTACTCGCCACCAAAGACACCCCGATGGCAGAGATTGGTGATGAGCCTTATCAGATGAAGCAAAAATATCCGCAGATACACATGGCGGTGGACAAAGACCGTTGTCATGGGATTGCGGAGTTGATGAAGAAGGAGGTGCAGCCATCTACAGATGTGGTGATTCTCGACGATGCATACCAGCACCGATACGTGAAAGCGGGTCTTAACATTCTGCTGATGGATTATCATCGCCTCATCTACCTTGACAAGCTATTACCAGCAGGGCGGTTGCGTGAGCCTCTCTCAGGAGTGCATCGTGCCGACATCGTTATTGTCACGAAATGTCCACGACGCACCACACCGACGGACAGAAGAGGCATTGAACGCGCACTTCACCTTGAGAACTGGCAGCAGATTTACTTCACCACCTACAAATACCCTGACCAGATAGAGGGAGTTGGTGAGAATCCGTTGCTGGTCACAGGAATCGCCTCCCCGCAACAGATGGTGTATGATTTGAAGACAATTATCCCGAAGTTCGAAGTGATGAGTTTTCCAGACCATCACAACTTCACGGAAACAGACATCGAGAGCATTCGTCAACGTGCCAACGGACGCACCATCCTCACCACAGAAAAGGACGCCACCCGTCTGCATGGGTTGGAGAACATAAAGGTGATTCCGATAGAAGTGGAGTTCATCGATGGGAAGAAGAGCGAGTTTGACGAGATGGTGAATTCTTTCGTGGAGAATCAAGTACAATAATGAAATAAAGTATCAAACAATATATGGCAACAGAAATAGCAACACTCGGTGAGTTCGGACTCATCAACCACCTCACCAAAAGCATCGAGCTCCAAAACCCCGAAACCCGATATGGTATTGGAGATGATTGCGCCGTGCTGAAATATGATGAAGACAAAGACATCCTCGTCACCACCGACCTGTTGATGGAAGGTGTACACTTCGACTTGACCTATTTGCCGATGAAGCATCTAGGCTACAAGTCCGCAATGGTCAATCTCTCCGACATCTATGCAATGGGAGGTATGCCTAAGCAAATTACCGTCAGTCTGGCGCTGAGCAAACGCTTTAGTGTGGAGGACATGGAAGATTTCTATGATGGACTCCGATTGGCTTGTGAAGAACATCAAGTGGATATTGTGGGAGGCGACACCACCAGTTCCCGTACAGGACTTGCCATCTCCATCACCGCCATCGGTGAAGTGGAGCATGGGAAGGCTATCTTCCGCAACGGAGCCAAAGAGACAGACCTTATCTGTGTGAGTGGTGACCTCGGCGCTGCCTATATGGGTTTCCAACTGTTGGAACGCGAGAAGGAAGTCTATTACAAACAGATTGAGACTGCCAAGACCGATGCGGAACGTATGGCGATTTCGCAGCCAGACTTTAGCGGACGTGAATATCTGCTGGAACGTCAGATGAAGCCTGAGGCACGTCGTGACATTATCCTCAAGCTTCGTGAAGCAGGCATCCAACCCACCGCCATGATGGACATCAGCGACGGACTTTCTTCCGAACTGCTCCATATTTGTACCCAAAGCAAGTGCGGATGCCGTGTCTATGAAGAGCGTATTCCAATCGACTACCAGACCGCTGTGATGGCAGAGGAACTGAACATGAACCTGACCACAGCAGCCCTGAATGGCGGCGAAGACTACGAACTGCTATTCACGGTCCCTATTGCTGATCATGAAAAGATTGAGCAGGTAGAAGGCGTGAAACTCATTGGTCACATCACCAAGGAAAGTCTCGGTTGTGCACTCATTACCAGAGATGGTGCCGAGTTCGAGTTGAAGGCACAAGGGTGGAACCCGCTAAAGAAATAGAAAGAAACATCAACATAATAAAACCTATTATTAACTCTAAAAACCAACAAGATTATGAGAGTAATTATTGAACCCGATTACGATGCCCTCTCTAAGTGGGCTGCCAACTATGTGGCAAACCGTATCATCGAAGCAAAGCCAACACCAGAGAAGCCATTCAAGCTGGGATGTCCCACTGGCTCTTCTCCATTGGGTTTGTATCGCAACCTGATTGAGATGTGCAGCGCAGGAAAGATTTCTTTCCAGAATGTTATCACATTTAACATGGACGAGTATGTGAAGCTGCCAGAAGACCACCCAGAGAGCTACCACTCTTTCATGTGG
>JAGCDQ010000067.1 GCA_017651245.1 Bacteroidaceae bacterium | reverse complement strand
GATGCCATAGAAACGGGATTCCTTGTTGCCCTTCTCGCCAAAGGCCAACTGCCACTTACCTATAAGACCCTCAGAGCCTTTCACTGCCATGTCCTTGGCATCAGGTGTCATCGAGGCAATCAGGTTGGCACGCTGCTCCCTGTTCATGTGGTCAACGTCCACGCCGTCCTTGCGGAGGGCATTCAGGAGGAGGGTGTCCTCGGTGATCTTCTCGATAGTGATGTAGTTCACGTCACGGCCATTGATGTTGGCGTTCTTCTGGTGGAAGGCGGCATCATCGACGTGCATGGGATAGGCGGTCTTTACCGCAAACTCCTTGGCCTGAACAGGGTCTTTGGCATACAAGTCCTGATAGGTCTTGGCCTGCTCTGGAGTCAACTGGCGTGACATCTGGGTACGCATACCCGCACGCTTTTCCTCGGGGGTCTTACCGTCAGGGTTCAGTTTACCGTAATCGACCTGTACCATCGTGGCGTCGTCCTTCTGGAACACGCGGATGCGGTCGATGGTGTTGCCCTCTGTGGTGGTCACCTTCGCCTTAGCGGTCTTTTCATTGTTCTCATTCTGGTTCTCGACCTGAGAACCCTCTGCTGCAGCAGCCTTGGGCTGTGCGTTTTCTGTTTTCACTTTTGCCATTGTGCTAAAATTTAGTTTTTGTGTTGGTTATAAACTGAGGGGCTTTCCCTCATCGGTCGGCAAAAGTACAGCATTACCCCGGCATCGGCGGTCTCGGAAAATTATCTTGCGTGAATTAACGATTCACTATCGAAATGTTGTTGGTTTCGTGCGTTTTTGGCGGTTTTTCATGCTCATAGGGGTGCTATATCGATAACAATTCGTATCTTTGCACAAGATTTTGGATTCTGATGAAGGTTATTCACATCGACATGGACGCTTTCTTCGCCAATGTGGAGTTGCGCGACAATCCAGAGCTTCGTGGCAAGCCGATAGCGGTAGGTCACGATGCAGAACGTGGTGTGGTCTCTACAGCCAGCTACGAGGCACGGCGGTTTGGGGTGCATTCGGCGCAGTCCATTCAGGTGGCCAAGCGGCTGTGTCCGCAGCTGATCATCGTTGAACCACACTTCCAAAGGTATAAGGAGGTGTCCACCCAGCTACACGAAATCTTCCACGACTATACCGACCTGATAGAGCCTATCTCACTCGACGAAGCCTTTCTCGATGTGACAGAGAATAAGAAAGGGATTGAGTTGGGTGTGGATATTGCGCGAGAAATCAAGCAGCGCATCCGTAAGACGACTGGACTGACGGCATCGGCTGGTGTGAGCTACTGCAAGTTCCTGGCGAAGATTGCCTCCGACTGGCGCAAACCCGACGGGCTGACGGTGATTCATCCCGATAGGGCTTTGGACTTCATCGCACAACTGAAGATAGAGAAAATTTGGGGTGTTGGCCAGAAGACCGCAGAGAAGATGCACCGCATGGGTATCTTCACGGGTCTTGACCTGAGAAACATGTCGCTGAGCCGACTGACACAGGAATTCGGCAAGATGGGGCAGGTATTCTACGATTTCTCGCGAGGCATCGATAATAGGCCTGTTATCAGTGAGTGGGAGCGAAAGAGTGTCAGCTGTGAGCAGACCTTTGAATCGGACATCAGCGAGAATGCAGCCGTCACTATTCACCTGTATCACACTGTGCTTGAACTGGTCAGACGCATCGAAAAGAATGACTTCGAGGGTCGAACACTTACATTGAAGGTAAAGTTTCTGGACTTTCAACAAATCACCCGCAGCATCACGGTTGACCACATCCTCCGCACCAAAGACGAGATCCTTCCATTGGCCAAACAGTTGATGCAACAAGTGGAGTTCCACTCCCACCCCATCCGATTGTTAGGCTTGGGTGTTTCCAATCAAAAGAGTGCCACACCACATGAAGAAAATCAATGGATTGAGCTGGAATTGGAATTTGAACCGTGGCCAGAGGAATAGCTCCATCCAAACTCATAGCTTATCCCATCGGTTACAATAGGATTCAAGTATTTTGTGGGAAATCTGAAGTTCTGTAGCAGTCTTGCGCCAATCCTTGATGAGGGTACGAACCTCCTCTATGATTTCAGAGGCCTCCCGCTGTTCAAGCATATAGCTGCCCGAGGCTTGAAGCAGGGCAGTAGCATCCGACTGCTCGGTATATTGGTCGATAAGCAGACATTGATGCGTCTTGGTTCCCGGGTTGATGTCGTAGGCCGGTGAGAGCGTCCAGCCTTTTGGGGTGAGCAGGAAACCATGATTGCGGAAGTGATCGTCGGTATTACCAAACATCACATTGAATGCCACTCTGCGGTAAAGCTCTCTAAGATTCTGCTGAACATCCACACACCCCTGAAGGATGAAATCTACGATGTCCAAATAGCCATTACCTGTACTGCTGCCAGCACCGTCATCCAAACCAAGTAGCGACATGGCTGAAGCAAAATGTATACGACGGCCATCAGCTGTTCTGTCGAAACGCTCCGAAAGCAACAGGTCGCGGTCTTTTGAAATCTTGATGGTGCGTGTCTGAGCGACATTGATGCCAGCCTTAGCTGCCAACCGATGAGCGAAATGCTCTATAAGTTCTGTGTTCTCCAAATCTTTCTTGGACGGGAACTTTGCCACATATAGTTTACCGTCTGTGTCGATGACATTGGCTTTGGGACGGGCACCACCAAGCGATGTTCCAGGGTCAATCAATTGGTCGAGCCAACGCTGTTCCGGCAACTCTTTACGTTCTTCGGCCAACTCAATCTCGTGACAAGCATCGCACAGGGCACGAAGACTCTCAATGGGAGGAACAAGGTACTTTGCGCTCGTATTGATGTAATGTTCGGAGTCCTCACTTTTGTAGCGTATGCCGCCCATACGTGTAAAATCCTCAATGCCGGTGAGGTAGTCGTAGTTGGTGAGCATTTGCACGGGTCTGCCCTCTGCTTGCGCCTTCAGGCGTTCTCTGCGATCGAGTAACAATCGGCCCCAACGGTCGGGAAATGAATCCTTGACGAAACCAAACACACTATCCGCACCACGAGGATGCTGTAATGAGGGTACATTCATCAGGTCGCCACTCAGCACGATGCCGCCATGCTGCTTCAGCCATTCGTGCGAATACTCAAAGACGAAGTGGTCTTTGCCACGAACACGTTCGTAGCCCAATGTGCCAATCTCCTGCGATGATGCAAGGAAGTCGAAATCTGCGTAAACAGTAATCTTTTTCATTTCCTAAGCAATTCTGCATCCTGAAGCTGACGGCCGAGAGCATCGTCGGCAGCGAGCAACGAGAGGTCCTTTTCAAGATTCAGCGCAAAGAGCACTCGCGCATAGATACCCATGGAAACCGTCGGGTCACCATGTTCCACCTTCGAGACAGTCAGGCGTGTCACCGTTGCCCTGTCTGCAATGTCCTGCATAGAGAGATGCCTGCGCTTTCGGGCCAGCATAATCTGTTCGCCCATAAGCTGCAACTGCTGTGTCAAAGCCCTCGGCATCACCTTTCCGAATGTATTCTTTCCCATAATTGTATCTTATTGGGTGCAAAGATAAATAAAAATGTTTAATATAACAAACATTTTAAAAGAATTTTATATCTATCCTTGCTTTTTCCCAATTATACAGCTATGGAAATATATTAAATCCTTGACTTTTAGGATATCGGTCTCTTCTCCTTGTAGTATTTATCGCCTTCTTCCTTGTACATATCATCCAGTTTGCGGTTGATATCTCCTTCAAGCGTTTGGACGGTATAGAACCAGTCCGTCGGAACGGGACCTACTTCGTAACGATGAGAGGCATCGCACTCTTCCGCGTAGGCAATGACCAGCACCTTCAGATTCGGTTTGTGGAAGAACCAGGAAAGTGAATAGACATCATCGGCTATCTGCTGAACGATCTTGTCATAAGTATATTGTGTCTGCTGCTTTCCCTCTCTGGCATCTTGGTATAGCTCGTCATCAGTACCCACATGGAAGAAGCGTCTCGGTATATAGTAGCTGTCCTCATGGGAGTCTAACCTGAAATGATGTTTGCCAGGAATCTTGGATAGTTCAATGACAACTGTATCTGACAACTCATCTGGCGAATCAATGCCTCTCCTATTTGATATTGTTATCCCCCTTCTTTCCAAACCAACCAACAATTCGTCATAACCACACACGTGCTCTCTGGCATTGTAATCGGCTGCATCCTTCAACGCTGACAAGGGAACGGTATCACCAGTCTTGCCAATAATCAACCGCTCAAGACCATCTGATATATCTTCATCTTCTAATACCTTCCAGTCTTCATCAACAATCGGGAAAGTAATAAAACGGTTGCAATAGTATTTCTTCTTATCCTCTTCTGTGGCCTCACATATCAGCACACCTTTGAGGTCATAGAAATACGCGCCGATGCGGATAACCTTTTTCTCATGATCCAGTTTCACTTCAAAACTCTTGCGGACATCCTCTGTACTGGCCGCCTCGTTGACGTTCTTACCAG
>JAGCDQ010000066.1 GCA_017651245.1 Bacteroidaceae bacterium | reverse complement strand
GGGGCACTAGAGTTTGAACCTGCAATAGATGTTTCTTATAATAAAGAAGCCAAGTTTGAGATTGACAAGTTGGTTGAGGTAGCCAAAGAAGCGCTTTCGGAGAAATCATCTTTTGCCACAAATCTGGAAGATGACAAGAAAACTGCTATTGCTGAAATACTGCGCCTGGGCACTTCGGCTGGTGGCCAACGGGCTAAAGCCATCATCGCTTATAACAAAGAAACGGGTGAAGTGCGTTCTGGCCAAGTTGAAGCCCCCGCAGGCTTTGACTACTATCTCATCAAACTTGATGGGGTCTCTGCTAAGGCTGGTTTCAGAGAGACAGAGAACTACGGACGACTGGAGTTTTCTTTCTACAAGTTAGCCAAGGATTGTGGCATAGAGATGTCAGAATGTTCTCTCATAGAGGAAAACGGACGTGCCCATTTCCTTACAAAGCGGTTCGATCGAAAAGAAGGGAAGAAGGTACACATGCAGACACTTTGCGGAATTGCCCATTTTGACTATCGACTCCATCGAGCTTATTCATACGAGCAAGCCTTCAACGTCATGCGAGCATTACGATTGTCTTACTCGGAAGCCAAGCAAATGTTTCGTCGGATGGTTTTCAACGTCGTGGTTCGCAACCAGGACGACCACACCAAGAACATCTCTTTCTTGATGGGAGAGGATGGGAAATGGCGTCTTTCGCCTGCTTACGATATTGGCTATGCCTACAATCCAAATGGTGGCTGGACCGCCACACATCAGATGTCCATCAATGAAAAGTTTGACAATATTAACCGAGACGACCTGTTGGAATTTGCTTCCAAGAACAACATCAAAGATGCAGTATCTGTTATCGATGATGTTTGTGAAGCAGCCTCGCATTGGGAGGGTATAGCGAAAGATTGCGGTGTTCCATCGTCTATGATAGATGCCATTATTCCCAATATGATTATCGGCTGAAAAAAGATTTGTTATTTGATGGGCCACAATATAGAATTGTTGCGTAAACAAGAAAAGAATAGTCGGAAGCCTTCTGAAGACCTTACCAAGTATAGTCAGAAGGCCTTGCCGTGTTTTGCCGGAAAAAAATCAAAAACGTTATCGGAATAGAAACAACGGATTCTCTATTGAATTGATAAACAGAATGTTCAAAAGGCATTTCTGCGTAAACATTGCGTAAACAATGCGTAAACAAACTATTTCAGTCAGGGGTATTTTGTGAGTTTCTATGAAAATTACAAAATCATAAATTGTTGATTATCAATGCTTTTATAAATCATAAACTATCATAAACTATCACTTTTGGGGACTCATAATCTGGAGGTCCTTGGTTCAAGCCCAAGCTGGTCCACACAAAAATCAGCAACTTGGAAGAAATTCAAGTTGCTGATTTTTCTTTAACGATCATACTTGAGTAGAGTATGAAAATCATGTTCATTATTCTCACCGAAATTTTTGAAAAATTACGGTTCTATTTATGGGTTTTACATTTACAATAAGGGTGTCATGTAAAGAGGAAGGTAGGTAACATCCCTCTCTACCTTATAGTCGGCTGTATGCAAAATGGCAGGAGTGGTCATATGTTCTCCAAACCTCTTCATACACTTCGTCAGGGAAGATAATGTATAGTTTTTGCCACTCTTGACTTCTATTGGACGGATATTGTGACGGCTAGTCACTTTGTCCTTTTGGAGCAGGAAGTCTATTTCCATACGTTCTTCTGCCTCCTCTGATGACTTACTATAGAAAAAGAGCTTATTACCGCTGGCTGTCAACATTTGAGCCACGATATTCTCAATGAGCATACCCTCGTTCACCTCCAGCTTCCCAAAAAGCAGTTTCTGGTAAATCTCAGATGAGACAATGCCCTTTTCATCGAAAGCATGACTAATCAGCAAGCCCGTATCGTTCATATAGCACTTCAATGTCGTGCGTTCTTCGTTCATCTTCAGTCCGATGTTCGGCTCTGTCGAATTATAGCAAATGTTGACAACTCTTGCATCCTTCAGCCAGAAGAAAGCATCATCCCAATCACGATATTTCGCACCTGGCTTTAGGGCTGACAAGCGGAATTTCTTTTCATGCTTGGATAACTGAGGAGGAATCTGATCAAAGATTGACACCACCTTGTCGGCAATATCACCAGCATACTTGAAGATGTCATTACGATAGATAGTCAACACATCACGCTTGGCAGCATCTACGGCATCAAAGTCCTTGGTCTCAACATACTTCATGACAGCTTGGGGCATTCCTCCCACAATCATATAGAGGCGGAAAGCATCCATAGCCTGACGATGGAAAGCCTGTCCCATCGGCTTACGCTCTGCGTACATCTTCCGTATCAAGTCAATCAGCATGTCGTTACCTGTAGCCCAAAGGAACTCTTCAAAGTCCATCGGGTACATCTGTATAGGACGTTCTTCCGAAGGGAGTACGATTCCTTGCGTATTTTTCTTGATGCTTACCAAGGATCCAGTCTCAATATAGTCATACCTTCTGTCAGCCACCAGAAATTTGATAGCAGCTCTCGCTCTGGGACACAACTGAACCTCATCAAAAATGATAAGCGACTTGCGCTCATGGAGTCTCACTTTGTAGTGCTGACTCAGATAGAGGAACAGCGTATCAAGGTCTTCCAGATAGAGGTCGAACCAGTCTCTGACCATCTGGGGAGCCTTGTTGAAATCGATAAGGATATATGACTCATACTCATTCTTGGCGAACTCCTCTACAATATAACTCTTTCCGATGCGTCGCGCTCCCTCTACGAGTAGTGCCACTTCACCATTCCTTTTCTCCTTCCAATCAAGGAGTTGCTGATATATTTTACGCTTCATGATAATGCGTTTTACACCTTTTTGAGATTTCTTGTCAGCTATATTTTACACCTTTTTGAGATTTTTCACGATACAAAGATACACCTTTTTGAGATTTTCTGCAAGTTTTTTGTTGAAAAACTATAAAAAGGACTGTTTTTCTGTCGATTTTACGCGTAATTTGGCTGTTTGGCTTTCTTTCGCTTGGTCATTTGGCATATTTGTATTCGGTCATTTGTGGCGATTTCATTCGGTAATTTGTAGCCCTTGGTTCAAGCCTAAGCTGGTCCACACAAAAATCAGCAACTTGGAAGTATTCAAGTTGCTGTTTTTTAGTTTTTAGATACACCAACGATTAGGAATTACACTTTTCCAATATTCAAAGTTAGTGGTTTTTCCAATGAGTAATGCCGTTTGTGATGGGGGGTACGACCTCCGATTTTCGGCTGGAGAGGTAGGTGGTCACGATGCAGTTATCGGAAGTGGCGGTGGTTTGGAATCCATATTCTGCCACTTCTTTGGAGCCTTCTCCACAGAAGGGGATGTGGGTCACGTTGGCATCACGGTCACCCAGCATCAAGAAGAGCATATCGAGACCTCGCTGCTCACGTACTGAAGGCATCACCGCACGCATGCGTTGGCACAGTTCCTCTAAGCCCAATTCTTCACTGGCAAAGACGCTTCCAATGGCAATCTTCACGCCCTCAATCTCATATTCCTTGCAGTCGGAGAGCAGAATCTCTTCATCCGTCATACCGTCGAACGAGGTGCGAGCCTTGCGCATAGCTGCATAATAGGCGCCAATGTCCGTAATGTCCGACTGAGACAGCAACCAGGTGAAGAGCCGACGGTCAGTGGCTGTGGTCGTTACAGAGGTCAGGCTGTCGGTGTCCGATATCAATCCAGAGAGCATCAATCGCGCTTCAGTCGGTGTTGGTTTCTCACCCAGTTCCTCATACATCGAAGCCACGATGGTGCAAGTGGAACCGATAGGCAAAGCGTAATAGAGCAGCGGATGGGCAGTCGTGAGAGAGCCTGTTCCGTGATGGTCAATCACGTGCAGGATGTTCGCAGAAGACATACCGTCGGGTGATTGTGAAAATTCGCTATGATCCACCATAATCATATTCTTTCCAGAGGCATTCTCCAAAATCGCAGGCGTGGTGATGCCTGCCTCCTGCAACACATAGCGTGGTTCACACACCACTTTTCCTGCCACTCTCGCCTCGGCATTGATGCCCAAGCGTTGCAACAAGTTGGCGTAGGCCATAGCCGAGCACACAGCATCGCAGTCGGGACTCTTGTGCCCCACCACCAACACATTGTCGCCATAGCTCATATTCGTGATGATGGTTCGCAGCGGGGTGGAATAGACAATCACCTCGTCGTCCTTGTCCGAGCAAGATACAAATGACATCGTGCCGCATAAGAGGATGGCGGCGATCATCCATAGTTTCGTCATCTTTTTCATAATCGTGTCTTTATCCATTTATTTTGTAGATTCTCTTTTCTCCAACAATTCCATAAATTGGTCTTTGATCTGTCGCAGTTCGTCGGTCAAGACTGCATCACACTTTTCTGCCATCCAGTCAGGGATGGGATACAGGCAAGCGGCTATCGCTCCAGCCATGCAAGCGATGGTGTCAGAATCGCCTCCTATAGAAACAGCCAGGCGAATCACTTCCTCAAAGTCATTGCCCTCCAAGAAAGCGATGATGGCCTCGGGCACACTACCCTGACAAGACACATCAAACGAATAAGAAGGACGGATATCCTCAATCCTGCGATGAAGGTCATAATCAAACACCCTTTCCACATAATCCCTGATCTCCTCCTTAGATTTGCCTTCCCTGCACAGAAACATACTCGCAGCAATCGCCTGAGCACCTTTCACTCCTTCCGGATGATTATGAGTAACTGCCGCTGTGACAGCCGCCAGTGCCAACGCCTCATCCAATGTCCTCGCATACAAACCCACAGGACTCACCCTCATGCCAGAACCATTTCCCCAACTGTTATAGGGCTGTGGATGGTCTTGATAGAGCCAGGCAGAAAAATTCCCGCCATAGCCAGCATTGGGGTACTTCTTTCCCAACTCCTGCATATAGTACGCCAAACCCTGCATCGAACGGCTTTCATCTTCCATCAGCCACTTCGCCACAGCCAGCGTCATCACAGAATCATCCGTGAAATTCGTCCAAGGCGTGAACAACTCAAAGTCTGTGTATTTCACATTATGGAATTCATACACAGAACCCACGATGTCGCCCACCAAGGCTCCCAACATCTTCACTTTTCCCATAATATTCTATTTTTAGGTCCAGCTTTCAACGGCACAAAGTTATAGATAATATCTGTAAATACAAAGATAAACAAGATGATTATTGGCAAAGGTAGAGAAAACTTCGGGAATGACAAAGACTATTTTCTTCTTTTTTCAATAAGGCACGCTTATTTCTCAGCAGAGGCACCTTATTGAGAAATAAGGGACGGTTATTGTTCAGCAGAGGCAGGTTATTGGGAGTCTGAGCCAAGCGGACTATCAGAGAGTGCCAAGCGGACTACCAGAAGGCTGTTTTTAAATTGCCGACGGCAAAGCATCAAAGAGGCGGCGGCAAAGCACCCTTTTGCCGTCGGCATTTTTTTGCAATCCCTAAGGGAAATTTTTGTTACCCCTAGGGACTGCAAAATTTTCCCTTAGGGGGAAGCAATTTTTTCTGCCTAGTTAGAGAAAAATATTTTCCTAACGGGGGCGCAAAATTTCCCCCGTGGGGGAACAAAAAAGGAGGGGCGCATCCTTTCGGAATGCAACCCCTCCTTCCGTATTGGAAGATTTGTGTTTTTAGCTTCTTGATGGCCCTCACTGTTCCATCAGTTGATGAACAAAAGCTCGCGATACTTAGGCAGTGGCCAGAGGTCGTTGTCAACCACTTCTTCAAGTTTGTCGATAGGACGACGGATGGCGAAGAGTGATTCGGCAATGTCGTGGTAAGCGAGTGCCTTTTCGTGCTCATCCTCAATCTTGTTGGCTGCCTTGCGGGCATCAACCATAGCGGCACACTTGGTGCGAACTTCCTCAATGAGCTTCGTGACGCGCTGGAGAAGTGCCAGTTCTGTCTGAGCCATTGACTCGAAGTCCTCTGGATAGAGCGCCTTGAGCTGAGTGACGATGTTGAGCAGACGAGTCTTGTATGCAAGTGCGGCAGGGATGATGTGGTTCTGAGCCATACGACCCATCACACGAGCCTCAATCTGCACTTTCTTGGTGTAAGTCTCCCACTTCACTTCGTTACGAGCCTTGAGTTCAGCTTCGGTGTAAACACCTGTGCGTGTGAACATCTCGACAGAAGCGGGCTTGGTGAACTCTTCGAACATCGTTGGCACACAAGTCTCTGTGTCCAAACCGCGACGCTTAGCCTCTTCCTTCCACTCGTCAGTGTAGCCGTTGCCATCGAAGCAAACGGTGTCGATGATGCTGGAGATGAGTGGTTTGAGCACGTCCATGAAGGCGATGTTCATTGGCTTGCCTGCTGCGATTTCCTTATCAACAGCTGCCTTGAAGGCGGTGAGCTGGTCAGCTACGGCTGCGTTGAGGGTAGTCATTGCACCAGCGCAGTTTGCACTTGAACCAACAGCACGGAACTCGAAGCGGTTACCTGTGAAGGCGAATGGTGAAGTACGGTTGCGGTCGGTGTTGTCGATGAAGATTTCTGGAATCTCGACCAGACCTACAGACTTTTCCTTCTTGCCTGCAATCTCGATTGGTGTGTCAGATGGCACTTCGAGCAACTTGTGCAGCACCTGAGTCATTGTATGTCCGAGGAACGAAGAGATGATGGCTGGAGGAGCCTCGTTAGCACCCAGACGGTGTGCGTTGGTTGCTGTAGCGATAGAGGCTTTCAGCAGGGCGTTGTGCTTCTGCACTGCCACCAGCACATTCACGAAGAATGTGACGAACTGGAGGTTGCCCATTGCATCCTTACCAGGAGCGAGCAACAGGGTGCCTGTATCTGTACCCAATGACCAGTTGTTGTGCTTACCTGAACCGTTGATACCTGCGAATGGCTTCTCGTGGAGAAGGAGCACAAAGCCGTGCTTGCGGGCAATCTGCTGCATCAGGTTCATCATCATCTGGTTCTGGTCGTTGGAGAGGTTGGTTTCACCAAAGATTGGAGCCAACTCGAACTGGTTAGGTGCCACCTCGTTGTGGCGAGTCTTCAATGGAATGCCGTGACGATAACCTGCAATCTCCACATCCTTCATGAACTCCATCACGCGAGATGGGATAGCACCAAAGTAGTGGTCGTCCAACTGCTGGTTCTTAGAGGATTCGTGACCCATCAGGGTACGACCTGTCAACATGAGGTCAGGACGTGCAGCAAAGAGGTCTTCGTCCACAAGGAAATACTCCTGCTCCCAACCGAGGTAAGAATAAACCTTCTTCACCTTTGGGTCGAACATCTGGCAGATTGGCACAGCTGCATCGCTGACTGCCTTCAGAGATTTCTTGAGCGGAGTCTTATAGTCGAGTGCCTCACCTGTATAAGAGATGAAGACGGTTGGAATACAGAGTGTGTCATCCTGAATAAATACAGGAGAAGTTGGATCCCATGCTGTGTAGCCACGAGCCTCGAAAGTGGCACGGATACCACCACTTGGGAACGAGCTGGCATCTGGCTCCTGCTGGATGAGTGACTTACCTGTGAACTCTTCCAACATACCACCCTTGCCGTCGTACTCCATGAGTGAGTCGTGCTTCTCGGCAGTACCCTCAGTCAATGGCTGGAACCAGTGAGTGATGTGTGTCACACCATGCTCCATTGCCCAGGTCTTCATACCGTCAGCCACCTCGTCGGCAATGGCACGGTTGAGCTGATGACCATTGTCGATACAATCGATGAGTGCCTCATAAGTCTCTGTGCTCAGATACTTGTGCATCTTCTCGCGGTCAAAAACTAATTCGCCGAAATACTTCGAAGTCCTCTCGGCTGGACTCTCAGCAGGCACCGCCTTCTTCTTGAAAGCATCCTGCACCACGTCAAATCTCAGTTTGCTCATAGTAGTGTTTGTATTGTTTAGTTGTGTTGTATATTTCTTTAACCTTTAACCGATAACCGATAACCGTTAACCTATAACCTTTAATATGCCTGTTCGTGCACACCCTTGACGGCACGTCCGCTGGGGTCGTTCATGTTTTTGAAGGCTTCGTCCCATTCGAGGGCAATCGCTGTGGAGCAAGCCACTGAAGCCTCTTGGTTCACGCTCTTCGCTGCAGAGGCACTTGGGAAGTGCTCCTCAAAGATGCTGCGATAGTAGTACTCCTCCTTGTTGAGTGGCGGATTGATGGGGAATCGTTCTGCTGCATGTGCCATCTGTTCGTCAGATACAGCCTCGGAAGTCACCTTCTTGAGGGTGTCAATCCATGAATAGCCCACACCATCACTGAACTGCTCTTTCTGTCGCCAAGCCACATTGGCTGGAAGCATCTCGCTAAATCCTTCACGCACCACCTTCTTCTCAATCTCGAAGGCTCCTTTGGGAGAATTTGGAAGAGGACCACACATCTTCAGAGCTGGGTCGATACGCATCGCCACATCCAGGAACTCTTTGTCGAGGAAAGGCACACGACCTTCAATACCCCACGCCATCAGCGACTTGTTGGCACGCAGACAATCGTAGAAGTGCAACTTGCTCAGTTTGCGAACCGTTTCCTCGTGGAATGCCCGTGCATCAGGTGCCTTGTGGAAGTAGAGGTAGCCTCCGAATATCTCGTCAGCACCTTCGCCAGAGAGCACCATCTTGATACCCATACTGCGGATGACTCTCGCCAACAGATACATTGGCGTAGAAGCACGAACCGTCGTCACATCGTAAGTCTCAATATGATAGATCACATCACGGATGGCATCCAAGCCCTCCTGAATCGTGTAGTTCACTTCATGGTGCACAGTGCCGATAAAATCAGCCACCTCACGTGCTTTCTCCAAATCGGGCGCTCCCTTCAAACCCACAGCAAACGAGTGAAGACGAGGCCACCAAGCATCGTGCTGATCGTTGGTCTCAATACGCTTGGCTGCATACAGCTTGGCGATGGCAGACACCACAGAACTGTCCAAACCGCCTGATAACAGCACGCCATAAGGTACATCACTCATCAACTGACGCTTCACCGATGCCATCAACCCGTCTTTCACCATCTGAACCGCCTCATCATGGTCGGAAGTTGACCACTTCATGCCGTCATACTGCATCCAGTCACGCTCATACCAACGTTCCAACTGCCCACCATGCTTGCTAGTGCAGAAATGACCTGGAGGGAAAGGCTTGTATTCATCACACTGACCTTCGAGGGCCTTCAACTCACTTGCCACATAGATCGTTCCGTCCTTATCGTGACCTATATATAAAGGTATCACACCGATTGGATCGCGTGCCACCAGATAGTCATCAGTTTCTGTGTCGTAGAGCACAAAAGAGAAGATGCCGTTCAGCTCGTCGAGGAAATCAACACCCTTATCCTGATAGAGTGCCAGAATCACCTCGCAGTCAGAACCCGTCTGGAACTCATACTGTCCTGCATAACGACGACGAATCTCCTGATGGTTGTAGATTTCACCATTCACAGCCAGCACAATCTTGCCGTCAGACGAATACAAGGGTTGACCACCCGACAGCGGGTCAACAATAGCCAGACGCTCATGCGCCAGCACCGCCTTGTCGTTGCTATACACCCCACTCCAATCAGGTCCACGATGCCGAATCTTTGCCGACATCTTCAATGCCTGCTCACGTTTCTGTCGAGCATCACCTTTCGTTTTGAGTATTCCTACAAATCCGCACATATCTTTTTGCTGTTATGCTTGTGTTGTTTATGTCAATTTGTTTTAACTTTTCTTATTTTGGTTGCAAAATTACATACTTTACATTTAATACGCAAACATTTTGACAAGAAATTTTAAAAATCATTGTCATTTTATTCATTTTTTATCGATTTTGCAAGAAAAAAGGCAAGAAATCCGCAATTTCGTGCGTCATTCTTGCCTTTTGATGTATATCTTTCCAATCTTAATCCATCACGATGGAGTTTGACAGATTTGTTCGATGAAATACTGATGCAAATGGTAATCGGAGGTCAGTTCCGGATGGAAGGCTGTAGCCAGTTGATGATCTTGCCGAACCGCCACGATGTGTCCGTCCACCACAGACAGCACCTGACTGCTGGGCGACAACACCTTATTAATATAAGGAGCACGGATAAACGTCATGGGCACTTCTTCACCAATGCCTGCCACAGGTGCCACCGCATGGAAACTGCCCAACTGGCGACCATAAGCGTTACGACACACATCAATGTCCATCGTACCCAATCCTTCGCGTGGATGTCCATCCTCCTGCTTTGCCAACAGAATCAATCCTGCACAAGTGCCGAACACAGGAAGTCCATCCAAAATTGCCTGACGTACAGGTTCATACAATCCCAAATCATGCAGCAGCTTTGTCTGCGTGGTCGATTCGCCACCAGGAATAACAAGACCATCCTTAGGTTGTTGCCAATCTGACAACTGTCGCACCTCGAAGGTCTCCACTCCCAGTTCCTGCAACATCTGTTCGTGCTCAATGAATGCCCCTTGCAGGGCGAGAACTGCAATTCTCATACTTTGAACTCTTAAACTCTTGAACTTCTTGAACCTTACTTTCCTCTTTCTGCCATCAGCAATTCAATCTCCTGCTCGTTGATGCCCACCATTGCCTCGCCAAGATCTTCGGAGAGTTCTGCCAACAGCTTTGCATCCTGATAGTTGGTGACTGCCTGCACAATGGCAGCCGCACGTTTCTGAGGATTGCCGCTCTTAAAGATACCACTACCCACAAACACACCTTCGGCTCCGAGTTGCATCATCAGGGCAGCATCGGCTGGAGTGGCAACACCACCAGCAGCGAAATTCACCACAGGCAGTTTTCCGTTCTCATGCACAAACTTTACCAGTTCGTAAGGAGCCTGCAACTGCTTGGCTGCCTCGAAGAGTTCGTCCTCACTCATGCTGACCAAACGACGGATTTCACTCTGCATCAGTCGCATGTGGCTCACTGCCTGCACTACATCGCCCGTGCCAGGTTCACCTTTGGTGCGAATCATCGTGGCACCCTCAGCAATGCGTCGCAGGGCTTCGCCTAAGTTCTTCGCACCACACACGAAAGGCACGTCGAACTTCGTCTTGTCAATGTGGTAGATATTGTCAGCAGGGCTCAGCACCTCGCTCTCATCGATATAGTCAATCTCTATAGCCTGCAGAATCTGTGCCTCAGCAATGTGTCCGATACGGCACTTTGCCATCACTGGAATGCTCACCGCTTCCTGAATGCCACGAATCATCTTCGGGTCGCTCATTCTCGAAACACCACCTGCTGCACGGATGTCGGCAGGGATTCTTTCCAATGCCATCACGGCACAAGCACCAGCCTCCTCGGCAATACGAGCCTGTTCAGGAGTGGTCACATCCATAATCACGCCGCCTTTCAGCATCTGAGCTAACTGACGGTTTAACGCTTGTCTGTCTTCTTTCATTTTCTTAATGTTTTATATTGATTGTTTGTATTGGCTAGGAGAAACACCTTTCTGTTTCTTGAAATATCGGGAAAGGTGTGCCTGCGAAGAGAAGCCGAGTTGCTGAGCAATCTCCTTCAACGGCTTGTTGGTCTTGGTGAGCAACAGCGCAATCTCCGTCGTGATACGTTCATCGATGATGGATTTCGGAGAACGCTCCGCAATGCGTCGGGTCACCTGCCCCAGATAACGAGGGCTGACATTTAACTGTTCTGCATAGAAAGCCACATCGGCATATCGGTTGAAAAAATGTTCCACTGCATTGAGGAACTGATTGTAGAGTTCTTCGCTCCGACTGTTGCCATCAGCATAATCGGCTGGCAATTGTTTCAGGTAAGTTCGTGCATGAAGCATCGCCTCATCCACTTCTTCCCCACGACTCAGGTAGAATGCCACAGCAGAAGCCAATTGGTTGGCAGAACCGTGTTTGCGAGAACCAACAGGTAAATCGGACGGTTCCAAAACAACAGTGCAGATTGGTATCAACAGACGTTTGATGGCATCATAAACCTTTTCCGATACCAGCTGCTCCCCTTTTGTCGATTTCAGCACAGGCGCATATACAATGTGGCGCGGCTGATATTTCTTCAGCACATCCACCAGCGTCTCCACCACATCAATACGGCGTACCAAACCAATCTTCACCACCTGTGGCTGCAAGTCGTTGACGATAGCCTCCACTTGCTGACGCACCACTGAGGCAGGCAGATCGTGAAACTCCTGAATACCCAGCGTGTTTTGCACTGTGATGGAAGTGACTGCCGATGCTGCCACGCCTCCCAATTCGCTGATAAAACGAATGTCGGCCTGGACGCCAGAGCCCCCAGTGCCATCACTACCCGTTATTGTCAGTATTGTTGCGGCCATCTTTAACCTTTAACCTATAATCTTTAACCTTTATTTCGGCTGCAAAGTAACAGAAAAAATGGAACGTGACCAAATTCTGTTCCATTTATGATAAATCAAAGTGCAGTTTGGATAAAAAGAGAAGGAATGAAGACAAAAAGAAAGGGGCTGTGCCTGTTGAGACACAGCCCCTTCGTCAGGTTCGGATTAAGGACGCAAAGTTAATCCAAAAACCAGATATGCTTTCTGACTGCAAGGATTGCCGACCACCTCTCCGAAGATTGGGATACTGAACGAGTCAGTGATCTTGATGTCTTTCGTTGCACGAAGTGCGAGGTTGGTCACCGCGAAACCAGTTGTTCCGTAAAAGTCCGTGTAGTAAGGAACCGCACCGGCTGTGGCTGTCCAGTCGCAAGTGGCGAGTTTGAACGGAGCGCTAATTTCGAAGTAGGAGCTATATGCTCGCTTGCCTTTCTTGTTGAAACCATCGTTGCCAGCAAAGTTGGTGTACCATTGGATGCTTGCCACTCCGAAGTCGTAGCCAACGTTTGCCTCAAACACGTGGTTGGTGCGGTGAGCTTCGTACATGAAGTAACGGCTTTCTGGATCAAGACCTGCGTTGAACCAGTAATCGCAGATACCAATGTTGAATCCTCCGATGGTGTAACCCAAGGTGAGGTCAAACTCTTTCGTGTCGGTTGGGTCAGTCAATCCTACACTTCCCCAAGCTGTGAGCGACAACCCTTTGTAGGCGATGCCCAATGTGGGTTGGAAGGCGGTGTTACCTAATTCCAGACCGCGCCAGATATATTGGTTCACCACATCGGCTTCGACGGTTGTTTCTACTGTGTCTTGAGCCTCAGCGGCTGTTGCTCCGGAGAGCAACAATGCCGTGAGAGCAAATCCCTTAAACAAATCTTCTACCTTTTTCATACTTGTACTTTTTGAGGTTGATTAAATGGGTTAATTATAATAGAAATGGACAATTTAGTTGTAGCAGCTTTCTCCGTGCTCGTAGATGTCGAGACCTTCTTCCTCGATGCGGGCATCCACACGAAGACCGTGCAGTTTCTTGATGCCAAAGAAGAGGATGAGACCGCAAGCGGCTGCCCAGAGGTCGATGACGAGGATGCCGAAGCACTCAGCACCGAAGAAACCCCAACCGCCTCCGTAGAAGGCACCGTTGCTGGTAGAGAGCAAACCAGTCATCAGGGTACCGAGGATACCACAAACACCGTGTACTGAAGAAGCACCCACAGGATCGTCGATGTGCAGTTTGTGATCGATGAATTCAATAGCGAACACGAGCACGACACCACAAACGAGACCGATGATGACAGCACCAACAGGAGAAACGAGGTCGCAACCAGCTGTGATACCTACAAGACCTGCCAAGATACCGTTGAGGGTGAGTGAGAGAGAAGGTTTGCCATATCTCATCCAAGTGACGAACATCGTTGCCACACCACCAGCTACAGCAGCAAGGTTAGTGGTCAGGAACACGTGAGAGATCGCAATGCGGTTCACCTCACCAGCAGCAGCCAGCTGACTACCAGGGTTGAAACCGAACCATCCGAGCCAAAGGATGAATACGCCAAGAGAAGCCAACGTCAGGTTGTGACCAGGAATAGCGTGGCTCTTGCCTTCCTTGCTGTACTTGCCAAGACGGGGACCCAATGCGATGGCACCGATGAATGCGAGCACACCACCTACAGAGTGCACGATGGCAGAACCAGCAAAGTCGTGGAACACATCACCGAAGGTTGTCATCATGAAAGAGTCAGCAGCATCGTTGCAAAGCCATCCGCCGCCCCAAGTCCAGTGACCTTCGATTGGATAAATAATGAGAGAAATGAATGCGCTATATACCAAGTACATAGAGAACTTCGTGCGCTCAGCCATCGCACCACTGACGATGGTGGCAGAAGTGGCACAGAATACTGTTTCGAAAATCAGGAAGCCTTCCACTGGCAGGTCGCCCTCATAGAAAGAGAGGTCACCCCAGTTGGGCAATCCGATGAAGCCACCCAAAATGTCGCTTCCGAACATGATGCCAAAACCGATGAAGAAGAACAACAGGGAGCCGAACATGAAATCGACAAAGTTCTTCATCAAGATGTTCGCACAGTTTTTACTACGCGTGAAACCAGCCTCACACAAGGCAAATCCTGGTTGCATCCAGAAAACTAACATGGCTGCCAATAGCATCCATACGGTATCGAGTGAAATTCCTACTTCGTTCATAGTTGTGTTGTGTTTAAATTGTGTTGTTACCCTTAATAGTTAATCTGTTTTCCCTTAACTATTTCTTATCTCTCAATACGGTGTCACCATTCTCACCCGTTCGGATGCTCCAGGTGTCTATCATGTCGCTCACGAAGATGCGACCGTCACCAATTTCGCCAGTGTGTGCCACTCTCAGGATGACCTTCACCGTTGGATCCACGAATTGGTCGCGACACACGATGGTCAGTGCCACACGCTCAATCACGTCAGTAGAGTACTGTACACCACGGTAGATGCGTTCCTCTCGACTTTGACCGATGCCATGCACGTTGTGATACTCAAACCAATCGATGTCTGAGTGCAACAATGCGTCTTTTACATCCTCGAACTTTGTCTTACGGATGATTGCTTCAATCTTTTTCATACCTTAATGTGTTTTGAAGTTTGTGTTGATAATTATTTTGTTTTGAATGCTGTTCTCCAAAAATGGAGAGGCTGATTCATTTATTTATGAACCAGCCTCATTGTGTGTGTTTGTGTTGTATGTTTTTGTATTTGTGCTCGATTTCAAAGTGTTCATCCGACTGGTAGATTCACACCACAAGCAATGTAGAGTCCTGATTCTGCTCCTGGCCCTGCTGCTGAAACTGATAATCATTATTATTCAGATTCATTGTGATTGAATTACTGTTAAGTGTCATAATGAACATGTTTATTTTTGATTTCGATGCAAAGTTATAGCATTTTTAGTATTTGATAAAGCAAAGTGTAAGTTTTTTTTATATTTTTGCTTACATATTGACTTATGTCAAGAATATAGCAATTATCAGTGTCTTTTTGATACAATTTTTAGTAATTATGCTTACCTTTGTACATCAATTTAATAAAACAACTAACAAAAAGCATGAAACGAGTCATAAAGTTCACAAAAATGCATGGTGCGGGCAACGACTACATCTATGTCAACACATTATTATATAATATCCCCGACCCTGCTGCTGCATCCATTGCCTGGAGCAAGCCCCATTTCGGAATTGGCAGTGATGGTTTGATTCTGATTGGCGCCCCCACCCTTCCTGATGCTGACTTCTCCATGCGTATCTTCAACAACGATGGTTCCGAAGCCATGATGTGCGGAAACGGCACCCGATGCGTGGCGAAGTATCTTCACGACAAGGGAATGACCAACAAGAACCCCATTCGTCTTGAGACGCTTTCGGGCATCAAGGTGTTGCAATTGCATCTGAACGGGGACAACAAGGTGGAGACCGTTACCGTTGATATGGGTGAGCCCGTCCTTCGTGAGCCTCAGCAGTTTGGCGATCAAGACGGACAAGCACAAGATTATGCCCTCACCGTCGATGACCGTACCTTCTACGGCACTTTTGTCTCGATGGGCAATCCCCATTTCGTCATTTTCTTGGACGAGGACGTGGAGCAGTTCCCTTTGGAGCATTATGGTCCCCTCTTGGAGCACCACCCCATTTTCCCTCAACGTTGCAACATTGAGTTTGTCAGCATTCCTTCTCCCAACGGTGCACTCCGTATGAGAGTGTGGGAACGTGGTTCAGGCATCACCCTCGCTTGTGGAACGGGTGCCTGTGCCACAGCGGTTGCTGCCCACCTGACGGGACGTTCCAGTCGTCACAGCAACATCCAGATGGATGGTGGCACGCTCCATATAGAATGGAACAAGACCGACCATCATATTCTGATGACCGGTCCTGCCGCTATTTCTTTTGAAGGCGAAATCACATTGTAATGCTCGCCTTGATGAAGTCCATGAAGAGAGGATGAGGATGTAGGACGGTGGAGGCATATTCAGGATGGAACTGAGTGCCGATGAACCATTTCTTATCGGGCTGTTCCACCACTTCCACCAGATTTCCCTCTGGATTTCGTCCCACACATTGCATACCGTTTTTCTCAAAATCATCGAGGTAGGTGTTATTGAACTCGTAGCGATGACGGTGACGCTCCTGAATAAGAGCCTTGCCGTAGATGCTACGAGCTTTGCTTCCTTCCTGCAAAGCACAGTCGTATGCGCCCAGACGCATCGTTCCGCCCATACCCGTGATGTTCTTCTGTTCTTCCATCAGGTCAATCACTGGATGCTGAGTGTCAGGATTCATCTCCGTACTATGTGCATCAACAAGACCTAATACATGACGAGCAAACTCAATCACCATCATCTGCATACCCAGACAAATACCAAAGGTAGGGATATCGTGGGTACGGGTATATTGAATAGCCGTGATTTTTCCTTCAATGCCTCGATGTCCGAACCCTGGACAGATGACGGCACCCGCCATTCCTTCCAATTTCTTCGCCACATTCTCAGGCGTGATGTCCTCGCTGTTGATGAAGTGGAGCTTCACCTTCACGTCGTTGTAGATTCCCGCAAGGTTCAGGCTCTCACGAATTGATTTATAGGCATCCTGCAAGTCGTACTTGCCCACCAAACCGATATGGACTTCACGAGTGGCATTACTCTGCTTATCGAGGAAATCGTGCCAAGACTTCATGGAAGGAGTTTCACCAACAGGGATTCCTATCTTTCTCATGATGGCAGCATCAAGCCCCTGACGCTGCATGCTGACGGGCACTTGGTAGATGCTGGGCATATCTTCGCTCTGCACCACACACTCAAGATCCACATTACAGAAGGAAGCCACCTTCATGCGCACAGCATCGTCGAGGTGGCGTTCGGTGCGCAACACGAGGATATCAGGCTGAATACCCATTCCCTGAAATTCCTTCACAGAGTGCTGAGTGGGCTTGGTTTTCAGTTCTTCGGCAGCTTTCAGATAAGGCACATAAGTGAGGTGGACGCAAACCGCATCACGACCCAGTTGCCAGCGTAACTGTCGGATGGCTTCCATGAAGGGAGCACTCTCGATGTCACCAATGGTTCCTCCCACTTCGGTGATGACGAAATCAAGGTTCTCACCCTTCTCATCCTCTCTCAACATTCTGCGCTTGATCTCATCCGTGATGTGAGGCACCACCTGAATGGTCTTGCCAAGATAGTCACCGTGACGCTCTCTGTCGATGACGGTCTTGTAGATGCGACCTGTGGTGATGGAGTTGTTGCGGGTGGTGTGGATACCTGTGAAGCGCTCATAGTGTCCAAGATCAAGGTCGGTTTCCATTCCATCGACGGTGACATAGCACTCTCCGTGTTCGTAAGGGTTGAGGGTGCCTGGGTCGATGTTGATGTAGGGGTCAAACTTCTGGATGGTGACCTTGTAGCCACGTGCCTGCAACAGTTTGCCGATACTGGCGGAGATGATACCTTTGCCCAATGAGGAAACCACACCGCCTGTGACGAAGATATATTTTGTGTTCATAGTTATTTATAGTTTTGTTCGTACCAATTGATGTATGCCTGATTGACCAGTCGCACACCACCTGCCGTGGGATAGTTGCCACTGAAGTACCAATCACCTGGATGGTGAGGACAGGCATGATGAAGTCCTTCGAGCGACTGGAAGACGAGTTGCATCGGAGTGGTCATTCCCTCGGGACGGAGGAGTTCGAGCATTTTCTCCGAAATCTCGTCTGTGCTGAAAGGTCGATAGATTTCCTTGACGTAGTTAACCATCTTCTCGGCAGGCAACGATTGCTGCTCCACACATTTCCGATAGATATCGTGCAAGATTTGCCAGTCACCCCGTTCGATGTGAAGCGCAACGGCAGCACGGAAGGCGATAAACTCATCCAGATGGGACATATCGATGCCGTAGTAGTCAGGATAACGCACTTGCGGGCAGGAACTGACGAGCACCATCTTCTTAGGGTGCAGTCGGTCGAGGATGCGGATGATACTCTCGCGGAGGGTGGTGCCTCTCACGATGGAATCGTCGATGATGACGAGATTATCCACATAAGGTCTCAAAGAACCGTAAGTGATATCGTACACGTGGGCGGCAAGGTCGTTGCGCTGGTTACCTTCCGTGATGAAGGTGCGGAGCTTGATATCCTTGATGGCAACCTTCTCACTTCGGATATAGTTGTGAAGAATCGCACGCAGTTCTTCTCTCGTGGGGCGATGCTGCTGTGTCAGACGGAACAGTTGTTCCACTTTCTGCTCGTTGAGCTGTTTCTTGAATCCGTCGAGCATTCCATAGAAAGCCACTTCTGCGGTGTTAGGCACATAGCTGAACACCGTGTGTTCCAGATCTCCGTCGATGGCTTTGTCAATCTGAGGTGTGAGCTGTTCACCCAATGCTTTTCTCTCCTGATAGATGTCGCGATCGCTGCCTCGACTGAAGTAGATGCGCTCGAAAGAACAAGCGTGGTTGCCCTTTGGTGGAAGAATCTGTGTGAGCGCCACGTTGCCGTTCTTGTGGATGGTGAGTGCCTGACCAGGTAGCAATTCGTGAATGCTGTCGGTACTCAAATCGAAAGTGGTTTGGATAACCGGACGTTCCGACGCCACCACCAACACCTCATCATCCTGATACCAGAAAGCAGGACGGATGCCCCAAGGGTCACGCATAGAGAACATCTCACCACTTCCCGTGAATCCACACAGCACATAGCCGCCATCAAAAAGCGGAGTGGATGTGCGCAGGATGTTGGTGATATCAATGTTGTCCTCGATGTATTGCGTCAGGTCAGTGCCTGTCAATCCCTGCACATTGGCGATATTGTAGAGGCGTTCACTCTCTCTGTCCAGACGATGCCCCATCAACTCCAGCATGATGTAGGTGTCGTTGTAGATACGGGGATGCTGACCTTTGGCTGTGATTTCGTCAAACACCTTATCCACGTTGGTGAGGTTGAAGTTGCCACACAGACAGAGGTTCTTGGCTCTCCAGTTGTTGCGACGCATGAAAGGATGCACGTGAGCCAAACCGCTCTTGCCTGTGGTGGAATAGCGGAGGTGACCCATGTAAATCTGAGCTTCATTCCATCCGTTCTCCCCCACCTTGCTGAAGATTTCGGTGATGGCACCGCTGCCAAGCGCACGTTCGCGGAACATATATTCTTCACCAGGATTCGCATGGAGGTTGGTGCAGGCGATACCCGCACCCTCCTGTCCTCGGTTGTGCTGTTTCTCCATCAGGAGGTAGAGCTTATTGAGACCATAGGTCGAGGTGCCGTACTTCTCTTGATAGTAGCTGAGGGGCTTCAGGAGGCGAATCATTGCAACGCCACATTCATGCTTGAGAGGTTCCACGTTTTTGAAGAATTGAAAAATTGAAGAATTGAAGAGTTGAAGAGTTGAAGAGTTGAAGTTTTACAATATCTTTTTGATGCGTTCCATTGCTTCGAGGCTGTTTTCCCACGTACCGAATGCAGTGATGCGCACATAACCTTCCCCGTGAGTGCCAAATCCTTCACCTGGAGTGACGACCACATTGGCGTCGGTGAGCAGGCGATGGAAGAAGTGCCAGGAGTCTTCGCCCTCAGGGGTTGAAACCCAGATGTAAGGAGAATGCTCTCCACCATATACCGTCAATCCATCGAAAGCAAGGCTCTCGCGAATGAACTGGGCATTCTTCATATAGTGCTGAATCGTGGTGCGCACCTGACGCTGACCTTCGGGCGTGAAGATAGCTTCCGCACCCCGCTGAGAGATATAGCTGGCACCATTAAACTTACTGCACTGACGACGGTTCCAAAGTGCATTGAGGCTGGTTCCATCAGCACCATTCAGTTCCTTGGGGATAACGGTGTAGCCACAACGAACACCCGTGAATCCTGCCGTCTTGGAGAAGCTGCGGAACTCAATCGCACATTCCTTCGCCCCTTCAATCTCATAGATGGAATGAGGCAGAGTATCGTCTTGGATGAAAGCTTCGTAGGCAGAATCATACAGGATGAGTGCCTCGTTCTCCCTTGCGTATGCTACCCACTGCGCCAGTTTCTCTTTTGTGATGACGGCACCTGTTGGATTGTTGGGATAGCAGAGATAGATGATGTCAAGATGTTCCGTTGGAATATCACCCGTAAAGCCGTTGCCTGCATGACAAGGGATGTAAGTGAGTTTCCGTCCAGCCATGATGTTGGTATCCACATACACAGGATAGACGGGGTCGGTGATACCTACGAGATTGTCGGTAGAAAGGATGTCGCCGATGTTGCCCGTGTCGCTCTTTGCACCATCGCTGATGAACACCTCCTCGCGGTCGAGTTGGATGCCTCGGGGCTGGAAATCGTGAGCAATGATGGCATCAATCAGAAAATCGTAACCATGCTCAGGACCATACCCGCGGAACGTCTTTCCGTTGGCACATTCATCTACGGCACGGTGCATCGCTTGAATGGCTGCATCGGGCAGAGGTCGGGTCACATCACCGATACCAAGACGAATGAGGTTGGCGTCAGGATGCTGGGCTTTATATTCGTTCACCTGCTGCGCAATCTCGGCAAAGAGATAACGCTGGGAAAGTTGCTGATAGTTGGTGTTTGTGCGAATCATGAATATATTTACGATTGGACGATTTACGATTTACTATTTATTCTTGAGGTAGCTATCCACTGCTTCTGCTGTCTTGCGTCCTGAGGCAATCGCTCTCACGACGAGGGAAGCACCATTGGCGGCATCACCACAGATGAAGACGTTGTCGGGGTATTCAGGATGCTCGGGTTTCAAGAAGCCCATTGCCAAGAGCACGAGATCTGCTTTGATGATTTCGGGTTCACCAGCTTCCACCATCAGCGGACGACCACCTTCTGGGTTAGGTTTCCAGTCGATAGGCTGCACACGCACACCTGTCACCTTGCCATTTTCGCCCAAGAACTCCAACGTGTTGATGTTCCAACGACGGGTACAACCTTCCTCGTGCGACGAAGTGGTCTTGAGGATGACTGGCCAGTTCGGCCAAGGTGTGTTGGGATTGTGACCCACTGGAGGCTTCGGCATGATTTCAATCTGGGTGACACTCTTGCAACCCTGACGATGTGCCGTACCGATACAGTCAGAACCCGTATCGCCACCACCAATCACAAGAACATCCTTGCCCTTGGCGGAAATGCGTTCATCTTTCGAGAATTCCATACCTGCCAACACGCGGTTCTGCTGGGAAAGCAGTTCGAGAGCCAGATGGATACCCTTGAGTTCACGACCCGGTGCTTTCAAGTCACGAGCGGTAGGCGTACCGGTGGCAATGACCACAGCATCGAAGTCGGCAAACTTGGAAATATCGGAAAACTCAGAGTTATAGACAAACTTCACGCCTTCCTGCTCCATCACGTTGATTCTTCTATCGATGATTTTCTTGTTCAGTTTGAAGTTGGGGATGCCATAGCGGAGCAAACCACCAGCAGCTTCATTCTTCTCGAAGACCGTCACCTCGTAACCCATGTAATTGAGAGCGTTGGCTGTAGAGAGACCTGCAGGTCCACTACCGATGACAGCCACCTTCTTGCCGTTCCTCTTCGGACTTTCGATGGTCACATAACCCTCTTGGAAAGCTCGCTCAGCGATGGCACATTCGTTCTCACGGTTCGTCACCGCATCGCCTGTGGTGAGATAGAGCACACACGCTTTCTCACAGAGAGCAGGACAGATGCGTCCTGTGAATTCAGGGAAAGGATTGGTCTTCTTCAGGAGCTTGTAGGCAGTTTCCCATTCGCCACGATAGAGGGCATCGTTCCATTCAGGGTCTTTGTTGCCCAGCGGACAAGCCCAGTGGCAGAAAGGCACACCGCAATCCATACAACGGCTTGCCTGCTCCTGTCGGTCTTTTGTGTTCAGTGTCTGTTCCACCTCACCAAAGTCATGAATACGGTCGTTGATGGGGCGATAACCAGCCTCCTTACGAGGCACAGTCAGAAATGCTTTTGGATTTCCCATTTTCTTTTCTATATTATAGTTGATTGATGAGGTTTAATAGTCACGCTGCATGTCGGCAATCTTCTGTTGCAGTTTCGCCATCTGCTCTTCCTGCAGCACACGCTTGTACTCGATTGGCACCACTTGGATGAAGTCTTCCACGTAGCGGTTCCAGTCGTCGAGCATCCTTCCTGCGAGGGCACTGCCTGTGTGGAGATAGTGCTGACGGATGAGTTCGAGCAGTTCCTTACGGCTCACGCTGTCCTCCACGAGGCTCAGTTCCACCATATCCATGTTGCAGAAGTAGTCGAAGGTGTGATCGCGGTCATACACATAAGCCACACCACCACTCATACCAGCGGCAAAGTTTCTACCCGTCTTGCCGAGCACGACGACACGACCGCCAGTCATATATTCGCAACAGTGGTCACCGGCACCTTCCACAACGGCGATGGCACCAGAGTTACGGACTGCGAAGCGTTCACCCACACGACCGTTCACATACAGCTCACCACTGGTGGCACCATACAGACCTGTGTTGCCGGCGATGATGTTGTCCTCAGCCACGAAGTCAGCACTTCTGCGGACAGGTGGCATGATGCTGATGCGACCACCTGAGAGTCCCTTGCCGAAGTAGTCGTTGGTCTCACCTTCCAGACGGATGTCCAGACCCTTCACAGCGAAGGCACCGAATGACTGACCCGCCGAACCCTTGAACTTCAGGCGAACGGTTCCGTCAGGAAGTCCTGCTTCTCCATATTTCTTGGCAATCACACCGGAGAGCATCGTACCCACAGCACGGTCGGTGTTACGGATTGCATAGTCGAGGCTCACCTCTTCCTTCTGCTCAATCGCTGGCGCAGCTGCCTGAATGATATCTTCATCCTTCACACCCATCACTTTCGTGAACTGGCCACGATCCCAGAAGAGTGGTTTATCGGTCTCTGGCTTGTGCAGCAAGCGTGCGAAGTCGATGGTCTTCTGCTTGTCGGTGGCATTCTCGGTGTGCATCTCAATCAACTCGGTGTGACCGATGATGTCCTTGAGGTGTTTCACGCCTATCTCTGCGAGGTATTCACGCACTTGCTGGGCAATGAACGTGAAGAAGTTGACCACATAGTCAGACTTTCCTCTGAATCGCTGACGCAGCGTCTCGTCTTGCGTAGCCACACCCACAGGACAGGTGTTGGTGTTACACTTGCGCATCATCACACAACCCAGTACAATGAGCGGCAACGTACCGAATGAGAACTCGTCGGCACCCAGCATGGCCATGATGATCACATCCTTGGCAGTCTTCAACTGACCATCGGTCTGCAAACGAACCTGATTTCTCAATCCGTTCATCACCAGCGTCTGCTGCGTCTCAGCCAAACCAATCTCAGGGCTGATACCGGCAAAGCGCATAGAAGAAGCAGGGCTGGCACCCGTACCACCTTCAGCACCGCTGATGACGATGAGGTCTGCCTTTGCCTTTGCCACACCTGCGGCAATCGTGCCCACACCACTCTCTGCCACGAGCTTCACGCTGACGGCAGCGGTTGGGTTGATGTTCTTCAGGTCGAAAATCAGCTGTGCCAAATCCTCGATACTGTAGATATCATGATGTGGTGGAGGCGAAATCAGACTGATGCCAGGAATGGCGTTACGCGTCTTGGCTATGATCTTGTTCACCTTGAAACCAGGCAGCTGACCACCCTCACCAGGCTTGGCTCCCTGTGCCACCTTGATTTGTATTTCTTCAGCATTCACCAGATATTCGGCAGTGACACCGAAACGACCGCTGGCAATCTGCTTGGTCTTGCTGCTGAGCGACACACCATCCACTTCCGTGTGGTAGCGTTCGTTGTCCTCACCACCCTCACCCGTGTTGCTGCGAGTGCCGAGTTTGTTCATCGCGAGTGCCAATGCCTCGTGTGCCTCAATGCTCAAGGCACCGAAACTCATCGCACCCGTCACGAAATGCTTCACGATGCTCTCCACTGATTCCACCTCGTCAATCGGTGTAGGCTTGGCAGCCTTCTTCCAGCCGAAGAAATCGCGGATGAAGATAGGCTTCTCCTTCTGGTCCACCATCTTCTCCCACTCCTGGAACTTCTTGTAAGAGCCCAGACGAGTGGCAATCTGCAGGTTGGCAATCGTGTCGGGGTTCCAAGCGTGGAGGATACCGTCCTTGCGATAAGAGAACTGTCCGTTGTTAGGCAGAATCTCATTGATTTCAGCAGGTTTGAATGCCTCGTCGTGCAGACGGATGGCATCCCTTGCGATATCCTTCAGACCGATACCGCCAATGGTGCTCACCTCGGTGCCGAAATAGCGTCTCAGGAGGTCCTCGCTCAAACCGATGCTCTCGAAAATCTTCGCACCACGATAAGAACGGATGGTTGAGATACCCATCTTCGACATAATCTTCTTCAGACCCTTGTCCACCGCCTTGATGTAGTGAGCTTCCGCCGTGTTGTAATCCTCCTGAATCTTATGCTTCTTCACGAGGTCATCCAGTACGGCAAACGTCATATAAGGACAGATGGCACTGGCACCATAACCCAGCAGCAAGGCAGCATGCATCACCTCACGGATTTCACCGCTCTCCACAATCAGCGCCGTCTGTACGCGCTTCTGCACGCTGATGAGGTAATGATGCACTGCACTCACAGCCAAAAGGCTTGGGATGGCGGCACGCTTCTCGTCGATGTCCCTATCAGAGAGGATGATGTAGTTCACACCCTCATCCACACTCGCCTCAGCCTCCTTGCACAAGTCCTCGATAGCCTGTCGGAGTCCGCTGGCACCCTTCTCAATGTCGAAGAGCATTGCAAGCTTCTTGGTCTTGAAACCCTTGTAGCGGATATTGCAAAGAATATCCAACTGCGTGTTCGTCAGCACAGGTTGTGGCAGACGCACCATCTTGCAGTTGGAAGCATCAGGCGTCAGGATATTGGTGCCCACAGCACCGATATACTCCGTCAGACTCATCACCAATTCCTCACGGATTGGGTCAATGGCAGGGTTGGTCACCTGCGCAAACTGCTGTCGGAAGTAGTTGAAGAAAATCTGGGGACGGTCGCTGATGACAGCCAGCGGCGTGTCGTTGCCCATTGCTGCCACAGGTTCCTGACCCGCTGTAGCCATAGGCACCACCGTCTTGTCGATATCTTCCTGTCCGAAACCGAAGTTGATGAGCTTGCGTTCGTAGTTCTCCACGCCATTTTCCACCTTGCGACCACTCTTCAGCTTCTCCAGCTGGATGCGGTTGGTGTTCAGCCATTCGCGGTAAGGATGAGCCTTCGCCAACTGCTCCTTGATTTCTCCGTCATAGTAAATCTTGCCCTCCTGCGTGTCAATGAGCAGGATCTTGCCAGGCTGCAAGCGTCCCTTGCTCACCACATCACCAGGCTCGAAGTCCATCACACCCACTTCACTTGCCACGACCATCATGCCGTTCTTCGTAATCGTGTAACGGCTGGGGCGCAATCCGTTTCTGTCGAGCATACCACCCGCATAACGTCCGTCAGAGAACAGCAGAGCCGCAGGACCGTCCCAAGGCTCCATCAGGATGGAATGATACTCGTAGAACGCCTTCAGGTCTTCGCTGATAGGGTTCTTGTCGTTGAAGCTCTCAGGCACGAGGATTGCCATCGCCTGTGGCAAAGACAGACCGCTCATGGTGAGGAACTCAAACACGTTGTCGAGGCTGGCAGAGTCACTCATACCCTCCTGCACGATCGGACGGATGTCCTTGATGTCGCCCAGAGCCTCACTGTTCAACACACTCTCCCTCGCCTTCATCCAGCCGCGGTTACCACGGATGGTGTTGATCTCGCCGTTGTGCGCCAAAAGACGGAAAGGCTGCGCCAAACTCCATGTTGGGAACGTGTTGGTGCTGAATCGAGAGTGAACCAATGCCAACCCACTGGTGAAATAGGGACTTGACAAGTCGGGGAAATAGCGTCTCAGCTGTCCGCTCGTCAACATACCCTTATAGATGATGTTCTTGCTGCTCAACGAACAAACATAGAAATCCTCGTTCGTCACGCGGTTCTCTATGCGCTTGCGTACCTTATATAATATACGGTCAAACGTCTCCACCTGATCCTCGCTCACACCTGTGACGAAAATCTGCTTGATGTCTGGTTCCACCTCACGGGCACCCACACCCAGCACCTCGGGGCACGTTGGCACCGCCCTCATGTGCATCAGCGTGAGACCCTCACGCTCAATCTCTTCAATCATCACACTCAGGATGCCCTGCTGTTCCTTCTCCTGCTTAGGCAAGAACACCAGACCCGTGCCGTACTTTCCTTTCTCTGGCACAGGGATACCCTGTAAAAGAATGAATTCATGAGGAATCTGC
The DNA here is from genome assembly GCA_017651245.1 of Bacteroidaceae bacterium. GTDB lineage: Bacteria > Bacteroidota > Bacteroidia > Bacteroidales > Bacteroidaceae > Minthosoma. Next base: position 25,130 of record JAGCDQ010000066.1, on the reverse strand, counting down.
ACCATGATGCCCGCGCCGTCACCTGTCTTGTCACGCGTCTCTGCTCCACGATGCTCCATGTTTTCCAACACCTTCAGTGCATTGTCCACCAACTCATGGCTCTTGCCACCATGAATGTTGACCACCATACCCACACCGCAAGCGTCATGCTCATAGGCTTTGCTGTACAATCCAAAATTACCTTTTTTCATGTCCTTTTCTATTTATCTTGTTTGTGTTTATATTCAAATGAATTCGACTTCACTCCTGCTTCGTCCGTCATTTTGGCTGCAAAGGTATGAATAATATTTCAATTTGTTGCAGAAAAAATCAAAAAACTTTCAATTTGTACTAAAAATATTTGTTAATAGTGTGAAAATGAAAGTAATTTTAGATATTTGGTTATAAAAAGTTGAAACAGGGTATAGATTTGAGATTTGAGGTTTGAGATTTCTTGGCAAGCCAAGCGTGCTAAAGATACGATAAGAGGTTTAGCCGTGCGGGGTGTCGATAACCGATAACCGCTAAACGATAACCGCTAACCGCTAAACGAAAAAGGAGAGGCTCCGGAAATCGGATGCCTCTTCTTTTTGGTGGTGCAGGCACTGATTTTAGGTAATAACGCATGAGAAGGAGAAAATTGTGGGACCTTTCGCAACTGGGACTATTCGAGATGGTAAAAATGGATGATGAATTGTGCGATTGCAGTACCCTGATGTCTCAAGTTCTTGATGGACAATACCGCCTCCTTCTTGACTTCTTCATCTTCGTGCAGAGCATGATTGTTGAGCAGATGGAGTTCGTATGCTGGTGTGTATTCAGGATGACCCTGAAATGTTAGGATGTGATTCCCAATTCGGAACCCTTCGTACTGACAAAATGGGCTTTGAGCTATGACGACGGCATCAGCAGGAAGCTTGGTTACTTGGTCATGATGATTATATAAGAGGCGGAGATAACCGTCAGAAAAATAGGGGCGCATAACTTCATCTAAAATGAAGGACTCCCGAATGCCAACACCCCATCCTCCTGCATATCGCTGTACATTGCCTCCTAATGCCTGTGCTATGGCTTGGTGACCGAAACATACGCCGACCAGCTTGATGTGAAGCGTCGCTGCTTTTCTGATCCACTGTAGCAACTCAAGAATCCAAGGTTCTTTGTCATAAGCAGAACTGTTGCTGCCCGTTATCAGGTATAGTTCATCTTTGTTCCATTTCTTTGGGAGGACGCCTTTCATGACAGGAAAGACTTCAAATGTCGCCGGGTCACTGACTGAACGGAACAAGCCTATGAACATGGATGCGTATGAAGGAATGTCCGGAGGCAACAGCCCCGAGAAGGTGTCACATAAAAGAAGATTGATATGGGTTCTTTCCTTCATTGTCATACCACATGTATCATGAAAAGTAGAGCATTTTGAAACACCACGGGACGGTGGTGAGCGAAGAATACGGTGCCTTCTTCTGTTGCCTTGATGTCGTCGAGAATCTGACCGTTGTAGGGGTCGATAATGTGGGCGAGGGAATCGCCCGGAGTAACACGGCTGCCAGCGTCCACCAGACGATAGAAGATTCCCGCATGACGTGCCTTGATGTGCTGAAGGCTTGCCTCATCGATGCAAATGGATTCATAAGCAACACCCGGAGAACCCGCATTGATGATGCCCGTCCGTTTCATCATGCGGAAAATGGCATCGATGGTCTCACCACTGTTGCTGAGGTCTATCCTGTTGGTTTGTCCTGCATAGACAGAGAAAGCCTTGGTGCTCCACAATTGCCAGTTATAGTTGAGCAGCGTGGTGTCGAAGGGACGCGGCTGGTAGGTCGTGACGTATTTCATGCCGAAAAGGCGTGCTGTGTCCACATCCTCATATCCCGTCTTTAGCATCCGTACATGAGGGATGAAGTCGCCCGACACATAGTAACTCGCCAGCTGGATGCCGTACTTGAACCCGTTGAGAGCAGCAAAGATTGCCGCTGCAATGCGTTGCGTGGTTTCTCCTTGATTGTAGCCTGGGAACATGCGGTTGATGTCGGTGTTGTCCATTGCCCAGAAACGTCGGTTGACGTTCATCGAAAAGGGGTTGCACGAGGGGATAATCAGAATGCTTTTCCCCTCAGCTATGCCTCCACGCTGTTCAATCATCGTCAGACGATTCACCAACTGCGAGCAGATGTACTGTTGCTGCACCTCATCACCTCGCATGGCACCCACAATAGCCAATGTCTTTTCACCTTCCCCGAATCGGTAGCCCTTGATGCGGAAATTATCACGGCAGGGCGATGTCATCTCAAATATCGTCTCTATTCTCATGCGTCTTCTGTGTTAAAGATTCGTGCCATCAACGACCCTTCATAGACAATCGGATAGGCACGTATGGTGAACAAATAGCCGTTAACCGGCGAACTGACCGTGCTGAGCACTCGACCATGAAGCGGGTCAACAATCTGACCGATGGTTTGTCCTCGGCTGACGTTGATGCCGCATTTCAATTCAGTCAGGAACACACCAGAGGTCTCAGCATTGAGGAAGGTGACGCGATCTCCTTCGCAAACGAGCGGCAGGGGCAATCTGTCCTTAGGACTTTCCTTCCACATTCCCATAGTCTGCATCAGATGCAGGATACCCTCCACAAGACGTCGGCACATCTTGTGATTGATGCGCTGACCCACTCCCATCTCCACCACCAGACAGGGAGTGCCTGTAGAGTTGAGCGAGTGAGCCAGTGTCGCCTCCAGCACTGTGGCAGCACCATGCACCCACACGAAGTCCATGCCCAGCCGTTCGGCAAAGGGAACCAGCCACTTGGAGTCCTGAACATTGATGCGCACCTGCGGCGTTTCTCGTAGATAGAGATTGCTGGAGTGAATGTCAATCACCATGTCTGCCCCCTTGATGTCTTCAATGATGGCATGAGCCGTCTGTTCCGCCATCGTGCCTTGTGGATCACCTGGGAAGATGCGGTTCATATCGAGGTCGAAATTGGGAATGCCCCGCTGAATGGTATCGATGCCCAACGGATTGAGAGCCGGGTAGATCTCGAGGGTGCCATCCAGCGCATCAATCTGTTCGGTGACGATACGAGCCAGTTCATAACACACCATCTGACCCTCCAGTTCATCACCGTGGGTTCCTGTCACCACACAGAAGCGCAAGCCGTCCTTCTTGCCGTTCTGAATGACATTTTTGCGAATGCGGAACTGCTCGTCAATAGGTAGTTCTGTAGATACTATTGTCTTAATCATATTTCTTGCAGTGTAACGTGAATCGTGGTTTGCTGGGTGGCTTGCCCTGTGAAGAGTCCCCGACTGACGGAACAATCGCGGACATCTCTTCCATGCGCCAACTTGACGTAGCCTTCGCTGATGCAACGGTTGTGAGTCGGGTCAAAACCCAGCCAGTTGTAGCCATCGAATATCTCCACCCATGCATGAGTCTCGCCCTCTCCTTCCAAGAATCCATTGACATAGCGGGCTGGTATGTCTCGCTGACGGCAGAGGGCTATCATGAGATGGGCAAAGTCCTGACAAACACCCTTCCTCCGCTCCAGCACCTCGGCAGCAGTGGTTTCAACGGTGGTGCACAGAGGCTGATAAACAATGTTCTCATACAGCCAGTTGCAGATAGCGTAAGCAGCATCGATGACATTGTCGGGTGTCGTCAGCACCGCTTCCCTGACGTTGGTCAGTGCCGTAGGCTGCTTGAACAAGAACAAGTTTTCACCCCGATACTTGATGACATAAGTGTCTGTCGCCACAATTCCTGTGCTGACATAAGCGAAGGTCTTGTGCGGTTCAGTGGCACCGCCGAAAAGGATACGGTTGTAGAATGCATCGTGCCCAGCCTGCAGCCAGTAGTCGGGCGAAACCACCAAGTGCTCTTGCTCCACCGTCTGACCAGCATTGCTGACTGGCTGACAGCGTAACATCACCGCATGCATGGGCACAGCTTCCGAAAACTCGACAATGGTCTGGTAGTTGTACAAATATCGTTTCACACCCTCACCAATTGGTTGATAAATTTCAGTAACTTATTCTTGTATTCCACATCCTTGAGATTGAATCGTTCCCGAGTGATGAGTCGGTTGAGTTCTTCTTCAATGTGGTCATCGACAATGCTGGGCATATGACGGAAGTAGTGCTTCACAGAATCGTATGCCAACGCCACCCGTTCGAAGTCGTAGTCAAAACGCAGCAGCATGTCCAGATTCTCTATGTTGCGACCAATCATCATAATGTAGAGTGCCTTGTGGTTTTTCAGCCTTTGCTCAGCTGATCCCCAAAAGGCCAATGACCAGTCAATGACGGGTTGCAGGCAAATGACATTCTTTTCTTGCTTGTTGCGACATTCTTTCAGCAGTGCCAGACTCATTTCCAGATAACTGAGCGTTTCCGAAAGGATGTCCTCACGAAGAAGAATGGCATTGTCCATTGCTCTCATCTGAGCAGACATCACGGTGCTGGGATTGATATCGTCATACATGATGCCGAATATAAACTCTTCGTTAGTTTGATAGACGCCCGCGGTGTCTAAGTTCTGCCAGATGGGCCAATAGTCCTCCAACTCACCGTCAATCATCTTATCATGACACTTCCGTAACAAATGCAGGGTAATATAAACCCGCTCCTCGTATCTCCCCAGCCAGTAGAGGCTGTTGGCCTTCTTGGCCGATATGATTGTATGTTTAACCATAGCTCAAAATCCTTTTTACTTTTTTACTTTTAACCATTACTCCTCCAACACCCAGGTGTCCTTGAATCCACCTCCCTGTGAAGAGTTCACCACGAATGAATCGGGATTTCTTGAGAACCGCGTCAGTCCACTCGCCCACACCCTGGTCTCTTTTCCGCTGACCACAAAGGCTCGAAGATCTGCCTTGCGTTCCACAGGCTTGTCATCCTCCAATATCTCAAGATCCTTGAAGTCAATGACCTCCTGAGCAATCCAACGCCGTGGCTGGTCAATGATCAATGCTTTCAATTCATCAAGCTTCTCTTTCGACAAATCCTTGCCGAACACTACACCATAACCACCCGCTTCACTGACATCCTTGATGACCAGACGCTGGATGTTCGCCAGCACATAGTCATAGTCTTTCTTGAAATACGGCAGATAGGTAGGGGCATTTTGCAGGATGGGCTGCTCGCCAAGATAATACTCCACCATCTTGGGAACGAAATAATAAATGCCCTTGTCGTCTGCCACACCATTACCGATGGCATTGATCAGTGCCACATTGCCCGACTTGTACGCCTGCATCACATTCGGAATACCCAGCAACGAAGAAGCCTCAAAAATCAATGGGTCTATGTATTCATCACTCACACGACGATAGATGCAACCCACACGGGTCTTCTCCTTGTAAATACCCGCATAGTACACTTTATTGTCCTCCACAAAGAGGTCGCCAGGGTATGCCAAGGTGGCACCAATCTTCTCCGCAAAGTAGCTGTGTTCAAAGTAGGCAGAGTTGTAGCGACCAGGAGTCAGAATGACAGAGATACCCCTACCGTTGTTCATCTCTTCCATCATCGTGGCGAGCAATTTGGAATAGTTGCGGTTTTCAGCCACAGCATTCTGGGTGAACGTCTGAGGCGACACCTTGCGGGTGATCTCACGGGCTATCATTGGATAGCTGGCGCCAGAAGGTATGCGCAAGTTGTCCTCCAACACATACCATTGACCGTCCTTGCCTTCCACCAAGTCGATACCAGCAATGTGGGCATAAACTTCTCCTGTGGGATTGATTCCTTCACACTCAGGCATATAGCCCTTTGAGGAGTACACAAACTCTTCAGGAATAATACCATCTTTGATAATGCGCTTGTCGTGATACACATCCCAAAGAAACTTGTTAAGCGCCAACACACGCTGCTTGAGACCCGTCTCCAAATAAGACCAATCACTATGGGAGATGATTCGTGGGATAGAATCAAAGGGGAAAAGTTGCTCGTTGAAAACCCCGTGCTTATACACCCCGAACCTTACTCCATATCGCTCCAGCCATTTATTGACTGTGTCGCGGCTATCTATTAATTCATTTATCCTGATGTTCATGTCAATCTTGTGTTTGTGTTATAATTTTGTGTTTGTGTCTCTGCATTAACGACTATTATACTTTCTCATCACGGCAACTTTTTTCTTTTTCACAATGCAAAGGTACACAATTTTGGAGAAATGCCAAAAAAAACAAGAATAAAATTGTCAATAATAACACAAAATTAACGCAAAACAATACTTTTTGAAACAATTTATGAGAAATTCGTTTCAAATAGAAAGTATTTTAAAAGAATATGCTTTCAAATTGAAACAATAATTCGGTTAAACATAGTCTAAGGTCAAGGTTAAAGGTTTGGCTCCGCCGAGCTGAAGGTTCTTGGCAAGCCAAGCGTGCTAAAGATACGATAAGAGATTTGAGGTTTAGCCGTGCGGGGTGTCGATGAACGATGAACGATAACCGATAAACGCTAAACGAAAAAGGAGAGGCTCCGAATGGGATGCCTCTCCTTTGTTGGATATAGGTATGTTAAGTGGTTGGAAGCGTATCTTCCGCAGCCATGTGGGAGGGTTCTTCGGGGATTTCGTAGTGGTGGATGGTGTGGTCTTGGAGGAAGATTTTGTTGAGGGTGTAGGCAAGTGACTGGAGGGTTTGTTGCCGTTGGTGGGGGCGGAGTTCACATTCCCAGATGGTGATGGAGTGCCATCCCATGGCGGCGAGTTCGTGCTGCACTTTCAGGTCACGTGCTTTGTTGCGAGTCACCTTGTTTTGCCAGAAGGTGGTGTTGGTCTTGGGCACTTTGTAGTAGGGACAACCTTCGTGTCCGTGCCAGAAGCAGCCGTTGATGAAGATGCAGGTGCGGTAGCGTCGGAGCACGATGTCGGGTTTGCCAGGCAAGCGGGGATAGTTCAGACGATAACGGAAACCATTCCCCCACAAATAGCGGCGCACCAGCAGCTCGGGTTTGGTGTCCTTGCCGTGGATCGCCGCCATGTTTGCATGTCGCTGCGGAGAAATGGTTTCCTGTTCGTTCACTTTTTCGTGGAATACCTCAGGGTCTTGCCTGAAGTCGTGGGCGTCGTAGTGGAAGTGTTGCCCGGGTTGTAGTACTTCTTGGCTTCAGGTATCCATCCCTGAATCTGCTTGATGCGCTTCTCGTCGGAGGGGTGGTCGCTGAAGATGGAGTTGGAGCTGTTGCCTGCCGCTGCCATGCGCTGCCAGAAAGAGAGGGCGTTCTCAGGGTCATAGCCAGCCATCGCGGCGAAGATGAGTCCGATGTGGTCTGCTTCACTTTCCTGACTGCGAGAGAAGCCTGAGGTGAATGCCTTGGTGCCTAAGCCCACGACTGAGGAGACGATGCTGGAGGTGTTGGGTCCCATACCCGCTACTGATGCCACACCACCGAGCACAGACACGGCGGTCTGCTGCTTCTGGTCGTTGCTGATGCGCTCTGCGGAGTGCTTTGCCACCGCATGGGCGATTTCATGCCCCAAAACGATGGCAAGGGAAGCCTCATCCTGTGTGACGGGAAGGATGCCTTCATACACCACAATCTTTCCGCCAGGCATACAGAAGGCGTTGACTTGGTTGTTCTGCACGAGGTTGAACTCCCACTTGTAGTTGGCGATTTCGTTGGCATAGCCGTTGTTTCTCAGATAGGTCTCGACGGCAGTCGCCAACCGCTGTCCACAGCGTTTCACCATGGCTGTGTTGGCGGCATTGGTGGAGAGTTTCGCCGTCTTCATGTAGCTCTGATACTCCTGATTACTGAGGCTCATGACCTGTTCGTCGCTGACAACGAGTCGCTGCTTGCGTCCTGTGACGGGCACTTGGGTAGTGGTTCCACAACTGGCAAGAATGGCTGTGAGCACCACCAGCATGATTAATTTTACGCTTTTCATCTTTCTTTCGTATTGATTCTTTTAGATGTGATTGATTGGGTGGCAAATTTACAACATTTCCTGCACACCACCAACACCCCCACAGGAAAAAATGGCTGAAAAAGAGAGGGAAAAACAACAAAGATGATGAAACATACCCGATATGTGGCGATTAAACCGTAACTTTGCAGCGATTTTTACAGAGACACCTTTTTCTTCATGAAATTGAAATATTTTCTATCACTGCTACTGCTTATGGTGGCCACATTACTGTGGGCACAAGACAAAGAGGCTGACTCGACGAAAAATGCGAGGACGTTGCTGATGATGGCAGATGTGAAAGACCACCTGACGCACGACCCTGTCAAGGGCGTGAAGGCTGAGTTGCTGTGGGCAGCGGACAGCTCGTTTGTCGATACGATTCACTCGGAATATCAGGACGAGGAGTACTACAAGAACTCTTCGCTGTCGTTCCCGGTCACGAAGGCTGGCGACTATCTGATCAAGATTGGTGCGGAGGGCTACACGACCAAGTATGTGCCATTGGAAATCAAGAAGTTGTACAAGCGTGAGAACTACCGAACGATGAAGACCATCTACCTGCGCACGGTGCCCAAGAAGAATGAGTATGAACTGGATGACATTGTGGTGGTGGCAACGAAACTGAAGTTCTACATGAACGGCGACACGCTGGTGTATGATGCCGATGCGTTCAACATGGCGGAGGGTTCGATGCTGAACGAACTGATCCGCAAGTTGCCTGGCGTGGAACTGGAGAAAGGCGGCGTGATCAAGGTGAACGGCAAGCAGGTGGATGCCTTGCTGCTGAACGGAAAGAACTTCTTCGACAGCGACCGCGAGCTGCTGCTGGAGAACATGCCGTCGTATATGGTGAAGAACATCCAGTCGTATGAGCGTGTGCCTGAGGAACTGAAAGGAACGCCACGAGAGAAGACAGCAAAGAAGGAACTGGTGATGAACGTGAAGCTGAAGAAAGAGTATGCGACGGGCTGGATAGCCAATGTAGAGGGAGGTGTCGGCACCCCCTTCCACCGCAATGCGGAGAGGAAGCTGGACACGAAATATCTGGGCAGGTTGTTTGGCTTGCGATTCACGGAGAACACCCGACTGATGCTGTATGGCAACGTGAACAACGTGAATGCACAAGACGGCCCCGGCTATGAGGGAGAATGGAGAGGACTGGAACAGACGGGCGGCATCACGAAGACGTATAACGGAGGCGGCAACTTCATGACGGATAAGGAGGGTATCTATGCCTATCAGGCAAGTGTATCAGGCTCCTACACCGACACAGACAACGCTTCGCACACCAGCAGTGCCAACTTCCTCGAGGGAGGTGACACGTATGGAAGGAATTTCCACAACAGCCGCAACTACAACTGGAATTTCCGCACCGACCACGACCTGCGTCTGGAGCACGGGGAACAGCTTTGGGAGACTTTCCGCCACGTCTATCTGGTGATGCGCCCCACCTACAGCTACAGCAAGTGGGACAACCGAGGCAACAGTGCCAGCGTCACCCTTGCAGAGGATGTGGCTGCCCAATGGGGCAAGGCATGGATGGACAGCATCATGACGCCCAATGCAGGAGACTTGCTGCGCCGCTATGCCATCAACCGCACTATGACCACCAGCAAGGGAATAGGTCACCATCACAACTTGGGCATCGACGGTTTCCTGTCAGGAAGCCCTGCCCATAACGACTACATCTTCTACAATCTGACCTACGGCTACAACTACTCCAAGCGTGTGGCTGACAACTTTGAGCACTACCAACTGGATTATTTTAACCTTAACTCTCAAACCTCAAATCTCCAACCTCAATCCTCAAACCTCCAACCTCAAACCTCCACCGATTTTCGCAACCGTTACAACCCCACGAAAGATTTGTCGAGGAGCGGACATGTGGGCGGTGTGTTTGGAGGAGCACTGGACAAGAATCACCGTCATCAGTTCCAGGTCAGTTACGACTTCCGTTATGACTACGACGACACAAACAACTCGCTCTATCTGCTGAATAAGCTGGACGAATGGAACGCGGCAACATCGGAGAACGGCACCACCCATCCGTTGGGTACGCTGCCCTCGTATGACGAGATGCTGGCAACACTGGATGCAGACAACAGTTCACACTCGAAGACGACGAAATACGCGCACGACGTTGCGATGACATACACCTTCGCTTTGTTCAACGAAAATGTGTCCAACAGCCTCAACCTCAGAGTGGGTGCCCCCATGCAGCGCGAGAAGATGGATTATCACCGAGGCTCACAGGTCGACACGTTGATGAGTCGCAACACGACATTCTTCAACCCAAGCATCTATTTCACTCACGACGTGTACAAGCGCAACAGGGGCATCTCGTTCAATTACGATATGAGCACCACTGCCCCATCGATGACGAGCCTGCTCAACATTCGTGACGACAGCAACCCACTTGTCATCACGCTGGGAAATCCCCACCTGAAGAACACACGCAGTCACAACATCGGAATGGGATATCGTGACAAATGGCACAAGACCTTCTTCAATTCGTCGGTGAACGCCACCATCACGGAAAATGCAGTGGCTTCTGGCTACATCTATAACAAGGAAACGGGTGTGCGCACCATCACGCCTGACAACGTCAACGGCAACTGGAGCATCAATACCAATGCTGGCATCAACCTGGCGATTGATAAGAACGACAAATGGAGATTGTCACAGCGCGTGGGTTATTTCCACAACAACAGCGTGGATTTGAGCAGTACTGATGAAAGCCTCAACGCCACGAAGTCGGTAGTGACGTCGGATAACTTCAATGAGAATTTCAGCCTTCGCTGGCAACCTTCCTCCAAGATGGAATTGACGGCATCGGGCAACCTCAATTACCAGCACTCCGACAGCAAGCGTGCAGGATTCAACGCCATCAACGTGTACACTTTCAATTACGGCCTCAGGGGACAGCTGGAACTCCCTTGGGACATGCAGGTATCAAGCGACATCACAATGTACAGCCGCCGCGGTTACAGCGACCCTACGATGAACACGAATGAACTGGTGTGGAATGCCCATCTGGCAAAACGACTGTTCAAGGGTAAGCTAACCATCATGTTCGATGGTTTCGACCTGTTGGGCAAGCTCTCCAACGTGCAGCGCACCTACAATGCACAGGGATGCACAGAAACCTTCTACAACGTCATCCCATCGTATGGCATTCTGCACGCGATATACCGATTCAACAAACAACCGAAGAAAAGGAGTGAAGAGTTATAATAACTCCACCTTCTTCACCGCAGGCTTCCCTTCCTCAAACTTGATCGTGACTTTGAAGTTGGCAAAGTCGCTGTAGATATAGAGTGGCAAGGTCTCGTCCTGCTTGGGCTCATAATCGAACTTCAGACGGATGTTGGAGCCTGAGAGGTAGTTCTCCGAAGGTCGCACCGCTTTGTCCTTGTCGTTGAGCTGATAGAGCGAGAAAACAGGGTCGATGAGGGTGAGGATGCGTGGCAATTCGATACGCAGCTTCTTGTCCTTGCCCGTCACGAGGTTCTTCACATCCCGTTTCACATCGTTCCAGAGGTTGCCGTCGCTCACGGTGCCATACACCTTCATCCCTTCCTGAATGATGGATTGGAGCTTTCCATTGTCCACATTGAAATCCTCGAGCAGTTGCTGCTTGGCAGATGTGGTGGAGCTGGAGGGCTTCCCAGAAGTCTTTCGTGAGGTCTCCTGTGCCTTCATATACTTGTAATCCACATTGTCAATCCAGCAAATCTTATCGTCGGTCATCGCAATGGCACGAATGCGGGTGATGTCATTGTATTTCTTGTCCTCATAATTAAGCTTCACCACCCCAATCTCGGTCTTGTCGTGATGCTTGATGATATTGACGGATGGGAGTTTCTGCACATCATACTCGTCCTTGTACATATCCGTGTAGTGCAGGCAGAGGAAGATGCGCACGTTCTCCAAATCGATGTCGGAACGGTTGTTGATGGTCACCTTGATCTCGTCATCCTTGTCGGAGAGCGTCCAGTTCATCGTCGGCTCCACCGACACATCCAAGAACGACTGCTCCATCAGGATCTGCTTGAAGCTGCTATACATATTCTCCTCACAATACTGCATGTCGGAGAGCAGACAGTCATACACCCCTTGGTTGCCCCGACGGTAGAAGTGATTGAAGATTTCCTCCTTACTCTTCTCAGTATCGCCATTCTGGGCATAGTAGTTCGCTTTCAGCAGGTTCGGACTGAAGATGCCAAAGCCTTCCATCGTGGAGCGATACAAGCGCAGCAGATACTTTCCCTCCGCAGACTTGTTCAGATAGGTGCGTGCCTTGTAGCTGTCGAGCAAATCGGTCAATGCCGCTGCCTGACGGGGATACTCCATCGATGCCTGATCGAAATAAGACACCGCCTTAGCTGCTTCTCCCTCCTCACGATAGAGCAAGCCCTTCAGCACCAATGCAGGCGCAGAACGAGAAGGATAGAGCTTGATGTATTGGTCAAGAGTGGTTTCTGCTTCAAGAAGAAGTTCCGTGCGTTCATCGGGTTTTCCCATCTCCACCACCCCATCGATGGAATCAGTGAACAGTTGAGCGGTGTTTTCCAAACTTGGTGGAGGTGTGGCATCCGCCATCTGAATGAGCGAAAGTCCCTTCAGCAACAACGCCTCACGATTGGTTGGATAGTCTTTCAGCACCTCTTGGGTTTGGTTGTAGGCATCCATAGGACGTCCACCATAGAGGTCGATGTACGCCTTGTCCTTCTTCAGACACAGGGCATCCCACTCCTGCATGTACTTATAATAAACGGGAGCGTAATCCTCCAGATATTCGATGTACGACATCCGCACGGATTCTATCTCACGTTCCAGGTTACGCTTCAGTTCCTTCTGCTTCTCATATTCTTCGAAAGCAGCCGTCTGTGCCTTCTCCATACTGCTGCCCACCGACACCGTACTCAACGTAGCATCGCCTGTGAGCATCGAACCAATGACACCCACGGGATTCACCTCCGTCACGAAAGTGCTGGCTCCACTCGTCGCACTCCGCATCAGCATCCACACATCGTCCAGTTCCTCGTATTCCTTCTGCAACTCATAGAGACGCTGCAAGATAGGAAACAGCTTCTTCTTTTGTTCCAACACCTCAGGTGCCACCCGAGTGAAGTCCTGCTTCGCCACATACTCCAAGTAGGACATAAAGTCTTCTGACTGACACTGAGCCACTTCCAGCGCATTCATCGCCCTCACGGTCTCCTCAATGTCATACTCAGGTGTCTTCGACTGCACCTCCAAAGCTTCCCAAGCTGGTTCGAACTCTTCCGATGGGGTATATTGCTCAAGGTCTATCTTCTCAACTGGCCAATATCGCCACGCCACAAACCCAGCGATGCCCAGCACCACCAGCACCACGAATGTCCAAAGAATCCACTTTTTCATTGTCATTAGGTTTTGATTCGATGACAAAAGTAGAGATAAAAAATCATACTGCCAAACAATTCGGAGAAAAATGACGAATGTCGGGGAGTTCTGACACAAAAAAGCAAGGGGCGTGCCTCTTGTGACACACCCCTTGTGCTTGGGTTATTCTATTCTGAAAGATTAGAACTCGTTATCGAATGAGGAGAATACCATGTCGGCATCGAATGGACGACGCTCCACAGCCTGGAAGTCCTCCTTGGCTCCAACGACGATCTTGTCGAAGTCGCGCATACCTGTACCCGCAGGAATGAGGTGACCAGAAATCACGTTCTCCTTCATGCCTTCGAGTGAGTCGCTCTTGCCAGAGATTGCAGCCTCGTTGAGCACCTTCGTAGTCTCCTGGAATGATGCAGAAGACATGAACGACTTGCTACCGAGACCTGCACGGGTGATACCCTGCAGAATCTGAACAGAGGTGGCTGGGATCGCATCACGTGTCTGCACGAGCTTGAGGTCACGACGCTTCAGCATGGAGTTCTCATCACGCAACTTGCGGGCAGTGATGATCATACCTGGCTCGAGGGTCTCAGAGTCGCCAGCGTCTGTGACGAACTTCTTGCCCCAGATGCGGTCGTTCTCCTCCAGGAAGTCGAGCTTGTCAACAATACCCTCTTCGAGGAAGCGAGTGTCACCCGCATCTTCGATACGAACCTTGCGCATCATCTGACGAACGATGATCTCGAAGTGCTTGTCGTTGATAGACACACCCTGCATACGGTAGACATCCTGCACCTGATTCACGATGTACTCCTGTACAGCGGTAGGACCCTTGATAGCAAGGATGTCGGCTGGGGTGATAGCACCGTCAGAAAGTGGTGTACCGGCACGAACGTAGTCGTTCTCCTGTACCAGAATCTGCTTAGACAGTGGCACGAGGTACTTGCGAACATCACCCACCTTAGAAGTGAGGATGATTTCGCGGTTACCACGCTTCACCTTGCCCATGGTCACCTCACCATCGATTTCTGCCACAATAGCAGGGTTAGATGGGTTGCGTGCCTCAAAGAGCTCAGTCACACGTGGGAGACCACCCGTGATGTCACCTGCTTTCGCCACAGAACGTGGAATCTTCACGAGGATGTCACCTGCCTTGAGCTTCTGACCATCTTCCACCACAATGTGACCATTGATTGGGAAGGAGTATGTGCGGAGCAGTTCACCACCCTTCTTGTTGAGAATGTGGCAATATGGCACTGCGGCACGGTCTTTTGCTTCGGTGACGATCAAGTCGCGCAAACCTGTGGTTTCATCGACATCCACACGGTAAGTAAGACCTTCCTTCACACCTTCGAACTCAGCCACACCATCGAACTCGGTGACGATGACAGAGTTGAATGGATCCCAGTCAGCAATAACCTGACCTGCCTCAACGGTATCGCCAGACTTCGCATAGAGGTTGGCGCCGTAAGGTACGGGGACGGTAGAAAGAACGATACCTGTGTTGAGGTCGAGGAAGCGAAGTTCTGCCAGACGACCTACCACCACCTGACCTTCAGGATGTTCAGCAGTAGGACGGTCAACAGTACGCAACTCGTCGATTTCTATCTTAGACTTATTCTTTGCTTTAATCTGTGCATTGGCTGCAGCGTTACCTGCCACACCACCGGCGTGGAATGTACGGAGGGTCAGCTGCGTACCTGGCTCACCGATGGCCTGTGCGGCAATGACACCGACAGCCTCACCCTTCTGAACCATACGCTGGGTAGCGAGGTTACGTCCGTAGCACTTCATGCAGACACCCTTCTTGCTCTCACAAGTGAGCACGGAACGGATTTCGACGCTTTCAATGCCACAACCTTCGATCTCAGCTGCGATGCGGTCAGTGATTTCCTCACCACTGGCAACGATGAGTTCGTTGGTCTTTGGATTGACGATATCGTGAACAGATACACGACCCAAAATACGCTCTGCCAAAGAAGCCACCACGCGGTCGCCATCCTTGAGCGCCGTACAAATCAAACCACGGAGAGTACCACAGTCTTCCTCGTTGATGATGACGTCGTGAGACACATCGACCAAACGACGAGTCAGATAACCTGCGTCGGCTGTCTTGAGGGCTGTATCGGCAAGACCCTTACGAGCACCGTGCGTAGAGATGAAGTACTCGAGCACTGACATACCTTCCTTGAAGTTAGAAAGGATTGGGTTCTCGATGATGTTATTGTCGGAAGCACCTGCCTTCTGAGGCTTTGCCATCAGACCACGCATACCTGCCAACTGAGAAATCTGGTCAGCAGAACCACGGGCTCCTGAGTCGAGCATCATGAAGACAGCGTTGAAACCTTGGTCGGCTTCGGTCATCTGCTTCATCAGGGTCTTCTTGAGTGAGTTGTTCACCTTGGTCCAAGTCTCGACCACCTGCTGGTAACGGTCCTTGTCGGTGATCAAACCCATCTGATAGTTCATAGTGATTTGGTCAACGGCGTCGTGACCATCCTGAACGATCTGCTCCTTCTCTGCTGGGATGATGATATCATCGAGCACGAAAGAAAGACCACCTTCGTATGCCTTGCGGTAACCGAGGTTCTTGATACCATCGAGGAATTCGCAAGCACGAGCCATACCCACACCCTTGATGACGCGAGTGATGACGCGCTTGAGGGCCTTCTTACCGATGACCTCGTTAACGAAGCCAATCTCTTCTGGCACCACCTCGTTGATGATGATACGACCCACAGTGGTCTCTACAAGATGCTTGAAGTAGTTGCCATTCTCGTCCACATCGCGAACCACACACTTGATCTGAGCGTGTACGTCCACCTTGCCTTCGTTGTAAGCAATAATAGCCTCTTCAGGACCATAGAAGGTAAGACCTTCGCCCTTGGCTCCTGGACGAATCTTAGAGATATAGTAGAGACCAAGCACCATATCCTGAGAAGGAACGGTGATAGGCTCACCACTGGCAGGAGAAAGGATGTTATGTGACTGAAGCATCAGCAACTGTGCCTCAAGGATTGCCTCATTGGAGAGTGGAAGGTGAACAGCCATCTGGTCACCGTCGAAGTCGGCGTTGAACGCTGTACATGCGAGTGGGTGCAACTGGATTGCCTTACCCTCAATCATGCGAGGCTGGAATGCCTGGATACCCAGACGGTGCAGTGTAGGTGCACGGTTGAGGAGTACAGGGTGACCCTTCATCACATATTCGAGGATATCCCAAACGACTGGGTCGCGACGATCCACAATCTTCTTGGCAGACTTCACCGTCTTCACGATACCACGCTCGATGAGCTTGCGGATCACGAATGGTTTGTAGAGTTCCGCAGCCATCAACTTTGGAATACCGCACTCACCCATATTCAACTCAGGACCTACGACGATCACAGAACGTGCAGAGTAGTCAACACGCTTACCGAGGAGGTTCTGACGGAAACGTCCCTGCTTACCCTTGAGGGCATCGGAGAGAGACTTCAATGGACGGTTGCTCTCGCTCTTCACAGCACTGCTCTTACGAGAGTTATCGAAGAGTGAGTCAACTGCTTCCTGAAGCATGCGCTTCTCGTTACGGAGAATCACATCCGGAGCCTTGATCTCAATGAGTCGCTTGAGACGGTTGTTACGAATAATCACACGACGATAGAGGTCGTTGAGGTCGGAAGTGGCAAAACGTCCACCATCCAGTGGCACAAGCGGACGAAGGTCTGGAGGTGTCACAGGAATGTTGTGCATGATCATCCACTCAGGACGGCTCTTGCCCTTGCTTGCACGGAAGGACTCAACCACCTGCAGACGCTTGAGCGCCTCAGTCTTACGCTGAACAGAACCATCCTTGTCAGCTGCTGCACGAAGTTCGTTTGCCAGGTGATCGAGATCGATGCGCTGGAGCATGTACTCAATCGCCTCAGCACCCATCATAGCGATGAACTTGTTAGGATCATCGTCAGGAAGCTGCTCATTGTTAGGATCGAGGTTGTCAACGATATCGTAATACTCTTCCTCTGAAAGAAGCTCGCCATCCAGAATGTTCTTCTCAGCATCTTCAGCAGCACCTGCCTGAATGATGATGTAACGCTCATAATAAATGACCGCATCCAGTTTCTTTGTAGGAAGACCAAGAAGATAACCAATCTTGTTGGGCAACGAGCGGAAGTACCAAATGTGGGCTACTGGCACAACGAGAGCGATGTGACCCGTGCGCTCACGACGCACTTTCTTCTCTGTCACCTCAACACCGCATCGGTCGCAGACGATACCCTTATAGCGAATGCGCTTGTACTTGCCGCAATGGCACTCATAGTCCTTGGTAGGACCAAAGATACGTTCGCAGAAGAGACCATCGCGCTCAGGCTTGTAAGTGCGGTAGTTGATGGTTTCTGGCTTCAGCACCTCACCACAGCTGTTCTCGAGGATTTCCTCAGGAGAAGCAAGGCTGATGGTAATCTTGGTGAAATTATTTTTGATTTTTGATTCTTTCTTAAAAGCCATGTTATATAAGTGTCTTTATATAAGTTAATCCAATGAGATGCTAAGACCCAGACCACGAAGCTCGTGGAGAAGCACGTTGAGAGACTCTGGAATGCCTGGAGTTGGCATTGGGTCGCCCTTAACGATAGCTTCATAAGCCTTGCTGCGGCCGTTGACATCATCTGACTTAATAGTAAGGATCTCTTGAAGAACGTGGGATGCACCGAATGCCTCGAGTGCCCAAACCTCCATCTCTCCGAAACGCTGACCACCGAACTGGGCTTTACCACCAAGTGGCTGCTGAGTGATGAGAGAGTAAGGACCGATAGAACGTGCGTGCATCTTGTCCTCGACCATGTGACCAAGCTTCAGCATGTAGGTCACACCCACAGTGGCTGGCTGGTCGAAGCGAAGACCTGTTTCACCATTATAGAGGTAAGTACGTCCGTAACGTGGAAGTCCTGCCTTGTCTGTCCATTCGCAGAGGTCCTCAAGACGAGCACCATCGAAGATTGGCGTAGCGAACTTCACATTGAGTTTCTTACCAGCTGCACCCAACACGGTTTCGAAGATCTGACCGATGTTCATACGTGAAGGCACACCCAGTGGGTTGAGCACGATATCCACAGGAGTACCATCCTCGAGGAATGGCATATCTTCCTGACGAACAATCTTAGACACAATACCCTTGTTACCGTGACGACCTGCCATCTTATCACCCACACCCATCTTACGCTTCTTGGCGATGTACACCTTCGCCATCTGGATAATACCTGATGGGAGTTCATCACCAATGGTGAGGGCAAACTTCTTACGATGCAACTCAGCAGCCAGAATCTTGTACTGCTTGAGGTAGTTAATCACCAACTGACGAATCAAGTCATTGGTGTGCTCATCCTTCGTCCAACCAGAGAGCTGAACAGCGGTGTAGTCGATGTTGTGAAGCGCACCAGCGATGAACTTGGCACCTGCAGGGATGATGTCGGCACCCATATAGTCCTTCACGCCCTTTGAGGTCTTGCCCTTGGTGAGTTCCAGAATCTTGTCGATGAGGATTTCCTTCAATCCATCCATCTTGTCCTGATACTCCTGGTCATACTTAGGAAGAATCTTCTTGTCCTCAGCCTTTGAAGCACGAGTCTTGATAGCCTTAGAGAAGAGTTTCTTATCAATCACAACACCAGCGAGAGATGGAGTAGCCTTCAGAGAAGCATCCTTCACGTCACCAGCCTTGTCACCAAAGATGGCACGGAGAAGTTTCTCTTCTGGAGTTGGGTCAGATTCACCCTTAGGCGTGATCTTACCAATGAGGATATCGCCTGGCTCGATACGAGCACCTACGCGAACGATACCATTCTCATCGAGATCTTTGGTTGCATCCTCGCTGACGTTTGGAATGTCGGCAGTGAGTTCCTCAACACCACGCTTTGTTTCACGTACTTCGAGCGAGTACTCATCCACGTGAACAGAAGTGAGGAGGTCTTCACGAACCACACGCTCGTTCAGCACGATAGCATCCTCATAGTTGTAACCCTTCCAAGGCATGTATGCCACGAGAAGGTTACGACCCAGTGCCAACTCACCATTCTCAGTCGCATAACCTTCAGTCAGGATATCACCCTTCTTCACATGCTGACCACGGTCGCAAATAGGACGGAGGTCGATAGTCATGTTCTGGTTCGTACGACGGAACTTAGGAATCTTATATTCTTTGAGGGCAGGCTCGAAGCTGACAAACTCTTCATCCTCAGTACGGTTGTAGAGGATACGAATCGTCGTGGCATCTACATATTCAACCACACCATCACCTTCAGCCACAATCATAGTACGTGAATCCTCACATACCTGCTTCTCAATACCAGTACCCACGATAGGAGCCTCTGTACGAATCAGAGGAACAGCCTGGCGCATCATGTTTGATCCCATGAGGGCACGGTGAGCATCGTCGTGCTCCAAGAATGGGATAAGGGCTGCTGCGATAGAAGCAATCTGCTGTGGAGCCACGTCCATATAGTCCACTTCTGTTGGAGGAACCACTGGATAGTCGGCATCCTTACGACACTTCACCACCTTGCGGATGAAGTGACCGTCATCCTTCAATGGCGCATTACCCTGACCAATGATCTTGTTTTCCTCTTCCTCAGCAGAAAGGTAAACAATATGGTCGTTATTGATATCGGCAACACCGTCGATCACCTTACGGTAAGGAGTCTCGATGAAACCGAGGTTGTTGATCTTTGCATAGACGCAAAGAGAAGAAATCAGACCGATGTTTGGACCTTCAGGAGACTCGATAGGACACAGACGGCCATAGTGCGTGTAGTGCACGTCACGAACCTCGAAACCGGCACGCTCACGAGAAAGACCACCAGGACCCAGGGCTGACAGACGACGCTTGTGAGTCACCTCCGCCAATGGGTTGGTCTGATCCATGAACTGAGACAATGGATTGGTTCCGAAGAAGGAGTTGATAACGCTTGAGATGGTCTTTGCATTAATCAAGTCTGTTGGAGAGAACACCTCGTTATCACGTACATTCATACGCTCACGGATGGTGCGGCTCATACGAGCAAGACCACTGGCGAACTGATTAGACAACTGCTCACCCACCGTACGTACACGACGGTTAGAGAGGTGGTCGATATCATCGACAACAGCCTTTGAGTTAGCCAACTCAACGAGATACTTGATGATCTCGATGATGTCTTCCTTCGTCAAGACACGAATCTCTGGGTCAATAGAAAGGTTGAGCTTTCTGTTGATACGGTAACGACCTACGTCACCGAGGTCATAACGCTTGTCTGAGAAGAACAGACCGTTGATGACTTCACGAGCAGAAGCATCATCAGCAGGGTCTGCATTACGGAGCTGACGATATACGTAGGTGATGGCCTCCTTCTCAGAGTTACTTGGGTCTTTCTGGAGGGTGTTGAAGATAATCGAGAAGTCTGCCGTGTTGGCATCTTCACGCTGTACAAGAATCGTCTCAACACCTGAATCCAAAATCTTCTCAATGACATCGTCGTCAATGACATTGTCACGGTCCACCACAATCTCGTTACGCTCGATAGAAACCACTTCACCAGTATCCTCATCCACAAAGTCCTCATTCCAAGACTGGAGAATACGAGCAGCGAGCTTGCGGCCCTTTGCCTTCTTGAGGTTCGTTGCATTCACCTTGATCTCATCAGACAAGTTGAAGATGTCAAGAATGTCCTTGTCGTTCTCAAATCCGATGGCACGCAGAAGGGTTGTCACTGGCAACTTCTTCTTACGGTCGATGTATGCGTACATCACATTGTTGATGTCTGTAGCAAACTCAATCCAAGAACCCTTGAATGGGATGATACGAGCAGAGAACAGAGGTGTACCATTAGCGTGTACGCTTGAACCGAAGAACACGCCTGGAGAACGGTGCAACTGAGATACTACGACACGTTCGGCACCATTGATAACGAACGTTCCGTTGTCTGTCATATAAGGAATCGAACCCAGGAACACATCCTGAATGACGGTGTCGAAATCCTCATGATCGGGGTCTGAGCAATAGAGCTTGAGCTTTGCCTTCAATGGCACGCTGTAGGTAAGACCGCGCTCCAGACACTCCTCAATAGAATAACGGGGAGCATCAATGTAGTAGTCCAAGAACTCAAGCACAAAGTTATTGCGTGTGTCAGCAATAGGGAAATTCTCTGCAAATACCTTGTAAAGACCATCCTTCTTGCGCTTCTCAGGTGGAGTGTCCAACTGAAGAAAATCCCTGAACGACTTGAGCTGTACGTCCAAGAAGTCAGGATAGGGCATCGGGTTCTTTACAGTTGCAAAGTTTACTCGGTTGTTGATGATTTGAGACATCTTGTATATTGTTGATTTGAATTAAATTCAGATTATCTGATGATAAGAACAGAAAGCCTAAAACTCCAGAGAGCCATAGAAAATCCGTGATGTGGGAGTGTCGCCTAAAAGACACAAAAAGGTTAAGAACCCTCAACCTGAGGATTCTTAACCATCGTATTCAAAGGTGATAAATTACTTAATCTCAACCTCAGCACCAGCTGCCTCGAGAGCTGCCTTAACTGCCTCAGCTGTAGCCTTATCAACGCCTTCCTTCACATTGCAAGGAGCACCGTCAACAAGATCCTTTGCCTCCTTAAGACCGAGACCAAGAGCTTCCTTAGCAGCCTTTACTACCTGGAGCTTAGCAGCACCTGCGCTCTTGAGAACAACGTCGAATGAAGTCTTCTCTTCAGCAGCAGCCTCACCACCAGCTGCAGGACCAGCAGCAACAGCAACAGCTGCAGCAGCAGGTTCAATACCATATTCATCCTTAAGGATAGTCTTTAATTCACTTACTTCTTTCACTGTCAAATTTACCAATTCTTCAGCAATAGCTTTCAAATCTGCCATAATTGTACAAATTTTAATTGATTATTGTTTTTTTAAATTTTTTTGTTTTAATTATTCGCCTTTTTCAGCGATTGTGTCAAGAACACCATAAATAGTGCTTGCACCAGACTCGAGTGCGCCAAGAACGCCCTGTACCTGTCCTTCGAGAGCTGCAACAACCTCTGCGATGAGTTCGTTCTTGCTCTTGATAGCACAAAGTGCATCCAAATTCTCTGCTCCTACGTAAATACTTTCTTCTGCATAGGCAGCCTTGAGTGCAGGCACTCCCTGATGGTCTTTGTTGAATTTCTTCAACATCTTGGCAGGTACATTGGCTGTCTGACAGAACATGATACCTGTAGGACCTTTCAGTGCAGGGTCTAATGCAGCATAGTCGCCTTCTAACTTACCGAGAGCCTTCTCGAAAAGTGTGTTCTTAACAACCTGAAGTTTAATTTCAGATTTGAAACACTCGCGACGCAATTCACTTGTTGTGACTGAATTGAGGGCAGTCATATCAACAAGGTAGAAATGAGGATATTGATTCAAGCTCTCTACGAGGCTGTCAATCATTAAGCTTTTATCTTCTTTTTTCATGATCTCACGCTTTAATTATTCAACAGACTTAGGGTCAACCTTGACACCCTTACTCATTGTACTAGAAAGATAAATGCTCTTGATATAAGTTCCCTTTGCAGTAGATGGTTTCAACTTGATAATCGTGTTGATAAATTCCTTAGCATTCTCAACAATCTTCTCGGCAGAGAATGAAACCTTACCGATTGATGTATGTACGATACCTGCCTTGTCTACCTTAAAGTCAATCTTACCTTGCTTTACTTCACGTACAGCCTTAGCAACATCCATAGTAACAGTACCGCTCTTTGGGTTAGGCATCAATCCACGAGGACCGAGCACACGTCCGAGGGCACCGATTTTACCCATACATGATGGCATAGTGATGATTACATCAACATCTGTCCATCCACCTTTGATCTTTTCGATATATTCATCTAGACCAACATAGTCAGCTCCAGCTTCTTTGGCAGCAGCCTCCTGATCAGAAGTACAGAGGCAAAGAACACGAACTTCCTTACCTGTTCCGTTTGGCAGTGAAACCACACCACGCACCATCTGATTTGCCTTACGTGGATCAACACCCAGACGGATGTCAATATCGAGGGAGGCATCAAACTTAGTGTATGTTATTTCTTTTACCAAACTTGCAGCTTCACTTAAAGTATAAGCTTTCCCTACTTCAATCTTGTCTGCAACTAACTTTTGGTTTTTTGTCAATTTACTCATCTTAATTGAAGTTTTTAATTATTTACCAGGGAATTCTCCTTTTACAGTGATACCCATACTTCTTGCTGTTCCGGCAATCATAGTCATAGCTGACTCGATTGTAAAGCAATTCAAATCTGCCATCTTATCTTCTGCAATAGCTCTTACCTGATCCCATGTAACTTCGGCTACCTTAGTACGGTTAGGTTCAGCAGAACCCTTCTTTGCTTTCGAAGCTTCGAGCAACTGTACTGCAGCAGGAGGAGTCTTAATCACGAAATCAAAAGACTTATCTGCATAATAAGAGATAACAACTGGAAGTACTTTTCCAGCCTTATCCTGTGTTCTGGCGTTGAACTGCTTGCAGAAATCCATAATGTTGATACCCTTAGAACCCAATGCAGGTCCTACTGGTGGTGATGGATTTGCAGCGCCACCCTTAATCTGTAATTTGATTAATCCAGCAACTTCTTTAGCCATTTTGTTTCTAAAATTTGTTTATTTAGTTAATACGATAGAACGACTGCGTAACAGATTCAGTCATTCTGTTGTCACCTGTCCATAGCTTAACTCCAATGGAGTCACGCGGCCGAAAATCTTGACAGCAACCTTGAGTTTACGTTTCTCAGAGTTCACTTCCTCTACGGTTCCATTGAAACCGCTGAAAGGTCCGTCTGCGACTTTCACTGACTGGCCTACCATATATTCTACAGTAGTTGTCTGAGGAATCTCTTCTCCATTGACATCAATACCGAGCAAACGGTTGATCTCGTTTGGACGAAGTGGTGAAGGCTTATTGCCTACGCCGAGAAAACCCAACACGTCGGGTGTGTATCGCAACATACCCTGAATCTCATTTGTCAGAGCAGCTTCTACCAAAACATAGCCAGGAAGCAAATTTGCATCCTTCACTACTTTCTTGTCGCGTTGTTCGACTTCGATCTTCTTGGTAGGTACAAGAACCTGTGGAACGAGCTTCTCGTAATGGTGGTTCTTCATGTCGATCTCGATATATTCCTTTACACGAGATTCATGGCCACTGATTACTTTCAGCACGTACCATTTCTTTTCTACTTCTGCCATTTTTGTTTACACCTTTTTAATTAAAGAGTGAATAAACCATACTCATGAGATTCTCAAAAACCCAATCAATACAGCCAACAGCGATTGCGATGATTATGGAAGCAGTTAATACCATCACAGCGCTATTTGTCAACTCTTTCAAAGTTGGCCAAGTGGTCTTATGAACAAGTTCATCGTAAGATTCCTTGCAATAATTTGTTATGTCTTTTACTGTAATCATAATTCTTACATTTAGCACGGGAAGAGGGGCTCGAACCCCCGACCTTCGGTTTTGGAGACCGACACTCTACCAACTAAGCTATTCCCGTATTGTTCAGTTAACGGCCCTAAGACCGTTAACTGAGTGATTATTAATTAGTCAAATACTTCTGTAATCTGACCAGAACCTACTGTACGACCACCTTCACGGATAGCGAAACGGAGACCTACGTTGAGAGCTACAGGGTAGATCAACTCAACAGTGATTTCTACGTTATCACCAGGCATTACCATCTCAATTCCTTCTGGAAGAGCGATTTCACCTGTACAGTCCATTGTACGGAGGTAGAACTGTGGACGATAGTGGTTCTTGAATGGAGTGTGACGACCACCCTCTTCTTTCTTCAATACGTAGATTGAAGCCT
>JAGCDQ010000005.1 GCA_017651245.1 Bacteroidaceae bacterium | reverse complement strand
TTATTAATTATTGTTTTATTGAATTCGTTGTTGATGTCGTTCCTTTTGGATGACGATGCAAAGTTACGGTGTTTTGCCATGGGTTTCAAACTGAAAATCCCCAAACAGTAGGGGTTTTCCTATAACAGATATAGGGATATGAAATTAAACCTTTCCCAACTTATTGATTAACAAAGGATAAGGCGGCAGGGATTCCTCTCTTGAGGGGAGGGATGAGGAAAGAAAAAATTAAGAAAAAAAAATTTTGAATGCGTAGAATTGGATTGCTTTCCGACACACATGGGTGGTGGGATGAACGTTACGAAAAATACTTCAAGGAATGTGACGAAATTTGGCATGCTGGTGACATCGGCAGCATGGAGGTGGCAGACAAACTGGAGAAAATTGCCCCCTTGCGTGCAGTGTATGGTAACATTGACAATTGTGACATGCGCTTGAGATTTCAAGAGGTGTACAGATGGAAGTGTGAGGAGGTGAATGTATTGATGAAACATATCGGTGGCTATCCGGGAAGGTATGATGCCAGTATCCGAAAAGCCATTTATGCAGACCCGCCTCAACTCTTCATCTCGGGACACTCCCATCTGCTGAAGGTGGAGAATGATTTCCATCTTCATCTGCTCCACATCAATCCTGGCGCAGCTGGAAGGTCGGGCTTCCAACCGGTCAGGACATTGGTGCGTTTCACGATTGACGGCAAAGAAATTAAGGACTTGGAGGTGATAGAACTGGATGATGCCCCCACGTTCTTCACCCAACTACGTTAGTCAGGCAACTCGTTGCAGGAACGTGCAGCGGATGTTGTACTCTCCCATGAAGCCAGTGTCTTGGTAGTACTTGATGCTGGAACCCAGAGTGGTGAAGACGCGTTCGATGGAGATTCTGTCGCTGCAACGGTAGCGACCAGGATTCCTGTCGTTCTCCCAGATGATTTCAGGTTCGGAAATCATGTGCTCCTCCACCACATAGGTCACTCCTCGTGCCACAAAGCGATGGCATGCATGATCCACATAGGGGAGGTCGAGTGCCACCTTGATTTTAGGACTGAGCGTTTCCACGCATGCGCGAGCAGAAGCCTTGATGATGGCTTCGTCTCCATTCTTGAGATTTTCAACTTTGATAAGATAATTCATAACAATAATCAATTTTAAATTTAAGTTTGACAAGTTTTGATACAATACAGTAGGTGATCCTCTTCCCGAAGAAAGAAGTCACGTCAGTTCAAAGCACAAGAAACGGGTGACTGTAACAGAATGTCAAAGAACACATCGCTGGCTGTCCTCCCTGCCACATAGGCAGTTTGGGCAATGGCAAAAGCGCAACATACAATGGGTGACTACAACGCTAATGCGTGTTGCATCTTTCCCAAGCATCCCCAGAGGGTTGCCAATTGCGATTTGTCATTGATGTGTTCATAAAATTGTAATTGTTTATTGAGATGAATTGCCTTTCTTTTTTCGAAAGGCGGGGCAAAGTTAGGTGAAAGTGGAGAACAGAATGGTAGGAATTTCCCTAAAACGAACAAGAAAATCCTCACCAGTTTGTTTGGCGCTGATAGAAAAATGGGGCAATTATTTGGTCACCTATAAAAAAAGACCTACCTTTGTGGCATCGTTACACATCTATTATATATAAAGAGGTATGCCCATATCTGTTGTCATACAAACCTACAATGCCCGTAAGTACCTGAAGCAGGTGCTTGCTGCCGTGAGGGATTTCGATGAGATTGTCGTTTGTGACATGGAGAGCACGGACGACACGGTGGAGATTGCAAGGGCATTTGGTTGCAAGGTGGTGACTTTTCCGAAGGGTGACTACAATATCTGTGAACCTGGACGTGACTTTGCCATTCATTCGGCAAGTTATGAATGGGTGTTAGTGGTGGATGCCGATGAGTTTGTGACGCCTGAACTGAAGGATTATCTGTATGACTATGTTGAGCATCCTGACCACGATGCGTTGTACATCCATCGCAAGAACCTCTTCTTGGGTAAGTGGATCAAGGCTTCCTATCCTGATTCACAACTCCGTTTCATGAATCATAAGAAGGCGACGTGGCCACCCACCATCCACTCTGTGCCGATGATTGACGGCACGGTGGGTCAGATGCCGAAAGACCCGAAGTATGCGTTGGTGCATGCTGGCATCAGTGTGAAGGGGCAGATTGCGAAGATGAACGAATATACGGAGAATGACTTGGTGAAGCGAAATCAGAAAAATGCGTCGCTCCTGAAGATGTTTTTCTCCCCGATGTGGCGTTTCATCAAATATTATTTCTTCGAGGGAGCATGCCTGGAGGGTCGTGCTGGGTTCATCAAGGCGGCATTCTCTGCCACCAGCAAGTTCTACTATTTGGCGAAGGTGTATGAACGGCACGTCAATGAGAAACTGGAAGGATGAACATCTATCATATCATATCTAACAAGGTGTGGGGAGGTGGCGAACAATATGTGTTCGACATGTGCCAGCACCTCATTCGTGACGGGCATCATGTGGAATTGTTTTGTCGCCCGTTTCCGCCTGTGGTGTCGAAGTTGCAGGCTTTGGGTGTGCCCATCCATCCTGTGGCATTGAGGGGGCTGGCGAGTGTTTATCGGATTGCGCGTGTGATAGGAGAGGGAGGTGGCATTCTTCATGTCCACAATTTCAAAGACGCGTTTCCTGCATGTTTTGCTGCTTCGATGGTGAGAGGTGGTCGGGTGAAGGTGATTGTGACCAGGCATTTGGTGAGAAAAGGAAAGACTTCGTTGCCTTATCGATGGTTGTACAAGAAGATTGATAAAATAATCTTTGTGTCAGCATTGGCGAAGCAGACTTTCCTGAGCACTCATCCTGCTGTTGCCGAGGAGAAACTGGAGGTGCTGCATAACAGCATTGCTTCGATTGTTCCCTCTGAGGTGGAATCCATCCGTGAGACCTTGAATCTCCCTGACGATGCTGTGGTGGGGATGTATCATGGACGATTGGCTCAGGAGAAGGGGCTTGACACGCTGTTGGAGGCGATGCAGATGGTGGATACGCAGAACCTACATCTTGTACTGATAGGCAATGGTGAGGAGGTGTACGTCAATGCCCTGAAACAACAATTGGTTCAGAGGGGATTGGAGAGTAAGGTGCATTTCCTTGGGTTTAAGCATCATGTGATATCTTATATCCCTCAGGCTGATTTTGGTATCCTTGCCAGCATTGTTCGGGAAGCATGTCCTCTTTCTTGTATGGAATATATGTCACAGGGCAAGGCGGTTGTGGCCACCAATAATGGAGGGCAGGCTGAGTATGTGGAAGATGGAAGGAATGGTGTGTTGGTGCCACCATCAGATGCACAGGCACTTGCTATCGCCTTGAAGAAACTGGCTGAAAACGAGGCATGTCGAACTACACTTGGCGAACAAGCCAGAGAGGACTTTTCTTCACGGTTCAGTTACGATAAATTCTACAAAAAAATCCTTTCAATCTATCAAGTCTGAAAGGATGTATAGGGCTTCCTGCTGATTCTCCTTATGGCGTGTTGACAAAATCTCGTTTGTCAACATATTCTTTATAAGGGAGATGATAATCCAGATAATAAAAGTTGTGCTGTTTCTGTTTGGGACCAGGTGGGATGGTCATATAATCGCCATAGATTTTGTGGAGGTATTCGTCGTTATGCTCCATGCCGAACAGCATATGTCCCTCAAAGGAGATTTCAGTGGGAATGCCATAGATGGATTGAGCCATGATGCCTCGTACGCCAAAGTCATGATCCACGGTAAGTTGTCTGTCCTGGTCCGAATATTTCTTTTGTAGTTTCAGGAGTTGCTGTTGTGTGCCTTTTAGCGTGAAAAGTTTGCGGCACAGCAAGGGAAGCCAACTCGAAGGGCCGTGTCCATGCTTGTATGGGTCACGACACAGCAAGTAAATCACCTTATTGTAAAAGGAGTATTTTGCAAAATGGATACGCTGCATGAGAAGGTTGGTGGTCATGCCATCAATAGGAAACACATCCACGTAAACACCACCTACATAAGCATGATGCGCACGCTCGATAAGTGTGGTGCTACTATCTACCACCTTGGCGAAGTTGCCAGGATAATTGGGTTCATTCTCAGCAAACAAACCCTCATATGGTTCGGGTAGCCACTCCTTGCAATGCTGCATGAGAAGGTCGTAGTCCTTGCGTGGCATCGCAATATCGACATCATCGTCCCAAGGAATGAATCCCTGATGGCGCACCGCCCCCAACAGCGTTCCTGCTGCCAGATAGTAGCGCAAACCATGCTTGCGGCACACCTTGTCGATTGCCAATAGAATCTGTAAGATGTGCAGTTGCAGTGGACGTATGTCGTATGCTGCCATGTTTGATATTAACCTTAACGATGACTTTAGCCTCTTACTTCTTTACCTTAATCCCATATTTCTCGAGTGCTTTTTTCAGCACAACGAAAAAGTCTTCAATGTCTTTAGGAGTGATGGCTCCCAAAGCACAGAGGCGGAAAGTGTTGGTGGTCGAAATTTTGCCAGGATAGATGGTGAATCCACGCTCATAGCAGTAGTCGTGCACTTTCTCAAAATCCCAGTTGGGATCTTCGGGATAGAGTACCGACACCACAAGACCTGATTCTATCTTCGGGTCAATCACCGTTTGCAACCCCAAGTCTGCAACCCCTTTTCGGATTGCCTTATAGACAGCATGGTGGCGTGCAAACTTGGCTTCCTCACCCTCGGAAAAGTACTCTTTGAGGGCTTGAATGGTGGCATAGATAGTCTGCACGGGTGGTGTGAAGTGCATCTCACCCGTTTTTTCAAAGTATTCGTATTGCAGATATAGGTTGCAATAATAGGAACGGGTGGGGTAGTTCTTCGAAGCTTCGACGATGGACTTACGACCAATGATGAAAGAAAGACCCGACATGGCCATCAGTCCCTTTTGGGCAGAAGCCATACAGAAGTCCACATTGTCTTTCACCACATCCAGCGGAATCATGCCGAGCGTAGAAGTCGTGTCGCTGATGAAGATAGCTCCATATTGATGAGCTAACGCACCGATTTCGCGGATGGGATTTAGAACACCCGTACCTGTCTCATGATGGCAGCAATATACAACAGCCACATCGGGGTTCTCTTGCAAGGTGCGTTCCACATCCACCAGATTGGGTTGTTCAAAGACACTCGACTTCAGGTCGATGTGTGGGATGTGATACATCTGGCACACCTCAACGGCACGAGAGTTATAGGCTCCGTTGTTCACCACCAGAATCTTCTTGCCTTCAGGGACAAGTGAATTGATGCAGATATCGATATTGATGGTGCCTGACCCACAGAAGAGCACGGCGGTGTATTCGTCCTCAGGAGCATGCACCACTTTCAGCAGGTCGGAACGTAGCCCTTTCATCAATCCTGCAAATTCTTTCTCTCTTGGACAAATGTCTGGCACTACCTGTGCATACTTCACTGTATCGGTTGTGGTTGCTGGACCAGGGTTCAGCAATACGTTTCTCTTGATTTTTTCCATGATTTTTATAGGATGTGTTGAATGGGGATAATGGGAATTTATAGATAGGGGAGGATGTGCTGTTCGGCGTAGTTGAGGTCGTCCACATCGTCAATCTCGTACCACTTCAGGCCCTCCACACGGAGCACATACACCTTCATGATTTCCTGTGACATCGTGAGCAACTCATACTCATAGCCCAGTTTTGGCTTGTCTTCCACTTTCCGGGCATAGTCCTCACACATGGCACGATAGAACTTGTTGGAAAGCTTATGAATGCCCACCAATTCACCTTTGGCATCCAGCTCTGTCTCTATTGTAGAACAACGAGTGAGCCTGTTACCCTCTCCGTACTCCACATAGTATTGGTCCTGGAATTTCGTCACAGGTGTGATGAGCATGATGTCTGGCTCTGGGCATTCCAACAGCGACGTGATGGCTTTCTTTTCGAACACCAAGTCACTTTCCAACAGTAGAAAGTCGTCATCGCCAATCACTTCGCGGCAGTTCCACAAGGTGTACATACTGTTGGTCTCGGCATAACGTGGAGAGAACACACATTCAATCTGCGGATAGACCTCCTTCAGTGCCTCATACTTCTCTTTTAGATAGCCTGTGCCGATGATGATGCGTTCGATGCCGCAGGCAATCAGGGTCTGGATGCTTCGTTCCACCATCGACATACCTCCACACTCCACAAAGCCCTTAGGCACCGTTTCCGTCATCTTTCCGAAACGAGTGCCTAAGCCTGCTGCCATAATGACTGCCGTCTTTACTCCCTGCCCATGAGTTGGGCAATCTTTATCATTCATCATTTTATGGATTATTTTTGTAGGAATGTCATCAGCGCCTCCTTGTTCTGGATAGGAGTGGTCGTCGGTCTTCCTAAATCCTTACGATTTCCTTTTTTCACCTTCACTTCCAAAAGGACAGGAGCTTCCCCTAAATGGGATAATTGTTCCTGCAACTCTTCCTTGGATGAGACGCTGTAAACAGACTTATAGCCAACCGCCTTTGCTACAGCAGGCAAGTCTATTTTCAAGCCAACTGTCGGTTGTCCACCTACAGAGTCATGTGCACCATTGTTGAAAACCACGTGAACGTAATTCTTAGGGGCCTTGTTTGCTACAATTGCCATGCTGCCCATGTGCATGATGCTGGCACCATCGCCGTCAAAGCACCAAACCTTACGATCATTTTTCTCAAGGGCAATTCCCAAAGCGATTTGGGAGGCATGACCCATGGAGCCTACCGTAAGGAAGTCACGCTCATGACCTTGGTTCATGGAAGTACGATATTCAAAGAGTTCACGACTAATCATACCTGTAGTGGAAACAATGGCGTCTTTCTCGCCCAGTGCAGCAGCTACAGCTTGGATTGCCTCCTCACGTGACATCGAAAGCTCATTCTTTTCCACATTCTGAAGCGTATAGGTTTCGAATGTGTCTTTCTCAATCACCAAGGCATAACACTGCTTAGTGTTCTGCATAAAGGCGATGGCTTTTTTAATCTGCACCTCTGCCTTCTCCTCCTCTTTGGAGAGAACGGTGTAGTCGATGCCCATGACATTGAGTAAGCCAGTGGTCACTTTTCCTTGCTTCACATGTTGAGGCTCATCGTGCACACCAGGTTTACCACGCCAACCGATCACTAATAGGACGGGGATGTTATATACATCAGGATCTGTCAGAGAAGCCAATGGGTTGATGATGTTGCCTTGACCTGAGTTCTGCATATAGACAACGGGAATCTGCCCTGTAGCCAGATAGTGTCCTGCTGCCAAACCCATCGCACCACCTTCATTAGCAGCAATGATGTTGTGGGCTGCATCAGCATGGTCAGTGATGTATGCACAGAGATTCTTCAAGAGAGAATCGGGAACGCCGGCATAAAAGTCAATGCCATAGTTGGCCAGCGTGTCGTACAAGAATTGTGGTCTTATCATTTTCCTTCTTTTCAACAGCGATTCATCAATTACCTTTAGATCTTTTTTGTTCCTGGAATCAAATTCAGGATTTGCTTGATAGGCATGCAGTATTCTTCTGATGCCTCTAAACTACGGGAGGTCTCAAGAATGCGTTCTGCACATTTCACCATTGCGGGATAAGCACTGCGCAACATATGATTGGCGTAGATGACCACATTGATACCCCATTCTGCCAGTTCCTCTTCCGTAAACTGGTTGTATGTGGTGGGAACAGCCACAATAGGGGTGTGGTCATCCTTCTCGCGGAACCGCTGACAGAACTCCTTGATATCCATTCCATCCTTGTTCTTGGAATGAATCATCACACCGTCAGCACCAGCTGCCACATAAGCATGACAGCGTTCCAGAGCGTCATCCACAGATTTGCCAGCGATGAGGCTCTCGCAACGCGAGATAATCATAAAATCGCGCGTGATTTGTGCATCTTTACCAGTCTTGATTTTGTTGCAAAACCCTTCAATGGTGTCTTGAGTCTGCACGGCATCTGTTCCGAACAGTGAGTTTTGTTTCAGTCCCACCTTGTCTTCAATGATGACCGCAGAAATACCCAGACGCTCCAGTGTGCGGACTGTAAACACGAAATGTTCCACCTTGCCACCCGTATCACCATCATAAATGACGGGCTTGGTCGTAACCTCCAGCGTGTCGTTCAAATCATGCAGGCGAGTGGTCAAGTCCACAGCTTCGATATCTGGCTTACCCTTGGAAGTGGAGTCTGTCAATGAAGATGCCCACATACCGTCAAATTCTCGGTGCTGACCATTGACCTCCATTGATGTGTGTTCTGCAATCAGACCCGTCAAACCATTGTGCGATTCCAATATGCGTACGATAGGTTTGGCTGAAATCAATCGGCGTAGTGATGAAAGACGAGCTTGGGGGGTTACACCCAAAGAATCAATAGCTTCTTTCAATCCTGTGGCTGAAATCCCTTTCGTATAAGGAATCTCTATCACTTTGCCCCCTTGAGCCTCCATCACTTTGAATACTTCATCACGGATGTATTTGTCTGGACCATACAGCCAGTCGTCACCATGTATAATATAGTCTGGCTTATATCGCTTTAGGTTTTCCACATAACTCCATTCCTCCTGAGGAACGATGGTCTTCACACCAACAATCTTCTCTATCACCGCTTTGCGTTGGTCATAAGTGAGATACGGAAGGCGCTTATGTGTAGCAATCGCCCTGTCTGTGAACAAGCCAATCATCACGTCGCCATACTTAGCTCCCTCAGTGATGATGTTAATTAAACCTGGATGCATGATATCGCCTATCATACCCAGATAAACCGTTTTTGCCATATCGTTTTTATAGAATGATTTTCTCATAAATACCCATTACCCGCCGTGCCAGCGTCCTGGGGTCAAAGGTCTTCATCGCCCAATTCCTGCCACCACTGATAGCTTCCTGTCGCCATGTCTCATCAGTCAGAGCCTTCACCATTTGGTCCTTGATATCTTCTGGATTGGTGGGGTCTGCTTTCAATGAAAAGGGCCCTCCTGCTTCAGGCAGGCTGCTCACATTGCTCGTCACCACAGGGCATCCTGACAACAATGCTTCCACGACGGGAAGTCCAAATCCCTCGTAGAACGAAGGATATACCATCAGTGTTGCATTTGCATAAAGTCGCTTCAATTCTTCTCCCATCACCATTTCAGGCCAGATGAAAAGTTTCTCCATGTTATGCTCCGCAATGTATTGCTTCACTTGTTGCTTATAGGAACCACCTCCGCCCACAACAACCAATGGAATACGTAAGTCCTCGGGTAGCAGTTCCATCGCTTTCACAAGACCGAGCAGGTTCTTTCGTGAGTTGATGCTTCCTACATATAAAATATAGGGAGGTACATCCATGCGCTCAATTGGTTGATAGTAGATAGGTGAAACGGGTTGATACACCACATCCACCTTATGTTCGGGCACATTATAGAACTCCAACACGTCGCGCTTTGTACATTCGCTGATACAGATGATACGGTCTGCGTGGTTGCAGGCATACTGCCACTTCATGTCGTAGATCTTGCGGTCATGCCAGTGATACATATCGGGGAATGTTCTGAAAGCCACATCATGAATAGTCACCACCGATGCGATGCCTGAATGGAACAAACCCACAGGCATCTCATTGCTCAGCCCATGGAAAACCTCGATGCCGTCTTTCTTCATCTCGTTCACCAATCCGTATGTCCTCCATGCACCTCCTCTAATCACCCCCTTCGGTTGCACCACATGGCAGTTCTTCTTCCCTGTATACGGCAATGTCACACCGTTCAACCTGATTTTTGGCGTATAGAGCCAATAATCATGCTCGGGGAACTCCGCCGTCAGGATGTCAATGGTCGTCCTGCTGTGATTCCCCAAACCTGTGAAGTTATTGAACAGACGTTTTGCGTCAAAGCCGATTTTCATTTCTTTTTATATAGTACCGGATTTGTGCTTTCATCGTTATACATTTTCATCTGCTTGTACACTTTCATGTACTTTCTTCCCGCCTCAATGTCCTCCAACAGTTGGTCAATCGCTGTTGAGAGATCTTTGCGCTGCTCCAGCAGCACGTCTAACTTTTGTTGACATTTTGCCTTGTGCTCCTCGCTGGCATCTGTGCGATCTACTTGCTCTTGCATATGATAAATCTTCAGTGCCAGAATAGATAACCTATCCACAGCCCATGCGGGGCTTTCTGTATTGATGGTTGCATCTGGTTTCACGGCGATGTCCTTATATTTTGTCCAGAACCAGGAGTCGATCCTCTCCACCAAATCTGTACGGTCCTGATTGCTCTTGTCGATGCGGCGTTTCAGCACCAATGCTTCCGCAGGGTCAATCTGTGGGTCACGGATGATGTCTTCGAAATGCCATTGCACCGTATCAATCCAATTCTTCGTATATAGGTCATATTCAAT
Organism: Bacteroidaceae bacterium; assembly: GCA_017651245.1. Lineage (GTDB taxonomy): Bacteria > Bacteroidota > Bacteroidia > Bacteroidales > Bacteroidaceae > Minthosoma. The sequence goes on along the minus strand of JAGCDQ010000005.1, from coordinate 95,016 downwards.
CGTTCCAGCCTGATAAGGATTCACTATGGGCTGGTCAATGTTGTCGTGCACATGATAGTCCTTGATGACCTGATTAAAAATGGGGTATGCGTGTTCCGTAAAACTCATATCAAGTCCATTAATGTTAAAATTTTACTGCAAAAGTAAAGAAAATCCATGAAACCTGCAACTAAATGAAACAAAAACACTAACTTTGCCCCCGAAAAGACAAAAAAGCATAGCCCCAACCTTCCCCAAGCGCACTGCAGGTTGATTCCGAAGTCGGTGCCCAAGTTGGAAGTGCAGGGGCTTTTTTTAACGAAAAACCAATTTACTTTACAACTAACAAACTATAGAACCAAACAACTAAGAACTAACATGGATTTATCTCTTTTCTCTCTTGAAGGCAAGAATGCGTGGGTGACAGGCGCATCTTATGGTATCGGTTTCAACATAGCTAAAGCTTTTGTACAGGCTGGTGCAAAGAACATCGTGTTTAACGCTAGAAGCAAGGAATCTTTGCAGGTTGGTCTTGACAATTACAAGGCGGCTGGCATTACGAATGTGAAGGGCTATCTATGCGACGTGACCGATGAGGTGGCTGTGAAAGCATTAGTGGAGAAGATTCATGAGGAAGTGGGTCAAATAGACATCCTTGTGAACAATGCGGGCATTATCAAACGTATTCCGATGCATGAGATGGCTCGTGCCGAGTTTCAGGAAGTGATTGATATTGACCTAGTGGCTCCCTATATCTGTGCTAGTGCGGTGCTGCCTGAGATGATGGAGCGCAAGGAAGGGAAAATTATCAATGTGTGTTCGATGATGAGTGAATTGGGTCGTGAGACAGTGAGTGCCTATGCTGCAGCGAAGGGCGGTTTAAAGATGCTGACTCGCAACATTTGTTCTGAATATGGAGAGTACAACATCCAGTGCAACGGTATAGGTCCTGGTTATATTGCCACGCCTCAGACGGCTCCACTCCGTGAACGTCAGCCCGATGGCAGTCGTCATCCGTTCGATTCCTTCATCTGTGCCAAGACTCCTGCTGGGCGTTGGCTCAACCCAGAAGAGTTGGCGGGTCCTGCCGTTTTCTTGGCATCCAAGGCTTCAGATGCGGTGAATGGACATATATTATATGTGGACGGTGGTATTTTGGCTTACATTGGCAAACAACCGAAATAATGCTTCTTCCATATTATAAACAAGGTGTTATCGAGGCAGGCTGTGACGAAGCTGGCAGAGGATGTCTGGCTGGCAGTGTGTATGCTGCAGCCGTCATTTTGCCGATGGATTATCACAACGACCTGCTGAATGACTCAAAACAACTCACAGCCAAGCAGCGTTATCGGTTGCGTGAAGAAATAGAGCGTGATGCGGTGGCATGGGCATTGGGAATCGTGACGCCTCAGGAGATTGACGAGATGAACATCCTTCGTGCCAGTATCACGGCGATGCATAGAGCCATTGATGGCTTGAAGGTGAGGCCCGAACATCTGATCATCGATGGTAACAGATTCCTGCCTTATCAGAAAGGAGCTGTGCCTTACACCACCATAGTGAAAGGTGATGGCAAGTACCTCTCTATTGCGGCGGCATCCATCTTGGCAAAGACATATCGTGATGATTATATGAAAGAATTGCATAAAGAGTTTCCTTTCTATGGTTGGGATCACAATGCAGGCTATCCGACGAAGGAACATCGACAAGGAATTGAAAATCATGGAACTACGCCGTATCATCGAATGACATTCAATCTTTTGGGAGCTGTTCAACTCGAACTCCCCTTCGCATAATAGGGAAAAACCCCTCGCAAATAGGAAAAAGCCATTTGCGAGGGGTTTCATTTTGTCGTAACTTTGCATCGACAACAAAAAGAAACGCATTATTAACACTCTAAAAACAATACAACTATGAAGGCTTTAAGAACTACACTCGCAGCAGTTATTCTCTTCGTCGGAGCAATAACAGTAAACGCTCAGAGCATGAGCATCGCAGCAATGCGTAGCAATGCACGGTTCTTGACCGACCGCATGGCTTACACACTCGGTATCAACGACCCATTCCTCATCGACGAGATATATCGCATCAACTACGACTACATCTGGGGTGTGAATGAATATCTGGATGACGTGGCGTTGGGTTACTATTACGACGATTACATGGCAGTGGTGGCTGCTCGTGATGCAGCACTTCGCAACTTGCTTGGCGTTCGGCTTTGGAATCGTATCGTCAACTACACATACTTCTATCGTCCGATCGTTTTCGCAAATCATGGATGGCGCTTTAGCATCTACGACTACGACCGCTACGGCGTGAACCGCTTCTATTACCACGCACCTCGTCCATTGGTGACGTACACAGGAGGTCATTTCTTCCGTGGCATGACTCCAAGAAGAGACAGAATGGTTGCTCCTCCTCGCGACATGGGTCCTCGTGGTGGCATAGCTCCTCGCGGTGGTGCTCCAGTTCCTAACAATGGTCCATACCGTGGTGCAGCACCTCGCCCAGGCAGAATGAACGATATGGCTCCACGCATGAACGGAAACGTGAATAACAATGTGAACCGTCCAGCGACTCCTAACACGAACGTGAACGTGAATCGCAATACGAATACGAACACAAATGTGAATGTAAATCGTAACGTGAATGTGAACGTGAATCGTCCAGCTACTCCCAGCACGACGACGACTCCAAACACCAACATAGGTGCGAACCGTCACGAGATCCGTACAAACGCTAACGCCAGCACTAATGCAGGAAGCAGCATGCGCAGCGGCAGCAACATCAACAGCTCTTCTCGCTTCAATGCTCCTACTCGCAGCAGCGCAACTCCATCCACAGGAACTCGTAGCAGTGCAGGTGCATCCATGGGAACCCGCAGCAGTGCAGGTGCCAGCATGGGAACTCGTAGCGGAGGTGCTGCAGTAGGTGGACGCACAGGCGGTGGACGCAGATAAGATGATTTTCTCTCTCTTTACATAAGAGAGGATGCATCTCAGCATAAGAAATAAACGAGTTTATTTCATTCTGCATTCGATTTTCTCTCTCTTTCTACTATATATTGGTAAATTGATTTTTATTGGTTTGGGACTGCTCTTCGTGAGAAAAGCAGTCCTTTTTGTGTTCGCCAAAGCCCTGTAATTTAGATTTTTCACTTTTTATGCGTACCTTTGCACAAATTTTCAATCCTTATGACAATAGAAGAACAATTGATAAAAGGCGTACAAGAGGCTGTCAAGTCCCTGTACGGCTTGGAGGCAATCGCCCAGCAGGTGCAGTTGCAGAAAACTCGTGATGAATTTGAAGGACATCTTACCGTGGTGGTGTTCCCCTTCGTCAAAGCGGCTCGCAAGAGTCCTGAGATGGTGGGTGACGAGATTGGAAAATACCTTGTGGAGAACGTGGGCGATGTCGTTGCCAAGTACAACGTGGTGAAGGGTTTTCTCAACCTTGTCATTAGCGATGCACCTTGGATTAACCTCCTCAACAACATCAATGCTGACGAGCAGTTTGGTTTCCAACCCGTGACGGATAATAGCCCTTTGGTGATGATTGAATATTCATCCCCCAACACCAACAAGCCTCTCCACCTCGGACACGTGCGCAACAACCTCTTGGGTTCCGCTTTGGCACGCATCGTCGAGGCGAACGGCAACAAGGTGGTGAAGACCAACATTGTCAACGACCGAGGCATCCATATCTGCAAGTCTATGCTTGCATGGCTGAAGTGGGGCAATGGTGAAACACCTGAATCCTCTGGCAAGAAGGGCGATCACCTCATTGGCGACTACTACGTGGCGTTCGACAAGCACTATCGCGAGGAAGTCAAGGAATTGGTAGCACAGGGAATGGAAGAGGAGAAGGCAAAGCAGGAAGCACCTCTCATCAAGGAAGCCCATGAGATGCTTGTCAAATGGGAGCAGAACGACCCTGAAGTGCGAAGCCTTTGGAAGAAGATGAACGAATGGGTGTATGCAGGCTTTGATGAGACCTACAAGATGATGGGCGTCAGCTTTGACAAAATATACTACGAATCAGACACTTACCTCGAAGGTAAGGAGAAAGTCATTGAAGGGCTTGAAAAGGGTCTCTTCTATCGTCGTGAGGACGGTTCGGTTTGGGCAGACCTCACAGCCGAAGGATTGGATGAGAAGTTGCTCCTCCGTTCTGATGGCACTTCCGTTTATATGACTCAAGATATCGGTACAGCCAAACTTCGTTTCCAGGACTTCCCCATTGACAAGATGATTTATGTGGTGGGCAATGAGCAGAATTACCACTTCCAAGTGCTTTCCATCCTGCTTGACAAGCTCGGTTTCAAGTGGGGCAAAGACCTCGTTCACTTCTCCTACGGTATGGTGGAACTCCCCAACGGAAAGATGAAGAGTCGCGAGGGAACCGTTGTGGATGCCGACGACCTCATGGAAGCCATGATTGCCGATGCCTACGAAGCCAGCAAGGAACGTGTGAAGCAGACCTCTATGCCTGAAGACGAAGCCCGTGAGGTGGCTCGCAAGGTGGGATTGGGTGCTCTCAAGTACTTCATCCTTAAAGTGGATGCCCGCAAGAACATGCTCTTCAACCCAGAAGAGTCCATCGATTTCAACGGCAATACAGGCCCATTCATCCAGTACACTTATGCCCGCATCGCTTCCATCCTCCGCAAGGCGAAGGAACAGGGTATCGACATCCCAACAGAACTGTCAACTGTCAACTGTCAACTGTCAACCAAAGAGACCGAACTCATCCAGAAACTCAACCAGTTCCCCGTTGCCGTTCGTCAGGCAGGAACCGACTACAGTCCTTCAGGCATTTGCAATTATTGCTACGAACTCACCAAGGCGTTCAACCAGTTCTACCACGACTTCACCATCCTTGGCGAAGCCGATGCAGAACTGAAGCAGTTCCGTCTCTCTCTCGCCAAAGCGGTGGCAAAGGTCATCAGCCTCGGCATGGGACTCTTAGGCATCGAAATGCCCGAGAGGATGTAAACAAGAGAATCACATTTTTTGCTTTGCCGTCGGCTCTTTTGCCTTTTGCCGTCGGAAAACCATGCTTTGCCGCCGCCTCTTTGGGGTTTTCATGTCGGCTCTTTTCGTGTTTGTTTATAGCTCTAACGAGGGAATTTTTGTGGCCCCTAAGGGTAACAAATTTTTCCTAGTGAGGCAGCAAAAACGATGACACCGATGACGATGACAGCGATGACACTGAGGGCATTTATTTTTTTTCGGGGCGGTGTAGAGGGTATTATTTATTATATTTAAATTATTAGATATATAATATACATATATAATAATAACTATAATAATAACCTTCTTTCCGAAACGATGACAAAAATAGGTCGGTGTCATCGGTGTCATCGGTGTCATCGTCATCGACTATTTCTCTGCAAAGAAGCATTTGGCAAACTCCCAAATGACGATGCCAGCGGTGGTGCTGACGTTAAGGGAGTGTTTGGTGCCAAACTGAGGAATTTCGATGCAACCATCGGAGGCATCGACCACCTCTTGATGCACTCCCTTCACTTCATTGCCAAGAATAATGGCGTATTTAGGGTTTGAGATTTGAGATTTGGCTTCGCCGAACTGAAGGTTGAGGTTTGAGGTTTGGTTTTGCCGAGCTGAAGGTTGAAGGTTGAGGTTTGAGAGGAGGGTGGAGCCTTCGCATTGCTCGATGGAGAAGACGGTGTAGCCATTGGCTTTGAGGGCTTGCACAGCTTCGAGGACTGTGGGGAAGTGTTGCCAAGTCACAGTGTCTTCGGCTCCAAGGGCGGTCTTGTGGATTTCGGGATGAGGAGGCTGGGCGGTGATGCCACACAGATAGATGGCTTCCACCCGAAAGGCATCGGCGGTACGAAATACACTCCCCACGTTGTACATGCTTCTCACATCGTCAAGCACAACGATGAGGGGCATCTTCTCTGACGCCTTGAACTCTTCCACGTTCATGCGCCCCATTTCCTCTATTTTCAGCTTGCGATTCTTCATCTCTCTACATCTGTCCGCTTTCTATCAGCAGGATGGCACGTTCGGTCAGTCGGTCATCCACCTCAGCATCATACTCTTTCTTCAGGCTCGCTCCGAAGAGGGAGGCAAAGGCATTGTAGAAGCCAGCCTTGAAGGAACCCATATATTTCTTAATCAGCTCATAACCCGTCATATCGCATTGACGGTCAATGAGTTTGATAAGAAGTTTTCCTTGAGCGAAGGTGAGTTTCTTGAGGCGAGGGTAATACAAAGCCTTGAGTTCCTTCTCTTGCTGCTTCATGTAGGCGTCCTTCTCTTTCTTGGTAGGAAGTGAATCCATGTGGGCGATGGTCTTATCGACTGTTCGGCGGATCTCACAAGCGATAGGATAAACTTTCTTGATGTTGTTGGCTATCTTGTAGTATTTCTTTGCCTGCGCCTTGTTCTTGAAGACGAGTTTGCCAAATACGTAATAGTCGGCAAACAGGAAACTGGGTATCATCTCTCCGTCGTAGTTGACCATACCTGTATAGTACATGCCGTGGGAGAAAATGGGCTCACCAGTCATGGCTCGGTCGGTTTCCCTGTCTGCCCGAATCTCTTGTGCCCCACACGGCATCCCTGCTGTCAACAAGATTGCTGCTGCCAACACCATCAAGCGCATAACGATATGGGAACGTAACCACATAACTATAGATACTCCGATTCGGCTGCAAAATTAGTAAGAAATCCCCACAATTGTTTCTTTTTCAGTTTTTATAACAATGTTTTTTAAGTTTTTTCACTATTGTTGGCTTCACCGAAGTTACTCACGTTCGGAAAAACTCAAATATATTTTGTTTTTCTCTCACTTAATCGTACGTTGGCTCCGCCGAACTTAGGCTGCATCTCAACAATAAAAATGAAAAAGTATCTTTTTCATTTTGTATTGTGTTCGATTTGCACTAACTTTGCAACTAAATACAAAATAATATGGCAAAGACCAAAGATGAACTCACCCCGATGATGAGACAGTTTTATGACTTCAAGGCGAAGCATCCCGATGCTTTGCTGCTGTTTCGTTGTGGTGACTTCTATGAGACCTATAATGAAGATGCCTCGGTGGCGTCTGAGATTCTGGGCATCACGCTGACGAAGCGCAGCAGTGTGGCTGGCACATCGGCAAGTGGAACGGCGATGGCGGGATTTCCTTATCATGCCCTGGATTCGTATTTGCCGAAACTCATCAGGGCAGGAAAGCGTGTGGCGATTTGTGACCAGTTGGAAGATCCGAAGTTAGCGAAGAAACTGGTGAAGCGAGGCATCACGGAGTTGGTGACGCCTGGTGTGGCTTTGACGGATAATGTGCTGAGTGTGAAGGAGAACAACTTCCTGGCATCGGTACACTTTGGAAAGTCGGCTTGTGGTGTGGCTTTGCTGGACATTTCGACAGGTGAGTTTCTTTGTGCTGAGGGAACAACGGATTATGTGGAGAAGCTCCTGACAAACTTCTCGCCGAAGGAGGTGCTGTTTGAACGAGGGAAACGTCCTATGTTTGAGGGCAACTTTGGTGGCAAGTTCTTCACCTACGAACTGGATGACTGGATTTACACGGATGAGTCGGCACGCAAGAAGCTACTGTCGCACTTCGGTACGAAGAACCTGAAGGGCTATGGAGTGGAGCATCTGAAGAATGGTATTGTGGCAGCTGGTGCTGTACTTTATTATCTGGAACAGACGCTGCACACGCATATCTCGCACATCAGAAGCATCCATCAGATAGAGGAGAACAAATATGTGAGGATGGACAAGTTCACGGTGAGGAGCCTTGAATTGTTGGATACGATGAATGAGGGAGGCAACAGTCTCCTGTCGGTGATTGACAAGACGGTGAGCCCGATGGGTGCACGAATGTTGCGTCGATGGGTTGTGTTCCCCCTGAAAGACGTGAAGCCAATTGTGGAGCGTCAGAATGTGGTGGAGCACTTCTTCCGTGAGCCCGAACTGCGGGATGCCATCGAAGAATTGTTGCATCAGATTGGCGACTTGGAACGCATTGCCAGTAAGGTGGCTGTGGGTAGAGTGAACCCGCGTGAGATGGTGCAACTGATGCAGGCGTTGAAGGCAATAGCACCGATGAAAACCTTATGTATGGAATCGGATTGTGAGAGCCTGAAACGAATGGGCGAACAATTGGATGCCTGCATCCCGTTGCGTGACAGAATTGAGAAAGAACTGAATCCTTCACCTCCTGTGATGTTGAACAAGGGTGGCGCGATAGCCGATGGGGTGAATGCTGAGTTGGACGAATTGAGACGGATTGCCTATTCGGGCAAGGATTACCTTTTGCAGATTCAGCAACGTGAGGCTGAAGCAACGGGTATCCAGAGCCTGAAAATAGGCTTCAACAACGTGTTTGGCTACTATATGGAGGTCAGGAACACGTATAAGGATTTGGTGCCACAGGATTGGATTCGTAAGCAGACGCTGACCCAGGCAGAACGCTACATCACGCAGGAACTGAAGGAATATGAGGAGAAGATTCTGGGTGCGGAGGAAAAGATTCTTTCGCTGGAGATGCGGCTGTTCAACGAACTGGTGGCAGATGCAGCAAACTATATCCCCCAGATTCAGCAAAATGCCCATTTGATTGGACAGATAGATTGCTTGCTGTCGTTTGCGATGGCTGCAAAGGAATATCGATACAACCGTCCTGTCGTGGACGAAAGTATGATTATCGACATCAAGCAGGGTAGGCATCCTGTGATTGAAAGGCAGATGCCAGTGGGCGAGGAGTATGTGACGAATGACCTGTATCTGGATTCTGACAAGCAGCAGATCATCATCCTGACTGGTCCTAATATGGCTGGTAAGTCGGCATTGCTTCGTCAGACGGCGCTCATCACCATCTTGGCACAAATCGGTAGTTTCGTGCCAGCAGATAGCGCAAGGATTGGCTTGACAGACAAGATTTTCACCCGTGTTGGTGCATCTGACAACATATCGGTGGGCGAATCAACATTCATGGTGGAGATGAACGAGGCGGCAAGCATCCTGAACAATTTGAGTGCCCGTTCATTAGTGCTTTTCGATGAGTTGGGACGAGGCACCTCGACGTATGACGGCATCTCGATAGCTTGGGCAATTGTAGAGCATATCCATGAGAACCCGAAAGCGCATGCGAGGACACTTTTTGCCACCCATTACCACGAACTGAACGAGATGGAGAAGATGATGCCGAGGGTCAAGAACTTCAATGTGAGTGTGAAGGAAGTGGATGGACGCGTCATTTTTATGAGGAAACTCTTGCCAGGAGGTAGCGAGCATTCGTTCGGTATCCATGTGGCAAAGATAGCAGGTATGGCTCCCAATGTGGTGGCACGAGCAGAACAGGTGTTGAAGGAACTGGAGGCAAACAATTCTGGTGATGGCATCAGTCGCCCAAAGACCGAGAACATCCAGACGGTGAGCAAGAGCGGAATGCAATTGAGTTTCTTCCAGTTGGATGACCCTGTATTGTGTCAGATACGAGATGAAATCATGAACCTCGACATCAACAGTCTGACTCCGCTGGAGGCTTTGAACAAGTTGAACGAAATCAAAAAAATAGTGAAGGGGCGTTGAGGCTCCTTCACTATTTCTTATTAGTGAGAACGGTTGCGTTTAATCTTCTTCTTTCTCTTCACTGGAAGAGGGAACGAAGTCGCTACCCGAAATCTTTGCCATGATTTTCTTCTCAATCTCTTCTGCCAGTTCGGGATTGTCGAGCATCAGCTGCTTGGTAGCATCGCGTCCTTGTGCCAGACGAGTGCCTTCATAACTATACCAGCTACCGCTCTTCTGGAGAATGCCTGCATCCACACCCAGATCAACCAACTCGCCACTCTTGCTGATGCCTTCGCCATACATGATGTCGAACTCGCAACGGCGGAATGGAGGAGCTACCTTGTTCTTCACAATCTTTATCTTGGTGAGATTACCCAGGATCTCATCACCATTCTTGATAGGCGTACTCTTGCGTACATCAATACGAACGCTGGCATAGAACTTCAAGGCGTTACCACCCGTCGTAGTCTCAGGATTGCCAAACATCACGCCAATCTTCTCACGCAGCTGATTGATGAAGATGCAAGTGGTATTGGTCTTGTTGATGGTGCCTGTGAGTTTGCGCAATGCCTGACTCATCAGACGTGCATGAAGACCCACCTTGCTGTCACCCATATCACCTTCAATCTCAGCCTTTGGAGTGAGGGCTGCCACAGAGTCGATGACGATGATATCCACCGCACTTGAACGGATGAGCTGGTCGGCAATTTCCAATGCCTGCTCACCATTGTCGGGCTGGCTGATGAGAAGATTGTCGATATCTACCCCTAACTTCTCTGCATAGAAACGGTCGAAAGCATGCTCTGCATCAATGAAAGCTGCTACACCACCTGTCTTTTGGCATTCAGCAATGGCGTGAATCGCCAAGGTTGTCTTACCAGATGATTCAGGACCGAAAATCTCGATGATACGTCCTTTGGGATAACCACCCACACCTAATGCGGCGTTCAGTCCGATGGAGCCTGATGGAATGACATCGATGTGCTCGATGTTCTCATCGCCCATCTTCATGATGGCACCCTTGCCGAAACTCTTCTCTATCTTCTCCATCGCAGCTTGAAGCGCTTTCATCTTCTGCTGCTGAGGTGTCAAATTAGTTTCCTCTTTTTGTGTCTTTGCCATATTATTTATTGTTTGATTTTACAATTCCAAGTCTCCATCAAAGATTTCATGCCAAGGCAGACCTTGTGTGTTCAACTGTTCCATGAATGGGTCGGGATCAAACTCCTCAACGTTCCACACACCCGCACGTTTCCACTTACCTTGCATGAAGAGTTTTGCACCAATCATAGCGGGAACTCCTGTTGTGTAGCTCACACCCTGCATGCCTGTCTCTTCGTAGGCAGCACGATGGGAACAGTTGTTATACACATAATAAGTGCGTTCTTTGCCGTCCTTGATACCACGGATGCGGCAACCAATGGAAGTCTGCCCTTCGTAGTTCTCGCCCAATTCTTGTGGATTCGGCAGAACGGCCTTCAAGAATTGCAGAGGTACAATCTTTACTTTGACAGGACCACTGCCATCCGCAGCCTCTGCTGTGTATTCAATCTCATCGATGCGTGACATACCGATATTCTGAATTACATCCAGATGCTTCAGATATTGCTCACCGAAGGTCATCCAGAAACGGGCACGCTTGATGGTTGGGTAGTTCTTCACCAGCGACTCGATCTCTTCGTGGTGCAGCAAGTATGATTCCTTCGGGCCAATCTCTGGGTAGGTGAGGGGCTTGTGAATCTCCAGCGGCTCTGTCTCCACCCATTGCCCATTCTCCCAGTAGAGTCCCTTCTGGGTGATCTCGCGGATGTTGATTTCAGGGTTGAAGTTGGTGGCAAATGCCTTGTGGTGGTCACCTGCATTACAATCAACAATATCAAGGTACTGAATCTCATCGAAATGATGCTTGGCAGCATAAGCAGTATAGATACTTGTCACACCTGGGTCGAATCCACAGCCAAGAATTGCTGTCAGTCCTGCCTGCTCAAATCGTTCCTTGAACGCCCATTGCCAAGAGTACTCAAAGTGTGCCTCGTCCTTTGGCTCATAGTTTGCTGTATCGAGATAGCTCACGCCGCTCTGTAGACAAGCCTCCATGATGGTCAAGTCCTGATAGGGTAGTGCCAGATTCATCACGAGATCGGGCTTGTAACTATTGAACAAAGCCACCAATTCAGGCACATTATCAGCATCCACATGCGCTGTTTTGATGCTGCCTGCAGGCACCAATCCTTTATCTTCAATTGCCTTTGCCAAGGCTTTGCACTTTGACTCCGTACGGCTGGCAATCATGATGTCCGTAAACACGTCGCTGTTCTGAGCGACCTTATGTGCAGCCACCGAGGCAACTCCTCCTGCACCGATGATAAGAACCTTTCCCATAATCGAAAAATAGATATATCAATTCTTTTTGCAAAAGTAGCAAAAACTATCCAATGCATAAAGAAAACATGGATAATTCATGAATAATTTGTGATTATTTATGTTTTAGATAGAAAAAGCACGAACCTTTTAATGCTTTCCACCCTTCTTCCTGTTGAAGTCGGCGGGTATCTCTCCCCATTCTTCTGTTGGCCACTTGATGATGGGATTCTGGTAGGTGTTGTTGTGCAACCACGTCTCAGCACGAGCGATGAGCTGAAACAATGCTTCGGTCTTTTCGTTACGTTCCAAAGTGGTCTTGCACATTTTCCGCTTCACCCACAATTGGGCATTCACGCTATCGCTGTAGATGGGCATGGTGTGCAGGCCTTTCTGTTTGAGCAAAGCAAGTCCATGCACGATGGCAAGGAACTCGCCAATGTTGTTGGTGCCCCACACGGGTCCATAGTGGAAGATCTCCTTACCAGTCTTCAGATAGACTCCCCGATATTCCATTTTGCCAGGATTACCGCTGCATGCCGCGTCAACGGCAATGGCTTCATTGATGGCAGCAGGAGGAAGTGAAGGGAGCAGAGAGTCAGGTGTTGATTGTTTAGTGTCTTCTTTGATTTTCGAGTGAAGCGATAACTTCTTTGACTCCTCTAACTTCTTGGATTCTTCCCATCCCATCTCAAAGGCTTCTTCTGCTTCCTCTTCCGTCTTGAAAGCTTTGTATTTGGCACCAGAGTAGCCACTTACTGCCTGTTGGCATGCTTCCCATGAGGTATAAACCCCATCTTCGGCTCCATCCCATACCACATAAAACTTCTGTTTCGCCATTATTCTCTTCTTTTTCGTGGGCGAAGTTACGAAATAATTGACAATTGATCATTGATATTTGAGAATAATTTCGAGATGTGTGAAAAAAAGTGGCACCCGAAGATTCGGATGCCACTTCCCTTATCATTGTAAAGAATAAGAATTCTCGATTAGAGCTTTGGACCAGCTGCAACAAGTGCCTTACCAGCTTCGTTAGTTGTGTACTTGTTGAAGTTCTTGATGAAGCGACCAGCGAGGTCTTTTGCCTTCTCTTCCCAGATAGATGCGTCAGCATAAGTGTCGCGTGGGTCGAGGATTGCTGGATTCACGTTTGGCAGAGCTGTTGGTACCTCGAAGTCGAAGAATGGAATCTTCTTGGTCTCAGCCTTGAGGATGGAACCATCGAGGATAGCGTCGATAATACCACGAGTATCTGGAATAGAGATACGCTTGCCAGTACCGTTCCAACCAGTGTTCACGAGGTATGCCTTAGCACCGCTCTTCTGCATCTTCTTGACGAGCTCCTCAGCATACTTAGTTGGGTGCAACTCGAGGAATGCCTGGCCGAAGCAAGCAGAGAAAGTAGGAGTAGGTTCAGTGATACCACGCTCTGTACCTGCGAGTTTTGCAGTGAAGCCAGAGAGGAAGTAGTACTGAGTCTGCTCTGGAGTGAGGATAGATACTGGAGGCAGTACGCCGAATGCGTCAGCAGAAAGGAAGATTACGTTCTTTGCTGCAGGACCTGCACTCTTACCAGCCACCTTCTTCACGATGTTCTTGATGTGGTCGATTGGGTAAGAAACACGAGTGTTCTCTGTTACGCTCTTGTCAGCGAAGTCAATCTTACCATCCTTTGCTACAGTCACGTTCTCGAGCAAAGCGTCGCGCTTGATAGCACCATAGATGTCAGGCTCATTCTCCTTAGAGAGGTTGATTACCTTAGCGTAGCAACCGCCTTCGAGGTTGAACACGCCCTCATCGTCCCATCCGTGCTCGTCGTCACCGATGAGGAGACGCTTAGGATCGGTAGAAAGAGTAGTCTTACCTGTACCAGAGAGACCGAAGAAGATAGCAGTGTTCTTACCTTCCATGTCAGTGTTAGCAGAGCAGTGCATAGAAGCGATACCCTTGAGTGGGAGGTAGTAGTTCTGCATAGAGAACATACCCTTCTTCATCTCACCACCATACCAAGTGTTGATGATCACCTGCTCACGGCTCTTGGTGTTGAAAGCAACACAAGTATCTGAGTTGAGGCCGAGCTCTTGATAGTTCTCAACCTTAGCCTTAGAAGCGTTGAAAATAACGAAGTTTGGTTCGAAGTTTGCGAGTTCTGCTTCAGTTGGCTGGATGAACATGTTCTTGATGAAGTGTGCCTGCCATGCAACTTCTACGATGAAGCGAACAGCAAGACGAGTAGCCTCATTGGCACCACAGAATGCATCAACCACATAGAGCTGCTTGTTAGAAAGCTCCTTGATAGCGATTGCCTTCACCTTTGCCCAAACGTCCTCAGACATAGGGTGGTTGTCGTTCTTGTAAGCGTCAGAAGTCCACCATACGTTGTTGTGGCTTTCATCGTTATCAACGATATACTTATCCTTAGGAGAACGGCCTGTGAAGACACCAGTCATCACGTTCACTGCACCAAGTTCAGTTTCCTGACCTACCTCATAACCAGTGAGAGATGGGTCAACTTCAGCTTTGTAAAGTTCCTCGTAGGAAGGGTTGTGCGCAATCACTGTGCTACCAGTGATGCCATACTTTGTCAAATCTAATGCCATAGTACTTTTGTGTTTATAATAAATGAAAAATTAATCTCTTTTTACCGTATTGATGCTTAACTATCACTCCATGAAGCCATAATTCTCCACAGATTTTTGCAAAATCAAGTACAAAGGTAAGCATTTCTCTGCTTTGGGCAAAGCACCTTACGCGCTAATTCCTATTTTTTTCATTAATTTATCATTTCACGCCCCTTTTTTGCCTACTTTTGTGAAAGAGTTGCAACATTTGGTTTGCAATCTTAAGAAAAAGTCATAAAGTTTAGCTTACGCTCGAAAGTAGATCGCATTTTAGAAATACTCAAAAATATTTGGTATTTCGTTCGATTTGCACTACCTTTGTACCCGATTTTGAAACGGGATGTAGCGCAGTTGGTAGCGCACTACGTTCGGGACGTAGGAGTCGCGTGTTCGAGTCACGTCATCCCGACTCAATACAAATGAGGTCTCTGCAGTTATCACTGTGGAGATTTTCTTTTTTCAATTGAGTGTAATGTGCTGAACATCCACCTCCTCATGGAGGAAGAGGCTGGCGCTCTCACGGAATTTAGTTGCCGACTCAGTCGTGAGGTATTGGCAGGTTCCACCACGTGTAAGTCGTTCATCCATCTCGGGATGGCGACGAAGATAGTCCTCAAGGCTGGTGGCGATGTATTGTCCTTGAGGAATGACCTGCACTCCCTGAGGAAGATATTGGTGGATTTTGTTGAGTAAGAGAGGGTAGTGGGTGCAACCAAGTATGATGGTATCGATGAGCGGGTCTTGTGCCATCAGTTTGTCAAGGGAATCCTTGACGAAGTAATCGGCACCAGGCTTGTCGAACTCGTTATTTTCAACAAGTGGCACCCACATGGGACAAGCTTGCCCGACGATGGTGCTGCCGGGATGAAGTTTCTCAATCTCCAGATTGTAGGATTGGGATTTAATGGTTCCTTCTGTGGCAAGTACGCCGATATGTTTGGTGTGGGAGAGTTCACCTACCACTTCAGCCGTGGGACGGATAACACCGAGTACACGACGGTCGGGAGCATACTGAGGCAGGTACTTCTGCTGAATGGAACGCAGGGCTTTGGCGGAAGCGGTGTTGCAACCCAGAATGACGAGTGGGCAACCCATTTCGAAGAGTTTCTTGACTGCTTGGAGGGTAAATTCATACACCACATCAAAAGAACGCGTACCATAAGGGGCACGCGCATTGTCGCCGAGATAAATGTAATCGTATTCAGGCATATGCTGACGAATGCCCTCAAGGATGGTCAACCCTCCATAGCCAGAATCGAAAATGCCGATGCATGTACCATTTTCCATGTATGATCTACTATTATTTAATGCCTAATTGAATGAGCACAGCATCGGTGCAGTTTTCACCGTCGCCGCTGATGTAGGGATAGGCGTTGACATCTGTGTTGAGCACGTAGGCATAGTTGCGTTTTTTGCCAACGGCATTAATGGCATCTTTTAGCAGTGTATGAACAGGATTCATCAACTCTTCCTCAGCCTTGGTGAGTAACTCTTGTGCTTCCTTTTGGAATTGGAGACTCTGTTCCATCAACTGTTGAAGTTCTTTCTGACGCTTGAGCATGATGTTCTCAGGGAAGGTCTTCTGTCCGTCCAAGTATTCGGTGAACTTCTTGGAGAAGTCTTGTTCCGAGCGTTCCATCTCCTGGTCGTAGGTCTTCTTCAGTTCCTCCAGACTCTTCATCGCTTGCTGATATTGAGGCATGGCGTGAAGCACATCATTGTAAGAAAGGTAGCCGAAGTGCTGTGGCTGGATGATGGCCTGCTGATTAGCATTGCCAGAGACAGATTGCACAGTCTCTTGTGCAGATAGTAAACCTGCACAAGAGAATAGTACAATCAGTATGAGTGTTTTATTCATACAAAAGCCTAAGCTTTAATCTCTAAACTCTCAACCTTATTTAGCGCCCACCTTCGCCTTCACCTGGTCGGTGATGTCTGTAGCACTGGCACCAATGTAAGCGATGGCTCCAGCAGGAAGGATATAAGTAAAACCTCCAGCAGCACCTACTTCTTCCACTGCCTTCATGATTTTTTCCTGAATCTCGCTCATCTTGGTCTGTTCCATCTTCTGCAATTCCTGATCACTTGTCTGAGCAAATTGCTGCAATTCAGTGTAGGCTTTCTGAAGTTCCTGCTCACGGTAAGTGCGAAGAGTTTCAGAAAGGGTAGCCTTTTCCTTCTCGTAAGCATCGCTCTTTGTCTGGAGGTCTGTCTGCTTACGCTGGAACTCGTCTTGAAGCTGCTTGCCAAGATTCTGGAGTTCTGTTTGAGCAGCCGTATATGCAGGCATACCCTGTACGACAGCATCGATGTTTACATGTCCAATTTTCTGTGCGAACATAGTCATTGGCAAAGCCAAGAGCATTGCAAAAATAATCTTTTTCATTGTTTTCTTTAGTTATTTGGGTTTTTAGTTGTTTTTTTAATGAGTGTATCCCAGTTTCTGGAGCACTTCTTCGCTGATATCGATCTTTGGGGAAGCATAGATGATGCTGCCACCTGAAGCGCGGTCGAGTACAAGCTGGTAGCCTTTTTGATCACATATGTCCTTGACAGCATTATAGATTTCGTCCTGAATAGGAGCGAGAAGACTTTGGCGTTTCTTATAGAGTTCACCTTCTCCTCCGAAATACTTCTTCTTCAAGTCACTGGCTTCCTTTTCCTTTGCCATGATGGCTTCTTCAGCCTTAGTCTTCTGTGCATCAGAGAGGAAAACGGATTCAGATTGATATTTCTTGTAGAGTGTTTCAGCCTCGTTGAGTAATGCTTCCACTTCGCCTTCCCATTTCTTGGAAACTTGGTTCAGCTGTTCGTTGGCGCGTTCGTAGGCAGGCACATTCTTGAGGATGTACTCCATATCTACAAGTGCGAACTTCTGTGCGCTGGCAGCAATGGATGCCAAGAGCACGGTCATGGTCAATAAAAGCTTTTTCATTTTGTTATTCTATTATTTGTTTTTTATTGTGGGCTTAATAGGTGTATGGGGTTGCTCCGCTCGTGGATTGATTAGAACTCTTGTCCGAGGACGAAGTGGAACTGGCTTCCGCTATAACTCTTCGAACCATTGATGTTGTCAAATCCGTATGCCCAGTCGATACCCATTAGACCTACCATCGGGAGGAAGAGGCGTACACCTATACCTGCCGAACGTTTCATGTCAAAGGGGTTGAACTTTTTCATCTCTGTCCACGCATTACCAGCTTCTGCAAATGCTAACGCATAGATGTTGGTAGAACCTTGTAGCATGAGTGGGTAACGGAGCTCGAGGGTCATACGGTCGTAAGCATAGCCGTAGTTGTATCCCTGTGTGAGGGCACCATTGTCGTAACCACGCAGACCGATAGTCTCAGAGTAGTATGTGGAGGAGTATCCAGACATACCGTCACCACCCACATAGAAAGTCTCGAATGGTGACTTCTTGTATTTGCTGTATTGACCGAGCAAACCGAAGTCGAAACGTGTCATCAGCACAAAGCATTTTTGGGCGCTGCTCAACGGTGTGAAGAATCTGGAGTTGAACTTCCATTTGTGATACTCAATCCATTTGTACTTGCGGCTCATGTCGCTCTGGTAGTTGGCATCACGGTAGTTCGTGGCCATATGTTCATAGTCAACCCCGTCCCACAGCGAATAAGGTGGTGTGAAAGACACAGATGCGCTAATCTGTGAACCAGAACGTGGGAACAATCCGCTGTCAAGCATGGAACGTGACAGACTGAGTGTGAGGTTGATATTGTTACAATGACCATTCTGAATGATAAAGTATTCCCAGTTCTTCATCATATAGCGGGTGTAACCGAGCGATGCATTGAATCGGAAGTTGTTGTCTGGCCATGAGAGGCGTTTTCCGAAGCCGATGTTGACACCAAACAACTCGATGTATTTGTCGGGGTCGTAATAATTGGAGTAGTTGTTGTAGTAATTGCTGTTGTAGTTGCCGTAGCCATACAACATATTGTAGTAGTTGTTGTAATAACTACTGTTATAGTAACTGCTACTGATGTCTGTCTGGCGAGAGAAGAAGGCACCGATAGAAAGTTGGTTAGGACGTTTGCGACCAAACCAGGGATCGAGGAACGAGATGCTGTATGACTGATAGTAAGAACCGTTGGTAGAGGCACTGAGTTCCAACTCCTGTGCGTCACCTTGTGGGAACAGACCACGATGGAGTCGGTTTTTACCAAAAAGATTGCGCATGGAGAAGTTAGTGAACTTCAATCCCACTTTTCCAATGACACCAGTTTGGCCCCATCCCAATGAGAACTCAATCTGATCACTGGCCTTGGGAGTCAATTCCACGTCAAGGTCAACAGTTCCGTTGATTGGGTCAGGTTGAATCCATTTGTTAGGATCCATCGCCTCTGGGTCGAAATGCCCCATCTGTGCGATTTCCATGTAAGTCTGCTTGAAAGCATCCATATTGAAGAGGTCACCAGGCTTCAGCATGAACTCACGACGCACCACCTCCTCATATACACGGGTGTTGCCAAAAATCTTTATCTTGTTGATGGTGCTTTGGATACCCTCGGATATGCGGATTTCAAGGTCAATAGAATCACCGTCCACATCTACCTCAACACTGTTAACCTGATTGAACACATAGCCTTGGTTGAAATAACTATTTGTTACGGATCCCTCATCTTCTATCAGGCGTTTGCGGATGTGCTTTGTGTTATACACGTCACCATGTTTCATCTGTAGGGTTTTGTTGAGGTTTTCTGTGCTATAGAGGGTGTTTCCCACCCAACTGATGTTACGCACATAATATTTTTGTCCCTCGTCAATGTGGAGGTACACATCCACAAGGTTCTCACCTACATTGACCACGCTGTCTGCGTCAATATAGGCATCTCGGTAACCAAGTTCGTTATATTTCTCAACTACACGTTCCTTGTCCTCTTCAAATTTCTCGGCAACAAACTTCTTGGCCTTCAAGAGACTTTTAAAGCCTTTCTCGTTGGTCTTTTTCAAAAGACCTCCCGAAAAAAATCCTCCGTGAAATTTCTTAGTGGCAAGGTGTTCATTTCCAGCAATATGGATTTTATTGACCTTTACCTTCTCTTTCTTATCAATATTGACATCAACGATGAGTTGTCCTTGCTGTGTGAGGTCATCATGCTGTAGGATATTTACCTCTGCATTCTTGAAACCTTTCTCGTCAAAGTATCTCTTGATGATAATCTTGGCTTTATCCACCATGTTGGGCGTCAACTGATTACCTTTCACGATACCCATCTTCTCCTGCAAATCATCGTGTTCCGACTTCCTCACACCATTGATGTTGACTTGCGATACACGTGGACGCATCATAAGATTGATTTTCAGATAAACCTTGTCGTCCACAATGCTGTCAGCCTCTATTTTCACTGACGAGAAGAGTCCTTGCTTCCAGTATCTTTTGATAGCGTTTGTGATTTCTTCGCCAGGCACAGAAACCATCTCGCCGACGGTGAGTCCTGAAAGTCCGATGAGTATGTAGTCGTCGTAATTGGTGGCACCTTCAACAGCGATTCCTCCAATCTCGTATTTCTTCTCTTGACCGTACACAATGTTCGGCTCTGTCTGCACTTGTGCCTTGAGAGTCACAAATGAAGATAGGAGAAAAACGGATGTGAGTATGATGAATCTTAAAATCCTCATGTATATTATAATATGTATATCGTTTATTTGTTCTCAGTCACTTGTTCACCAGTCTTGCCAAAACGCCGTTGACGGTTTTGGTAATCCACAATGGCCTTATGGAACTCTTCTTCCGTGAAATCTGGCCAATAGACATTGGTGAAGTAGAATTCGGAGTAGGCGCATTGCCAGAGCAGGTAGTTGCTCAGACGTTCTTCGCCACCAGTGCGGATCATCAGTTCGGGGTCGGGCATGAAGTGAGTGGCAAGGTGCTGGCTGATGGTCTCTTCATTAATTGCATCAACAGCCAGTTTCCCATCCTTCACTTCTTGTGCAATCTGCTGAACGGCATGTGTGATCTCCCATTTAGAGGAGTAACTCAATGCCAACACCAGACAGGTTCCCGTATTTTTTTGAGTGCGTTCCTCCATCTGCTGGCAGGCATCCTGCACCACCTTTGGCAAACGCTTTGTGTCTCCAATCACACGGAATCGAGCATTGTTCTTCATGAAGAGCTCTTCCTCCAGATGCTTGAGCAACAATGCCATCAGGGCAGAAACTTCTGCTTCTGGACGGTTCCAGTTTTCAGTGGAGAATGTATAAAGAGTCAAATAGTCGATGCCGAGTTTTGTGGCAGCTGTCATGATGTCATGCACACGTTCAGCCCCTTCTTGGTGACCATAGGTGCGTTCTTTGCCTTGAGCCTGCGCCCAACGTCCATTGCCGTCCATAATGATGGCTATATGGTGGGGCAGTCGTGTCATATCTATTTGTTCTTTATACATATTCTTGAGTTCTTTAAGCACTATAGTTTTGTCTGTACTTTTGTTTTAGTCATTGGTACACTTGCGATATTTCGGGCAGAGGTCGTAGGAGATGTACACCATTGTCCATGAGTAACTGTCCTTGTTCTTCAGAAAACCGCTCTTGACTTTGTAGGGATCTTCGATGCCGTCCAATTTGTCACTCATAGAGAATCTCATGGACCAATCAAGTCCTACATTCCAGCGAGGCCTGAATTTGTATTTCACACCAAAACCCACGGGAATGTTCATGGTCAGTTCCTTGTTGCAGACGGTGAATCCGAGTCCCATTTGAATATAGGGCGTGAATCGCTTGTGCCCCTTGTATCCTGTTCCGGTGCCGTAGCCCCAGAAGTTCAGTTCGTATTGACAACCCAAATCGACCAGCGAGTTGTTGAAGTTCCATGTCTGTCCATTCTTGGCTGGAAATTTGTTCTTTCCCTTGCTGGCATCGCCTTTCACACTTCCATAACCGAGGTCGAATTTCAGTGCCATACGTGGGTTGATATTGTATCGCCCCATCAGTCCGCCTGCCATCGTCACGTTCTTGTAGAAACCATTGAGATTGCCATCACCAGTGTAGAAACTAAGACCTCCCATCGCACCGAGTTCCAATGCGTATTCTAGTTCCTGCGCCTGAACGCTTACGGCGAAGAGAATGGTTGCGATTATTGTATAGAACCTTGCCATACCTTACCGTTTTCCTGGATGATCCATATTTTCTGATTAACAGCGACGATGCTCGCCACCCCGTTGACTGGTTTGAGGTCTTCGGGTACAGGGTATTTTTCCTGCTGATGCCATGTAATGCCGTTGTCGTCTGAACGGTATAGTTTGGTATAAGCATCTTCTTCCACCCCAATGGCATATAGAGCTCCGTTGTAGTAGGTTACGCTGGGAAACTCAAAATGAGGTATTCCGTAGGCATTATCTGGTGTCACTTTCACGTAAGCCCATGACTGGTTTGTGCTTGTGTCCAATGTGGAGGTCTTGTACCAAGTCACCCCGTTTTTGATGTTTTGGCTTGAAAGACCAGTCATCACCACGATTTGTAGGTTTTTATTGGTGCTTGAAGGGTAGGTCAATGAGTTGAGAGAGGTTTCGGGTAACATCTCCAAATCATTCGACTCTTCCTCAGTCCATGTATTGAGGTCGGAGGTGCTGATGATAGAGGTGCCGTTGTAGGCGTAGAGGTAATATGCATCGGCTGCCAACAGACGTTCTACATGCAGATCGGATGCTTTGGCCCAGGTGGCTGCCTGCTCCTCAAGGGTGGAACGATAAATGTATCCATCACTTCCCAAACCATAAAAGTCGTTGCCAAACAGCACAATGGAGCCGTCATCTACAGGGATGGTGACAGGGGTACTCCAAATGGCGGCATCGTCGGCCTCTGCAAAAGTAACTACTGAGTTGTGGCTGTCGTTCTGAGCAAAAACAAAGACTTTACCATCCACATAGAACGCTTTGTTAGGTCCTACGATGGTAAGATTTGAAGTAGTGGACTTCCATTCCAATGTATCGGTATTACCCACATGCTTGTATATGTCCACTTTGTAGATTCGTTTGGAAAGTCCGTCGGTGGATTCGCAAAGCATCTCGACGGTCTTATTAAAGTCAATAATTGTCGAACCGGAAACCAATGGATAATACAGCTCATCATCCTCTTCCAGTTTGTAATAGACATTTCCTTGGGAATAGACGGTTGGAACCACTTTCGTCAAATCCACCCAATTGGGTAATGAATCGACGGTGTGGATGTAGCCGTTTAGTTGGTCAATATTAAAGAATATCTGACTGCCGTACATCGTACGGGAGACAAGGGTGTCTATAGCGTTACCATTTTGGTCGTACTTCTTGGTTTTGACATCGCAAGTGATGTTGTTGACCGTGAAGCCAGTAATGGCACACTCGGGTGTAGTTACAATATCATCGCTTCCCATGCATGACGCAAGTACCAACACTGTCATCATCAGCACAGCCATGCTTTGGAACGTATACTTTTTATCTATTTTCATCATTGTTCGCAATAAGCCAATATACAAAACGATGCAAAATTACGAACATTTTTTGCATTGACGAAGCGTTAAGCCCTATTTTAACGGATTTTATGCTATATTAAAGATTAATTAAGTGAAAAGTGAGAAATGAAAAGTGAAAAATAGGCTATTGTAACATCTCACACAGTTCTTTCATCCCTTCGCTGGCACCCTTCATAATGTGGCGAATGCCAAGATTGGGATTGTAAGGAACGGGTTTGGGGTCAATGAGGTAAATCTTGCAGTGCTCGTTGGCAAAATTCAGCAAACCCGCTGCGGGATATACGTTGAGGGAAGTGCCAATGACCACGAGGATGTCCGCCTTGCTCACCTTCTCAATGGCTGGCTCAATCATGGGCACGCTTTCACCAAACCACACAATGAAGGGACGCAATTGACTGCCATCTTTCGCCTTGTCGCCCATTTTAATTATAGGGTTGTCTTCTGGTAGGGTGATGATGCAGTTGGGGTCGTTTGGATTGCGTGAAGATGTGGCTTTCATCAGTTCGCCATGCAAATGGATAATATTGTGAGAACCAGCACGTTCATGCAGGTCGTCCACATTTTGTGTGATGACGGTCACGTTGAATTTGTCTTCGAGGCTTGCCACCAGTTTGTGCCCCTCATTCGGCACGACGCTGCTCAGCTGCTGGCGACGCTCGTTGTAGAACTTTTGTACCAGTTCGGGGTCACGTTCATAACCTTGAATACTTGCCACAGCCTCCACGGGATACTGTTCCCAGAGACCGCCGCTATCACGGAAAGTGCTGATGCCGCTTTCGGCCGACATCCCTGCACCTGTAAGGAATACTAAGTTCTTCATATTTTTAACCTTAACGATAACCTTAACTTTACTCTTAAACTCTCAACTAATAAGCCACAGAACACTCAATGCCGAGTTCACGCACTCGTTCCCCAATTTTGTCCAGCACTTCTGGCGACGCCTTCTTTAACCCGTGAGCAGGAGTTTCACGGTCAATCGTGTAGATCATCACCTTGCTGGGTTGGATAGCTTTGACGGTGTCGAGCCAAGGTTGCACAAACGCCTCGCTCGTGTTGTCTGCTGATTTCCCTTCATGCTCACCCTTCATGAACATCGTCTGGATGATGCAACGATTACCAAATTCTTTCAGTTTCTCGATGATTATCTGCACATCGTAATTGCCGTTAGGTCGGTCAATATGCTGGATATAGTCGGCGGAGATGGTGTCGAGCTTGCAGATGTTGTTATCTACCTTGCAGAGAGCATCGAACACGGGTTGGCGAAGAATCTGGGTTGCGTTGGTCAGCACACTCACCTTGGCATTGGGGAAATATTGGTTGCGTAAGGCAATCGTGTCCTCGATGATTTCAGGAAAATGGGGATGGAGGGTCGGTTCACCATTGCCAGCAAAGGTCAGCACATCAGGCGCAGGACCTTCTTTCTGCATCTTGATGAGCTGATTCTCAAGGGCTTCGCGTACCGCCTCACGGGTGGGCATCTTCTGCTTCGGCACAAAGTCACCATTGAAACCACACTCGCAATAGATGCAGTCGAACGAGCAGCACTTGCCATCGCCTGGCAAGAGGTTGATGCCCAGCGATACGCCAAGACGGCGGCTATGAATCGGACCAAATATGGGGGATGGATAAATGATAGTCATCGTATGAGTTACAATTTGACGATTTACAATTTGCTGGGATGGAGCAGGTTGTAGAGCCAGCTGGTCAGCGCAAAGAACAGGATGGCGGTGAAGAATCCGCAGATGGAGTCGATGAGGTAATGCGCCTGGATATACACGGTTCCGCAGCACAGCAGCAGGTAGAACGGTATCATGATCCAGAAGAGCCACTTGTTGTGGGTTTTCCACGCCAACAGCATTGTCACGGTGCTCATGCCCACATGACTGCTGGGGAAAGCGGCTGTAGGACGTTCACCAATTTCCTGTGCTCCTAACACGAGTTGACTGAAAATGCCTTTGACCTCAGGCATCAGCATCTCCGTGTGCGTTCGGAAATAATAGCCTAATGCAGGGAAATCGCCTTTGTCAGCGGCTTCCACACCCACTGCCTTGAAATAGAATTGGGGACCTGCCACAGGCAGGAACTCATAAATCAGGTAGAAGAGGAAGAAGGAAGCAAGGAACACAAATCCTGCCTTGTCTGCCTCTGGATAGCGGCACAGCAAGTAGAAGATGAGGGTGGCGCCCATCATATAGTAATAGGCATAGTAGCCCATGTTGAAGGCCTCGCTCCAGAAGGTGCTGCTCAGGATGGTGTTGAATACCAAGGCAGGCTGGCAGCCAAACAAAGTCTGGTCGATGCCTGCAAAGACGTGGTCGAGATAGGGTAGCTGTGAGCAGAAATCGTAAGTCTCTGGGTACCAAGAGATCAAGCCGAGCAGGGGAGGAACGACACGCAAGATGCGCAAGGCACGGCAAGGATACAAACGGTAGATGCCATACAGGAACCCGATGGCTGCAAGCATCATGATGCGGGTGAAAATCATGTCCATCGGAGCCGCTAAGTCGTTCCAGTAAATGCCGATGAGGACAGTGGTGAACAGCATGTAAATCAGCGTGAGGCTTTCCATGCTCCACAGCCCTTTCTCATAGTTTCTCTTGAAATATTCTTTGAATGTCATATCAAATCCATTTGTTTTCTTTGTACCAATTCATGCACTCCTTCACCCCTCGTTCCAGCTGCCATTCGGGCACGAAGCCGAGGTCTTCCTTCAAGGGTGTGATGTCGCATTGCCAGTTGCGTTGACACATGATGCGATATTTGTCCCCATTCAAGGTGCTGGGCTTCTTGGTCAGCTTTGAGAATCCCTCTGCCACCGTCGAGATGCCTTTCAGCAACCATAACGGAGCCTTGATGTGCAACACGTTCTTCACCCCTAATTCCTTTTGGATGAGGTCGCTGAAGGCACGGCTGTCGTAGTTGCAACCATCGCTGACGAAATATGCCTTTCCGTTTGCCACCTCGTTCTTCCCGATGGCTGCAAAGATGGCATTCACCAAATCACGCACATACACGAAGGTGATGACCTGTTTCTTATACCCCACGGCAAAGTCGATATGTTGCTTGATGCTCTTTGCCATCATGAAGTAGTCCTTTTCACGGGGACCGTAAACCCCTGTCGGACGGAAGATGGTGTAATGGAACTGGCCGTTCGTCTTGATGCGCTTCTCAGCCAGGAAGGCTTCGCTCTTCACCTTGCTTTCTCCGTATGCCGTGTTGGGTTCTGGAGTGTCCGATGCAAGCATGTTGTTGTAGGTGCCGTCAGCGTTCTGTTCCTCACGGATAGGACCTAACACGCTCAGGCTGCTTACATACAGGAACTGCTCGGGCAGCATGTCCAACGCCTCCAGCGTGTTCACCAGATTCTTCGTGCATTGGAAGTTGTGCAGGTCGAAATCCTCACGTTTCAAGCATTTCGTTGCCCCTGCCGCATGGATGATGACATCCCATTTGCCCACCTTTTCCTGATACGTGGTGAGTTGCTTGCGAAGCTTCTCCTCATGGGTCATGTCGAGAAAGGCAAAGTTCAGTTTCTCGTGCTGCAACCATCGGCGGCTTGAGCGTTCCCTCATGCCTGCCCATGTTTCCATCCCTCGTTTCAACCCTTCTTCACAAAGGAAACTGCCGATGAAACCGCTGGCTCCTGTCACTAAAATCTTCATGCTTGATTGAAATTTGTCTGCAAAGGTACGGATTTTAATTTTAATTTACTATCTTTGCAACCAAATAAACGACTGATACTATGTCAAAGAAAGAATCAAGGCTGGTGAAGTCCAGCATCAACAAGCGTGAACTAACAAACATGGTGAGTGACTACCTGAGCAAGAACAAGGGAAGAGCACTTGCGTTGAAGAATGTGTTTAGTGAGATGGGGCTGACCAAGCATCCGCTAAGGATGTTGTGTGTGGATATCTTGAACGAGATGCTGGAGGCGGGCGATATCGTGAAGAACCGCGATGGCAACTTCATTTATCGTGGTACGGCTCATGAGGTGGAGGGCACTTTCAATCGTACGTCGAGCGGTCGTAATTATGTTGATACCGATGATGGGATGGGCATTTCCATCTATGATGAAGACACCAACCATGCGTTGCCTGGCGATCGTGTCAAGGTGGCGATTCATGCGAAGAAATACGGACATCACAAGTTACATGGGGAGGTCATTGAGATTGTGAAGCATCGCGAGAAGCCGTTTGTGGGCACGCTTGATGTTCAGCACAGCGTGGCGTTCCTCACGATGCCCTCGGGCATCTTGCAGAGCGACATCATCATCCCTGCCGACAAGCTGAAAGGCGCGAAGAACGGGCAGAAGGTGGTGGTGAAGGTCACTGACTGGCCTCAGGGTGCTCGTAACCCCATTGGTGAGGTGCTGGATGTGTTGGGTGAGGAAGGTGATAACAACACCGAGATGCATGCCATCTTGGCTGAATTTGGTTTGCCATACAAGTATCCCGAGAACGTGGAGGCTGCTGCCAACAAGCTCGAGGCAGGCATCACGAAGGAGGAGATTGCCCAGCGAGAGGATTTCCGCGACACTTTCACTATCACCATCGACCCGCGTGATGCGAAGGATTTCGATGATGCCATTTCCATCAAGAAACTGAAGGACGGCATCTGGGAGGTGGGCGTGCACATCGCCGATGTGAGCCACTATGTGCTGGAAGGTTCTGTCATCGACAAGGAGGCGCAGCAACGTGCCACTTCCGTCTATCTGGTGGATCGCACCATTCCGATGTTGCCCGAACATCTCTGCAATATGCTCTGTTCACTCCGACCTAACGAGGAGAAACTGACGTTCTCTGCCATTTTCGAGATGAACGAGGAGGCAGAGGTGCTCAGTCATCGCATCAAGCACACCGTCATCAAGTCGTGCCGCCGCTACACCTATGAAGAGGTGCAGTATCTGCTGGAGCAGAATGGTGAGGCACGGGAGTGCGAACTGATTCGTCAGGGCTTGGTGCAGCCCACACAGCCGATTCCTGCTCAGGAGGTGCTGCCAGATACCGAACTGAATGCTTTCCGCGACAATCTCGCGCCGATTGACCCCGCCAAGGTGCCTGTTACGCCTGTGCCTGCCGACCATCGGAAGGGCGAATATGCCGACCTGCTCATCACCCTCAACCGCATGGCGCACAAACTGCGTGACGAGCGTTTTGTGGAGGGTGCCATCAACTTCGATCGTGAGGAACCTCGTTTCGAGATTGATGAGAAGGGGAAGCCCATCCGTGTCTATTTCAAGAACGCCAAGGATGCGAACAAGCTGGTGGAGGAGTTCATGCTGCTCGCCAACAGGACGGTGGCTGAAAGCGTGGGGGCGGTGAAGAAGGGGCAAACACCCAAGACGCTGCCTTACCGTATTCACGAGCAACCTGACCCCAACAAGCTCGACAACCTTGCCAACATGGCTTCCCGCTTCGGCTTCCACGTCACCACCCAGGGCAAGAATGCCGATGTGGCGAAGAGCATCAACAAACTGTTGCGTGACGTGCGTGGCAACCGCATCCAGAACCTTATCGAGATGGCTTCGCTCCGTGCGATGCAGAAGGCTGTCTATTCCACTTACAACATCGGTCATTATGGCTTGGGCTTCGACTACTACACTCACTTCACGTCGCCCATCCGCCGCTATCCTGACCTGATGGTTCACCGCTTGCTCACGCGCTATGAGCAGGGTGGGGCGTCTGCCAGTCAGAAGAAGTACGAGAACCTCTGCGAGCACTCTTCCCAGATGGAGCAGTTGGCTGCCAGTGCCGAACGTGCCAGCATCAAGTACAAGCAAGTGGAGTTCATGTCTGACAAGCTGGGTGAGGAGTTCGATGCCCACATCAGCGGCGTGAATGAGTTTGGCGTCTATGCCGAGATCGACGAGAACCACTGCGAGGGTCTCATTGCCGTTCGATTCTTGGGGGAGGAAACCTTCGACTTCGACGACAAGAACTACTGCCTCGTGGGTCGCCAAACCCATCACCGCTTCTCTCTGGGCGACCCTATCCGCATCCGAGTGGCTCACGCCGACCTCTTCCGTAAGCAACTCGATTACGACCTCGTCTCCCACGAGTCTTCGCTCTACACTGCCGAACCTGTCTTCTACCAACCCTTCGTTCAGGCAACCAACCAGCGCGGCGCCAAGCATACTGGTAAAGCCCCCAAACGGGAACGCAAAGGTGGTGGTCGTCAGAAGATGCGCAAGCGGAAATAGCCATTGACAATAACTCTAAAAAGACAGGGGGACGTGCCAAGCACGTCCCCCTGTTGTATTATAATGAATGTTGATGATTAGAAATTGATACTTTTGAAAAGGTCAAAAGTCCTTACTGAAGTCAAGGTCTTCTTCTTCAAAATCTACTAATGGAGCTTCTGCATTGACGGTGGCGCTAGAGCCTCCGTTGCCAAGAGATGTACAAATCAACTCAACTGGTTCTGCCTCAAAAATAGCCACTTCGGGTTTGATATACTTTTTCATATTGAATTATTCTGATTTTTACTTATTTATAATTAAAACCTGTTTCAACCTCACTTACTTTACAATAATTTTCTTCACTTCTCCATTGCTCAGCTTCACTACATTGACACCCTTCTGGAGAGAAGATTGCTGTGCGCCGTCAGCAGAGTAGATGCTTACAATGCTTACATTACCCTCACCTGTCAGGGCATTAATCGCTGTCGCATCCTCTTCATCGTCGAAGTTGAAGCGAATGTTTGCGGATGCGTCTGGGGTTGCAACAAAGTATGCACGGAATGCAGGGAGATTGATGCTGGTGGTTGCCTGTACGAACTTGTTATCAGAAATCGCATAGATATTCTTTCCTTCATAGTCAGAAGCAAGGATGGTCTTTGCTTCATAACTTCCGAAGAGTTGCAAATCGCTTTCAGCAGGTGCCTGAACAGCTGTCAACGCACCAGAACCTGCAGCTGTGATGCTGCTGCCAGACACTTTCTCTACGATGGCTGGAGTACCAGCTTCCAACTCATCTACTGCTGTAAGTGTCAGAACGTCATTTGACAAAGCCCCCAAGGTGTAATATTTCACATCGTCATTAGATGAAACAGCATAAGGTAAGCAGATGGTACCAAACTGGTTGCCCATTGTGCGAGTGTATGTGGCATCAGTAGCCGTAGCATCTGCAGGAGCCGCAAATGGATGTCCATCGGTCAGTTCAAGGTTGGCAATCGTAGTACCTACCATCACATTCTTCGTGTTGGCAAGCACACCTGCATTTGCTTTGAAGATAGCATTGGGGTTGGTCGGAACGAGATTGACATCCGTACCTGTCACACCTGTTGCATCATAATAGATGGCATTTGCATCAGCAAGAGCATCAGTGAGAGATGGATTACTTGTTGCTCCTGCTCCAACAATAGTGTATTTGCCAGAAGGAAGGTAAGCGGCAGGAGTATCTCCTTTTGAAAGATATGCCATTGATATGGTCATTGTTGCACTACTTCCCCAATTTGTCTTTGCACCCTTCAGGTAATTATAATCCTTGATTTTTACAGCATAGGTTCCAGGAGTAGATATTGAATAAGCGGCTGTCCAGTCAGTTACAGTAGCACAGTCAGCTATTGGATGTGGACGAAGTGTAACAACTTTGCTGCCATCCCAGATCCAAACACGTAAATCGGAACTACCACCAGAAACACTAGATATTTCGAAGCATAAGTAATCATAATCGGAAATATCAGCATGACTGGACTCATTGCTTCCATCTCCATCGCCACAAAGTAGGGCAGCTTCTCCCTTTATTGTCTTTGGATAGGTTATCTTCAAGGCTGCATAGGAGCCAGCTATATCATTTAAGTCTGTTGTTCCTGCTGGAGCCTCATAGACAACAGCAGCCTCAATACCATCTGGTCCTTCAAGATACACACTGTTAATTTTGGCAGAAGCAGGGTTGTCAGAATTAATGGTATGGCTCTCACCATCATAATATCCGCTACCCAGAAGGCGTATCCATTCCACTTGCTCCAGGTCTTTACTCGTAAAACCAAAATCGGTGAGTTTTTTCTCAAAAGTTCCATTCCCATTTAGTGGTACAGTTTTTTCTTGTCCATTAGCTTTTATCTGAACTCGTACGCCAATAGCATTGTTCAAATCTGACACATTAACTACGATTTTTTCATAAGCTCTGTAATCGCCTGCTGGGAAGTTAAAATTTGAGATCATATTGTTACTCTGCTGTGTCCATGTAATGGTATTAGACAATCCATCCCATGTAGAGGACGGCCCATTACCCAATTTACTCAAATCTGCGTTCAGAGTTTTTGCAAACAAATTACCTCCCCCGATTACGAAGAGTGTAATCAATAAAAGTAAAACTTTTCTCATGTTTTTTGTTTTTAGTTAAATTTGTTATAAAAAGATTGTATTTTGATAGTTAAATCAGTGTCTTATTCGACGTCACTTTTCTCCATGTGCAAAGTTACGGAGATTTCCTTGGACGAGTTTTCGGAGAGGTTACATATATTTGTTTCCGTGTTTCCTTCCCCCTCCTTATGTCACAAAACCTCAAATCATGGTTTTATTTTTAAAAGAATAGAAAAAAACACTTAAGTGATTTGTCAAAAATACTTAAGTGTTTTGTGGGGAAACAGTTAAGTGTTTTAAAAGAAATACTTAAGTGTTTTTTAAGCTGCCCTTAGAGACCGCAAAAAAGGGGGATGCACCTGTAGCGCATCCCCCGATTGAGAATAGTTATGTTAGTCTATTTTACTTACTGAATGTACTTCTTACCGTTGCTGTCGATTACGATGCCCTTGTAAGAGCTGTCAACAATCTGACCGGCAGTGTTGTAGAGAACATTCTGTACAGGCTTCTCGATTGTTACATCTTCGATGCCGGTAAGAATATCCTTGAAGGTGTCACCAGAGAGATACTCAATCTTGAAGTCATCGAAAGTAAGGCAGTCATTCGAAGCTGAAGTTGGCTTGCGGAGACCGAGTCTGAGAGTCTCACCGCTCTTCACTTCGATTTCAACAGTGTTTGTCACCTTTGCAGGAGAGTTCAAGAACCACTGCTTGATACCATAGAGAGAGTTTGGATAGTAGGCACCGTTGATGATCTTGTCGAATGGAGCTCTGTCTTCTGCATTAGGATCAACGTTTGTCCATCCATCCTGATCAGTAACATATGGATACTTCACATCGTCATGACCTTCGCCTTCAGGTGCAAGAACTGTAACCATTGTTGCATAATATTCCTTTGGATCAGCCTCTTCATCCATTACTTCATATCCTCTTACGACGTCATTGAAGCTATTATCAGTGCCCTTGAGACCAGCCTGAGCCTTAATGTATGAGAATGCTTCGTCTGATTGGGTCTTAGCGTAGATTTGTGCGTTATTGTGACCTTCCCAGTTC
The DNA here is from genome assembly GCA_017651245.1 of Bacteroidaceae bacterium. GTDB lineage: Bacteria > Bacteroidota > Bacteroidia > Bacteroidales > Bacteroidaceae > Minthosoma. Next base: position 62,680 of record JAGCDQ010000005.1, on the reverse strand, counting down.
TTCTCGTTGCCAGCTGCTTCGAAAGTAGCCACTGATTCCTCGGTGATATCCTCATCGCGATATACAGCCAGACAGCTGATTCTGTACTTACCTGCTGGCATACCTACGATTTCCTGATAGAATTCACCTGTTCCAGAGTTCCAAAGTTCGCAGCAGTTGCGAGACAACTGCATGGTTTGGTCATAAGTGTTGATGTCCATGCCATGCCATCCATCAGCATAACCTCTTTGCCATTCGCAGTCATTCTCAACCCATGCACCATCCACTAATCTCTTGTCGAAGCTTGGGTTCAGGAGCATAGAAGTGAGATCAGCAGGAGCTGCTGCAGTTGCATTTGCTGCATTGAGATCCTCCATCTTGTTGATGTTGATAGGCGTAGCCAGATGGCTCATGTAGCTGTCAAGTCTTGAAGTAGTTGCTACGTTTGAAGAAAGATATGCCTTCTGCTCATCGAGAGTTGTCTTGAGACCAGCGTCGTTCTTTGCGAAATCGGCTGCCTCTGCATATACCTTAATATATTCTCCATACTTCTCAGCGAGTTTGTTGACACCATCAATGTCCTTGTAGGTGTCTGCCTCGGCTTTACCAAGTTCATCTGCTGCTCCCATAGGCTTCTCGATGATCTCTGCTACACCATCAACAGAACCATTGTCTGTGAGGATCTGTGCATAAGTGTCTGCAGCCTTTTGGTTCTGATATTCCTTCAGTGCAGCTGTAATGTACTGACGTGCATCGTCCACATAACCTCTGTAAGTTTCAAAGGTCTCAAGGTTAAGAGCAGACAGGTCGCACTTTGCAATCTGTTCGTTTACATACTTCTTATCACCTTCGAATGTGAGAGCTGTTGCTGATTCCTGAATTTCTGCAATTTCCTCCTTGATGAGGTTCTCGATTGGAGGATCTGTGCCGTAGAAAAGAAGACGGAAACCAGTGTACAATGCGAGTTGGTCTGATTGACCACCGATGAGGAGCTCTCTGTCACCCTCTTTTACAAGGATAATACCAGTTGAAACTTCCTGCCATACGTTATCTTCTTGTGATGCTACAACAGGAGAAGACTTCACTTCGCCTGAAACGCTCTGCATGAAGATGTTGTGGTAGTTACCTGTGCCACCGCCACTCTTGCGGATGAGGGCTTTCAAGCTGTAGTAACCCTTAGGAAGACCCAGAACGTTCTGGCAAACCTTCATAGAACCGCTATTGAAGTTAGCTGCGTGCCAACCGTCATGGACAGCCATCAGGCCATTATCAATATATTCCAAAGTGATGGCGTTGTTCTTTCCGTCCATATCCTTGTCTTCGAACCACTTGTTCTTGACAGTGGTACTGTTGTCGATGATTTCAACGCCTTTGGCAATGTCAGTACGCTCTCCTTTCTTGTTTGCGTAGGTGTCAGAACCAGAACCGACAGCATCAAGCCACGTTTCTTCGTCTAGAGACCAAGTACCGTCTTCTTTCTTAGTTGGTGCATACTTGTCCTGAACGAACCATGGGAAGTTGATCACTGCAGAGAAATCCTTTGCACCATTTTCGTCTTTTTCTTGGGTGTCAAGATATGCGCCACGAGCATCTACAAGTTCGTCGTAGCACTTCTGAACAAACTCTCCAGGAAGATTTGTCTCGTCGAAAGATGCCTTTCTGACATTCTTGTAAATCTTGTCGTATGCAGTTTGGAAAGTGGTCTTACCAGGATAATTTGTCATTGCCAACAAACTCTTTGACTTCTCGAGCAAGAATGAAAGGTTGCCGAATGACTCATAGTCGGCATCATTCTGCAGGTTGAGAGCTTTCATCTGGTCAATGATAGCCTGACGTTCATCTGCGGTTGTCGCATCGCCGAACTCTGACTGTGCTTCCATGATTATATCCTCAAGATAAGCGGCAACTGAATTGTTGAAGTCGTTGTGGATTCCCTCGAAATCCTTCGTCTGCAGCTTCTCTTTCATGGTATTAATTCCCTCCACCTCTTTATCCAACTGAGTTTGAGCGTAGTCGGCACTAACTTCCTCGTCTTCTTCAGGATTACCATTGTAGATGACCTGCCATTCACTCATTGTCAGCCAGTCTTCTGCATTGTTGTAAAGCTTGCGGATACCGATACGTACATAAGCTTCCTTCTCCAACAGAACATCGAATTCATTCCAATATTTGCCTGCTTTGAAGTAGTAGGTAGCTCCGACCATACTTCTTGGATATGCAAATGTATATGATACATCTACATTTTCTCCAAAAAATTCGTCATATTCGGTTGTATTGATGGTGTAAGTCTCATCATCTCTCCAACTTTCGTCCAGACTAGTGGCAAGTCTTTCGTCTTCCTGCTCACTGTCGCCAATGTGACGGACATCTTTCTCAAATACCTGAACAGGTTTTTTGGCGTCATCCTCTGCATCTGCTTGAGAAGCATAAACATCTACATAAGCCCATGCCATTTTGGGATAAGGAGTCCAATCTTCCTTGTATTTTTTCCAGCTACCATAAGGTGCACCTGCTTGACCACCTACATCGCGGAAACAGCTTTGTACTCTGATGGTGTACCAACCTGCTGGTAACTTGACAATCTGGTAGATGTTGACGGGATCTGCTTCCTTGGCAATACTACCATCTCCATAGAAACCGATACCTGTTTGCATCAAATCGGCATTACCGCTGTGCAAACTACCTGTGGCGTCCTGATAGTCGGAGAAGAGCAATTGACCCTTACCCTTCCAATACGTACCAAAATCTCCAGGCGTCTTTGAGCTGGCGCTCTCCTTGGCTTTACACGACCATACCTGAGTAGGATCGTAGTCACCCATGCCGAGATCTGCAATCACGTTGTCACCCACGTTCCATGTAGATGGATCGGGGCTACTTTGCGCCCAAGCTGCCACTGAGGCAACGAGAGACAACAACAAAGTGTAGATTTTTCTCATAACAAATAGTTGTTTAATTAGTAAAAAAGTTGATAAAATATTTAGTTTTGGTAAAACTTTTCGGGTGATTGGTTTAGTTTCCTTTGAGCTATCGCCTGCTCCCTTTGAATGGGCGGCGTAGCTGGCAGATTAGTAATCGTGGCAAAGTTCGGTATATTCTTATAAAATAAGTATAACCGATGTAACATAGTTTTTAGATTTTGTAACAAATTCTTTAAAAAAGCGGGGAGGCTCGTGTAACCTCTCCGCTTTTGTTTCCTGCTATATATAGTTATGTTGCAGATTAGAATTTGAAGTCCACTGCAAAGCGAATGCCGTTCTTTTTCAGTTTGTCACCTCCTGGAACAGCAGGAAGGTCGGTGTAGTTGAGTCGACGCACATACTGAACGGTGAATATCTTGAAGATGTTACTGATACCGACGGAGAGTTCCATGTAAGGCTTGTTGCCCATCACGAAGGAAGTGTAGTTGCCATCACGTGTGGGGAAGCGGAACAGGTCGTTGTCGTTGGTGCTGACAAACGGATTGTTCTTGTCCGTCAAGTGTCCATAGAGCATCTTGAAGCCGACATACTCACGTAGCTTCATCTTCTTCAGCAATGGGATGCGGTTGAGAATCTTTCCGTCGAAACTCCAGTTGACGAGCAGGGACACGTAGCGGTCGTTGAGGAACTCCATATTGCGGAGCATGTTGAATGACCAGCTGTCGAACTGCACAAAGTAGGAGAGGTTCGACTGTGGTGTGAAGAGCATCGGGAAAGGCACCTTGTTCCACTGCACACCACCTTTCAAGTAAGTTTCAATGCTACCGCATGCACCAGGCAACCAGAACTTCTTGAAGATGGTTGCTTCGGTCATGTTATAGTTGTACTGTCCACCCAGGAAACCATCAACGCCCATCGTGTGATCCAGCGTGAAGATTGGAGCATCTTTGTTGATGTGTTGACGTTGCTGCTTGCTGTTGATGAAGGTTTCGCCAGGGGCATAGCGGAAACCGAACTTGATGTCGGACGTCTTGATATGGGACAACAGGGTCTCATCCACATTGCGCATGTAGATGAGCTTGCCAGTCGGCGTGAGTTTTGAGTGGTCGATAGTGGCTGACCAAGTGATGAAGTTGTTGGTCTCATACTGATACTTCAGTTTGAAGTCGTTCACATACATCATCTGATCGACCTTGCTGGTCTTGAAGGAACTATACATGTTGTCCTTGGTGGTTCCTGCAAATTTATCCACAGGCGACATGTCGTCGTACATGTAGGAGGCTATGATGCTTCTGCGAGGGAACTCATGTGCCATATACTTCTTCTTGTTGAAGGAGTACTCCACTTCAGCCTTGTATTTCCACTTCTTGTCTTTGGCACCGTATGCACCATAACCACGCACAAAGAGGTTCGGCAAGAGGTTTGCGGTTGTCTGGAGCGGGATTTGGTAGCGCATGCCATCGATATCGTTGTGGGAGATGATGGAGTTGAGTGGAATGAGGTCAATCTTGTTGGGCTTAGGGGTCAATTCCACAGAGTTCTCAACCACAGCGGTGAGGAGGAACTTCCAGAAGCCGCCTAAGTCTTCGTTGATTTTATCCACACCATTGCTGAGGTGATTCTCTGCATTGGAGAGTTGGATGGGACGGATGGAAGCCCAGTAAGTGGAGTCTTTGAGTGTTGCGTCGGTCAGTACACGGGCAATCTGAGGCGACTTGAAAGCCTTCTTGTCGGTGATAGGCGAAAAATCGTAGTTGCTGTACTGTGAGTAGCGTTGGCACTGGAACTTAATAGCTCCGTAGAGTCCGCTCAACTCCACAATCATGTTGTCCACTTTTATCACACGTTCGCCTGTGGGCAAGGTCATGAAGTCTTGGATGACCATGAGGTTATCGACGAAGTTCACACCAGAGTTAGTGGGCACATTGATGACAGCACGCTTCACCTGGTTGAGATTGTCGTCTGTGATGTAGAGGTGTCCTGCAAATCCGAAGTCTTGCGTGTTGTTGGGCAGGAATGCCACATCGATGCAACGCTCATCGTCCACCATAATGGTGTCTTGAATATAATAATGATAGAAGCCGATTGCCTCGTTGGTGGAGATAGGACTGATGAACGGGTGCTGGAGCAGACGCACATTGTCCTTGTAGATATCCACATCGGTGAAGATATCCTTCACATAAGTGGTGAGCATGTCACCAGAGGATAGCATTGACTGGAAACCATCGCTGCGTTGTGCTTTGATGGTGGTCTTCACCGTCTTGGGATCCTTGCGGTAGTTCTCTTCTGAAGCTGTCTCTTCCACCATGATGGGAATAATCAGTTTACCAGTCTCAGGACAGATCTCAGACAGCAGCGTGTCTTTTGTTCCCTTGATGTCGTTGTAGGAGAATGTCTTCTTCTCGTATTTATCGAAATGATAGAAGTCCTTCTCCTTGATGTCGCTGAGTTTCTTGTTGGCGATCACCTTGCGCATCAAGTCAACGGCAGGGTTGTTCTTACGGGAATACTTGATCTTCGACTTCTTCACCACCACTTCGCCCAGCAGGATGTCATTTGAGTACATCTTGATGATCTGGCCACGAATCTCCTGTCTTCCACGTGGCACAGTGACAGTGACGTTTTTGTACCCCAAAAAGGTGATCTCGAACTTGTCGTAGTTATCAAGGATGGGCAGGACGAAATTACCGTCCAAATCGGTGGAACGTCCCTCCGATGTGCCGATATATTTCACGGCAGCAAAGGGGATGGGTTCGCCCGTTGTCGCATCGAGCACCTGACCATAGAACTGCGCATGCAATCCTATGGTAATCAGAAGCGTCGTGATGAAAAGCAGAATACGTTTCATAAATTTAGTCAGTAATGAGGCACTTGCCTGTCATTTCCTTAGGCTGTTCCAAGCCCATAATGTGCAGGATGGAAGGAGCCACGTCTGCAAGTACACCGTTCTCTACCTTCGCATTCTTGTTCTCCGTTACATAGATGAATGGAACGGCATTGAGTGAGTGTGCTGTGTTGGGGGTTCCGTCAGTGTTGAGTGCATTGTCTGCATTTCCGTGATCGGCAATGATGATGGTCTCATAGTCCATGCTCTTGGCTGTTTCCACCACTTCGTTCACACATTGGTCGATGGCCTTCACAGCAGCCTCGATAGCAGGATAAACGCCTGTGTGGCCTACCATATCACCATTGGCGAAGTTCACCACAATCCAATCGTATTTGTTGGTCTTGATAGCCTCCACCAACTTATCCTTCACTTCGTATGCTGACATCTCAGGCTTCAAGTCGTAAGTAGCTACCTTTGGAGAGTTCACCAAGATGCGGTCTTCGCCTGCGAAGGGCTCTTCACGACCACCGTTGAAGAAGAAGGTCACGTGTGCATATTTCTCTGTTTCAGCAGTATGGAGTTGCTTCAAACCCTTGCTGGAAATATATTCGCCGAGGGTGTTCTCTACGTTCTCCTTGGGGAAAAGAATGTGTACGCCAGTGAACGAAGCATCGTAAGGTGTCATGCAGTAGTACTGAAGTCCTGGGATGGTCTTCATACCCTGTTCTTCCATATCCTTCTGGGTCAGCACGATAGTGAGTTCCTTCGCGCGGTCGTTGCGGTAGTTATAGAAAATCACCACATCGCCTTCCTTGATGCGACCATCCACGTTACAGTTGATGAGTGGCTCCATGAACTCGTCCGTGTTCTTGTGCTCCTCAGTATGGCTGTCATAGCAAGACTGAACGCCTTCCACCATATCAGCCACCTCGCGACCCTTACCATGCACGAGTTGGTCATAAGCCACCTTGATACGATCCCAACGCTTGTCACGGTCCATCGCGTAGAAACGACCGATGATGGAAGCAATAGCACCTACACCCACCTCGTCAATGTGCTTCTGCAAGTCAGCAATGAAACCCTTACCAGACTTGGGGTCAGTGTCACGACCGTCCATGAAACAGTGGACATAGCAATTCTCGATGCCATACACCTTGGCGATGTCGATGAGTTTCAGGATATGGTTGAATGCTGAGTGAACACCACCTGTAGAGGTCAAACCCATCAAGTGAATGCTCTTGCCGTTTTCTTTGGCATAGCTATATGCTGATTTGATTTCGGGATTCTCCAAAATGGAGTTGTCTGCACAAGCACGGTTAATCTTCACCAAATCCTGATAGACGATGCGTCCTGCGCCGATATTGAGGTGTCCCACCTCTGAATTACCCATTTGTCCGTCAGGAAGACCAACATTCTCACCTGATGCTTGCAATTCAGAGTGTGGATAGTTTGCGTTCAGATAGTCCATGTAAGGTGTTGGTGTCTGATAGATAACATCACCCTTACTCTTGTCACCGATTCCCCAACCGTCGAGAATCATCAAAAGTGCTTTCTTAGCCATAATTATTCTATTATTTTTATTTATTGAAATCGAAAAGTTAGTGTGTTTGAACACTTTGCGGCTGCAAAGTTACGACTTTTGAACGAAAAGATAAGACTGAATGAGAAAAAAAACGTACCTTTGTACCCATATTGTATACTTAAAAAACTAAATATGAATATGAAAAAGACCTTTTTGATGTTAGTTGTTGTGGCTGTTGCCATTTTCACCATCAGCGGCATGGTTTCATGCAAAGAAGTGGCAAAGTCTGTCATTGACGCTGTGTCTGACAGCGATTCTGTAGCGGTGGCTTCCGATTCGGTGGCTCAAGAACCCTCAGCTCTTCCACGCACGTTGGCTGATGCGCCTGCTCCCAAGGGAAAAATCACCACGTGGCTCCCCGCAGGCTTTCTGGAAGATGGTGGTTATAAGATGTTCATTCTCGAGGGTGATGAAAGCCGATTCATTCAAGACAATATCGGAAGTACGGACACTATCTACATTCTCCGTCTGGTTAGCTACAAACAGACAAAGGATGAGAAAGAGAAGTTAGAGAATGGTGGTACCTTTGAGGATATTGAGGGAGATCTTGTGGTGGATGCCTATGATCCTGCCACAAAGGCTTTTGTGGGTCGCTACGAAGGTGAATACTCCAGTGGGGCTGAATATGACGAAAATGATGAAATCCTCCATTGCGGTGAATCTTATTCGGGTACTTTCACGAAAGTTGATGGTAAGAAAGAGGAGTTCTCATATTTTGGTGATTAATCGTGGTGCATAACCGACGCTGATGGAGCTGATGACGCACATAGACATTCCTGAGTCGGAATGGAAGATCACTGCTGGTGCGAAGGTGCTGCTGGTGGGTTCGTGCTTTGCCGATGAGATAGGAGAGAAGATGCTGAGAGGTGGCTTTGAGGCAATGGTGAATCCCTTTGGCACACTCTACAATCCGGCAAGTGTCGCTGCCAGTTTGTTGAGAAGCATCAGCGAAAGGGAATATGTGAAGGATTCAGTTGAACTCATTCACGATGAGCTTGGAGGAACGTGGCACTCGTGGATGCACCATAGTCGTTTTTCTTCTGCCGAACAGGAAGTGTTGATAGAGAAGATGAACCGTATCATGCATGAGGTGGGGACGTTCCTCCGTGAGGCCGATGTGTTGATTGTCACGTTGGGAACTGCCATCATCTATCGGATCAAGGAAACGGGTATGTTGGTTGCCAACTGCCACAAGCAACCTGACAGCCTATTTGTAAGAGAACGGCTGAGTGCTTACGATATAGTAGATCAGTGGCAGATGCTTTTGCAACTGCTGGAGAGTGTGAATCCGAAGTTGAAGGTGATTTTCACCGTCAGTCCGATTCGTCACAAGCGTGATGGTTTTCATGTAAACCAAATCTCGAAGGGTATTTTGTTGCAATCGCTTGACGAAATCGTAAATTGTAAATCGTCAAATAGTAAATGCTATTATTTCCCTTCCTATGAAATCATGATGGACGAACTGCGCGATTATCGTTTCTATGAGGACGATATGATTCATCCTTCGGAAAAGGCAGTAGAGTATATTTGGCAACGATTCCAGGACACTTATTTTGATAATAAAACTAAGGATGCCGTAGCGAAAGCCGCGAAAGAGTGGGCGCGTCAGCAGCATCGACAGATTGTGAAAGATTGAGAGTTTAGAGTTGTAATAATATGTATACGATTGAGGAGATTACGCAAGTCATTGGCGCAGAGAGAAAAGGAATGACAAAGGCGAAAATTAATTGGCTGTTGATTGACAGCCGAAGCCTGTGTTTTCCAGAGGAGACGCTCTTTTTTGCTTTGAAGACAGAGAAGAACGACGGACATAAGTATATAGAGGAGTTGTATAGGAGAGGAGTGCGCAACTTCGTGGTGGAGAGCCTTCCATCTCGGGATCTTGATGATTGCAACTTCCTTGTGGTGAAATCGCCACTACAAGCTTTGCAGGAATTGGCGGCTTATCATCGTGGTAACTTGGATATCCCGGTGATTGGCATTACGGGTTCGAATGGTAAGACAACGGTGAAAGAATGGCTGTATCAGTTGCTTTCACCCGATTTTAATATATGCCGTTCACCCCGTAGCTACAACAGCCAGGTTGGTGTTCCACTTAGTGTGTGGCTCATCAATCCCCATAACGACCTTGCCATTATCGAGGCAGGTATCTCCCAATCTGGTGAGATGGTAAAACTGGAACGTATTGTCAAGCCGACGATTGGTGTGATGACCAATTTGGGAGCAGCGCATCAAGAGAACTTTATGAGTTACGACATCAAGTGCGCTGAGAAAATGCAGCTTTTCAAGAATTGCCAGAAGGTGATCATCAACTCGGAAGATCCTACCATCCAGAAATGTGTCGAAACCTTGCCAGAAGATGTGCAGCGTATCAAGTTGCAGGTTCGCCAAGTAGAGAAGGACAATGACCACGCTACGATACGTTTTGAGTATCAAGGACAAATTGGACAATATATGATTCCCTTCATTGATGATGCCTCCATTGAGAATTCCATCACATGTTTCTCAACGGCATTGTTGGTTTTTCCTGGCGATATCCAAGTGCTTTGCGAGCGCATGAGTCGTTTGGAGCAGGTGGCGATGCGTCTGGAGGTGAAGGACGGCAAGAATGGATGTACATTGATTAATGACTCCTACAACTCGGATGTGCAGTCACTTGACATTGCTCTTGACTTCATGAGTCGTCGTCCTGAGATGAAGAAACAACATCGCACCTTGATTCTCAGTGACATCCTTCAGAGTGGTGAGAGTCCTCGAAGCCTTTATTCTCGAGTGGCACAAATGGCTGCTTCGCGTGGTATCGAAAAGGTGATTGGTGTAGGCGAAGAATTGACGGCTTGTGAGGCTTACTTCCCGATGGAACATTATATGTTCCGTACGACGGAAGCCTTGATTCATAGTGAGTTGTTTGAGCAGTTGCGTAATGAATTTATTCTTATCAAGGGTGCCCGTCAGTTCCGCTTCGACAAGGTAAGCGACCTCCTGACGTTGAAAGTGCATCAAACAATTCTTGAGGTCAATCTCAATGCACTGATTAACAACGTACGCTACTATCGTCGTTTCATGAAACCGGAGACGAAGATGGTGTGTATGGTGAAGGCGAGTGGCTATGGTGTAGGTTCGTTGGAAACGAGCAAGACCTTGCAGGACAATGGAGTGGATTACTTAGCGGTGGCAGTAGCCGATGAAGGAGTGGATCTCCGTGAGGCTGGCATCACAGCCAACATTATGATTATGAATCCAGAAACGACTTCGTTCAAGATGCTTTTTGACTACAGTCTTGAGCCTGAAGTGTTCAGTTTCGATTTGCTGGAGCAACTCATCTATGCTGCCGAGAAGGAGGGAATCACCAACTTCCCTATTCATATCAAGCTTGATACGGGTATGCATCGCTTGGGTTTTAATCCAGAGAAGGACATGCCACGTCTCATTGAACGTTTGAGTCGCCAGACCGCATTGGTACCTTGTTCTGTATTTAGTCATTTCGTGGGTAGTGATGGCGATGAGTTTGATACATTCTCTCATCGTCAGTTTGAACTTTTCGACCGAGCCAGTCGTCGATTGCAAGCGGCTTATTCTCATAAGATTATCCGCCACATCTGCAATTCTGCTGGTATAGAACATTTCCCTCAGTACCATCTCGATATGGTTCGCCTCGGTTTGGGTCTTTACGGCATCAATGCTCGCAACAACCATATATTGAATAATGTGGCGACGCTCAAGACCACCATCTTGCAGATTCGTGAGGTGCCTAAGGGAGACAGCATTGGTTATTCACGTCGTACCATCCTCGAACGTGACAGTCGTATTGCTGCCATTCCTATTGGTTATGCAGATGGTCTCAATCGTCACCTTGGCAATCGTGGGTGTTACTGCCTGGTGAATGGTCAGAGAGCCGACTACGTGGGTAATATCTGTATGGATGTCTGCATGTTGGATGTGACGGGCATCGACTGCAAGGAGGGTGATCAGGTGGAAATCTTTGGTGACCACTTGCCTGTCACTGTGCTTAGCGATGCCCTTGGTACCATTCCATACGAGGTGCTGACAGGCATTAGCAACCGAGTGCAACGTGTTTATATTCAGGAATAGTGAAGAAGTTTGTCTATATATTATTGTTGTTGCTGGTTGCACAAACCGTTGCTGCCCAGCGATTGATACGCCGTTCCAGCCGTTATTACGCGGAAGAGCAGGCGCTTCCTGAACGTGTGGAACCGATTCTTAAGGATGATTGGTATCAAGATGCACCTCATTTTAACATGTGTCCGTTGGATAATGAGGGTAACCGTTGCCTGGTGGGTTGTGTGGCGACGGCGATGACGCAGGTGATGCACTATTGGGAATGGCCTCTCCGAGGGACAGGCTATCATGAATATGAAGATGCGAAGGGATGTGGGCAAAAACTCTCTTCGAACTTTGAAGAACACTCCTATGACTGGCCTAATATTTTAGACTCCTACAAAGAAGGGGAATACACTTCAACACAAGCTAATGCCATTGCGCTGATCAGCAGTGATTGCGGCATTGCTGTCAATACGACCTATGGGGCAAAATCAAGTGGTGCACGTTCCATTTATCAACCCATGGCATTGGTGAATCACTTTGGTTACGACAAAGGGGCTCAAATGCTTTTACGTGATTTCTACTCGTTGGAAGAGATCACCCTTATGCTGAAGACGGAATTGGCGGCAGGACGTCCTGTGCTTGTTTCAGCATACAATAAAGGGGGAGGACATGCTTTTGTGATTGATGGATACGATGAGAATGATTGGTTCCACTTGCATGTGGGAAATCCTGACAACGATGGAGATGGGTGGTCTTATTTGCCCTATATGACGCCTGACCAACCCAAATGGTATGATAAGGATAGTCCGGAGAATGGACTGAATGTGTTGCAGATGTTCACCATTGGTGTAATGCCATCAAACCATGACCAAGCTACCGGCGTTGAACGCCACAATTTCGCTTTTCAGTATATCAGTGCCGTGAGAGAAACAGAGAAGTCTTCCCCTGTTTATCCCCGAAACAAAGTGGCAATTACCGTTCATGACCTCTCCAATGTGGGGTGGAATCTTTTGGATGATTCTGTTGCCATTATGCTCAAGCATGAGGATGAAGTGGCTTGCCCGCTATATGTCTATCAACGTGAATTTCAGTTGGAAGAGGTGGAAGATACCACCTATACTGACACCTTGTATATCTCCTTCCCTTCTAAAGTGAAAGACGGAGTTTATACCATGGTGCCGATGTATCGTGACAATGCTTTAGATGGAGGGAAAGAATGGCGTGAAGCACGTACTTCGACAGGTACGCCCAACTATCTGCTTGCCCATGTAGAAGGAAAGAAGGTCACACTGAGCAGTGACACGATTTCCTATGCCTATTTGACGTTAGAGGACTATTCGTTCCCAGACTTTATGATCAACAACACCAACCCTGAATATAACCTGACGATTAAGAATCACAATGCAGAAATGGCAGGTCGTTTGTATTTGGTGTTGGAAAGTCTTGAAGATCCAACCCAAACATTCCATCTTCATCGTCAAGGTCTCACGATGGAGAAAGATGAAGTGAGTACCAGGAATTTCCATAAGAGTAAACTCACTTTACCTCGATATGGCTCTTATCGTCTGCATATCAAATACGAGGCAAATCTCTTTTCTGATGTCTTGTATGAGTTTCAACTTCCAGAAGAAGTCATCATCACGATTCTTTCGGGGGATGAATGGGAAATCGCCTCAATGTAATGGTTTTGAGTACGTGTCAACGAAAAAATGTAGGTTCATATACTCCTGTTGATGAAAAATGTGTAACTTTGTGGCCAGAATCTCATCGGAAAGGTTTATGCATCCTCGTTACACATTGATTATTCCTCATTACAATCAGCCACAACAATTGGAACGATTGTTGTGTTCTATTCCTGTACGTGCTGACTTGCAGGTAGTAGTGGCAGATGATGGCAGTGGTGAGGGGTTTCGAGAGCGAATACAATCTCTTCAAATGGCATATCCCTGGGCGTATTTCTTGTTGCTACCTGAGAACAGGGGTGGAGGTTCCGCGCGTAACGAGGCTTTGAAGGTGACACAAGGAGAATATGTGCTGTTTGCTGATGCAGATGATTATTTCTTGACAGATTCTTTGAACAGCTTGCTTGATAGGTATGCTTCCATCTCTTTTGACATGCTTTGTTTTGATGCTGTGGCGATAGATAATGCGACGGACAAGCCCTCTTCTCGTGCTGACAGGTTGAATTGGATCATGAAGAGGCAATCCCCTGAGCGTGAGCAATTGTTACGTTATCAACATAGTGAACCTTGGTGTAAAATAGTGCGTCGAGAGATCATTGAAAAAAATGGAATCCAGTTCGATGAAACACCTATTTTGAATGATGTGCGTTTTTCCTATCTTGTGGGGTTCCATTCAGCCCATGTGCTTGTGGATGCGTCAGTGTGCTATTGTGTGTGTGATTATAAGGGAAGTGTGGGTAAAAAGATGACCAATGAGCGGAAAATAGCTTATACGAGGGTGCTGGTGCAAACAAACCGCTTTTTCCGAGAAAATGCTCTTCCCTATGATTACAAGAGGGTGTTCCGCCCCTTTGTTCTTAGCATCCTTAGATGGGAGTGGAAAGATGCAGGTGCCTGCATAGATGAGCTACGAAGTGGTGGTGAGAATACTTTTTCTATAGGTTGGAATGTGTGTGTGTATCCAGTCTGGCTGTTTCAGTGGTTGCTTCTCAAGCATCGCTATCGCCAGGCAAGAAGAACTCTTGATGCTGTATGAACAACCCATTGATATCATATATTATCCCTGCATACAATGCAGAGCCTTACCTTAAGGAATGTCTGGACAGCATCTATCGTTTGGACATGCGTGGACAAGGCTTTGAGGTCATTGTTGTCAACGATGGTTCAACCGATGGAACGGCTGGCTTCCTGATGGCTTATGGTAAAGAGCATGCTGGCATGATTGTGCTGACCCAAGAGAATCGGGGATTGAGTGCAGCACGTAATGTGGGTATGCATCAGGCAACAGGAAAATACATCTGTTTTGTTGACGCAGACGACCATCTTTTTGCGGCTCGTCCTCCTTTGGATGTGTTGGAGAAAGAAGAGATAGATATTGTGGGTATGAATGTCCTGCAGAAAGAAATCTCTGGCAAACGCATTCCTTATCGCCGTTATGTGCCTCTATACAATAAGGTGTATCAGCCTGCTCGCAATTTTATGAAGGGGCGCAATTTGATGCCTTCAGTCTGGAGCTATCTGTGGCGTACAGCTTTCCTTCGAGAACAGAATCTTATGTTTGTGGAAGGAATGCTCCATGAGGATGAGGAATTCACGCCACGTGCTTTTGCTTTGGCTCACACTTTCATGGCAACTGACACAGATTGGTATGAGCGTATCCTTCGCAGTGAAAGCATTACGACCACGACCAACAAGGAACAACAGCAGAAGGGACTTCGTGATATGGTTGCCGCCCTTCGACGTTTGGAAAAATTGGCACAGGCTGACACAGAACTTCGAGCCTGCTTGCAATACAAACTCGATTATCTTGCTGTTGACACACTCCGTGTTTTACTGCGTCAGAGACATACAAAGAACATCCAGCGTGAGATCATAGGTGCGATACGTGAGCTTGGTTATTTCCCGCTTCGTTGGCATAGTGAGTGGAAATACCTTTTATTCAATGCCTATACAAGGTTAATCTTGTGTAATGTGTAGAATAATTCACATACACCTTTCACTCCCAATACCCTAAGCAATCCAGCCTTTATTTTTTCTGCAATCCGTAAACCTTTGGTTCCAATGTGAACAGGACGATAGGGGAGTTGAACCTCGTTCCTCACTCGTTCATACACGCTGATTTGTATGTTCAGCACATGCATGTAGTAGAGGTCATCCATCCAATTTACGTTCAAGTTAGCTTGTAGTAGGCTGTTTAATGCCTGCCCATCAGCTGTATTGGTGATGCCATTGTCGTTCCAGCAATAGTGGTAAAGCCCTTGATCGGTTGTTGCCACACGATGGGCTTTCTGAAGCAGTGATGGCAGTGTGTGCATGTCTTCAAACACTTTCCCCTTAGGAAAGCGCACATGGTCGAAAAGTGCACGTCGGTAGATTTTGTTACATGCGTATGTGTGCTTGTAGGCTTGCTCTGTCAGCCAATATGCTTCCATGTTGTCATAGACCTTGGGCATGAACGTCAGCAAGGATTGGTTGGCACTGCCACAGAATCGCTCGATGGGGTATTCCACGATGTCATTGCCTGCGACAGCACCCATGACACCGGCTAAAGTCCCCTCTTCTATATAGTCATCAGAGTCGATAAATGTGAGATAATCCCCACTTGCCACATCAATGCCTGCATTCCGAGCATCGCTGAGTCCACCATTCTCTTTGTGGATGACACGGATTCTTGCGTCTTTCTTTGCCCAATCATCACACAATTCTGGGGAATGGTCAGGAGAGCCGTCATCCACCAAGATAACTTCAAAATCGGTAAAGGACTGAGTAATGACGCTCTCCACACAACGGTCAAGCGTTTTCTCTACCTGATAAACGGGGATGATGATGCTGAGTTGCATGATATTATTTTACCACGACTTTTTTGTTGTGCAGGATGTATATGCCTTTGGGAAGTTGCAAGTTTTCTATTTTCCCATCTTTGCAGACCCCTACAGATGTTCCTTGAAGCGTATATACTTCATCATTTGTTATCTGTTTCTTGTCAAGTGCCACGACATAAATAGAGGTCTGCATGTTTTCCATGGCAGATGTCATCCATATTTGCCGTTCTTTCAACCATTTTCTCACCGTCTCCACATCTTCAGCCAATGTGCAGTCTGTATAGTTCCAACGTTCTTGGTCAAAAAACAACGATTTTTCTGCTGCTGCCCATTCATCTGTCGTTACGAGGTTTTCTAAATAGGAGTCCATTTGTTGGAAAATCCTATCCGATTGTTGTACCCATAAATCGGTGTACATCTTTATGAAATCAGTTTGAGACGATTGAATCAGAAGTTGGTAATACTCATCATTGTTGTGTACCATTGCCCACTGGTCTTTTGTTTTAGCCATTGTGTCAAAATCCCACATACAAGGAATGAATATTTTATTCGTCGCATTTTTGTCATATTTTGCATAGAAACGGTTGGAACCTCCCATGTCTTGTGTACCGAGAATGTCATGTCCGAGCAACCATTTCGCAAATGTTGCTACATCTATACAGTCATTGTAGTTGCCATTCTGTAAGGAAGCTTCCATCTTGTTTAATTCCTTCTGAATGGAAACAATCTGTTCGTTTGTAACGTCATCAGAATCGGGGTGCTTGAACGTATATTTATATTTGGAGTCGTTGTGCATAGAAGTGTCGAAATAAATATCTTCGTTCCACCAATAAGGATCCAACTCCACTAAAAAGCCATTTGATTGGTCTATGTTCACCCTGCATGAACTGTTTCTTTTCACCGACTCCATCAGCATATAAAGACCTCGGTAATTGTCATTTATCAATACATTGACAATCTGGTATTTAGGCGTGTATGGCATTCCCAGTAATTCGTTCAGTTTTAATCCCGTCATCGTGCAGGGATTGATAGGCAGGAGAAGCCATTGCTTGTCCTTATAGATGTTATCATTGCCTCTTCTTAGCAAGTCATGCTTTTTTTGCAATGAGAGTTTGTATGGCTTCTTGTCATAATAGGCACTTGTGTTTCCCCTGATTTTGATGGTCAGACCACTGATCTCTTGTTGATATTCTCCACTGTCAAACAGGATGTCATCGCCTAATGTTATAGACATCGAGGCGGGCACCTTGGTGGCATTGGTGATGCTTTTCCCCATGCTGCCTTGAGGATGGGTTACATATTCACAAGTAGGTTCTTCTTGATGGATGGTCCATATATTCAAGACAGGTAACGAAAGTCCATGTATGGTCTTGTTTACGTCTTCCGTTTGAGCAGCGTTCGTGATTGCTACAAGAATCATGATGAAAAAACAGAGTGATTTTTTCATTACAAGAGTTGTTTAATGGATAATCAAAATCTTAGCCACAGCCCCTTTCTTGCCTTCTTCGTCCGTACAGAGTGCATAATAAATGCCTGAACCCACACGTCTGCCATTCTGCATGCAGCAATTCCAGGAGAACTCACCACCTATGCTTGTGCCTTCTGCAACCAACTTGCCTGCAGCACTCACAATCTTCACGTTGGAGTTGTACATCAATCCTGTAATGTGTACATCCCCTTGGTATTCAGGACGCACAGGATTGGGGAACACTTTTAGGTTGCTGGAACTCATGGATGTGGCTGGGTCGGTGGCGTCACCATGATATGAGCACAAGCCCTTCGTCGTGGCAATAAATACCTCGCCTGTCTCTCCGTTAATGGCGATGTCGTTGATTTCGTCACAGATGAGCGGACTGTTCTCTGTGGTGAAATGCTCAATGGTTTCCATGCCGTCGGCACTGAGCAGATACACCCCATTGTTAAGTGTGCCCACCCATTTACGGTTACCTCCATCGATGGCGATGCATTTGACCGATATGCCGTTCAGCAGATAGTCACCCAGTCCAGAACCGTCATTTCTTGGCACGATGGGTTGGGTCAGCGTGAACTTGCTGTCAAAAACCTTTTCAGGGTTCTCTGTCATGAACAGACCAGGGGTGCAGCCTATCCAGATGGCACCGTTTAGGTCTTCCGTCGCACAATAGTATAGATCGGGCGTGTAAGCCTCACCATTCTGGTTGTAAAACGTTGAGAGGAAACGGTACTGGTCGTCACGCTGTGTGTCAATGGTTCCATTTGTATTGATGATCAACAGACCAGATTTTGATGCCACACCCGTATGTTGACTCACGCCGGTCGTACGGCGACTGTTCATCCACGCCCATCCTCGTCGGTCGAAAATGGTGTGATCCCAAGTGGTATAATAGGCAACCTCATCATAGTGATACGATATCCACGTGCCATCTTTCTTTAGAATGCGCACAATGGTGTCGCAGTTTACGTTTAACATCCAGAGATTACCCTTGGCATCGAAGTTCAATCCCGTGATACGCACATACAGGTTGGCATTTTTGCTCTCAGGCAAGATGCTGATCAAGGGCGAATTGTCATAGGTGTAATGATTTACCAGCTTGTAATCCTTGAATTCGTAAAGACCAGAGCGTTTGGTGCCTATCCAATGGTGCTCTGTGTCGTTGGGATCTTGTACAATATCTGTCACATTGTGATAGGCATTTTCACCCACTAAGGCAATGGCTGCTTCTTCATCGAAGGCACTCCATTTCCCTTTTTCATACTTCATCGCTGTACCCGTATATTCCACTTCGGGGTAGTAGTAGTTGCCGCCAGCCACCAAAAGACGATTGCCCACCATGTTCAGTTTGTATGACCAATTCCTGATGGGTGAGTTGGGGACGATGTTCTTCACCTTCTCTAATAATGTTGCCTCTTCCTGCATCTCTTCGTTGGTTCTTCCAAAAGTGACTGTGTTGTCTGCCACTTTTTTCCAATTGTTCGCATCCAACAGGTTGAGACTGCGGTCGCCTTCCAGCACACCGGCAGCAGTCTTTGCGTAGATTTTATTGTTCGATATGGTTGCGTTGGTCACTTTGCTGTCGAACGTGTAGAAATCCACGAAATAGCCATCTGTCAGGTTCACTAATGCCAAGCCTGCGTTGAGGCTGATGAGTGCCTCCTTGCCAATCACCTTCAGCTCGTTGATGGTCTTGTCGTTCATGCTCTTCATCTTCAAGTCGGGAAGATTCCAACGGGTGTTGTTCATGCCAATCAAGTCGATGTTGCCGTTTTCATAGAGGGCAACCAACTTCTTGGTGGCAGCCGAATAGGCGATATGGGCAATGCCGAAGTCGCTCAACGCATTCGTCTTGTCGTAAAGTTCTACCGTCTGGTCCTCTGCATCATAACTATACAGATTGCCATTGGCGAGCACAAAGATGCGTGCGTCCGTCTTCACCGCCTGGGTGGCATTGTGATAAGACGCATAGATTTTCCAGGCGTTAGCATATAAACAGTTGATGCTTAACAGACAAAGTAATATATAGGAAAGGAACTTTTTCATATCTTCAATAACGAATTTATGACGGATTTATTGCTTTCACCATACGGTCGTTGCCAAACATGTCTTGACGCAGCTCAACCTCCTGATAGTTCATCTCCTTCAACATCTTCACAACGTCCTTGCCAAACCTCCGATTAATCTCAAAAAACAGTTTTCCGCCCTTCGCCAACATCGAAAGCCCTAACTCGGCAATTCGTCTATAAAAGAGTAGGGGGTCATTGTTGGGAACAAACAGGGCGAGTTTGGGTTCATGTTCCAGCACATGCTTCTCCATCTCTTTCTTTTCTTCCTCACAGATATAGGGAGGGTTGCTCACGATGACATCGAAAGAGTTAAGGTTATGGTTATCGTTAAGGTTGGACAACACGTCCACTTTCTTCAGCTTCACGTTCACCCCATTTCTTGTGGCATTCTCTTGGGCGATTTGCAAAGCGATATCGCTTACATCCCATGCTTCCACTTTGGCACTTTTCAACTTCTTCGCCAATGCGACGGCAATGCATCCACTGCCTGTACCAATGTCCAACACCTGTTTAATGGAAAGTTGAAAGTTATGGTTATCGTTATGGTTAAGGTTATCGTTTTCAATCACCCAGTTCACTAATTCCTCTGTCTCTGGACGAGGAATGAGCACTCCAGGTTGCACCTTCATTGTCAGCCCACAAAAGTCAGCTTCACCCAAGACATACTGGACGGGTTCACCTTGTGCCACACGAGCCGCCAGTTCAAGCAAGCTTTGCCGTCGGCAAAGCAGGTCTTTGCCGTCGGCAATCAATGCCTTTGCCGTCGGCAAGCCTGCAACCTTCTCCAACAGCATCAGAGCGACGGCTTTTGACTCGCCTTCTGAAAGGTTGCCTTCTGTCAAGATGGTCTTGAGTTCTCGATAGATGTTCATGATGCAAAGATACGGCTTTTCGTTTTCCTGTCCAAATGAAGAGAAAGAAAAAGTAGCGGACTCCGTTGGAAGTCCGCCACTCTTTTATTGATTGTCCGTTTGGATCAGCTTAGTCGAGAAGTACGCCCATTGCGTTGTACTTCTTGCCATCCTTGACGATGATGAGCTGTCCATTCTCGATGTACTTGCCGTTCTCTACACTTGGCTGAGCGTCAATCTCTTCAATCTCCGTTGGAGTTTCCTTTCCTGTTCCGTAGTAAGTGAGACGGAAGTTGTCAGCCTTGAACCAAGACCCGCTGGATGCCTTGATTTCCACATTGGTCAAAGTGGCTTTTTCTGCCTTGCGCAGATTGCTCTCTGCTGAAGCTTCATCACCAATCTTGAAGGTGAGTTCGGCGTCGAAAGGAGCGTGCTTATCTTCATCCACCATCGTGAAGTCAGCAGAATTCTCGTTAGCGCTCAATGTGATGACATTGTTCTTGTCAGAAGAGAGGATGGCCTCCAGTTTGTATGTTCCAGCAGGGAGACACTTGATGGTTTGTGCAACATAGAAACCTCCATCTGGTGCCTTGCCATTCCAAGTGTTGAAGATATAATTGCCGCATCTTTCGTCATCAATTCTTTTGTCACCCTCGTTTTTCGCGGCTCCGGAGTCAGACCCCTTGTAGTAAGTCCAACCATTCATGAGAGTCTCTGCATCCTCGAAGTCTGGGTTTACAATATACTTCGTCACATCCACAGGCTCCTCGTCTGTCGCCTTAGCCAGGTCTTCCAGCATGGTTTGTGCATTGAGAACATCAATAGCGGCATACATTTCCTCCGTCAGCTGCTCAATCTTTGCCGTCAACTCATTCAGTTCTTCGTCTGATTCAACATCTTTGTATGCATCCCCTTCGAGTTCTTTATCCATTGTCAAAACCTTGCTCCAGATTTCAGTTGGATTGTTTTCATCCAAAGGACTTGCTACGTTCAAATCATTGTAGGCATTGTCATAAGCCAAATTAGCTTTCTTATATGCATCTACTGCTTTTACGTTATCCTTGACAGCGTTGATAGCTTTATTGGTTGCTTCGAGCACAGTATATTTCACGTTGTCATTGAGATTGGTCTTTTGGGATTCTTCATGACGATATACTGCTTCATACAAAGCTTTTGCTGTCATGTTTCCTCTATTTTCGTCAATCAGCGCACCCAATTCCTTTGATTTGATTGTCAACACTTTCTGAGCAGTTGCAGGATCCTTGGCACGATAAGTTAACTTAAAGTTGTCCCACAGTGTCCATCTTTTATCATTGGAACCTGTTAGATTGCGGATGCCAAGGCGAATCTTACCATCTGTTACAATACCATAGGCTGCCATGGTGAAGTTACGTGCTGGATCCTCAAGGTTAAATGCATTGGATGCAGAAACCATACCATCAAGGGTGTAAATTACCGTATTTTCTGGATGGTAGGTGTTGGTATTTTTCTCATCAAGTTCCTTGTCTGCGAACTGAATTTCCATTACGTTGCGAATTGGTGTTGAGAACTCATTAAGGTACACCTCTGAGAGAACCTTGGCACTTCCAACCATTTCTTTGTCTGTTTGATATGCTTCCCATGCTTCTTTGTTCGCAGCTGTACGATAGAATGCCTGTACAGAAACCTCGTAAAGTCCATCAGGAAGACCTTCAAGCTCTTGGTAAACGTCGAAGTTCTGGTTAAATGCCTCTGCACAATGGTTGCTGTCACTACCACCGCGCCAGTTTGTAAGCTTGTCTGTGCCACCATTTGAGGAGTCGAGCTTCCAACCCTTACCATCAGCCTCTTCGAAGTTAGGGTTCACAAGTTCTGATGTGATGTCGGAACCAAAGTCATACGTGCTTCTCTTTGCCTTCAACAGCATTTCCTTCAGGTATTCAGTTTCCTTTTCAATGGCTTCTGCTGACAATGTACCTGCATATCCATCAACCCCATAGTTCGGGATGATGACTTGAACTGGACCATTTGGCCATCCCCATTCTTCGATCTGATCATCGGCTGTCATGTATTCCTGCAGCTTGACATAATCATTTTTGGTACCTGGATTATTCTCAAGCCAGTCCTCTGCTTCTTTCACAGCTGCTACGTATGCAGCATATTTAGTCTTGCTGGTTTCAATAGCTTCCTGTGCAGGAGACAAGCCAAGGATGGTTTTCGTGACGGTTTCCTTGTCTGAAGCCGTTGACAGTGCATCAACAAGTCCATTGTATGTTTCCAATTCTGGAGCACCATAATAAACCTCATCCTCCACTTCAATCTTGGTGAATACATCCTTCGTGTTTTCTGCCCACTTCTGGTAAGCATCATTGCCATCACCCAGGTAGAAGAGCTGGAAATCATCGAAGATGGACCAGTCAGAACCCGTAGCCTTGTTGTTGAACACACCGATACGGAGCACATCGCCCTCGCCCAGTGCACCAAATGCCTCGTTGCGATAGCGGTCGCTTGCGCCACCACCTTCACCACTTTTGTGGAAGTATTCGTCAGCAGCTTTCATGGTGTTAGGAGTGTACCATTTACTTACTGCAATTTTTTCCGCCTCCTCATCTTTCAGGAATCCTCCTTCCTCATTTCTCAAGATGTTTCCTTCGCCGTCAAAGTAAACGATAGATTCTTGTTCTCCATAGAAAGCGGTTGCTTGACCACCTTCGCTCACATGCTTGACAGGGGTGAAGTATTGTCCGTAGGTGTCACCTTTCATGTAAATCTTAGTCTCAGACACTTGACCTTCCTTCCATGCGATGTAGTCCTCGTTTTTATTCTTGTAACGGGTATAGCCATTCACGACCACCATATATACACCTGGGCGCATATTCTGGATGTCCTGATAGCAGTCAAAAGACTTTCCATAGATTTCGGCATTGGTGGATACTGTTCCGCCAGCTCCGAATGGACCAGTCCATCCGTCGAACGTACCAACTACGTCGAATGTTGGGTTCACGATATATTTTGTGAAATTGACAGGGTTCGTAGGCGATGCAGTCTGAACTGCTTGTGCAATATCGTAGTCATCAATAATGTTTTGTACCTTGGGCGTCGCTTCATTAAGCTCTGCCTCTGTGACATTTTCCTTGTTGTAAATGGCTGTGTACTGTGCCACATCACAACCTCTTGTGGTAGCTTCATCGAGGACCTTCTTCAGAGCCGTGGCTGCAATGACAATCTTGGTTTCAGCCTCGAGGTCTTCCAGCTTGGAAGCATCGCTTTTATACATGTCTTCAGCCTTTGTAAAGTGAGTGGCATCAACTTTCTTGCCCTCGTCAATTGCCTTCTTCAGAGCGATGAAAGCCTTGAGAAGCGCAGCGTTGTCAGTGAAATCCTTCTCTTTGGATTCGGCACTTGCATAGATGTTCACGTACTTGGACCAGTCGCGGCTTGCATCAACTTCTTTTGCCTCAAGAATGACTTTACCAAATTCAATGGCAGATTTGAGAATGGTGATAGCTGCCTTGATGTCGTCGAATTTGACATTCTCTTGGGTCATCAAGCTCTCGTAACTGGAAAAATCTTCACTGAGACCTTGTGCCTTCGCTGTGGTAAGTTGGGCATCCAACCCTAGTGAGATGTGATAAATTTGCAGTAAAGGCAGAACTCTTTGGTATTCAGTTTCATCAACGATAGCCCATGTGGCATTCGTCACATCATTAAGGATAAAGGTGTTAAGGTCTTTGTCTTTCAATTTCTGTGCGCCAAACCAACCATGCTTAGGATAAGTGGTGGTTTCGTTTTCAGTTTTCACTGAGATATAGCCAATACGAAAAGCGTTCGTTTCTGTTACACCTTCTGTGTCGATGTACCATCCGTCATGAGGCCTTTCGGAGAGTTTGTCCGACGGAGTGTCCACCCAAATATCATCTCCTGTTGCAAGGTTGTTGTTAGTCAAATAGCGAGAGGCGTCAGTGCGGCTTTGGTTGGTGAAATAATAGCATTGGATGCCATCGCGTAGTACTGGGTTTTCATTGATTGACCACTTTTCACCGTTAACATTGGCATTACCAATAAGGAAGTCGTCATAATTGAACCAATTATCTCCACTACCTTTTCCGTTGGAAGCCAAACAAGCACGTGCTCCCCACCACATACTACCATTGAGAAACAAGCCAGCTTCTGTATTGTAGAAATACACAGGATTGTCATGCGATGCCTCGATAGCATCTGCAAAGCTGGTGTATTTCACCTCTGGCTTTGCGGGTTGCGCAATAGCACTCACCGCTGCGAGCAATGAGCCCACAAAAAGAAGTAATAATTTCTTCATAATGAGTTAATAATTAATTAATATAAGATTAGTTAAACATTTGACTCGTTCCCTTATTATAAATAATGTTTAAATAGGTTGAAGTCGTCATTAGTTAGTCTCTGTCACCCTCCTCACGCAAGAGCGAGGGCATCATTTGAGGGGACAAAGGTAGGAAAGATTTGCAATAAGTACAAATATTTATTTGAAAAAAATGCAGGAAAGGGCAAAAAAAGGTAAAATAGTAACAACTATTTCCTTTATGGTGCTTTTCTAAAGGTTGAAATAGATATAAAAAGGACTGACCGTCACACTTTTACATGTAACGATCAGTCCCTTGGGTACATAACAGAATTTTTCTTCTTGTGGATCTTTCCCTTCCTTGCTTATGGCTGCAAATCTTTGTATTCCTTGGCAGCATCAAAGCAAGGACAAGCCTTGTTGCTGAATGCATTGTGGCTGACGATGATGGCATTGGGGTGCTTCTTCTTCAGTTCCACCAGAAGGTCTCGCATTGCTTTTTTCTGAGCGTCGGTTCGCGTGTCCGCAGGATTGCCATTGGCATCCAAGCCGCCCTCGTAACAGATTCCGATAGAATGCTTGTTGTGGTTCAGGCAATGGGCACCCACCATTTCGTCAGGTCTCCCTTTCTCGATATTACCATCTCTGCGGATGATATAGTGGTATCCCACGCCGTTCTTCCAGCCTCTTGCCAGATGCCACTCGTTGATTTGCTCCACGGAACTTGTCTGGAAGGGCATTACTGCTGAGCAGTGAATGATCAAAAGAGTAATCAATCTCATAAGGCTTTCTTTTTTTAGTGCTTTCTTTTGGGGTTAAACCGCCGCCACCCTGCGGGAAGGTGGCGGCAGTAGTTAGCATGTGGAGGATCAAATGACGCCGTCGCCATCATCGCCGCCAGATGGAGGAAGGTTGCTGTTGTCATCACCCGTGTTGGTGCCACCGTTGTTGTTGCCTGAGTTAGTGCCACCATTGTTGTCACCTGTATTGGCGGATGAGGTGCTGCTGTCGGGGTCAGTAGAGTCGTCATCCTTTTTTACAAGTTCGTTGACCAACTGCACGTTGCTGTTAATGAGATTGCGGAGTTTCTTGTTCTGGCGGAACTTAACGCTCACACGTTTAACAGCTTTGGCACCGGCATCTTCTTCATCCTCTACGGCTTTAGCACTAACGGAGAGATACAAATATCCCAGATGCATCAATTCGATGCTGTGTCCGTTTAATAAAAACTGTCTTACAGTTTGGTTGAGCGCATAGAAAGCGGAAGCCATCTGAGCCTTGGGTATTCCTGAATTTTCCGAGGCATATTCGATCACTGTTTCCGATGGAATCTTGCTGTAGATGTCAGGAGACGTTACATAAAGACTGGTGTCCTTATAGGCAATGCGCTTCAGTTGAGATGTTAAATTAATCTGTCCCATAACTTTTTTATTTTGAAAATAATGATAATAATAATGATTGTTACAATTGTTGTCAATATGATGTAAAGCCTTGTCTTCAGCGTTGATAAGATCTTGGCTGGAGAGCGAATCGTAGGCTCCACTATTTTGACGAGGGTGTCGGTTCTAATGATAGTTAGCGTGTCGTGCTGCATCTTCACCCGTTCTCTGAGTTTGATCTTGCGTTCTATGATCTTCACAGTATCTTTCCTGTCATAGACAAGAATTAGAACAGAGTCTTGTGCAATCAGTGAGTCCGCTCTTTCAGTGGAACTTACCCGACCTTCGTACTTGTTGCTTGCCAGTTGCACTGTCTTGCAGGCTACAATGAGCAGGCACCAGTAGAAGGATAATAATAGTGGCACATACCTTTCCATTTTAATACCTCCTTTCTGTGTTTAAGAGTTTGTAATCGTTTGTCATCTTTGCATCGTCCCGGGAAATGCTTTTGACGGTGCAAAGATACTAGGATTGAAAAGGCATAAACAATTCAAACACTTCGCGATATCTTGACAAGATATTTTTGAAATGTTTGAATCAATGAATAAAGACAGTGACAGCTGTTTTATCTTATTTTTTCAACGTTTCTCTGCTGTTTTCTCTTGGGATGGAGGAGCGTAAATGTGTTTCTGAAAGATTGCAGACAGCTGCCAATATGTATTGTACCATTGACGTAAAGAAGTTCTGCCAATAGTCGTATTATTTTCACTGCCAATCCCGTCAAGAATCAATCTGTCAAATTCATTCTCTGTAAGTTGACTCATAACAGCACAGTACTGTCTGTAAGAGCGTAATGTTTTGAATTTTGTCTCACTCTTGAAATAGTTGAAATATTTGCTTCGCAGACCATAGAGCAATGAAGGATTCCCGAATTTATTGATATGTAAATAGTACTGTAAACAGATGGCAACGTGATAGTCTGACCATTTTGTCGTCTCTTCAATACGCAAATGATCTGGTCCGAGGAATTGCTCAGTGGCATCAAGCAACGTGACCATCAACAGGTTCTCCTCGAATTTCTCGCAGAGCAGTTTCGTGTCATCATTAGGTAATGATAATTGCTTCAGTTTCTTCACTGCCTCCTCATCTGTGGCTATCCCTTCATTCATCTTTTGGGCTGTATGGTACATTTCTGTGAGCTTGTTCAGCTTTTTCTCTTTTTCTTCCAGCTCGGTTTTTTGTCGTTCCAGCGATTGTTCCTTCTGTTTGATCTTTCTTTTTTCTTTGGTGATTTCTTTCTTGGTGTCCTCAATCATGACATACACCATTTTTTCCATAACAAGGTTGCCAGAATAATTCTGTGTCGTCCCGGAATCACCACCATCTTTTACATTCATTGACCTTGGCGCACAGTGAATGCCGCCAGAACTGATAGCAGGTGCCATGCCAAATATCCCCCCCATCCTACCAGGGGATCCGCCTCCTTGGAGAGAAGAAGTGAGGCGAAGAGATTTCCTCAACTTACTAGGTTGGGGACCATGGATGTTCTTTAACAGTATTAAATTGCCTTCCATTTCATACTTGATGGGAGGAGTGAAAAAGGTGATGTCCTTTACACAAATTCTTGACATAGGAGCAAATTTCTTTGCCTTGGCTAGCATCTCTCTTTGGGAAATGTGGCTCACGTCACCCAAGATGTGAATGTGGGTTCCTTTTTTGAGCGTCTCTTTGGCTTGTTCACTGGAAATGACGCGAATTTCGAAATCTGCATGTTTGTTGGTCAACAGAGCATTTTTGTCCGCACTGTCAAGATTTTGCAGTGCCAGAATCTGGGGAAGTGAAGACGGCATGGATTTATGCACCAAATCCCACAGGGAAGTGCTGCGAGGAGACTTCGTCGTGGAACTTCTACCAGCACGGTAACGACTGGTATAAAAATGTCTTAGGGCATTTGAACGTCTTGCCTTAAGATGGGTGGGAAAAAATTTGTTCATAATTACACATATTTAAATAAGACAACATAATCATGCCATCCTCTGCTTCACAGAAACTCAAATCGCCATTATCGTTTTCAATGTCACTCTGTGAATAATGAATATGTGTAATAGTCCGAATTGTAGTGATGGCAAAGTTAGGGAGTCCATCTGAGATTTCCAAATATATGACTCCCTTTTGAAAGGGATTTAACATTTCGGGTGTGATTTCGGACATCTTTTGAGAATATTTTGCAGAATTCACACTATAAATGGACAATTTTAATTTGGTGAAAATAACACTTAACTGATTCTTCAAAAACAGTTAAGTGTTTATATGGAAAACAGTTAAGCGTTTAAAAGAAAACACTTAAGTATTTTTTTGAAGCTTTTCTATAAAGATTGAAACATGGCCGAGTTATAGCTAAACCAAGAACTCCGCCGTTATCCTTGGAAGATTAAGAATGTTAATTAGTATCCCTAAACTAGGATAGAATATATCTGGGACAAGTCGTTTGATTCAACGTATCATTTGTCCAATCCCTACGATTCGTGGTTGTCACTCTCAATGAAAGGAAGTGAGTAATGATTATCACTTTAAATATTTGTCAATTATGAAAAAGACTCTTTTATTTTCTTATTCCATATTCCCGAAATATGTAAAATGTGATTGTGCCATTACACAGATGCCTTAATTCGTAGCTTTTGCTTTTTCCAAAGCAACATTGATGTTGGGACAGATGTTCTCTTCGCCAATGAGTTCGTTGAAGCCATTCTTGACCAGTACACTACGCACGTAGTCATTGACACCTGAGAGGATGATCTTGATGCCCTCTTTCTTCGACATCTCAATGAGGTTCGTGAGGTTGTGCATACCTGTGGAGTCGATGAATGGCACTTTACGCATGCGAATGATACGCACCTTGGGACGGTCTTTCATACGCACCATCACTTCCTCGAACTTGTTGGCAATGCCGAAGAAGTAAGGGCCGTTGATTTCATAAACCTCCACTTGCTCAGGAATGGTCAAGTGCTCAATGTTCGGGTTCTCAGCCAAGTCGGTTTCTGCCGTTGGGTCAATCTCGTCATCATCAGTGAGCACGCTGACTTGGGTGGTTTCAGCCATACGGCGCATGCAGAGCAGACAGGCAAGCATCAATCCCACCTCAATTGCAATCGTGAGGTCGAAGATGACTGTGAGGATGAAAGTGAGCCAGAGCACGAAGGTGTCGCTCTTGGGATTGTGCATCATCTCTCGGATGGTGCGCCAACCACTCATGTTGTAGCTGACCACCACGAGCACACCAGCCAAGCAAGCCATAGGGATGTATTTGGCGTATGGCATGAGGAAGAAATAAATCAACAGCAATACGATGGCATGAATAATGCCAGCAATAGGAGTTTTTCCTCCATTGTTGATGTTGGTCATCGTACGTGCAATGGCTCCTGTGGCAGGAATACCGCCAAAGATAGGACTCAGCACATTGGCAATACCCTGACCAATGAGCTCTTGGTTGGAATCGTGCTTGTGACCAATGATACCATCTGCGACTGTGGCAGAAAGGAGACTCTCGATGGCACCCAACACAGCAATGGTGATGGCTGGTGAAATCAGCCCCTTGATGTTGTCCCAATCGAGGGAGGGAACATCTGCTTCTGGCAGTGACGGGTTGATTTCGAAACGGTCACCGATGGTGTCAACATGAATGCCAAAGTAGTTCGTCATGATGATACCAGCCACCGTCATGACGATGATGGCAACGAGTGAACCAGGCACTTTCTTGCTGAGGAAAGGTGTGCAGGCAATAATCACCACAGAGAGGATGCCGACGATGGCTGTGGCAAGGTCCATTGTGCTGAAATTTTGGAAGTAACAAATCCATTTCTCAATGAAGTCGGCAGGAACGGCACCTTCGATGTGGAGTCCTAACAAATCTTTCACTTGGGTGGAGAAGATGGTGAGTGCGATACCGCTTGTGAAACCCACGATGATGGGGTAGGGAATGTAGCGGATGATGGTGCCGAGTCGCAAGACACCCAGCAAAATGAGGAAAAGACCAGCCATCACTGTGGCGATGGCAAGCCCAGTGAGTCCGTATTGCTGGATGATGCCATAGATAATGATGATGAAGGCACCCGTAGGTCCACCAATCTGTACGCGGCTGCCACCAAAAGCACTGATGGCAAAGCCTGCAATAATGGCGGTGAGGATGCCCTTTTCTGGTGACACCCCTGATGCAATGCCGAATGCGATAGCAAGTGGTAGGGCGACGATACCTACGATGATACCTGACATGAGATCGGCTGTGAATTTCTGCTTGTTGTAATTTTTGAGCGTGTTGAACAGCTCAGGCTTAGAAGGACGAAATCTCTTCATGCTTACTTTACTTTCTAACTAATACTCTGAATATAAACCAAATGTGTTGTATAATAGTAGACAAAAGCCCATAGTGCTTTGCCATTATCCTGAATCTTTCCTTGAGGGAAGCCTTATGGTTGGCTGTCGTCATTCCTTCAGACAGATAGTCAGCTATTGGCTCCTGAATATAGAGGTTCTGCATGCCCTGCTTCTCCCCCTCCTTCATGCAGCGGATGCACCAGTCGAAATCGGCAGAGAACCGATAGGTGGTGTCGTAGGGAAGGGCAATCTGACGATTGATGTAGAATGCCTGATGACAGACGAGCATACCCTGTTTGAAGCTCTTCCAGGTGAGGTGTTCTGGAGGGGTGAGACGACGGTTGCGAATGAAAGTGCCCTCATTATCTACTATGTGGGTGTCTCCATAGAGGACGGCAATTGCTGGATGAGTCGTATTCTCCTGAGCCTGTGCGATATGTGCCAATGTCTCTTGGCTGTGGAGCTTGTCTCCTGCGTTGAGAAAGCAGAGATAGTCACCAGTCGCTTTTTTCAGCCCTTTGTTCATCGCATCGTAGAGACCGTGATCGGGTTCGCTGAATACGATGGCATGGGGATAGCGATGGGCTATTTCCAGCGTTCTGTCCTTGGAAGCTCCATCGATGATGAGGTGCTCAACGTCTGGATAAGTCTGTTGTGCCACACTTTCCAAGGTTCGTTCGATGGTGGCTTCTGCATTGTATGTGACGGTGATGATGCTAATCCTCATAGACCTCGATGTATTTGCGTGCCACAGCATTTTCACTATAGGTGACCATGACCTTGTTGCGTGCATGTCGGCTCAGGGTTGTATGGTCGGCAACGAGTGTCCATAGGATGCCATCCGCAAAGTCCTGCGCATCTTTGTAGGTCGCCACATAGCCTGTTTCCTTGTGGTCAATCATTTCTGAGATGCCGCCCACCCTGAAACCTACACAAGGAGTGCCACACGCCATCGCCTCCATGATGGTGTTGGGCAGGTTATCTTGGAGAGAAGAAGTGACATACACATCCACGGCATTGTACAACTGCACCATACGTTTTGGGTCGCTGACATAATTGACAGGGATGATGTCGAAAGGAACCTGACTGCGCACATTCTCTGCCTCACCACCTACTACCACTACTTCTGTGGCTTGGGCAACATCGGGATGGGTTTTCTTGATGAGTTGCAAAGCCTCCACCAGCAACTTGAATCCCTTGCGCTCATCGGTGATACGTTGACAGCCGAAAAGCAACAGCTGCTTGTCTTTGGGCAAGTGGAACGCTTCACGTGCCTCCATCTTGTCCATCGGGCAGAAACGCTCCGTGTTGATGGCGTTGGGAATGCTGATCACCTTCTGTCCCAGTGTCAGTTTCGACGTTTTTGCCAAATCTGCCATCCATTGGCTGCACCCTACAAAGGTCAGTGAGGCATTGCCATACATCTTCTTTTTCTTCAGGAATACGTTCTTGGCAAGGTCGCCACACAGCTTTCCACTCATTAACGGGCAGTCTTTGCACTGGCTCGTATATTTCTGACAATCACCTGAATAGTGGCAAATGCCTGTGAAATACCATTGGTCATGCATGGTGATGACCACTCGCTTGCCTGATTGGAAAATCTTGTCAATGTCAGACAGGGAGAGGAATCCTTGGTTGACCCAATGTAAGTGGATGACATCCGCCCTTTGGAACTCGGAAAGTTCCGTGATGTCAGTTCCTGTGTTGGCAATATCCACCTGAAAGAGGTTCTTCCGGCTGAAGTTGTTGGCAATGAAGATACACAGACGTTCCCAGAGGAATTTGAACGGCTGCATCCAGTTGTTTCCTACAGGAATCACCGTGAGATGGTCGGTTTGTTTATCGCGTACAAGCATCTTGACCTTGACACCATTCTTCTTCAAGGCTTCCATGAGACGATTGGCAGCAATCGCTGCACCACCGACACGCTCAGATGTGTTAATGATTAGGACTCTCATTCTTAAAATCGGGTGCAAAGGTACGGAAAATTGGAGAATTGGAGAATTGAAAGATTGAAAAATTGAAAATATGGGATGAAAAAACAGGCTATATAATCACTTCAATCCTTCAATTCTTCAATTCTTCAATTCTTTTTTTCTATCTTTGCAACCAAATACAAACATGCATGAAAGAATTTATCATATCTGAGACGAAAGTGGAGACCGCTGCCATCGTGGGTCTCATCACCCCTCAGCAAGACGAACGGAAGACGACGGAATACCTGAATGAGCTGGAGTTTCTGGCAGAAACAGCTGGTGCCAAGGTCATCCGAAGGTTCACGCAACGGGTGAATGGTCCGAGCAGCATCACCTATATTGGTAGTGGAAAGTTGGAGGAGATTGCGGCGTTCATCAAGCAGAAGGAAGACGAAGAGGATCCTGTGGGTATGGTCATCTTCGATGATGAACTGTCAGCTAAGCAGATACGAAACATTGAGCAGGCGTTGAAGGTGAAGATTCTCGACCGAACGAGCCTTATTCTCGACATCTTTGCCATGCGTGCCCAGACGGCAGCGGCAAAGACCCAGGTGGAGCTGGCGCAATATCGATATATGTTGCCACGACTGACTCGACTGTGGACACACTTGGAACGTCAGCGAGGTGGTAGTGTGGGACTTCGTGGTCCTGGTGAGACGCAGCTGGAGATGGACCAACGCATCATCCGTCATCGCATCTCCCTGCTGAAACAGCGACTGGTGGAGATCGACCAGCAGAAAACCACCCAGCGAAAAAATCGTGGAAGACTCATCCGTGTGGCATTGGTGGGATATACGAATGTGGGCAAATCGACCTTGATGAACCTGCTTTCGAAGAGTGACATCTTTGCTGAGAACAAGCTTTTCGCCACCCTCGACACGACGGTTCGGAAGGTCATCATCGAGAATTTGCCTTTCCTCCTTTCTGACACGGTGGGTTTCATCCGCAAGTTGCCGACCGATTTGGTGGAGTCGTTCAAGAGTACCCTCGACGAGGTACGTGAAGCCGACCTCCTCTTGCATGTGGTGGATATCAGTCACCCCGACTTCGAAGAGCAGATACAGGTGGTGGACAAGACTTTGGGCGACCTCGGATGTGCTGACAAGCCCCAGATGATTCTCTTCAACAAGATTGATGCCTACACTTGGGTGGAGAAGGAGGCTGATGACCTGACGCCACGTACCAAGGAGAACATTCCTCTGGATGAGCTGATGAAGACGTGGATGGCGAAGTTGAACGACAACTGCTTCTTCATCTCAGCCAAGGAGCGTGAGCACATCGATGAACTGAGGGAACTGCTTTACAAGCGAGTTCGTGAGCTACATGTGCAGAAATACCCTTACAATGACTTTTTGTATGATAATTATAACACAAACGGAGAAATAGAATGAGAGAACTAACTGTACAGGAAATCGCTCAGTTGGAAGAGCGTGGATGTTGGGCTGAAGATTGGTCGGACATCTTGGTGGATGAGGCTTTCGTGCCTTCACAAATGTCAAACGTGCTGCTCTATGGTCACGTGGAAATAGGTGGTCTCAGTGGCTCTGTCGAGGTGGAAGAGGGATTCCGTCGCCGTTGCTGCGTACGCAATGCCACCTTGCGGAATGTGACTATTGGTGATGATTGTCTGGTGGAGAATGTGCGTGGCTACATTTCCAATACACAAATCGGTGACCGCTGCTATGTGGCGAACATCGGCATCATTACCAATCAGGAGGATAGCACCTTCGGCAATGGCACGGAGATTTCTGTGCTGAACGAGGGAGGTGATGCCAACATCATCATCTTCGAAGGGTTGACAGCCCAACTGGCATGGCTGATGGTGAACTTCAGCAGTGCCAGGAAGTTGGCAAACGCTCAACTCTCAGCCTTTAATACGCAAACTTCCACTCCACACATCGGAGCGGGTTCCCGTGTGGTGGATGTCAAAGAGATGAGCAATGTGCGCATCGGTGAGGGATGCGAGGTGCAGGGCAGTTGCAAACTGAACAACTGCACCATTCTTAGCACAGACGATGCCAGCACACTCATCGGTTCCGATGTCATCATTGAAGACAGTGTCGTGGCAGCTGGTGCGAGTGTGATTGACGGCGCAAAGGTATATTGTAGTTTCGTGGGTGAATCCGTCCATATTGGAAAAGGCTTCTCTTCCGAGGCGAGCGTCTTCTTTGCCAACAGCTACATGGATAATGGAGAGTCCTGTGCTGCTTTCTGTGGTCCCTTCGCCACAAGCCATCACAAGAGCACCCTTCTCATCGGTGGTGCCTTCTCGTTCTATAATGCTGGTTCAGGCACTAACCAGAGCAACCACGCCTACAAGATGGGTCCCATCCATTGGGGCACGTTGGACCGTGGCAGCAAGACAGCTTCGGGCAGTCACATCCTTTGGCCAGCTCACGTCGGCAGCTTCTCTATGGTGATGGGTAAGGTGCAGAACCATCCACAGGTGCAGAAACTCCCCTTCAGCTACGTCATTGCCGAAGGACGTGAGACCAACCTCGTGCCTGGTATCAACATCCGCACCGTCGGCACCTGGCGCGATGTGGGCAAGTGGCCGAAACGTGACAAACGTCCGCTCAGTTCTCGCAACGATATCATCAATTTCGCCTTCCCTAATCCTTACATCGTGCAGTCAGTCCTCGATGGTAAGAGCATCCTCGAAGACCTCCTCAAGAAGAATCCTGAGGGTACGGAAGTGTTCACCTATCATGGCTGCAAAATCAAACGGGCAGCCTTGCTCAAGGGTATCCAGTATTATGACTTGGTGCTCAAGCTCTTCCTCTACCGCTGTTTCCAGAACAACACCACCGATACCGACGAGAGCAATGGCGGTCGTTGGGTGGACATGATGGGCTTGCTTGCTCCCAAGAGCGAACTCGACAGTGTGGTGCGCGATATCGAGAGCAATGCCATCAGTACAGCAGAGGAACTGAAAGAGATACTCAGCCAGATTCATCGCAGCTACCAGCAATACGAACAAGCATACGCCAACTTCGTCATGCAGAATTGTGGTGACAGCCTCTTCATTGACCGCGACCATTGGATGCAGGAAGCTGAGGAAGCGTACTCCTTGTGGCTCAAGATGGTCAAGGATGATGCTGAGAAAGAGTATCAGATGGGTGACGTGGAATCTGATCAGCTCCGCGATTTCTTGGAGAGCATCAAGTAGGCTACATTCTCAATAGTTTCATCAGTCCTTTCACCACATACGAGCACAAAATGCAGATGCCCACTAACGCTGTCAGCATGACGACAGGGTAGTGGAGCGCTGTGATGAGTGTGCCCGTAAGGACTAAGATGTATCGGTGAGTGAACCAAATGTTGGTGGAATGCTTGCCGATAAAAGCCAATGTGCCCGATAACCATTGGGGACGCTGGATGCATAGATACACGGGAATCATGGACAGCAAGAAAATGGGGTCGATCAGTGTCGAGGCACCTACGCAGATTCTGCCAAAGAAAAGCAACAATAGCAGCACGCAGCAGACGGCAGACATACTCACGTTCATTTTCCGCACCACGAAAGATTGTTCCACCCATCTTTTGAT
The DNA here is from genome assembly GCA_017651245.1 of Bacteroidaceae bacterium. Taxonomy (GTDB): domain Bacteria; phylum Bacteroidota; class Bacteroidia; order Bacteroidales; family Bacteroidaceae; genus Minthosoma. The sequence continues at coordinate 26,843 of JAGCDQ010000005.1, read as the reverse complement.
GGCAGCCACCACCCTTTCCATCAGACGATCCCTCGCAAAGAGTGCGCCGATGGCAAACATGAAGAAAAGTCCAGCTGCTGCCAGCAAATTCTGCCAGATCAACCCCAGCCAACTGGTGTAAGTTGTCTCGTTCACATAAATGACTACCTTCACAGCCAATGCCACAGCCAGAAAGAGCCAGAGCCATTTGCCATGTAATCCCATCACCAGCCGCATGATGGGGGTCGCCAATAGCGTCAGCAGGGTATAGGGCAAGAGAAACCAAAGCGTGTCATTATATGAACAGTTCAGGGCTGTCATATTTTCTAGCAGCACACGCCACCCACCAGGGTAGGTCTCAGGTTGCAACCACATGGCAATGCCCAGAAACAGCAACAAAACCAGCCAGTAATTCGCCATGAGCCGCCATACACGGCGGAAATTGGTGGAGATTTGAGGTTTGAGGTTATCGTTAAGGTTATGGTTAAGGTTATCGTTATTCTTTTGATACACCTTGCAAAGTCCATAGCCTCCAAGGAATGTGTAGAACACCACGCACATGCGGGCAAACTTCCGCATGGCATAAATCAGCGGGTCACCATTCCATAGATAGACGAATTTCTCGCATCCATCCAGAATCTCCGTATTCGTTCCGAACAGATGCAACCACACCATCATGAGAATGGCAATGCCTTTTAGTTGTTGCGTTTCCTCCTTGGTCATACCCACAAGAATTTGCTGCAAAGATACGATTTTTTCTCTTCGATGTTCTTTTTTCTAAAAAAAATGTTTCCACAATAGGGGAAAAAGGAAAGAAGGGAAAAGGATATGTTACAAAAATGAAAGTCGAAAAAAAGGAAAAGCCGTACCTTTGTAGCATCAAAACGAATTAAAACCCTCAAAAACTATTTTGAATGAAGAAACTAATCTTTTTCCTTGCCATGATGCTACCTGTAGGCATCGTGATGGCACAAGATGATAACACAGAGAAACTCTGGTATGACACTCCTGCCAAAATCTGGTTGGAGGCACTCCCTATTGGTAACTCCCATTTGGGCGCAATGGTGTATGGAGGTATTCAGGCTGATGAAATTCAGCTGAATGAAGAGACTTTCTGGTCGGGTGGCCCTCACAACAACAATAGCAAAACTTCGTTGAACTATCTGGATAAGGTCAGAGACCTCATCTTCAGTGGAAAGGAGTCAGAAGCTGAAACGCTCATTAACAACCAGTTCGTGAAAGGACCTCATGGAATGCGTTATCTGACATTGGGCAGTTTGAAGATTTCTCAATTAGGTGTTTCTGAGAAAAATGTGACAGACTATCGTCGTGAATTGGATTTGCAGACAGCTTTGTCGAAAGTCACCTTCAAGGTGAAAGATGGGGAGGAGTATTACAATTATTCGAGAACCACGTTTGCCTCAATGACAGATGGAGTGATAGTCATGCAATTGGAATCGGACAAGGAGATGAATATCATGATTCAGCATTCATGCATCTTCAACACCACCTACAAAAAGGATATGGACGGCGTGGTTGCCACGATTCAGGGTGAAAGTCAAGAAGGGATCAATGGGAAGTTGAAAGCACAGTGTGTCTATAAGGTGGAAGCTGATGGTACGGTGAACAACTATGGTTCTTCGGGACTCCTTTGGGTTAAGAACTCCAAGAAAGCAACCATCTATATTTCAGCTGCCACCAATTTCGTCAATTATCATGATGTCTCGGGCGATGCGGCTGCCAAGAATCAGAAATACTTGGAAGAGGCATCCCAGTATGACTATGAAACCCTGCTGGCCCGTCATGTAGAGGCATATCAGGAGCAATACAATCGTGTACATCTTTCCTTGCCATCGACCAACAACAGTCAGTTGCCCACCGATCAGCGTCTGGATGCTTTCACGGGTAGCAAAGACTGGGGAATGGTGGCATTGCTCTTCAATTATGGTAGATACTTGCTCATTTCCTCCTCTCAGCCAGGTGGTCAGCCTGCCAATCTGCAAGGTGTCTGGAATGACAAACGCGATGCTCCTTGGGATTCGAAGTACACCATCAATATCAATGCAGAGATGAACTATTGGCCAGCTGAAGTCTGCAACTTGTCAGAGACTTCAGAACCTTTGTTCTCCATGATTAAGGATTTGAGTGAAACGGGTGCAATCACTGCTAAGCAGATGTATGGGTGTGATGGCTGGATGGCGCATCATAACACCGACATTTGGCGTATCGCTGGTCCTGTCGATGGTGCTTTCTGGGGAATGTACCCCAACGGAGGCGCATGGCTTGCCACTCATTTGTGGCAACACTACCTCTACACAGGCGATAAAGAATGGCTTCGAGAATGGTATCCTGTCATCAAGGGTACAGCCGACTTCTATCTTGATTATATGCAACCCCATCCTGGTTATAATAACTGGTTGGTGGTGGTGCCCTCTGTGAGTCCCGAACAGGGTCCTTCTGGCAAGTCAACCCCTATCACGGCAGGTTGCACCATGGATAACCAAATAGCCTTTGATGCTCTCTCCAGCACATTGAAGGCTGCTGAGATACTGGAAGAAGATGTAGCTTACCAGCAGACGTTGAAAGAGGCTCTTGCTCAATTGCCCCCTATGCAGATAGGTAGTCGCAAGCAGTTGCTGGAGTGGCTTGTTGACGCCGATGGTAGTGAGTACCATCATCGTCATATTTCCCACCTCTATGGGTTGTTCCCTTCCAACCAGATTAGTCCTTACTCCCACAACGAACTTTTTGCGGCAGCAAAACAGACACTCAAGGATCGTGGTGATGAGGCGACAGGTTGGAGTCTGGGATGGAAGATTTGCTTTTGGGCGCGTATGCTGGATGGCGATCATGCCCTCACCATCTTGAGTAACATGCTCAAGCTATTGCCCTCTGAGGACGAGGCTGATACAAAGAATTACCCCAATGGACGTACTTTCCCCAATCTGTTTGATGCACATCCGCCATTTCAGATAGATGGAAACTTTGGAGCTACAGCAGGTATTGCCGAGATGTTGTTGCAGAGCCATGATGGTGCTATCCATCTCTTGCCGTCTCTACCTGCAAAGTGGACAAAAGGTTCCGTGTCGGGTTTGTGCGCTCGTGGTGGTTTCGAAGTCAGCATGGCATGGGATGAGGGAAGCCTGCAAGTGGCAAACATCCATTCCAACATTGGTGGAGTGCTTCGTTTGCGTTCGTATATACCACTTGAAGGTGAAGGATTGAAGGAAGCAACAGGTGAATGCCCTAATCCGCTCTATGCCCCTGCTGACATCAAGACTCCTCAATTGGCAAAATCGTTGAGCACTGCCCCCAAACTTGCTGTCAAAAAAGTGTATGAGTATGACTTGTCCACTGAAGCGGGAAGGGACTATCAGGTTGCACCCGTGGGTTCTGCCATTGAAGAAGTTCAGTCAGTCAATTCCACATCTGCCGTTTCATCCTACGACTTGAATGGACGTCCTGTTACATCAGCAGGTCATGGCATCTATATGGAACGAGAGAGTCAAAAGGGTAAGGAAACCTATAGAAAGATATTGAAAAAATGAGAATAAAAACTTTGTGCGGATTCCTTTTCATGGCGTCTGCTGTATGGGCGCAGAACCCAATTGTGACACATTGTTACACTGCCGATCCTGCTCCGATAGTCTTCGAGGGCAACGACAGCCTTTATGTGTATTGTGATGAAGACATGAATGTGCCTGGAGTCAATGACTTCTATTACATGGAGCGTTGGCGTGTCTATTCCACGGTTGATATGGTGAATTGGACAGACCATGGTAATGCGATGCCCCGTACCGCTTTCCAATGGGGTCGTGAAGGTACCTGCTGGGCAAGTCAGTGTGTCAAGAAAGGCGACTATTATTATTGGTATATGTGTTTGTCAAAACCCAATGACTGGCGACATTATATCGGTTTTGGACGAAGCAAAAAGCCTTCTGGTCCTTTCACGGATTTCCTCAGGAGACCCCTCTTCGATACAGGCGAAGGGGGCGACATTGACCCTACCGTGTTTATCGACGATGATGGACAGATTTATCTCTATTGGGGAAACAACAAGTTGTGCTATGCCAAGTTGTTGAGCCTCCCGATTGCCATTAACACCAAAATCGGCCAAAATGGTATTGTTGAGGTTCCGCTGACGGAAGAAGCTTTTGGTGGTGTGAAGGTGGACGATAACGTGACGGGAAAAGATTGCTACGAAGAAGGTCCTTGGCTTGATAAGCGTGGTGACAACTACTATTTGATGTATGCGGCAGGTGGTGTGCCCGAACACATTTCCTACAGCATGAGCAAAAGTCCAGAAGGACCTTGGGAATACAAGGGAGTAGTGATGAAGCAACAGGATACAGGCTCTTTCACCAACCACAGCGGCATGGTGCATTATCAGGGCAAAGATTATTTCTTTTACCATACAGGATGGGCGAAAGGTGGTGGCGGATTCAATCGCAGTATGGCTGTGGAGGAGATGCACTTCAATGTTGATGGCACCATTCAACCCATTACTGCCACCCGTAAGGGTGTGAAAGCTCTTTGTACGATGAATCCCTATATTCAGCAGCAGGCAGAGACGCTGAATGCGGCTATGGGTATCAGTGTGGTGGGCGATGAGTCGGAAGGAGTCTATGTGACCGATATACATGCCGGGGACTCCATGCGTGTGGCGAATATTGATTTCGGAACGGAAGGCCCCAAGTCCATCACGCTTCGTGTAGCATCAGCCAACGGCAAAGGCACTCTTATCATCCGTCAAGACCATGCTCGAGGAAAAATCCTGGCAAGGATTCCTATTGCTGAGACAGGAGGAGATAAAGTATGGGAAGAAAGAACGGTTGACCTGACCAATGTTCCCACAGGCGTCCATGCAGTGCATTTCAGTTTCTCAGGCTCGTCCTCCACGACTCTCTTCAATTGGGATTGGTGGCAGTTCAATGAGTTCACCTCTGTAATAGATGCGGTGAATGAACCATCTAAAGATGACTCCTCCGTTTTCTACACGCTTCAGGGAGTTCCCGTCACCAACCCGACCAAGGGCATTTACGTCAAAGGGGGCAAGAAGGTGTTGATAGGTTCCAATTGAAAAAGAGACATAGGAATAAAAATGAAGAAGGAGTTGCGATGAATCGTAACTCCTTCTTTTTGTGCGCTTCAGGATGGGCTTGAACCAACGACCCCATGATTAACAGTCATGTGCTCTAACCAACTGAGCTACTGAAGCAATCTTAAAAACAGTTGCAAAGGTAGTGCAAAAAATCGATTAAACGAACAAAAAGAGAAAGTTTTTTCGTTTTCGAGCGAAAAAACTTTCTCTATCTTGAATAGATGCTCCTTGCTTAGAGTTCCATGTTGGGTTTCATTACATCATGACACTTCACTGTATACTGCTTGGAAAGGCTGTAGGGGGCTGTGGCACGGATATCCTCTACGCTGGCTCCAAAGCTGATGTTGTATTTGCCCGGGGCTGTTTCCCAACTTTGGGTGGCTTCGTTGTAGGAAGCGAGATCGTATAGGGAGAGCTTCATGGTGAGTGTCTGGCTCTGCTTGGGTTGAAGTTCTTGGGTCTTGGCAAAGGACTTCAGTTCGCGGGCAGGCTTCTCAAGACCTCCCGATGGGGCACTGACGTAGAGTTGCACGACTTCCTTGCCTGCCATTGTGCCTGTGTTCGTGACGGTGATGGAGGCTGTGAGTCCGTCCTTCGTGGCTTTGATGACGGGTTTGCTATAAGAGAAAGTCGTATAGCTGAGACCAAAGCCAAAGGGGTATGACACAGACTTGTCGGAGGAGGTGAAGTAGCGATAGCCTACATTGATGCCCTCCATGTGTTTGGTGTAGTCTTGGAATTCCACCTTGTTGTTGCCTCGCATGCGGTTCGCTGTCGTAGGACGCACATTGGGGAAATTGGCACTGGATGGAAGGTCGATGAGGCTATTAGGCCACGTCATAGTGAGTTTGCCTGATGGGTATGCCTTTCCAGTCAGCACGTCAGCGACGGAATAGCCACCCTCTTGTCCAGGTTGCCAAGCAAGGAGAATGGCGTCGGGCATACCCTTCCACGAAGCAGTTTCGATGACATTGCCCATATTGAGTACCACTACCACAGGTTTCTTGGCAAGATGGAAGGCGTTACATACATCAGCGATGAGTTGTCGTTCCACCTCGGTGAGAGTGAAGTCTCCCTCTTCCTGACGGTCAGAACCTTCACCTGCTTGTCTGCCGAGGGTTATGATGGCAAGGTCGGATTCTTGTGCCTGTACGTTGACAACAGGACGACTGACAGGCATTTCGGGCAGGACTGCTTTACCCCAGAACCATCCGCCACGTGCGGGCGAAGCTGCCGTGATGCTGTTTTGATAATTTTGATAACTCTTGTAGAGGTCTGCCAGTTTCTTGTTCACAGTCAGTCCTGCTTCATTGAGTCCTTGCATCAAGTCAATGGTATATGCCTTGTTGACATCGCCAGAGCCACTACCACCAGCGATGAAATCGTAGGAGGTGACGCCAAAGACAGAGACGGTTTTGGTGTTCTTCATCGGGAGGGTGTTTCCCTCATTCTTGAGCAGCACCATTCCCTCTGTGGCACTTCGACGGGTGACAGCAGCGTGTGCCTGTAAATCGGGCTTGTTGGAGTATTTATAGGCTCGGAAAGCTGGAGTCTTGACGAGATATTGGAGAATGCGCTTCACACAGATGTCGAGGTCGGATTCTGCCAAGACTCCGCTTTTCACCTTGTCAATGATGTCTTTGATTTGAGCGTCGGCTCCTGGTTCCATAAGGTCATTACCTGCCTGAATTTGAGCGGCAGTGTTACGCAGACCTGTCCAGTCAGTCATGACAATACCGTCGAAACCCCATTCGTCACGCAAAATGGTGGTGAGAAGTTCACGGTTCTCTTGGGTGAAAGGACCATTGATGCGGTTGTAGGAGGACATGATGGTCCAAGGGGCTGCCTCGCGGACAGCAATTTCGAATCCCTTGAGGTAAATCTCGCGGAGGGCACGTTGCGACATGACTTCATCTACCCCCATACGATTGGTCTCTTGCGAGTTGGCGGCAAAATGCTTGATAGAAGTGCCCACTCCTTGACTCTGGATGCCTCGCACATAGGCAGCGGCAATCTTACCTGTCACGAAGGGGTCTTCGGAATAGTATTCGAAATTACGACCGCAAAGAGGGGAACGGTGGATGTTCATACCTGGGGCAAGTAACACGTCGCAGCCATATTCCAGCACTTCGTTACCGATACATTTGCCCACTTCCTCTACGAGTGGCACGTTCCACGTACAGGCAAGAGCTGTTCCCACAGGGAAACCCGTGCAGAAATAGGTGTTGGTGTCGTTGTCGCGGCGGGGATTGATTCTGACACCAGCAGGTCCGTCAGTGAGGACGGTGGAGGGGATGCCAAGTCGTGGTATCGCCTGTGTGGTGCCAGCGGCGCCAGGCACACGTTGGGCGTGTCCTCCAATCATGCCATTATTGGTTGCCCCTATCTGACGATTGCCACCCACTACAAGCATGGCTTTCTCCTCTAGCGTCATGGCTTTGAGAACTTCGTCAATGTTGTTAGGCTGCAGTTGTACTTGCGCCGTGATGGTGCTGATACTTCCTAGAACTACTGCAAAAGTTGTAAAGATAAATTTTTTCATAAGGTAAATTGATTGTAAAGATTGTGTTTGTTATGTATGATGAGATATTATTAATAATGTAGAGTGTACGTACTACTTGCATTGTTTGAGTTCCTCCTTCAGTTGCCCTTGGGGAACACCGAGTTGAATAGCACGTTGGAAGTCCTGTTTGGCGAGGTGCTTGTGCCCTTCTTTCAGGTGGAGGTAAGCACGAGTGAGAATCATGTTCTTATTCTCGGGCTCAAGGGTGATGGCTTTGTCTAGATCCATGATGGCGAGTTCGGATTGTTTGGCTTCTGCCTCGATTTCGGCACGGACGGAGTAGAGTTCTGCCTTGTCAGGGTATTGGTCAATGAGGAGGGTGAGTCGGCTGAGGGCTTCCTGCGGTTTGTTGGCGTTCTGGAAAAGGAGGACGACGCCGAGCAAAGCGGCGTAGTTGTTGGGTTCGAGGGTGAGGAGCCGTTCGTAGTCGGTCTTGGCTCCTTGATAGTTACGTTGTTGTTGGTAGATGTAGGCACGAGCGAGGAGCGCCTCGATGTTATTGGGTGCCACGTCCAGTATCTTGGTGTAGTTGAGGAGTGCCTTGCTTTGGTTGCCCATCGTCAGGAAGAGGTCCGCCTGTGATTTGAGGATGGGCACGTTGAGGGGGGCGATGCCGAGTGCCAGGTCATAGCTGTCGAGTGCTTTCATCTGTTCTCCCTTGAGTTCCTGTATATGGGCGATGTTGGCGTAGGTGAGGGCATTGCGGATATCGTCGGGGGAGAGTCGGAGTGCCTGACGGAATTGCTCGATGGCTTCGTCGTATTGTTGTGCTTGGGCAGCGGCAAGTCCTTTCTCGATGAAGGATTCGTAGGTCTGTGCCGTTGCCGACAAGGTCGTCAACCACAAGACGAAACTAATAAGCAGGGCGGTATTTGTCTTCTTTTTCATCTTCGAGCATGGAGAGATAGGAGTTGTAACGGCTTTCGGCGATGTCGTGGCGTTCCACTGCCTCACGCACAGCACAGTGGGGTTCGTGGGTGTGGGTGCAGTTGCTGAAACGGCAGTCGGCAGAGATGCGGAAGATTTCCTTGAAGTAGTGGCTCACTTCCTCCTTCTTCATGTCGAAAGTGCCAAAGCCCTTGATGCCAGGAGTGTCGATGATGTAACCGCCTTCTTCGGTTTCGTACATCTCGGAGAAGGTGGTGGTGTGCTTTCCTGTACTGTAGGCATCGCTGATTTCGCTGGTGCGGAGGTGGAGGTGGGGGAAGAGGGCGTTGATGAGGGTGGATTTGCCCACACCGCTGTTGCCTGAGAGGAGGGTAATTTTTCCCTTCAGTTCTTCCCGTAGGGCTTCCACGCCTTCTCCTGTGGTGGCGGAGATGCATCGGCAGGGATAGCCGACCGTTTCGTAGAGATTGACCACGCCGTTGAGGTAGTCCTTCCACTCTTCGTCGATGATGTCAATCTTGTTGAAAATGAGGGTGACGGGCACACTGTATGCTTCGGCACTTGCCAAGAAGCGGTCGATGAACTGGAGGGGGGTCTCGGGTTGCTGGATGGTGACGATAAGGAAGCACATATCGACGTTGGCGGCGATGATGTGGGACTGTTTGGAGAGGTTGGTGGACTTGCGGATGATATAGTTCTTGCGGTCGTCCAACTCTGTGATGAGACCTTGCTTGGCTTGCTCAATGTCACCCTCCACCTCCTGGGGAACGAATGTCACCTTGTCTCCTATCGCCACGGGATTGGTCGTGCGAATGCCACGAATGCGGAAGTTGCCTTTGACTTTGCATTCAAAGACCTCTCCCGCATCTGACTTGACGGTGTAGCTGTACCCCGTGTTTCTAATGACCAGTCCGTGCATTACACAGTCATGATCTCCTTGTTCTTGGCGTCGAGCATGTCATCAATCTTCTTGATGTACTTGTCGTGCACCTTCTGAACTTTGTCCTCGTAGTCCTTTTCCATATCTTCTGGAGTACCGGTCTTGATGGACTTCTTCAGTTTCTCGATAGCATCGCGACGGGCATTGCGCACGCTGACCTTGGCGGTTTCTGCTTCTTTGGAGCATTGCTTGGTGAGTTCCTTACGGCGTTCCTCGGTCAAGGCTGGGATGCCGAGACGGATGATTTCACCGTTGTTCTCTGGCATGATGCCGACAGAAGAGTCGATGATTGCCTTCTCGATGACCTTGAGCATAGACTTTTCCCAAGGCTTGATGGTGATGCTGCGGGCATCGGGGGTGTTGAGCGATGCCACGTTGCTGAGTGGTACCATGCTGCCGTAGGAGTCAACACGAATTTCGTCGAGGATGTGTACATTGGCACGTCCTGCACGGATGCGACTGAGGGCTTCTTCAAGGTGCATGGCTGCAAACTCCATCTTCTCCTCAGCGCCTTCCAAATACTTCTTTACGTCTTCCATATCTTTACAGTTTTAAGTTAAAATTCTATCTTCATCTGCGAGTCTTCCGTCAGCTTGGTGCGGTCGAGGAAGAAGTACCCCCGCTTGTTCTTCACATAGTGGTAGGGTGATTCGGCCTTCTTGCTTTCTCCACGAAGAAATCCATAAATCTCTTTCCATGCCTCCTCGTAGGAATGCCCCTCGCCAAAAAGCTGCGGCTCCATGTTGCAGATGTTGCGAACGATATGACTGATGCGCAGGCCACCTTTGCCAGCCTCCATCAGGAGCTTTTGTAGATTCGGTTCAAACCAGCGCATGGCTATTTACAATATGGTGCAACCCTCGCAAGGCTTCAACTGCTTGAAGAAGTCGTTGCCCTTGTCATCCACAAGAATGAAGGCTGGGAAGTCTTCCACCTCAATCTTCCAGATAGCTTCCATACCAAGTTCTGGATATTCCACACACTCGATGCTCTTGATGCTCGACTGTGACAAGACAGCTGCCACACCGCCGATGGTGCCGAGATAGAAACCGCCGTGCTTCTTGCAAGCGTCAGTCACCTGCTGGGTGCGGTTGCCCTTGGCAATCATCACGAGTGATGCACCGTTTGCCTGGAACTCATCCACGTATGGATCCATGCGGTTGGCAGTGGTTGGTCCCATCGAACCACAAGGATAGCCTTCTGGTGTCTTGGCTGGACCTGCATAGAGCACAGGATAGTCCTTGAAGTACTGTGGCATACCCTCACCAGCGTCCAGACGTGCCTTCAGCTTCGCATGAGCAATGTCACGAGCCACGATGATGGTGCCCTTCAGGTTCACACGGGTGGATACAGGATATTTGGTCAGTTCGGCACGCACAGCGTCGATACCTTTGTTTAGGTCGATTTCGATGCCCTTGCCGCCTTCACCTGGACGACGCAGTTCTTCTGGGATGAGTTCAGCTGGATTGTCATCCATCTTCTCCAACCAGATACCATCTTTGTTGATTTTTGCCTTGATATTCCTGTCGGCAGAACAGGAAACGCCCATACCGATAGGACAGCTGGCACCATGACGAGGCAGACGAATCACACGGATGTCGTGAGCCAGATACTTGCCTCCGAACTGTGCACCCAGACCAATCTTGTAGGCTTCCTTCAGGAGTTTCTGCTCCAAATCCACGTCACGGAATGCACGTCCCGTCTCATCACCTGTTGTAGGCAGGGAGTCGTAGTACTTGATGCTTGCCAGCTTCACGGTGAGCAGGTTCTTCTCTGCCGAAGTGCCTCCGATGACGAAGGCGATGTGGTAAGGAGGACAAGCCGCTGTGCCCAGATGCTTCATCTCCTCCACGAGGAATGGCAGCAGTGTACCCTCGTTCTGGATGGTTGCCTTCGTCATGGGGTAGAAGTAGGTCTTGTTGGCAGAACCGCCACCCTTTGCCACCATCACGAAACGGTACTCAGCACCTTCAGTTGCCTCAATGTCAATCTGTGCAGGGAGGTTGCACTTGGTGTTCACCTCGTCGTACATGTTCAATGGAGCGTTCTGAGAATAGCGGAGGTTGTCCTGTGTGAAGGTGTTGAACACACCCTTCGACAGCGCCTCTTCATCCTCAAAACCCGTCCAAATCTGCTGACCTTTTTCGCCGTGGATGATGGCTGTACCCGTATCCTGGCAGAATGGCAGGATGCCCTTGGCAGCCGTCTCGGCATTGCGCAGGAACTGCAGAGCCACATATTTATCATTCTCACTTGCCTCGGGGTCGCGAAGTATTTTTGCCACTTGCAAGTTGTGCTCACGACGAAGCATGAACTCCACATCGTGGAATGCCTGTTGTGCCAATAATGTAAGTGCCTCTGGGGAAACCTTCACGATTTCCTTGCCCTCAAACTCGCTCACTGTCACGCCTTCCTTCGTCAGCAGGCGATATTCTGTCTCGTCCTTGCCCATCTGGAACATAGGAGCGTACTTAAATTCTGGTGCTTGAGCCATAAATGTTAGATTTTATTTGTTTTTTATTCTGTTTCAACGGGCAAAGATAAGGCAAAAAATCCGAAAACCAAGTTTTTTTCGTGTTGTTTTTTGCTAAATCAACAAAAAACTCCTAACTCCCAACTCCTATTTCCTAACTTTTCACTATTTTTGCAAAAAGAAACTAACCCAATTCATAACAACACTAACTCAAAAAAGAAACAAGAATGAAAAAAATTCTTTTTGCGATGGCGATGCTGATGACAATGGCAGCATGCACCAACAACAAGCCTGCAGAGGCAGTGGAGAACCCTGAAACGTCTGTAGAAGAAACGGACACGATTAGTGAACAAACAAAACAGCAAAACATGGAAGAAGTTCAAGCATTTTTGAAGGAGTGCAACGCATTCTTCATCGCCACTGTTGATGGCGACCAACCCCATGTGCGTCCCTTTGGCGTATCAGAGATTATTGATGGCCGCCTTTACATCATGACGGGCAAAGTGAAAGACGTGTATAAGCAGATGGATGCTAACGGCAAGTTCGAGATTTGTGCCCTCAAGCCTTCAGGCAGCGAGTGGATTCGTATCATGGGTACTTTGGTGAACGACGATGCGTTGGCGGTGAAGACTGAGTTTCTGGAGCGCAACCCCAGCCTCAAGTCCATGTACAAGGCAGATGACGACAACATCGCCGTGCTCTACATCACCCAGGGTTCTGCCCGCTTCTGTTCTTTTGCTGCACCCGAACGCAAGGTGAAGTTCTGATGTCGGAATTTCATCCATATATCACATGAACATGAAAAAGAACCTATTGTTTGTCGTGCTTTTGGCGATTGGAATGGTTGCCAAAGCACAGGGGGAGTATGCCATCACCGTGGAGAGCAAGAAGCCTTCAGGAATCATTGATGAGATGCTCTATGGACAGCTTTTTGAGCATATCTATTTCAGTGCCAACAATGGTGTGTGGCAGGAACTTATTCAGGAACGCTCTTTCGAGCCAGAGCAGTATCCAGGCATACATCCGCGTGATGGTTATTTCGACGGATGGTTTATGGACGACGACCAAGTGCTGCATTCACCCACCCGTTACGAACAACCGCTCAAGATTGACAGCATCAATACCTGCGACTTCGACTTGACGATGGACGTGAACTGGCGTGCCTACAAACTGGCACGACGCAGTTGGAGTGGGGGACTGATGGACATCCGTTTCGCTGTCCGCAACAAAGCAGACGGTACTCCTTATTATGTCCGCATTCACGATCCGTATTACGAGAGCCGTATGTTCACACCCGCACAGACTCAGGCGCAGATTGATGCTGCCAACGAGGCTGCTGCCCGTGCTGCCCTTCAGCAACAGAGTGCCACAGCCGATTTCTCTATCTGCACGATGGAAGTGCGCGAATCGCAAGGTTTTGGTGGACGTCCTGGTCGCCGCATGAATATGCTCACACCGCTGGCTTCGGCTCCTGCCACCAAAGAGCAGGTGAACGAGGATCAGCAATGGCACAAGCTGCGTGTGGAGAGTCGTGGCAGCAAGGTGACCATCTTCTGGGACGGCAAGGAAGTGTTGACTTATGATGGATTGGAGCGTGCCGACCGCAACTTCATCACCTTCTGGGTGAACTACACGGAAGCGACCTATCGCAACATCAAGTTGACGTCAACCGACGGAAAGGTGCTCTTCGAAGGTGCTCCTGGCGATGTGCAGACACCAGCTGTAGCACAACAGTGGACAGCTTTTGGCGAGGGTGGCAAATACCGACTCATCAAGGATGATGCTGTCAACATGCGCTATTCGCAGGAGATTACGGCCAAGGCTGAGGCAGGTATTTTCCAAGGACCACAGAACATCGTTGCTGGTGAGAAATACGTGGGTTCTATCTATGCGAAAGGCAAGGGAGAACTCATCGTAGGACTCCGCAATGCGAATGGTCAGTTCGTGGCACGAAAACCACTGGGAAAGGTGGGCAAGGAGTGGCAGAAATATGCCTTCACGCTCGAACCTCAGACCAGTTGCGACGGCGATTTCGCCATCGTTGTGAAGGGTGGCACCGTTCAGGTAGATATGGCGACCATGAGCACGCAGACGGGGAAGAATCTGGGCGGATTCCGACCTGATATTCTGAAGGCTGTGAAGGAACTGCACCCGACGTGTCTGCGTTGGCCAGGGGGTGGTTATGTGGCTCAGTACGATTGGCAGTGGGGCATTGGTCCGCAGGAGAATCGTGAGCGTTGGGCACACTGGATGTGGATGGATTATGACCAGAACTGCTTCGGCACCGATGAGTTCATCCGTTTCTGCCGCGAGGTGAACAGCGAGCCGGTCATCGTGGTGAGCGTCAAGTTTGAACGTCCTGCTGAGGAGTACGACCAAATTCTGCAGGATGCTGTGAACTGGTTGCGCTACTGCAATGCTCCAGCTTCCGATGAATGGGGTGCCAAGCGTGCTGCCAACGGACATCCGGAACCTTACAATGTGAAATACTGGGAGATTGACAATGAGATGTGGGAAATGGGTATCGACCGTTATGAAAAGTGTGTGCGTGATTTCAGCACCGCGATGCGCAAGATAGACCCAACCATCAAGATTATTGCTTGCGGTGGATTTCAGGAAGATGAGCAGTTCATCAAGCGCAGCGGCAATTTCTTCGACTATCTCAGTCTGCACCACTACGAACAGCAAGGCGGCTATGCCACAGGTCCTGTTCGTCTGGGACAGCAGTACGACCGCTATGCCAAGATGATTGCCGAGGGACCCAATCCGAACATCAAGCTGTTCATCTCCGAGTGGAACCTCAACAGCATCGACTGGCGCACAGGTCTCTTTGCTGGTGGCTTCCTCAATATGTGCGAGGCTCGTGACGTGGTGGCGATGGGTGCAGCAGCCCTGTTCATACGCCGTACCGACGCACCCGACTGGAACAACGCCTTCATCAACTTCGACGCCAAGGATCTGTTCAAGGCGCCCAACTGTCAGGTCACCGAACTCTGGTACGACCACTTCTCCAAGTACCGTCTGGCATACAGCGGTGACACAGGCAATTTGAGCGTGAGCACCACCATGCAGGAGAACGGCTCCGGCGTGATTGTGAAGGTGGTCAACCCCACCGACGAACCTGCCACCTTACGCATCAAAGGTGATTGGACAGGTGTGAAGGAAACAGCCTTCGAGTACTATGCTCCAGGTTCACTCACTGTTGCCAACAGCATGGAGAACAAGCATGCCGTCGCCCTCCAGACAGCAACGCCCAAGACTGAAGGCAACGACGTGGTGCTTTCCGTTCCCGCCCTTTCCGCTGGTGTGCTGACCATCACCAAGCCCTGACGCTGGCAAGACCCAATCGAACAAGGAGAGACCCCATTCCGGAGTCTCTCCTTTCTATTTCACTTCAGCACTTTTTATAAACTATTGAAATCAATAGTCAAGTGTTTATGCGCTTTTGTGTAGGACATATTGAGGGGTAAGTCCTTACTTCACATATATCTTTTTGCCGTCCACGATGTTCAGTCCCTTCTGCAGTTTGTCCAGGCGCACGCCCTGCAGGTTGTAGATGGCATCGCTGGTCTGCTTTTCAGTGACCATGCTGCGAATGCCAGTGGCGGTCTCATCGTACACTGCGTCGCAGCTTACATTGTAGCCATTGTTTAGACCCATGGGACTGAAGCTGAAGGTGATGTCGAAGACAGCCTTGTCAAGTCCGTTGGGCATGTTTACCTCGTAGGTAGCATCGTTGGGGTCAAAGCCCCAGTTGGTGTCCTTGCTGTGATCTTGGAACACCTTGAAGTAAATGGTTCCGGTAGTAAGCTCCACGTCCTCGATGGTGAGGGTGTAGCTGATGCGGTCGACTTTCGTCAAGTCGTTGCCTGCCTCAGCGGTGATGTCCCAAGCACAGCCTTCTCATTGTATGTGATGGCCCAGTAGGTCTTGAGTGTCTGCGGGTCGCTGTCCTGGATGTTATAGCAAAGGTAGTTTTGACCGTCGTCGTACTTCACACAAGCAGGAACCCGATTAAAGTCCAACTGAGTTCCAATCAAGTTCCAATCAAGTTCCTATCAAGTTCTAATCGAGTTCCAATCGAGTTCCAATCGAGTTCTAATCGAGTTCCAATCGACCTCTGTTCCCAAGGGTAGAATTTATGTTTAATTCTTTTAATTCATTAACATTGTGAAAAAAAATCCCAAAACCACAATTCCAATCCTTCTTAATGATACTTGTTCTGACCGGTCAGGATGTTCCAGCGGTTGCGGATGGCTTGTCCGATTTGTTTGAAGTTGCCGTAGCGGAGGTTGTTGAAGAGTTCTTCGAAAGAACGTCCGATTTTGAGCCAGGGATGTCCCCATGCGTTGGTGCGATAGACGTGCTCCTTGAAGGCGACGTGCTCAATGACGTGGGCAGGATGGCGCAGAGGGAACTGGAGGTCGTGGCGCTTCATGGTGTACATGCGACGCAAACGGGCAGGGATGGTGTTGAGGTTGGCAGCATAGTGGGTGCTGTCGGGGGTGGCGCCAAGGTTGTTGACAAGGTTGCGTGTGGGCATGATGGCGAGTTGGTGATTGAGTACCAGACTCATGAGGAAGATGGTCTCGTAGTATTCCTTGCCTGAGTCGCGATGGTGGTGGCACATGTCGAGCAGGTGCTGACGATACTTGCGCAGTTTCCACAGGTCATTGACTTGCTGCATGGCGTATTGGTCGTCGAGGAAGGTGTAGTGGCTGTCCCACTGGTCGATAATGCGTCGCCAGCTTGCCCATCCCCAGATGCTGAAGACGGTGGTGAAGAAGTAGTCGTCGGGCACGTCGGGGGTGACTTCGTCGCTGTTGAAGCCTGCTATCATGCCGATGCGCTCATCGTCGGCGTAACGGTCGAGCAGTTCCTTGCAGAAAGGGAAGAAAGACTGGGAGGGCACGTCATCGTCTTCGAGCACGATGCAGCGGTCGGTGATGGAGAATGCCCACTTCTGGGAGAGGTATTCGGAGGGGTCACACCCGTAGTTCTTCTCTTGGTAGAGCTGGTGCACCTCGCATTCCCAGTCGATGTCGGCTACGACCTGACGGCATTGCAGGATGCGTTCCATGTCCTGAGGACCACGAGGACCGTCTTGGTAGAGGAAGAGGCGGGCAGGACGTGCTTTCTTGACTTCGTCGAAGACTTTCTGGAGGAAGTCGGGACGGTTGAAGAAGAGGATGAGGACGGAGACGTCTATGTTGGAAGGATGCATGGTGGTTTGAGGTTTGAGAATTGAGGTTTAGCGCCCGAATAGGTACTTCTTGAGGAAGGGGCTTATGCGGAGGATTTCGGAGATGAGGAGGCAGAAGGCGATGATGATGAGTGCCATGCCGACGGAGAGGACGATGTCGATGACGAAGTTGGGGTGGTGGTCATTGAGCCACTTGCCCACTTCGGGGAGCTTGGGCAGGAGGAGGAAATGGAGGAGATAGACATCGAGGGTGCGGGTGCCGATGTACTGGAGTCCACGTCCAATCCGCGTCTGTTGGGTGAAGCGGTCTTGGTGGTGACGGAAGTACATGACGACGATGAGCATGAGGGTGTACATGGCGAGGGTCTTGGGTATGTTGGTCCACTCGTGCTTGATGAAGTGCCACCTGAAGATGTCGGCACAGCAGAGGTAAGCGAGCACTACAGTGATGAGGAAGAAGCCCTTGGCATCGAAAAGCCGCTGGACACTTGGCCAGAAGCGGTGGACGATGTTGCCGAGCAAGAAGAAGTGCATGAACTTCATGGTCTCGTAGAAGGAACTGTACATCATGAAGTCGGTCTTGTACCATTTGCCCAAGGTGTGGGGAAGGTAGAGGGATACGTAGGCACCCAGACTGATGACCCACAGGCTGATGATGGCGGTGTGCTCGGTGCGTTTGCCGAAGCGTTGGAAGAGGGCAGCCACCACGTAGTAGATGAGGAACATCTGAAGAAGTACCCACGTGAACCAGTAGCCGTCCTTGGTGGGTGTCTTCATGGCACGCATGAAACCTACGTCGAAGGTGTAGGAGGTGCGCAACACGATGAACACGCAGAGGAAGACGAGCGTGGGCAGGACTTGCACCTTGATTTTCTTCCAGGTGAGGGAAGCAAAGCTTTGGGGTGTCCAGAGCCAGTTTGCCTTATATGCCAAGAAGCCGCTGACAAAGAAGAACAGGGGCATGCGGAAGAGCACGAGGAAGGGGAGGGAGGCGGATATCTTCTCCGACTCCATAAATCCCGATTGTGCCACGTGGTAGGCAACGACGAGGATCATGGTGAAGCCACGCATGGCATCGAGCCATTGTAGTCTTTGGGTCTTAGTTTCTTCCATGGAGTAATTGAATGAGTTGGTCACTTTTTCCACTAACGAACTTGCGGGCGAACATCTTGCCACTTGCCAGAAGCATGTCGTAGTCGTTCTCGTCCATCACCTTGATGACGGGATCATAGACGATGCAATGGAGTGGCGTGAGTCGGGTGAGCCCTGGGTATTCTCCCTTGTGGAGGATGCACCTCGATGCCCATTGAGGACTGTTGAAGGCAATAGTCTGCGGCAGCGTTTCAGAGGGTGCGAAGGAATCGGCGAAGTAGTCTCGAACTTCGGGCTTCTGGGTATAGACGTTGTAGATGTGGGCGAGGAGTCCTTGCGACACGCACCACCAATCGGCACCCTTATAGAGCTGCCAGCGTTCCCCGTCCACCATGAAGGAGAGGGGTTTTCGAACTCCCGTCCATTTCTTCATCTTGCGGCACAAGACGCGAAGTCGTTCGTTCCATCGACGGTTGAGACCATTCAGATGGAAGAAAGGTCGTGGCACTTGATATAGTAGCCGTTGATCAGCAGGAAGTTCGTCGGTGTCCATGCAGTAGCCTGCGATAAATTCCTGATCGGGATGTTCTTCCAGCCAAGTGGTGATATGCTCGTTGCTCCACAGCGGATAGTCCAATCCCGACAAGAAGAAGATGCGGTCAAATTCCGTTGGGTAATCCAGCACCGCCTTGATGAGCGTCATCTGGTCTTCCACCTGCCGAATGGTGCCCCAAATCACGTCAATGCGGTTCTCCACGAAATGTACGTTCTCTCGCTGGAGGATAGACGCAAAGGCACTCATATCAGACTTCTTGTCCACATGCACGAAGAACTGCGCGTCTGGGTGCAGGGCATCGATGAGCCTCTTGAGCTGAAGAGGATCGGTGTGAGCTGATATGAGGTAGGCGATGCTCATTGAGGTTTGAGGTTTGAGGTTTGAGGTTTTTTCCAGCGTCCTGAGAGCCAGGGGACTTTCTCTACGTAGGGCACCAGCCAAGTGGAGATGGCAAAGACAAAGAAGATGAGGACGATGATGTCATCCCAATGTCCCTTGCCGTAGATGCTATGTCCGAATATGATGTGAGTGAATCGGTAGAACTGGAGGATGGGGTAGTGCACCACGAAATAGACCATAGAGTGCTGACCGATGTAGTTGATGACGGGCACCCGACCCAATGGCAATTTCAGCAGGAAACCAGAAAGTCCCAAGAGGATGATGATGGTGTTGACAAAGGCAGCCAACTCATTCCCCTTGAAATAGTTGGAATGCATGATATACTCACCGTGCCACACGATGTTCAACACGATAAACGCTACAATCATCAGGGAGGACAGCACGAGGGTGAAGTGGCGTCCCATCCGCTCAATCAGCCATCGCCAAGTACGCCCCATGTTGAAGAAGAATACGCCCATGAACACGTTGCTCAGGCTCATCGGCAACGGATTCTCCAGTTTCCACATCCAATAGCTGAGGAAGGGACAGATGAGAATGATGACCGTCTGGAATACGGAGATAGGCTTGACGATATGGATTTTCTTGATGAAATGCACCAGCACATAGGAGGAGAAGAAGGAGAAGAGGAACCACATCGGCTCATTGCCCCATACGGCACTGGTCTTCCACAGGTGACTCCACTCCATCGGTTCAATAGGGTGTCCGTAGCGATTGATTTCGAAAGGGAGATAGAACGCATAAACTGCAAATCCGATGAGACCCCATGCCACATAAGGGATGAGCAACCGTTTTGCTTTGTCCTTGATGTATGCTCCCGTGTCGCCCGACACCGTCTTGTTGAAGTAGCCTGCCTTGAAGAAAAAGAAGCACATGAAGAAGAAGGACCACCCCATCACCTCTGCCCACCAGTCGTCGTCTTTGTGACCACAGAAAGTGATGATGTGAAGCAGTATCATGCGGATGATACAGATGCCACACAGAAAATCAAAAGTATGGTTACGTTCCTTCATCGCTGCAAAGGTAGTGAAAAGTTTAGAGTTTAGGGTTGGGAGTTGAAAGTTTTTTTTGATATCGACCTGACAACCACGGAACTTTCTCCACATAAGGGGTGAGCCAAGCACAGGTGATAAGCACAAAGAGCATCATGAGAATGACATCTTCCCAGTGGTGGGCGACGGAATGATGGAACACCAGATGGGTGAAGGCATAGAGGAAGAGAAGGGGATAGTGTGCCACAAAATAGACCATCGAATGTTCTCCGATGAAACCTATAACGGGCACTCGTTTCAGTGGTAAAGCCAACAACAGTCCTGAAATGCCCACCAAAGCACAGAGGGTGTTGATGCCTGCTCCCCAAGGGTTCTGTACGAATTTGTTAAGACTCATGTCATATTCTCCATGCCATAGACGGTTGCCTACGATGAACTCGGCAATGAGCAACAGGCTCAGGAAAATGAGCCAACCTTTCGGGACACGAGTCTGCAACCAACGCCATCCTCTGCCCAGATAGAAAAAGAACACGCCTGCAAACACGTTGTCGAGGCTCATCCACAAGGGATTGTGCTGTGTCCACAGGTAATAGCTGATGAAAGGGAAAGCAATAGCCACCCAGCGCAAGTATTTCACTTTATTGAGGAAATGCACCAGCACATACGACATGAAGAAGGAGAAGAGGAACCACAAGGGAGGATTGCCCCATACGTGGCTATCTTCCCACAGGTGTGACCAGCGCAGAATCTTGTAGTATTTCTGGAAGTTGTCGGGGAATATCAGCAGAAATCCGAAGAAAATAATGCTGCCAATGATGCCCCAAGTGACATAAGGTACCAGCAACCGCTTGACACGGTCTTTCAGGTAGGGCCATGTGGGAGTGGAGATGCCTTTATTGAAGTAACCCGCCTTGAAGAAGAAGAAGGACATGAAGAAGAACGACCACGCCATCACCTTCGTGAACCAGAACTCACCCCTATAGCCACACATACCCATCACGTGCAGCAGGATCATACGGAGAATGCAGAGCCCGCACAGGAGGTCAAAAGCATGATTACGCTGTTTCATATCTAAACCCTAAACTATTTCCCATACACCAATCTGTCTTCCACCATGCGTTCCATATACGACTGGATGATGGCTTTCAGTTCACGCTCCATCTGTTGTTCGGTCTTTTCTCCTTTACCCAACAGGTTTTGCTTGAGGAACCAGTCTTTCTTGTAGTTGTAGAGGGCTTTGGTGTGGCCATCGTCGGTAAATTGCAACACATAGTCACCCTTCACATATTGGTAGATGCCCTCGGTGTTGTTGACTGCCCATGTGAGGCTGTCGGGGGTGTTGAGCAAGTCGTTGCCGAATGCCACGTAGGGGTTCTTGTAACCGAGGTGGTTGAGCACCGTTGGCATAATGTCAATCTGCTGTGCGATGCAGTGGCGGCGTTCAGGTTTAATCTCGCCTGAAGGGTCGAAGATGATGATGGGCACTCCAAACACGCCAAGGTCGGTCTGGTATTCGGGACGTGCAGTCAGGTTGGTGTGGTCGGCAGTGAGCACGAAGATGGTGTTCTTGTACCAAGGTTGCTTCTCAGCCGTCTCGAAAAAGAGTCGGAGGGCATTATCCACATAGCGGATGCACTTGCACAGTACATTGGGGTCGTCAGGCTCGTCCTTGTAGATGTTCTTGTAGCGTTCAGGCACCGCATAAGGGTGGTGCGAACTGGCGGTGAAGACCGAGGTGATGAAGGGCTCCTCCATCTGGCTCATCTGTAAGGCATAGAACTGCAGGAACTCCTCGTCCCAAATTGCCCACATACCGTCGAAATCCTTGTCACCGTTGAAACGTTTGTCTTGGTCATATTCCGTGCGACCGAAATAAGCCTTGTATCCCGTGGCTTTGGCAAATGCCTCAAAGCCCATCGAGCCGTTTTCTGCTCCGTGGAAGAAGGCTGAATAGTAGCCTGCCTTTCCAAGTTCCCCCGCCAATCCGCTCACGGTGTTCAGGGAAGCAGGCGTGAGGAAGAAAGGCTCGATGAAGCGTGGAATGCTGGAAAGGATGGAGGGCATGCCGTCAATGCTCTTGCGACCATTGGCAAAAGTATAGTCGAAGGTGAGGGAACGCTGGATGAGGGAATCCGTGAAGGGCGTGTAAGTATTGTAATTGACGGTTGAGGGTTGAGCATTGAAAGGGATGGGATTGTAGCCACCGATGTACTCTCTACCGTAGCTTTCCATAATCAGTACCACCACATTCTTTTTCTTCATCACGATGCTGTCAGCTGGAGTGTAGATGGGCTGATAAATCTGATCCAGTTCCTCTCGTTCGTAGTACTTAGGATCAACATACACGTCTTTGTTAATGGAACGTATCATGGAGAAAGGCGTGTTGAGAATCAGTGCCACTTCGGGGGAACGATTCACATACTGGTTGGCATTGCTCAACGTGATAGGACGCACAGCGGTGGTGGCACCTCCACGCATACCCGCAACGGTGATGGGGATGTAAAGTCCGAAGCAGATGAGGTGGATGACATAATAGAGAAGGTAGTCCTTCAGTAACCGCAAACGGAATTTTCCTTTCGGTTGGGCATAGAGTAGCGCAAGTCCGACAATGAGTACGATGCCCACCAACAAAAGATACCAGTGGTTGAGCAATTCCACGCCAATCACATTGCCGATATTGCCTTCATTACTGAACTCCTTGAACACCGACCAATTGGTGCGTCGACCTGTATATTGGAAATACACGGCATCTGCCAGATTGGCGATGATACAAAGGGAATTGACGATGAGGTATATCCATTTTGCCATTGTCTGCCACCAATTCTTTTCTTTCCAATGCAGTGGAATCAGCATCAGGATGGCATACAGTACATTCGTGTAGAGAATGGCGGAGGTATCGAACATCCAGCATCCCTTGAAAGCCTCCCAGAACGAGAGCGAGTCGAATCCTTCCGAAATGACTGACCAGTTCTCAAAAAGGTAAGCCAAACGGCACAAGCCATAGGTGATATATACCAATGCCAAATTGTAGATGAAGGCAATGGGGCTGGAGAAAAATGATTTCTTTAAGTGTTTCCGTCTCATTCTTTCAGTGATTATTTGATATGCTTTCGTTGCTTGTATTCTTGAATACGTTCCGCAAACGCAACGTCTTTCTTGTTGTCGGGGTTGGGAGTGAATTCAATCTTCTCAGGAATGTCCTTGCCGCAATCTTTCAGCATTTTTGTTCCTTTGTTGTTGATGATATAGAGTGAGTCATAGAGAGTTCCTTCGTTGGCATCCCATGCTGTAAGGAAAAGCGTGTCGCCCTTTGTGTGCACTTTCTGGTAGTATCGGCTACCCGTTCCAAACTTGTCAAACCGCTCGTCAAACTCAATCCGGTAGCTCTTGGGAGAACAGTGGCTGACGGTGTAGATAGGGTTTGAGGTTTGAGGTTTGAGGTTTGGCTTCGCCGAGCTGAAGGTTGAGGTTTGAGTGTTGGTCATGCGGGCATAGGCGTGTTCGTGACCTTGCAGCACGATATCCACACCCTGTTCACGGATGAGGTCATCGAACATCCATCGTTGAATCAGGTTGTTCATGTTCCCACGAATGGAGTATAGCGGATGATGGAGCACCACAATCTTCCAAGTTGCCGTACTCTTTGCCAGTTGCTCCTCCAACCATTGGCGCTGTGTCCATAGGTAAAAGAATTCGCGGTTGCTGTCCAAACAGAAAAGCTGTATGTCATTATATCGAACGGTAAATACTTGGTTTTCACCCACCATCGAATCGAGAAAGTACGAGTGAATAAGAGAGAAGCGACGTTCCAATTGACAGATGACACCTTTCAGATAGTCATGATTGCCCGTGATGGTTAATACAGGAAGTGTCTGTCCGATTGAGTCAAGACTTGCGAATGTCTCACCCCAATAGGCATCGGTGGGGCGTTCGGTCAGGTCGCCACCACATACAAAGAACGCTGCATCGGGGTTCTGTTTGAAAGCCTTTTTTAGCAGTTGGTTGGCAATACCACCGATAGAATCTTGAATGTCACCCATATAGAGAAAAGAGGTCTCTTGTTCATGGGCTTGAGGCAGATGAAATTCAAACCAGTCTGACTTCTTTTCTCCTGTACATACTCGATACCGATAGGTGTGTCCAGCTTTCAAATCTCTCATTCGCGCCATGTAGTAAGCAGCCTTTCCGCTACGTGATTCAAACACTTCGCCTGTGGCAGGGATGAGGTTGGAGGGCAGAGAGTCAGGGTTAACGTTATCGTTTATGTCCATGAGCTCCACTTCTGAGGGTCGAACCTCCTTGCCACATGTCCAACTCACATTTCGGCTAATATTTCCATTCTCATCACCAAATGTCAGCAGTACTCTTGTAGGCACTTTAGATGGTTCGTAAGCACCCTCTTCTGGGTTCTCAAACCATACATCCCAGCGGCTAGCGCACCAACAGCACACAGCCACCACCAGCAAAACCCATATGTATCGGCTATAATGACGCAAATTTAAATCGTTTATTCCCACTCGAAATGAAGTCTCTATTCGTTTGCAAAGGTAGTGCAAACCGAGCGAAATACAAAATAAAAACTAAAAAAATGCGGTTTTATTTGGTATTGTACAATATTTGCCGTATCTTTGCATCGAAAATGAATGAGGGGACTGAAAAGTTCCCTCTTCTTATTGTAAAGACTCAAGTAGAGTGAAGCAAAAGCGAAACTAAAAAATAACACGAATGATTGACAAAAACAAAGTGAAGGAATTGGCTCTCGAATGGTTGGAGGGCAAGGAGTATTTCTTGGTGGATGCCACAGTGGATGAGCAGAACAAAATCACTGTGGAGATTGACCATAAGGATGGCGTATGGATTGAGGACTGCTGTGAGTTGAGCCGATTCATCGAGGAACACTTCGACCGCGATGTGGAGGACTTTGAACTGGAAGTCGGTTCCGCGGGTATTGGTCAGCCGTTCAAGGTGCTTCAACAATACATTAACTCCATTGGCTATGATGTAGAACTGCTGACAGCTGATGGCAAGAAGATGGAGGGTGCGATGAAGAGTGCTGATGAGAATGGCTTTGTGGTGACGGTGATAGAGAAGCAAAAGATAGAGGGGAAGAAGCGTCCACAGATGGTGGAGGTGGATAAGGCCTTCGGCTATGGGGATGTGAAGTGGGTGAAGAATATCATTGACTTCAAGTAGACCCACCCTAACGATAATGAATAACGAAACAAACTAAACAACAAATATAATGGCTACAAAGAAATTAACAGAACGTGTCAACTTGATAGACACTTTTAAGGACTTCAAGGAGACCAAAAACATTGACAGAACCACTCTGGTGAGTGTGATTGAGGACAGTTTCCGCAGCGTATTGCAGAAGACTTACGGCTCGGATGAGAACTTTGACGTAATTGTAAACCCTGACAAGGGTGACTTTGAAATCTATCGCAACCGTGTGGTAGTGGAAGACGGACAGGTTCAGAATGAGAATGCGGAGATTGAGTTGTCAGAGGCTCAGAAGATTGACGAGGACTTCGAAGTTGGTGAAGAAGTGAGTGAGAAGGTGGAGTTTGCGAAATTTGGCCGTCGTGCCATCTTGACTTTGCGTCAGACGATGGCCAGCAAAATCCTCGATCTCGAGCATGATAACCTCTACAACAAGTATGTGGACAAGGTGGGACAGATTGTCAGCGGCGAGGTGTATCAGATTTGGAAGCGCGAGATGCTGCTGCTCGACGATGAGGGCAATGAGTTGCTCTTGCCAAAGGGCGAGCAGATTCCGGGCGACTTCTTCCGCAAGGGTGAAACGGCTCGTGCCGTCGTGTTGCGCGTGGACAACCTGAACAACAATCCTAAGATTATCCTTTCCCGTACTTCTCCTGATTTCCTGCGTCGTTTGTTGGAGCAGGAAGTGCCTGAGATTAATGACGGACTCATCACGGTGCAGCGTATTGCCCGCATCCCTGGTGAGCGTGCGAAGATTGCCGTGGAGAGCTACAACGAGCGCATTGACCCTGTTGGTGCTTGTGTGGGTGTAAAGGGTAGTCGTATTCATGGTATCGTACGTGAGTTGCACAACGAAAACATTGACGTCATCAACTATACCAGCAACATCAAGTTGTTTATTCAGCGTTCGCTGAGTCCAGCTTCCGTATCTTCCATCACATTGGACGAGGAGAAGAAGAAAGCCGAGGTGTATTTGCAGCCTGACCAGGTGAGTCTCGCCATCGGTAAGAATGGTGACAATATCAAGTTGGCATCCATGCTGACGGGCTATACCATCGACGTCTTCCGCGAACTCAATGGTGAAGAGCCTGACGAGGAGGACATCTATCTGGATGAGTTCACAGATGAAATCGAGCCTTGGATCATTGATGCCATCAAGGGCATTGGTCTGGATACGGCTAAGGCTGTACTGGGTGCACCACGTGCTATGCTCGTTGAGAAGGCAGACCTCGAAGAAGATACGGTGGATGAAGTGCTCCGCATCTTGAAGGCTGAATTTGAAGAATAATTGTAAAATAGTAAATAAGTCTATATGGCAGTAAGACTGAACAAAGCATTAAAAGAACTGAATGTGGGAATCAACACCGTGGCTGAATTCCTGCAGAAGAAGGGTTTGGCGCTACAAGACGCGACGCCAAACGCCAAAATCACGGACGAGCA
>JAGCDQ010000065.1 GCA_017651245.1 Bacteroidaceae bacterium | reverse complement strand
GCAACTTATTGATTGACATGGAATAAAGTGGTGGGGATTCCTCTCTTGAGGGGAGGAATGAGGAAAGAAAAAATCAAGAAAAAAATAAAAAAAATTTTTTTGAAACGACCACGAATGACAAGAATCTAACGAATTAATATAGATTCCGAAAATTGCGAAAAGTACGAAAAGAACGAAAATATATTAGAAGACGAACACGAATCGCACGAATAGCACGAATTGTTTTTTTAGATGGATGCAATCTGTGTGCATGAACACACAGAAGTGTGATATGACTACTGTCACTCTGAGAGCGAGCTTTCAAGATGACAGATGCCATAACGCACTAATGCACAAAGCTATGGCATTGTGCGGCATCCATTTTTTTGCAAAGTTAAGGTTTTTGTCTATTTTTGTCTTTTTAGAAGTTTTCGGAATCGTCATTTAAGGCAGCGGAGGTTGTTGGAGAGTTGGAGGGTGGAGCTGGCGCCGATCAGGACGGAAGTGACGGCTTTCTGTTGGAGAATCCAGGTGAGCGCCATCTCTGCCAGGGTCATGCCATGTTCATTGGCTTGGTGGTTCCATTGCTGCAACCGGGACAGCAGTTCGGGGGTGAGCATGGATGCTTTCAGGAACTTGCCTTTGGACATTCGGCTGTCCTGAGGGATGCCATTCAGATAGCGGTCGGTGAGCAGACCTTGTGCCAAGGGTGAGAAGGAGATGAAGCCGATGCCTTCCTGTGCACAGAAGTCGAGAATACCTTCTTCCATCGGGGCACGGTCGAGCATATTCAGGCGTCCCTGATAAATGAGCAGGGGCACACCGCGCTCCTTGAGATATTGGGCAGCGAAACGGGTTGCCTCCAAGGGCCAGCGACTGATGCCGACATAGAGGGCTTTCCCCTGTCGGACCACATCGACGAGTGCCTGCAGTGTCTCTTCCAATGGGGTCTCGGGGTCGTAGCGGTGACTATAGAAGAGGTCCACATAATCCAGTTTCATGCGACGAAGGGATTGGTCGAGCGATGCCATCAGATACTTGCGGCTTCCCCAATTGCCATAGGGTCCCTGCCACATGTCATAGCCTGCTTTGGTGGAGATGAAGAGTTCATCGCGATAGGGACGGAAGTCGTCGTCCATCAACCGTCCGAGCGTCTCTTCGGCTGAACCGTAAGGAGGACCGTAGTTGTTGGCGAGGTCGAAATGGGTGATGCCGTGGTCGAAGGCATAGCGCACGATTTCGCGACTGCGATCATAAGAATCGACGCCTCCGAAGTTGTGCCAGAAGCCCAGGCTCACCTTGGGCAACAGGACTCCTGAGCGTCCGCAACGCTCGTATTGCATTCCGCTTTCGTAGCGGTTGGGGTTGGCTGAATACTGTCCTTCCATTGTTTGTTCAGTTGTTCTTTCTTGCAAAGGTACGAATAAGTGGGAAGAAGACAAAAAGAAAAAGGGATTTTTTATTTCGGTTATCGGTTAAAGGTTATCGGTTATCGGTTGGTTAAGGGTTATAGGTTAAAGATTCCGAAAATAGCGGAAAGAACGAAAAACACGAAAATATATTAGAAAACGAACACGAATGACACGAATATAAAGATGAACACCTTAAAAACACTTTGGCTTGATGAAAAAACAATGGATGCCGCACAATGCCATAGCTTTGTGCATTAGTGCGTTATGACATCTGTCATCTTGAAAGCTTGCTCTCAGAGTGACAGTAGTCCTATCACACTCTTGTGTGTTCATTCACACAAATTGCATCCATCTAAAAAATCAATTCGTGCTATTTGTGTAATTCGTGGTTAAAACAAAAATAATCTGCGGGATCTGTGGGATCTGTGTGAGATTAGCGGTTATCGGGTGGAGAAAAAAAAGAACGCAGGCAGGAGCTTGCGTTCTTGGGGTTATATACTGAAATGAGGGAGATGATTATTTGAAGATGAGCTGGGCGAAGTTGTAGAGACCGTACTTCCAAACAACGAAGTTGTGCTGACCTTCTGGGTACTTGATGAGGGTGCAAGGGATGCCCTTCTCATCGCAGAATGCCTTGAGCTGTGCGCTGTTGTTCATCAAGCCGTCGGCGCCACCGCAGACCATCCAAAGGAGCTTGTTCTCCTTCTTCACCTTGTCCACATCAGGAATGAGCTGTGCTGCACGCATGGTGTTAGGTGCAGAAGAGAAGCCACCTACAAATGCAAATACGTCCATGTGACCCAATCCGAAGTTGAGGGACTGACCGCCACCCATTGAGAGACCTGCGATGGCACGATGGTTCTTGTCGGTATAAACGCTGAAGTTCTTCTCGATGTAAGGGATGAGGCTGCCGATGAGGTCTTTGTCGAACTCGCCGAATGCTGGAGCAGAACCGTAACCACCTGAACGAGAGTCGTCCTTTGCAGCACGACCGTTAGGCATCACGACGATCATGTCAGCCACTTTCTTGTCAGCATAGAGGTTGTCCATGATGATGTTAGGCACACCACCGTCGTTCACCCATTCCCATTCGTCACCACCGATT
This sequence comes from Bacteroidaceae bacterium, assembly GCA_017651245.1. Lineage (GTDB taxonomy): Bacteria > Bacteroidota > Bacteroidia > Bacteroidales > Bacteroidaceae > Minthosoma. Next base: position 26,824 of record JAGCDQ010000065.1, on the reverse strand, counting down.
CCATGAAGGAGGTAGAGCACGCTGTACTTCTTCTTTGCATCGTACTTTGGTGGCAGATAAACGTTTGCCTTACGGGTTGTTCCCACTGATTCTGACTGGTACTCAATGAGTTTCACAGTACCTTTGTCGATTCCTGCACGCTCCTGGTCGAAACCCTGAGGAGCTGCCTTGTACTCATCGAACTTTACGTCAACCTGAGGTGCGCCAAACATTCCCATTGGAATATTAGGCTCTTGTGCATTGGCTGTCAACATCGTGACTGAAAGCAATGCTGCGAAATAAATTTTCTTCATTTTTTTAACTAACTAACTAATTATTGAAAATAAAATGCTAAAGGTTTAGACGAAGTCTATGCGGATTGGTTTAATTGGGATTAAATTATTTGAGGTCAAAAGTCGAAGGTCAAAGGTCGAAGGCTGTAAAGGTTATCGGTTAAAGGTTAACGGTTATAGGTTATCGGTTATAGTTGAAAGGAGGTCAATTAAAAATTGAAAGTTGAAAATTGAAAATTAAAGGTTAAGGTTAGCGTTAACGTTAACGTTGGCTTCGCCGAAATTGGGGGGCATCTCAACAGCAAAAATGAAAAAATAGTCTCATTCTATTCACGGACTCGATTTTTTGCACTAACTTTGCAAGCGATTATGAAAACAGAAGGAAAATCACCAGTGTATGGACGAGACGTGATGGAGTTGGTCACGGTCGCTGTGGAGTATTGTGCTTTCCTCGAAAAGACGGAGGAAAGGACACGATTGAGTTTTGTGGACACGTTGATGAAGTTGCTGCCCCTACTCTACCTGAAGGCGGCATTGCTGCCGAAGTATGAGATTCTGGATGAGGAGTATTATGCAGAGGATTTTGTGACGGAGGAGAATTATAATATTGTTCGCGCGAATATCTGCCTCTTGATGGGTGACAAGGATGACTATCTGGATGTGTTCATGGAGGACATGAAATACAGCGAGTCCCCTATCCTTTCGACGGTCAGCGAGAACCTGGCTGACATCTATCAGGAACTGAAGAACTTTGCGATGGCGTACAAGAATGCGAATGACGAGGAGCAGATGATGAATGCGCTGGCGGAGGTGAAGGAGTCGTTCCAGTACAGCTGGGGACAGAAGTTGGTGAATGTGCAGCGGGCGTTGCACGAGGTGAGGTATTCGGAAGAGGATGATTTTTAAGCGGAGGAGAAGATGAAGGTTATTCAGGACAAATACGACAAGAACCAGATACAAACGCTGCCCTGCGTCCATTTCAAGGGACGAATCATCGTCATTTTCACGGAAAAGGAAGCCGATAAGGCAGTGGATTACCTGATGAAGCAATCGGTGTTGGGATTCGACACAGAAACCAGACCCACTTTCAAGAAGGGACAATCGCATCAGGTAGCCCTTTTGCAAGTAGCCACCCATGACACTTGTTTCCTTTTCAGACTCAACAAGATAGGTGTGACGGATTCGGTGGTGAGGTTGTTGGAAGATCATGAAATCACGAAGGTGGGACTGTCGCTACAGGACGATATGAGGATGTTGAACCAACGGAGAGCGTTCACCCCTGGCACGTTCGTGGAGTTGCAAAAGGAAGTGAAGGACATCGGAATTGAGGACAACAGCTTGCAGAAGATTTTCGCCAACCTGTTTGGTGGGAAGATTGCCAAAGGACAACAGTTGTCGAACTGGGAGGCTGAAATCCTGACCGAAGCACAGCAACGCTATGCAGCCACCGACGCTTGGGCATGCATCAAGATTCACGAGGAAGTGGCAAGAATGAAGAGAGAACAAGATTTTGTTGTAGAAAAGACAAATACGATATAGCCAATGAAGAGCATTTTTCTGAAACGAGGCAAGGAAGATTCGCTGCGCCGATTCCACCCCTGGATTTTCTCAGGCGCCATCCACCACATGAGTGAGGAGCCTGAGGAAGGCGAACTGGTGGAGGTCTTCACCAGCGAGAACGAATACATCGCCACTGGACACTACCAGATAGGCAGCATCATGGTGCGCGTGCTGACTTTTGAGCACGACACCATTGACCAAAGCTTCTACGAGAAGAAGCTGTCCATCGCTAAAGATGTGAGACATCGCATCGGGGTGATTGGCGGCAACAACAACACCTATCGTCTGGTGCATGGTGAGGGCGACAACCTGCCAGGTCTCGTCATCGACATCTATGGCAACACCGCCGTGATGCAAGCTCACTCGGTGGGTATGCACACCGACAGAAAAATCATTGCCCAAGCCCTGAAAGCGGTGATGGGTGATGCGCTCAAGAACATCTTCTACAAGTCGGAAACCACTTTGCCCTTCAAGGCAGAATTGGGTCAGGAGAACGGTTTTCTGTTAGGTGGTGACACCGATGATGTGGCAATGGAAAACGGTCTCAAATTCCATGTGGATTGGTTGAGAGGACAGAAAACAGGATTCTTTGTGGACCAACGAGATAACAGAAGTTTGTTGGAGCGTTACTCTAAGGGAAGAAAAGTGCTCAATATGTTCTGCTATACAGGCGGTTTTTCCTTCTATGCGATGCGTGGAGGTGCCGAACTGGTGCACTCCGTGGATTCCTCCCAGAAGGCCATCGACCTGACGAAAGCCAACGTGGAACTGAACTTTCCCAACGATGCCAGACACGAGGCATTTGCGGAGGATGCGTTCAAGTTCCTCGACCAGATGCAGACGCCCTACGACCTCATCATCCTCGACCCTCCAGCCTTTGCCAAGCACAAAGATGCCCTCCGCAATGCGCTGAAAGGTTATACGCGTCTGAACAAGAAAGCATTTGAAAAGATACAACCAGGCGGCATCCTGTTCACCTTCAGCTGTTCGCAAGCTGTCAACAAAGACCAGTTCCGCACGGCGGTCTTCACAGCTGCTGCATCGGCAGGACGTAACGTGCGCATTCTCCACCAGTTGCACCAGCCAGCCGATCACCCCATCAACATCTATCATCCCGAAGGAGAATACCTGAAGGGATTGGTGTTGTATGTGGAATAAAGGGGAATTACGCCTCCGTATGGTTAAAAAAGTTTAAATAATCACTCCGTGAAGGACATTTCTTTGCAAAGAATGATAAAAGTCTGTATCTTTGCAACGTGTTTTTCATGGTATTAGATTTATTTTAAGGTTAGTAAAGATTGCTTGTCGTGAGATAAGCAATTTTTTGTTAGGGTGAGTCACTATGAGTAGTGATTCACCCTAATTCTTATCAAGTAAAATCAAGAAGTAAAATCAAGACTTTTCCTGTATCTCCATATCTGGAGGACATTCATACATCACTCGGGCATGATTGGTGCGAATGAGCTGACTCTCAACACATTCACCCGTTTCCCGATTGATGGTGTCGCGATAAACCTGTCCGTTGCGATACACCACCCCGTCCTCTCTGGAGAAGTACTCCCCTTCGGCATGAATGTGGAAAGTGTACTGCAACTGTTCTGTTGCACGAAGTTCACCACAAAGGTATTCGTCATCGACATGAAGACACAGCTGATAGGTGTTGGAGGTGTTGTTCTTCACCCGATAGTCGATGTAGTTGTAGGAAATGCTGGTTCCTGTGCCAAAAGGAATCTGTCGTCCGTGGTCAGGAAAGAGGTCGAGTGCATCGTGATGATGATGCTCGGTGATGGTGAGGTCGCTGTGGAGCACCATCCAATGAATGAGGTTGGAGAGCTGGCACATTCCACCTCCAATACCCTTGCAAGGTTTTCCGTGCGTGATGGTCAATCCCTCCTTGTAGCCTCTGCTTTCTGTGGTTCGTCCAATCAGTTTCCATACGGAGAAGGTTTCCCCGGGACGAATCAGGAGTCCGTCGATGTGCTTGACAGCCAAGGCGAGGTTGACCGCCTTGTTCTCCTGCAGTTGCATGTCCACATTGCCCAAACGACGACGGATGAGAGAGTTGTGACGATATATGACTACAGGCAAGGTGTCTTGGGTGCGTTCTTTGGCAAAATGCACTTTGTTGAGCGCATCACGCAAATGCCTTTTCAGAATTTCTTTCTCCGTGGAAAGCCGATAGGTGAATGGAGAGATTTCACAGAATAGTTTTCGTGCCATTGTTGTCTATTTGATATTGTCACCCTTTGTGCGGATGAGGTCGACGAGATAGGTCATCTTGACCAGAATGGTCTGGTTGGCTGAGCGTCCGAACTTGCCACGCTTGCTGTTGTCGTACATATCGCCCAAACCATAGTAGTAGCGTCCCTGGAGCAGGATGTGACCGATGGGAGAAGAGAACTCCATACCCAGTCCTGCTGCGATGCCGTAATCGAAGCGGCGGTCAGGGTCTTTGCCATACTGGTAAATCACGCCATTGGGACGATTGGACACATCCCAAGTGGCGCCACCGCGATGTTCCTTGCCCGCGAGATAGAGTCCCACCTGAGGACCTGCCTCGAAGATGAACTTGAGTCCACGACGTTCGCGTCCCCACCCCATTTGCATCAGGATGGGCATCTCGATAAAGTGCCAGTCGCGCTTGTAGGTGTTGAGGGAACCATCTTCAATGACCTCTTCCCAACCGAGGTTGTTGTACTGCACCTCGAGTGCAACGGCACAAATGGTGGTGAAGTACTTCTCGCAGACATAGCGGGAAGAGAAACCGAACATCGGAGAGTTCTTGCGGCTCTGCTTGATTTTGGGCACGAAGTCCATCGTGTTCATCGTGATTCCACCTGTGAAACCGATGGACAGGTCATTACGATGCTCCCCCACTTGTGCAGAAGCAAGGGATACCGTCAGCCATCCTATCAAGAATAATATGAAACGATTGAGCTTCATCCGCTTACCTCACAAAGACAGAACCATCCGTTCGATGTGTCACAATCATCATGGAATGGTTCTGATAACCCGACCATGAATTCTTCTTCTCAAACATCATTGGGAACTCCATTGAAATATAAGAATAGTTGTGGAGGTTCTCGTAGAAAGCGGAACCAAAATCGTGAAGTCCCTTGATGAAGTAAGCGCCTATGTCGTAACCGAGTTCTCCATACTTGGGGAAGCTGTTGTACTGATCCTGATTGAACCAACGATGGAAACGACCATTGAACTGCTGAATCCGAGTCGATGCCTCATTGCTATAGAAAGATGTGAAGAACTGGCATTGATACTTGCCCAGATACTTGTCATTCTTTCCCTGCAAGGTCTGCCACTCAGGGAAACCAAACAGCTGTACGGTATATTCACTCGTCAGGTCGAGACCATCCAGTTTCTTGCAAAGCGTTTCGAATGCCGAGGTTGAACCGCTGGTGGGGATGATGGTGTTGTTCATTCCCTTCTTCAGCACATCGCGAACCGTGGCGAAATCAGCGGCACTGGCATTGCTGTATTGGACACCCTTTGCCTCGAGGTCTTTCTTGAAATCTGTGATATAAGGCATGTTGTCACCTCTGTCATTCATGTTGACAAAGATGATGTTGTGATCTTTGTGAATGAGGTAGAAGCGGTTGTACACTTGGTTGTACAACAGCGAATTGTGGGAATTGACCTGGAATGTGGTGGGATGCTCGTTGACCAGTGAAAGGTCATTGGACAGTGGCACCACATGGGCAATATTATTCTGGTGGGCAAAATCAGCCACACTCTTCACGTTCCATTGACGGATAGGACCCACAATAAGCTGCATGTCCTTCATCTCAGGCTTCTGCAAGACGGAAGCAACAGGCGTGACAGGACTCGCTTCATCATAAGCAAACACCTCCACATTGCAGCCACGTTGTTTCAAAGAATCGACCGCCAAGAGGAAACCCTGGTAGAGGTTGATCATCTTCTGTGACTCTGCACTCACCTTCTCTTCCGTCTTTGAGAACGGGAGGATGACAGCCACCTTGATGGTGGGATACATGATCACCTTGGGCTTGCTAGCCTCTTCTATCGCCCGCTGTTGTTCAGCTTGATACTCTGTGTCTTCTGCCGTCGTATAAGGAATATTGAGCACGACACCCTTCTTCAGCTTGGTCTTCTTCAGGTCGGGATTGGCATTCACAAGTTGATCCACGGTGATGCCATACAGACGGGAGATGGAATAGAGCGTCTCCTTCTTCTTCACCTCGTGCAGCGTCTTGTAACGGGGACGGTTGGGCGTTGAAGGAACTTCCACTCCTTGCTGAGCCTGCACCTGTTGGCGCACTTGTTGCAGCACTTGCTGTTGAATGGATTGCTGAACAGGCTGAGTCTGTTGAACAGGTTGAACGGGTTGCTGATTGACAGGGGCAGCAACACTTCTCTGAGCGCCAGCTGGCACATTGATGCTCTGTCCTGCCATAATGTGGTCGGCATCTAAGCCTGGATTGATTTGAAGCAATGATGCCACGGTGACATTATACTGCCGTGCAATGCTATAGAGTGTCTCCCCTGACTGAACTTCATGCTTTTGTGTCGTCGATTGAGCCAACATCATGGTGGCAGTCACAAAAGTCATCAACAATAAAAGTACTTTCTTCATCGTTATTTAAGTAGTTCGTATGATTTCAGGGCACAAAATTAGTAAAAAAATGCCATTCAACACAAATTAAATCCACTTGTTGAGCGTTTTTAAGATGAAATTCGTACGATTTCAAGAAGAGATTGAGTAAATTTGCATCAAAAAGAACAAGAAAAGAATGAACATCAAAACAAAAATAACACTTGTCATGGGTTGCATTTTGCTGATGATGGCATGCAGCAACGACCCAGAAGAGTCTGAACTTTTCAACAACCAGACAAGGCAGAACACCAACAGGGCTGACACCGTCAGCACAGACACCACCAAGAAGATGGTGATTCCAGCCGTGCCTGACGAGACTGGTGCAGCCCCTTACATCCTTCTTTATTCGATTGACGATGAAGACACCGTTGTGGTGAATCCAGGAGAGTCGCAAACGGCACAGGCACCCGTTGAGCTTCGTCTTTTCGCCAATATTGGCAATCCTGACAACTACAAGTGCCATTGCGAATGGAGAATTTGGAGCACCAAAGACAACGGAAACGAAAACTCTCCATTGGTGACACGATTTGAGGAGAACACCACTTACACGCTGAACAAATCGGGGGGCTATAATGCCAAGTTGTATCTGGCTTTCATCGAGGGAGACGACACCATTGCCTATGAAAGTGAGCCTATCAACATCGTCATCAGCGAGTCGAAACTGACTTGTCCTGATGGTTTCACGCCCAATAATGACAGCATCAACGACACCTACCGCATCACGGCACAATCCATCGTGAAGCTGGATGCCAAGTTCTTCAACCGTTGGGGAGAGAAACTCCACTCCGTCAACCTTGAAACAGCAAAGCATGTGGAGGGTGAACCCAACAAACTGGTTCTTTGGGACGGCAAGAAAGGCGGAAAGGTGGTGGACAATGGCGTTTATTACCTTTACCTCGAGGCACTTGGTAGTGATGGTGTCAAGTACAAGATCAAGAAAGCCATCAATGTTTTGAAGGGATTCCGTGAAGGTACGGAGAATGCTGGAGGAGGAGGTGGAGACTCATGATCAAGATTGAGGGAGCGAGGGTGCACAACCTGAAGAATGTAGATGTTGAGATTCCTCGCAACAGTTTGACAGTCATCACAGGATTGAGTGGCAGCGGCAAGTCATCGCTGGCATTCGACACGATATTTGCTGAAGGTCAGCGACGCTACATCGAGACCTTCAGCGCTTATATCCGTAACTTTCTGGGAGGAATGGAACGCCCCGATGTCGATAAGATTAGCGGACTCTCCCCTGTCATCAGCATTGAACAAAAGACCACCAACAAGAACCCGCGTTCCACCGTTGGAACCGTGACAGAAGTTTATGACTATCTGCGACTGCTCTATGCCCGTGCTGGCGAAGCATTCAGTTATGAGACGGGAGAGAAGATGGTGAAATACACGAAGGAGGATGTGATGCACTTGTTGCTGGAGCAGTACAATGGTCAACGCATTTTCCTATTGGCACCTGTGGTGCAGAACCGCAAGGGACACTACCGTGAGTTGTTCGAGAGCATCCGCAAGAAAGGTTATCTCTATGCCCGTGTGGATGGAGAGATTGTGGAGGTGACCGAAGGCATGAAGGTGGACCGATACAAGAACCACGACATCGAAGTGGTCATTGATAAGCTTGCCGTCAGCGACAAGGATGAGGAACGTCTGAAGAAGAGTCTTGAGGTGGCGATGAAGATGGGCGAAGGACAGATTCTCATCATGGAGAAGGAAACGAATGTGTTGAAACACTACTCCAAGAAACTCATGTGCCCCACCACAGGTTTGTGTTATCGCGAACCTGCTCCCAACAACTTCTCGTTCAACTCCCCACAAGGTGCTTGTCCCCATTGCAAAGGTCTGGGTGTGGTGCCTGTTGTCGATATGGACAATATGGATTATCAGGAAATGGCGAACTATGTGCAGGGACTCAATGTTGATGAACAACGGGCTTGGGCAGAGAAATGGAGTGAGTCAGTGGACAAGATGGTGACGTGTCCTGAATGTGGAGGAAAGCGTCTGAACAAGGAAGCGCTGCACTTCCGCATTGATGGCAAGAACATCAGCGAAGTGTCGGACATGGAATTGCAGCAACTCTATGAGTGGGTGACCACTGTGGAGGAAAAGATGGAGCCGAAACAGCGAACCATTGCCCATGAAATCATCAGGGAAATCAGCACCCGATTGAAGTTCCTCTTGGATGTGGGTCTTCATTATCTGAGCCTCTCACGCAGTTCTGTGAGCCTCAGTGGTGGAGAGAGTCAGCGCATTCGACTTGCCACACAGATCGGAACGAAATTGGTGAATGTGCTATATATTTTGGATGAACCCAGTATTGGATTGCACCAACGTGACAATGTGCGGCTCATCAATTCGTTGAAAGCATTGCGAGACGAGGGCAACACCGTCATTGTGGTGGAGCACGACAAAGACATGATGCTCAATGCCGACTATATCGTTGATATGGGTCCGCTGGCTGGTCGGAAAGGAGGTGAGGTCGTCTTTCAGGGAACGCCTCACGAGATGCTGAAGACCGACACGCTCACCTCACGTTTCCTCAATGGAAAGGAGAAAATCGAGGTTCCTGCGACACGAAGAAAAGGCAATGGGAAGAGTCTGCACATCATCGGCGCCAAGGGTAACAACCTGAAAGATGTGAGTGTGGATATACCCTTGGGAATGCTCATTTGTGTGACTGGCGTGAGTGGAAGCGGCAAGTCGACCTTGATCAACGAGACCTTACAGCCTTACTTGAGCCAATACTTCTATCAATCTCTTCAAGAGCCACTTGCGTTTGATAAAATCGAAGGTGTTGAACATATCGACAAGGTGGTGAGTGTGGATCAGTCTCCATTGGGGCGCACCCCTCGCAGCAATCCTGCCACCTACACAGAAGTGTTCACCGATATTCGCAAACTCTTTGTCGAGATGCCCGAAGCGAAGATGCGAGCCTACAAGCCCGGACGCTTCTCTTTCAATGTGGCTGGCGGACGTTGCGAAACTTGTGGTGGCAATGGTTACAAGACCATCCAGATGAACTTTCTGCCCGACGTGCTCGTTCCCTGCGAAGTGTGTCACGGCAAACGATACAACCGAGAGACATTGGAAGTGCGTTTCAAGGGAAAGAGCATCTCCGACGTGCTCGACATGACCATCAACCAAGCAGTCGAATTTTTCGAACACCAGCCCAAGATTCTCCAGAAGATAAAAGTGCTGCAAGACGTGGGACTCGGCTACATCAAATTGGGACAGCCCTCCTCCACCCTCTCTGGTGGTGAAAGCCAGCGTGTGAAGCTTGCCACAGAACTGGCGAAGAAGGACACAGGCAAGACGCTCTACATCCTCGACGAGCCAACTACAGGATTGCATTTCGAAGACATCCGCACCCTCATGGTCGTGCTCAACCGTCTGGTTGACAAGGGTAACACCGTCATTGTCATCGAGCACAACCTTGATGTCATCAAACTGGCAGATCACATCATCGATATGGGTCCCGAAGGGGGACGAGAAGGAGGCACCGTCGTTGTGACTGGCACCCCCGAAACAGTTGCAGAAAATGGCAAGGGTATCACTGCCGAGTTCCTCAAGAAAGAACTGTAGGGGTGACCTCACCACTTCTTGGAAATCCCAATTAGGGCTGGTCGGAGATTTTTGATTTCTTTTTGGGAAATAAATGCTGGTGAAATAGAATAGTAGTAACATTTTTGAATGTTTTACATTATAAATAATGGAAAAGTGAAATTATTGTCGTACCTTTGTACCCTTGTAATCAAAAGAAAACTTAGAACGAAATATGGCAACAGAATTGAAGGACCTCACGAAGAGGTCGGAAGATTATTCAAAATGGTATAACGAACTGGTGGTGAAGGCTGAGTTGGCTGAGCAGGCTGACGTCAGAGGATGTATGGTGATCCGTCCTTACGGATATGCCATCTGGGAGAAGATGCAGCGCGTGTTGGACGATATGTTCAAGGAGACAGGCGTGCAGAACGCTTACTTCCCCTTGCTGATTCCCAAGAGCTTCTTGAGCAAGGAGGCTGAGCATGTGGAGGGCTTCGCAAAGGAGTGCGCTGTGGTGACTCACTACCGTCTGAAGACGAACGAGACGCATGATGGTGTGGTGGTGGACCCTGCTGCCAAGTTGGAGGAAGAGCTGATTATCCGTCCTACTTCGGAGACCATTATCTGGAACACTTATAAGAACTGGATCAAGTCCTATCGCGACCTGCCTATCCTGTGCAACCAATGGTGTAACGTGATGCGCTGGGAAATGCGCACCCGTTTGTTCCTGCGCACCTCGGAGTTCCTTTGGCAAGAAGGACACACAGCTCACGCCACTCGTGAGGAGGCTGAGGATCGTGCGAAGCAGATGCTGAAGGTGTATGCCAAATTTGCAGAGGAATATATGGCTGTGCCTGTGATTCAGGGTGTGAAGAGTGAGACGGAGCGTTTTGCTGGTGCACTCGACACCTACACCATCGAAGCGATGATGCAGGACGGCAAGGCTTTGCAGAGTGGTACGAGCCACTTCTTAGGACAGAACTTCGGCAAGGCGTTCGATGTGCAGTTCCTGAACAAAGACAATCAGGTGGAATATGCTTGGGCAACTTCATGGGGTGTTTCAACCCGTCTGATGGGTGCTCTCATCATGACGCACTCAGACGACAACGGTCTTGTGTTGCCTCCAAAACTCGCTCCACTTCAGGTGGTCATCATCCCAATCGGCAAGGGTGACCAGATGGCGATGCTCGACGAGAAGGCTGAGGCAATCGTGAAGAACCTGAAGGATATGGGTATCAGTGTGAAGTATGACAATGCCGACAACAAGCGTCCTGGCTTCAAGTTTGCTGATTACGAACTGAAGGGTGTGCCTGTACGCCTTGTGCTGGGTGCAAGAGACTTGGAGAAAGGTCTTGTGGAGGTGATGCGTCGCGACACGCTCGAAAAGGAGAATGTGTCTATCGAAGGCATTGAGCAATATATCAAAAACCTGTTGGACGACATCCAGCAGAACATCTACAAGAAGGCTGTTGACTATCGTGATGCCCACATCTACGAGTGTGACAATTACGAGGAGTTCAAGGAGCGCATCAAGGATGGCGGCTTCTTCCTCTGCCATTGGGACGGTACAGAAGAAACAGAGGCTCAGATCAAGGAAGAGACACAGGCAACCATCCGTTGTGTGCCATTCATGTTCGAGCAGACAGAAGGCGTGGACATGGTGAGCGGCAAGCCTGCCAAAGCACGCGTGCTGATTGCAAGAGCCTACTAAAAAAAGCCGTTGGCATCTGTTTTGTAGGGATGTACCGTTATACATCAACAAACATTTATCGATGAATTACAAATATTCAGATAGAATCACACGCATTCTCGGATACAGCAAGGAAGAGGCGTTGAGGCTGAACAACGACTACATTGGTCCTGAGCACCTGATGCTGGGACTGATTCGTGATGGTGAAAGCCGAGCCTTGGATGTGCTGAGAAGAAAGTTCTACGTTAACATTCCTTCTATCAAGGAAGTGCTGGAACGTGCAGTGAAGGATCATGGAACTGCCCTACTCTCCACCGATATCGCTCTCAACAGCAAATCGACGACCATCATGCGTTTAACGGTGTTGGAGGCACGTCTGCTGAAGAGCGAGGAAAGCGATGCAGAACACATGTTGCTCGCCATTCTGAAACAGAATGACAACACGGTGGCGCGTGTGCTGAACGATTGCGATGTGACCTACAAGGAACTCTACGATTCGCTGACCACTCAGAAAGCCCCCACCCAACCTCAAAACGACATTGACTTCGACGAGGAGGATGAGGACGAAATGGATGCTCCACCACCTTCTTCTGGCAATGAGGCATCAGCATCATCGAACAGCGCAACCACGTCGAAGACTGCCAAGAAAGGAAATTCTGACACACCAGCCATTGACAAGTTCGGTTTTGATTTGACTCGTGCAGCCAGCGAGGGCAAGTTGGATCCTGTGGTGGGACGTGAGACGGAAATAGAACGTCTGGCACAGATTCTTTCTCGCAGAAAGAAGAACAATCCTGTACTCATCGGAGAGCCCGGTGTGGGCAAGAGTGCCATCGTGGAAGGTTTGGCTACTCGCATCAACGAGCGGAAAGTGGCTCGTGTGCTCTTCAACAAGCGCATCGTCAGCCTCGATATGTCGAGTGTCGTAGCCGGCACGAAATATCGTGGTCAGTTTGAGGAACGCATGCGCAGCATCATCAACGAACTGAGTGCCAACCCTGACATCATCGTCTTCATCGATGAAATCCACACGTTGGTGGGAGCAGGCAACCAGGCAGGACAGATGGATGCTGCCAATATGATGAAGCCTGCTTTGGCAAGAGGCGAATTGCAATGCATCGGAGCCACCACGCTTGACGAATACCGCAAGAGCATTGAGAAGGATGGAGCGTTGGAACGCCGTTTCCAGAAAGTGATTGTGGAACAAACCACCCCAGAGGAGACTTTGACCATCCTGAACAACATCAAAGACAGATACGAAGACCACCATAATGTCAGCTATACAGACGATGCCTTGCTGGCATGTGTCAAGTTGACAGAGCGATATGTCACGGACAGAAGTTTCCCCGACAAAGCCATCGACGTGATGGATGAAGTGGGCTCACGTGTACATATTATAAATATAAGCGTCCCCAAAGAGATGGAAGACAAGGAGGCGGAACTGGCGGAACTGAACACGAAAAAGGCTGAAGCCATCAAGCATGAGAATTATGCGTTGGCAAGCGAATGTCGCGATCAGGCCAAGAATGTCAGTGAAGAACTAGAAAGGATGAAGACGGAATGGGAATCAACCTTGAAAGAGAAACGCCAGAAGGTCACAGCAGAAGAGGTGGCGCAAACCGTGTCCATGATGACTGGCATTCCTGTCAACAAGATGGCAAGTGCTGAAGGTATCCGCATGAAAGGCATGCGTCAGGAACTGAAGGAAGCGGTCATTGCACAGGATGCAGCAGTAGATAAGCTTGTCAGTGCCATCCAGCGTAGCCGTGTGGGACTGAAAGACCCGAGCCGTCCAATTGGCGTGTTCATGTTCTTAGGTCCGACAGGTGTGGGAAAGACATTCTTGGCAAAGAAACTGGCAGAGCACATGTTTGGTTCGACAGATGCCCTCATCCGCATTGACATGAGCGAATATATGGAGAAATTCACCGTCAGCCGACTGGTGGGTGCGCCTCCTGGATATGTGGGATACGAAGAAGGTGGCATGCTGACTGAGAAAGTGCGCAGAAAGCCCTACTCCATCGTGCTGCTGGACGAAATCGAGAAGGCACATCCCGATGTGTTCAACTTGCTCCTGCAAGTGATGGATGACGGACGACTGACTGACACACAAGGCCGCACCATTGACTTCCGCAACACTGTCATCATCATGACCAGCAACGTGGGAACACGCCAGTTGAAGGACTTCGGACGAGGTGTCGGTTTCTCAGCGATGGCAGGCAAGGACGACAAAGAAGTGTCCCGTTCTGTCATCCAGAAAGCGCTCAACAAACAGTTCTCGCCAGAGTTCCTGAACCGTATCGACGAAATCATCACGTTCGACCAATTGGAATTGGATGCCATCCTGCAAATCATCGGCATCGAATTGAAAGGACTCTACAAGCGGATGGAAGACCTGGGCATCACGCTCGAAATTACCGAAGAGGCGCAGAAGTTCATTGCCGAGAAGGGTTATGACAAGCAGTTTGGCGCCCGTCCGCTTCGACGCGCCATCCAGCAACACCTCGAAGACCGCATCAGCGAAATGCTGGTGGAGGAAGAGGTGAAGGAAGGTGACACCATCTTAGCAGAACTGAAAGATGACAAGATTGTGATTACAAAAAAGCAATAATGACAACTCGCGACAAAATGTCAGTTACGGAAGTGACTGGCATTTTTTTTGCTCATTCACCCAAATTGTAATTTGTAAATTGTAAAATTGTAAATTAACATATCATGGCACAACAAGGTAACATTGGGGTTACGACTGAGAACATCTTCCCCGTCATCAAAAAGTTTCTCTATTCAGACCACGACATCTTCATTCGTGAGATTGTGAGCAACGCCGTCGATGCCACTCAGAAACTCAAGACTCTTGCCAGCAAGGGTGAGTTGAAAGAAGAGGCAGGTGACTTGACTGTGCGTGTCAGCATCGACAAGGACAAAGGCACCCTCACTGTCAGCGACCGTGGTATTGGTATGACAGAAGAGGAAATTGACAAGTACATCAACCAGATTGCTTTCTCTGGCGCCAACGACTTCCTCGACAAATACAAGGAGGATGCCAATGCCATCATCGGTCACTTCGGATTGGGTTTCTATTCTTCTTTCATGGTAAGCAAGAAGGTGGAAATCATCACCAAGAGTTGGCAGGAAGGCAGCAAGGCTGTGAAGTGGAGTTGCGACGGTAGTCCTGAATTCAGCATTGAAGATGCAGACAAAGCAGATCGTGGTACTGACATCGTGATGTATATCGACGATGACTGCAAGGATTTCCTTGAGAAGTACAAAATCAGCGAACTGCTGAACAAATACTGTAAGTTCCTTCCTGTACCCGTTGCTTTTGGCAAGAAGACCAAGTGGGACGACAAGGAGAAGAAGAGCGTGGAGACCGATGAGGACGATGTCATCAACGACACCACCCCACTTTGGACACGCAAGCCTTCAGAACTGAAGGACGAGGACTACAAGGAGTTCTACAAGAAGCTCTACCCCATGAGCGACGAACCTCTGTTCTGGATTCACCTCAATGTGGATTATCCATTCAACCTCACGGGTATCCTCTATTTCCCGAAAGTGAAGAGCAACCTCGACATTCAGAAGAACAAGATCAACCTCTATTGCAATCAGGTGTTTGTCACAGACAACGTGGAAGGCATCGTACCTGACTTCATGACCCTGTTGCATGGTGTGATTGACTCACCAGACATTCCGCTGAACGTGAGCCGTAGCTACCTCCAGAGTGATTCGAACGTGAAAAAGATATCCACCTATATCTCCAAGAAAGTGAGCGACCGTCTCTCCTCTATCTTCAAGAGCGACCGCAAGCAGTTTGAAGAGAAGTGGGACGACATCAAAATCTTCATTAACTACGGAATGCTCTCGGAGAGCGACTTCTACGACAAGGCAAAGGCATTCGCGTTGTTGAAAGACACAGAAGGCAAGATGTACACCTTCGAGGAGTATCAGACTCTCATCAAGGGTGAGCAGACCGACAAGGACGGCAACCTCATCTATCTCTATGCCAACAACAAGGATGACCAGTACAGCTACATCGATGCAGCCAATGCTAAGGGCTACAACGTGCTGTTGATGGATGGACAACTCGACCCAGCCATGTGCAACATGTATGAGGAGAAGTTCGAGAAGAGCCGCTTCACTCGTGTCGATTCCGATATAGTGGATCGCCTGATTGTGAAGAGTGACGAGAAGAAGGAAGAACTGCCTGAGGATGACAAGAAGTCACTCATGGAGACCTTCAAGAATGCCCTTCCAAAACTGGAGAAGATTGAGTTCAACGTGGAGCCACAGGCACTCGGCGAGACAGCTGCACCTGTCATCATGACCCAGAGTGAGTATATGCGTCGTATGAAGGACATGTCACGTCTGCAGCCAGGTATGGCATTCTATGGTGAGATGCCAACAATGCTCAACCTCGTACTCAACACAGACCACCCACTCATCAAGCAGAATATCAAGGACGCAAAGCCTGAGGTGGTGAGCCAACTCATCGACTTGGCACTTCTCCAGAACGGACTCCTACGTGGTGAAGCTCTCAACAAGTTTGTCAAGAGAAGCATTGAACTGATCTAAGGAAACAACATCATACAAAAAGGACTCTTAACGTGATTGCTAAGAGTCCTTTTTTATTGGTTATTCAGGTGTTTATTTCTTATCTTCTTTTGCCTTGGGAGCATCCTTGCTGTAACGCTTGTTGAGTGCCTTCACCACCTCGTCAGTCACATCATAAGACTCGTTGGCATAAAGCACGTTGTCAATGCCAGAAGACTTACAAAGAATGAAGTCATATCCTTTCTCCTTGGCATAAGACTTGGTGAAGTTCTGAATGGAATCCGTCAATGCCTGGAATTCCTTCTGGTACTCTTCCTGCAGCGAATTGCTCAGACGTGCCTGAAGATCCTGTAAATCCTGCTGCAATTTACTCAATCGAGCTTGTTCTGCCTCGAATTGCTGCTGCGTGAACTGATTGCTCTGATACTTGCGATTGAATTCCTGCATTTGTGCCGTGAAGTTCTTACCCTTCGCATTGATGGTCGCTTCCGCATTGGCACGCTTCTTGGTGAATTCCTCCTCCAGATCCTTGCACTTCTGATACTGGGATGTGAGTGTGTCTATCTGCACGAAGGCAATCTTGTAGCTGACAGCCTTGTCTGCAGAAGTCTTGACAGGGGCACTCTCTTCCGCATTCTCATTGTTTGCATTGTTACATGATGTGATGGATGCTGCAACCGCTCCCATCATCAGTCCACTAAGGACAAGTGTAGTGATTTTTTTCATATTGGTTGATTTCTGTTTTATCTCTCACTCTTTGACAGCACAAGGTGACTTGTGGCGCATGGCGAAGTCCTGACTCTGCACACAGGTGACACCCCGTTCACGCATCGCCTTCGACTGACTCACATGTGTCTTCACAAAGCGTCCATTTTTTTTCAAAAGGATACGGACACTCAGCAAAAGCACCGCTATGCCAACAATTATGACAGAAAATATAATTACTTTCAGCATTATCTTGCTACCTTTGGATAAAGTAGGCTGCATCTCGGAAATATAAATAAAACCTATTTTATTTTGTATTTCTCTCGATTTGCACTACCTTTGTGCTCAAATTCATTGCAAAGATAGGAGTTAAAAAGTTTGCCGCTATAGGATTGGCTCGTTTTTTAACCTTATTTATGATAAAATGCATCAATGTCAACTTAAACTCATTCTTTTATGGACGAAAAGAAACAGCAAGCATACCCGAAAGGACATTTCCCCGTCCACATCAGCGTGACTGGAAAAAGCATGAATGGCGATGCACTTTCTCTTCTGGAAAAGTTCGTTGAACAGTCAGGAGAAAAATACCCATTAGCCATTCTCGAAAAACCCTCTGGTGAGGCGACAAAAGCAGAGGCAACTATCTCCATTCCTTTCCCTGACAGAGAGAACATCCGCATCGACTTCAACATCTTTGCTAGTGAGATGGAGGAAACGTGTGGGAAAGAGCTCTATTTTTACATGGAAAGTGCATTTTGAACCATCTGACACATACTCGTCCACCAAAGAATTAGAAAAAGGGATTATGGCACAACCGTGTGAAAACCATCGTACACGTTTCGCCTTTATTGATATCGCCAAGGGTATAGGCATCATCCTCGTTGTCTGTAGTCATGTGCATGCCCCGCTGATGAGTTGGGCGGCACCCTTTTTCGTTCCTCTTTTTTTTATCGTTAGTGGTTATTGCACGTATCACATGGTAAACATTGGAAGCAAGTTCAAAAAACTTATGCTGCCTTATGTGCTTTTCACGCTTTTACTGTTGATTGCCCATTTGGATTTCAAATCAATTAACTTCATTGGCGCGATATATTCTCGATGGAGTCTTTATCCGTTAGGTACGGAGCCTAACATATATTTCCTTCAGGCAGGCAATGCGCCTTTGTGGTTTCTTACATCCATGTTTGTGGCATTTTGTCTCTACAAACTCATTCAGTCAAGCAGGCATCCTTGGCCTCTCATTGTTTCCTACTTGGTGGTCACTTATCTTTTGACGTTTCTCCCTGTTTTGTTGCCTTGGAGCATTGATACCGCTTTCTTGATGGCTGTGTTTATCTATGCAGGGGCTTTTGTTCGCGAGAAAAAACTTTTAGACAGACTTTCGATATTGGTTTTCATAGGTTTGGCATATGTTTATGTCGCTTTGACTATTTATTGCGGCAACATCAATCTTTCCGTGCGAGATTATGGAACCTCACTTTTATTGTTAATCCCAGCAGCTATCATCGGTAGTGTGTTGCTCATGAAGTTATCTATGCTGATAGATGGCATGTTTGTGGGAAACCTGCTACAAAGAATAGGCATCCATTCTCTTCCTCTTTTCTGTTTGCATCGTCCTTTTGTCCACTTCATGGAACGACTTTTGTCCACTCTGCCCTTTACCTTGCCACCCATCATAAATCATATACTTATTATTGTTCTTGTTTTAGCCATCACCTATCCAATTGCACTTGCATCTGATAAGTTATTGGATAAAGCAACCGAGTTACTCAAGGATAGGAAGAAGACAATAAATGCTTAGGTTAAAGAGTTTTTTCATCTTTTATTTTGTAGTATCTCAATTAAGTCGTAACTTTGCACAAAATTCAACCGATCAACGTCCTAAACAGTTAGAAAAACATGAGTGAAGTAAGACCTTTCAAGGTATTCTCAGGTACAAAAACAAGGTACTTGGCAGAGCGTATTTGCCAAAGTTTGAACTGCCCTCTCGGCAACATGGTGATTTCTCACTTTGCTGACGGCGAATTTGCTGTATCTTTCGAGGAATCCATCCGTGGCAATGATGTGTTCCTGGTACAATCAACATTCCCCAACAGCGACAACT
This sequence comes from Bacteroidaceae bacterium, assembly GCA_017651245.1. Taxonomy (GTDB): domain Bacteria; phylum Bacteroidota; class Bacteroidia; order Bacteroidales; family Bacteroidaceae; genus Minthosoma. Next base: position 7,772 of record JAGCDQ010000065.1, on the reverse strand, counting down.
TGATGGAGCTGTTGTTGATGATTGATGCAGCCAAACGTGCCAGTGCCCGCAGTATCGTGGCTGTCATCCCCTATTTCGGATGGGCTCGTCAGGACCGAAAAGACAAACCCCGTGTGAGCATCGGCGCCAAGCTCGTCGCAGACTTGCTCAGCGTGGCTGGCATCGACCGTCTCATCACGATGGACTTGCATGCTGACCAGATTCAGGGTTTCTTCAATGTACCTGTTGACCATTTGTATGGTTCACTCGTGGAGGTTCCTTACGTGGAGGCGTTGAACCTGCCCGACCTCGTAATTGCCACACCAGACGTGGGTGGTGCCAAGCGTGCCCGCCTGTTTGCCAAGAAGTTGAATGCACCACTCGTGTTGTGCAACAAGACTCGTGCGGCTGCCAATGTGGTGGAATCCATCCAGATCATTGGTGAAGTGAAAGGCAAGGATGTAGTGATTGTGGATGACATGGTAGATACAGCTGGCACCATCACCCGTGCTGCTGACGAGATGATGAAGGCAGGTGCCAAGAGTGTGCGTGCTGTGGCAAGTCATTGTGTGATGAGCGATCCTGCTAGCGACCGTGTACAGCAATCAGCTTTGGAAGAAATTGTCTTCACTGACTCCATTCCTTACGCTCAGAAGTGTCCGAAGGTGGTGCAGCTCTCCATTGCAGAGATGTTTGCACGTGCCATCCGTGCCGTGGCAGAACAGAAAAGCGTGAGCGAGGAGTTCAACTTTTAACGCATGACGTTCGCCATACTTGCAGCAGGAGAGGGTTCGCGATTGGCTCAAGAAGGTATCGAACTCCCCAAACCTCTGGTGAAGGTGAAGGGAGAGGCAATGATAGACAGGCTTATCCGCATCTTCAACGATTGTGGAGCCGAGCACATCTACATCATCACGAACAACCTCACCCCACTCACGCAGGAGCACCTCCACCACCTGCAAGCGGCTGATTCAAAGATTCACCTCATTGTCAAGACCACTCCTTCATCCATGCATAGCTTTTATGAGCTGAGGCAAATGATGGGAAAAGGAAAGTTCTGCCTCACGACGGTGGACACCATCTTCCAAGAGGCTGAATTCAAGGCATATATACAAAGTTGGCAGAATGCTCAAGCGGACGGCTTGATGGCGGTGACTGACTACATTGACGATGAGAAGCCGCTCTATATTGCCACAGACGATGACCTGACTATTACGGGATTTCTTGACAATGAACCTCAACGATATATCTCTGGAGGTATCTACGGGTTGGACGAGAAGAGTTTTCCCGTCATTGATAAATGCATAGAAGAGGGACAGTCGCGCATGCGAAACTTCCAACGGCAGTTGGTGAAGGACGGATTATATCTGAAGGCCTACCCTTTCAGCAAGATTCTGGATGTTGACCATGCGTCGGACATCGAAAAGGCTGAGGCATTTCTAACAACAACATAGCAAAACAACTAAATAACTAATAACTAAAATTACACCTATGAACAGCAAATTCTTATTGACAACTGCCCTTTGTGCATCTTTGGCGATGCCCATGATGGCTGGTGACAAGAAAACTGCCAAGGAGGAACCTCAAGATCCTAATGAGATGGTGGCTTACTTGTTCACCTATTTCAACAGCAATGATCCCAGGGATGAGCAAATCTGCTATGCTCTCAGCGACGATGGCTATAACTTCACGCCGCTGAACAACGGAGACCCTGTTATCGAGTCAGACACCATCGCTTTCACCCAATGTGTGCGTGACCCCCATATCTTGCGTGGAGAGGACGGCAAAACGTTCTATATGGTGGTGACAGATATGAGATCCAGTCTTGGCTGGTCAAGCAACCGTGGTATGGTATTGTTGAAATCAACCGACCTCATCCATTGGCAGCACTCTGTCATCAACTTCCCCACCCGCTACACAAAGACGTGGAAGAATGTCATCCGCGTGTGGGCACCCGAAACCATTTATGACCGAAAGGCTGGTAAATATATGGTGTTCTACTCGCTGCGTACCAGTGATGAAGGCTCCTACGACAAGATTTATTACCAGTATGCCAATAAGGACTTCACCGACCTCGAAGGAGAACCCAAGTGGCTTTTCGATGCAGGTAACGCCACCATCGATGGTGACATTGTCTATAACGAGGCTGACCAACTCTATCACCTCTTCTACAAGCAGGAGTCTGGACGAGGTATCTATCAGGCTGTGGCGAAGAATCTGACCGACAAGTGGCAGATGCTGGAAGGCAATGTGGAACAGACCAAAGAGGCTGTGGAAGGTGTTGGTGTCTGCAAGAGTCTTGATGGCAAGTCTTGGATCATCATGTATGACTGCTATGCCAATGGACATTATCAGTTCTGCAAATCAGAAGATCTCAAGACCTTTCAGTTTGTGCAGAATACAGAGACAAAGGGAAAATTCACACCTCGTCACGGCACCATCATCCCTATTACTCGCGCTGAAAAGGAGCGTTTGCTGAAGGCTTTCGCAAATTTTAATCAGCCCATCCTGACTGGTTTCCATGCTGATCCAGAGATATTGTACTCCAACAAGACCAAGAAGTACTATATCTACAGCACTACTGACGGAACGCCAGGATGGGGAGGTCACGACTTCAGTGTGTTTTCCTCTGACGACCTCGTCAACTGGACTGACGAGGGCAAGATGTTGGACGTGAAGGGCGACCAAGTGAAATGGGCGACTGGCAATGCATGGGCTCCTTGCATCATTGAGCGCAAGCAGAAGAACGGCTCCTACAAATATTACTTCTATTTCTCGGCTCACAACCCCAAGAGCAATCGTAAGGAAATTGGTGTGGCTGTTAGCGACAACCCCACAGGACCTTTTGTGGCTACAGAAGTGCCTATCGTGACGGATGAAGACCGTCCGAAAGAAGCACGTGGTGGGCAAGCCATTGACGTAGATGTGTTTCAAGATCCGAAATCAGGCAAGTACTACCTCTATTGGGGCAACGGCTTCATGGCTGGTGCTGAGTTGAACGACGACATGCTATCCATTAAGAAGGAAACCGTCAAGCACATGACGCCCCAAGGTGGAACTCTCCAAACTTGGGCATATCGCGAAGCTCCGTATGTGTTCTACCGCGAGGGCACTTACTACTTCCTTTGGTCGGTGGATGACACGGGTTCCCCAAACTACCACGTCTGCTACGGCACGAGCAAGTCTCCTCTGGGCGACATCCAGATTGATGAACAGAATTATCGTGTCATCGAACAAGTGCCTGCTGAGAAGATTTACGGTACAGCCCACAACTCCATCTTGCAGATTCCAGGCAGGGACGAGTGGTACATCTGCTACCATCGCATCAACAAGAACTATTTGCGTCATGAGCCAGGTATCCATCGTGAAGTGTGCATCGACAAAATGACTTTTGACAAGAATGGTAATATTGTTCCTGTTAGACCTACACTTAATTTCACTAGATAAGAAGTATGTTTTTCCCAGCAGAATGGCATCATCAAGCATTTGTACAGCTCACGTGGCCCCATAAGGACACGGATTGGGCACCTGTGCTGGCTGATGCCATTGACTGTTTCTGCAACATTGCCCGAGAAGTGGCAAAACGGGAACCACTTCTGATTGTGGCGCAAGATACCGATGAAGCGAAAGAGGCATTGCTGAAACGAAATATTTCTCTCAACGGAATCACTTTTGAACAATGCCCCACCAACGACACATGGGCACGTGACCACGCCTTTATCACCTGTCTTGATGAGCAACAACCAAAGGTGTTTCTGCTGGATTTTCAATTCAATGGTTGGGGACTCAAATTTGCGGCAAATCATGACAACCAAATCAACCGTCACATACTTTCGTACATCACTTCGTTCTACAACGGAACCCCTGTCGAATATCAAAATCATCTGGACTTTGTCTTTGAAGGTGGCAGCATAGAAAGTGATGGAGAAGGCACGCTGATGGTTACTTCAAGTTGTTTGTTAGCAGAAAACCGCAATAATATTCTTTCTCAGATAGATATAGAGAGACAATTAAAGCAATTCTTTCAAGCCAATCGCGTAATCTGGATACATCATTCTTGGTTGGCTGGTGACGATACTGATGGGCATATTGATACCGTTGCCCGTTTCTGTTCTTCCACCTCCATTGCCTATGTGAAATGCGACAATCCAACCGACGAGCATTATGATGAGCTAAAGGCGATGGAACAGGAATTGCTTGCTCTCTGCACCATTGACGGTAAGCCCTATACCCTATACCCTCTTCCCCTTCCCGACCCATGTTTTGATGAAGACAGAGAAAGACTTCCTGCCACGTATGCTAACTTTCTTATCATCAACGGTGCAGTTCTCGTCCCAGTCTACAACCAGCCAGACAAGGACACACAAGCACTCACCACGTTACAACTTGCTTTTCCTGCTCACGAAATAGTCCCTGTTGACTGCCGTACTTTGATTCTTCAGCATGGTTCCCTGCATTGTTCCACGATGCAATACCCTTGTTTTTGAATACAGACCAAAGTTCGCACGATTTTGTTTGGTTTCGGAACTAAAATAGGCACAATTGCGATTATTTTCTATGAAAAAGTAAATTTTGCAAAGTCAAGTTTGCATTTTACAAAAAAACTTCGTAATTTTGCACGAAATTTCGTCATGATAGCATTTGTTGCTATTGATGGCATTCGCGAATGACTTTTAAAAACAAAAAATTTATGGAATCTTTTTTCCGTACACATGCTTTTTTGGTAGAGCATCTGAAAGCTCCCGTGCGTCGAGACCTGATGGACGAGATCAATTGGAAAGACCGAATGATTGGCATCAAAGGTGCTCGTGGCGTTGGAAAGACCACTTTCTTGCTGCAATATGCCAAAGAACATTTCTCACCGTACGACCATTCGTGTTTGTACATTAACACTAACAACTTTTACGTCCAGAATGTCGGCATATCAGAATTTGCTGGCGAGTTTTACCATTCAGGGGGCAAGGTGTTGCTCATCGACCAAGTTTTCAAGCAACCTGATTGGAGTACACAGTTGCGCGAATGTTATGACCGCTACCCTGGTTTGAAAATCGTTTTCACAGGTTCACCTGTGATGCGTCTGAAAGAGGAGAATCCTGAATTGAACGGCATTGTGAAGTCGTACAATCTGCGTGGTTTCTCTTTCCGTGAGTTCTTGAACCTCACCACGGGATTGCAACTCCCCTCTTATAGTCTTCACGATATTATCACCAACCACAGACAGATTGCATCAGAGATATACTCGAAAATCAATCCACGAGAATATTTCCAGGCATACCTTCATCATGGTTTCTATCCATTTTTCCTCGACAAGGCCAACTACAGCGAGAATCTGTTGAAGAATATGAACATGATGATTGAGGTTGACATTTTGCTGGTGAAGCAAATAGAACTGAAATATCTTGTGAAAATCAAGCAACTTTTCTATATGCTCACTACAAGTGGCAGCACTGTTCCCAACGTCAGCCAACTGGCACAGGATTTGGGCATGAGTCGTGCCACGGTGATGCACTACATCAAGTATTTGGAAGAGGCTCGTTTGGTCAACATGATTTACAGCAAGGGTGATGAGTTCCCCAAGAAGCCAGCCCGTGTGCTGCTTCACAACTCTAACCTGATGTACAGCTTCTATCCTCGTTGCTTCGATGAGCATGATGTACTGGAGACCTTCTTCTGCAACACGCTCTGGAAAGACCACAAAGTGAACAAGCATGGCAACCTCTGCTCCTTCCTTGTTGACGAGCAGGTGGAATTCAAGATTGCCGAGCACAGCACAAAACTGAAGAGTAAGGCCAAGGCGCTCTACGCTGTCAACCAGTGCGACATTGGCGAAGGCAACCAGATTCCTCTTTGGCTTTTCGGCTTCCTCTATTAATCGTTTTGCAACATATTAAACAGAGAATAAAAGAGTGCCGTATATATCTACGGCACTTCCAATGAATTGTAATATACTTTATATAATTTTTTATTATGGGTAAAGAAAAGAAATTTATTACTTGTGATGGTAATACCGCTGCGGCTCATGTAGCTTACATGTTCTCTGAGGTGGCTGCCATCTACCCCATCACTCCATCGTCTCCAATGGCTGAGCACGTGGATGAGTGGGCTGTAGCAGGTCGCAAGAATCTCTTCGGCGACACAGTTCTCGTACAAGAAATGCAGTCAGAGGCTGGTGCAGCTGGTGCTGTTCACGGTTCTCTCCAGGCAGGTGCGCTCACAACCACCTTCACTGCTTCTCAGGGTCTTCTTCTGATGATTCCTAACATGTACAAGATTGCCGGCGAGTTGCTTCCATCTGTATTCCACGTGTCTGCACGTACTGTTGCCAGCCACTCACTCTGTATCTTCGGTGACCACGGCGACGTGATGGCTTGCCGTCAGACTGGTTTCGCTATGCTTTGCGAAGGTTCTGTACAGGAAGTGATGGACCTCTCTGCTGTTGCTCACTTAGCAGCATTGGAGACTCGCGTTCCATTCATCAACTTCTTCGACGGTTTCCGCACTTCTCACGAGTACCACAAGATCGAGGAGATGGACATGGAAGACATCCGTCCACTCGTTCCAATGGACAAGGTGGCAGAGTTCCGTTCTCGCGCCCTCTCTCCAGAGCATCCTGAGGCTAAGGGTATGGCTGAGAACCCAGAGACTTTCTTCGCACACCGTGAGTCTTGCAACCCATTCTACGAGGAAGTTCCTGCTGTTGTTGAGAAGTACATGGCTGAAATCTCTAAGATCACTGGTCGTGAGTACAAGCCATTCACATATTATGGTGCTGTTGACGCTACCGACGTCATCATCCTGATGGGTTCTGCCACTGAGGCTGCTCGCGAGGCTATCGACTACGCTAACGCTAACGGCAAGAAGTACGGTATGGTGTCTGTTCACCTCTATCGTCCATTCTCTGTAGAGCGTCTGCTCGCAGCTGTTCCAAAGAGCGTGAAGCGCATCGCTGTGCTCGACCGCACGAAGGAGCCAGGTGCTAACGGCGAACCTCTCTACCTCGACGTGAAGGATGCCTTCTACGGTCAGGAGAATGCTCCTCTCATCGTTGGTGGTCGTTACGGTCTCGGTTCTGCCGACGTGACTCCAACCATGATCCTCACCGTTTACAAGAACCTCGAACTCCCAGAGCCAAAGAATCACTTCACTGTGGGTATCGTTGACGACGTGACTTTCCGTTCACTTCCTATCGAAGAGGAAATGGCACTCGGTGGCGAGGGCATCTTCGAGGCTAAGTTCTTCGGTCTTGGTGCCGACGGTACCGTAGGTGCCAACAAGAACTCTGTGAAGATCATCGGTGACAACACCAACAAGTACTGCCAGGCTTACTTCTCTTACGACTCTAAGAAGTCAGGTGGTTTCACTTGCTCACACCTCCGTTTCGGCGACACGCCAATCCGTTCTACATATCAGATTAAGACTCCTAACTTCGTAGCATGCCACGTACAGGCTTATCTCCGCATGTACGATGTGCTCCGTGGTCTTCGTCAGAACGGCCAGTTCCTCCTCAACACCATCTTCGAGGGTGAGGAACTCGTGAACTTCCTGCCAAACAACGTGAAGAAGTACTTCGCTGAGAAGAACATCACCGTTTACTATATCAACGCAACCAAGATTGCTCAGGAGATTGGTCTCGGCAACCGCACGAACACCATCCTCCAGTCAGCATTCTTCCGCATCACTGAGGTCATCCCTGTTGAACTCGTTGTTGAGCAGATGAAGAAGGCCATTGTGAAGTCTTACGGCAAGAAGGGTGAAGACGTGGTGAACATGAACTACGCTGCTGTTGACCGCGG
>JAGCDQ010000064.1 GCA_017651245.1 Bacteroidaceae bacterium | reverse complement strand
TTGAAAGTTGAAAATTGAAAATTATTGCGGCAAGCCGCCGAAGGGAAAATAGGGAAAAACAGGGAAAAATAAATAAAAATAGTTTTATATCTTTACTTGTATTTTTATATTTTTTCTTCGGCGCCACCGGCGCAACTAAGTCAAAGGTCAAAGGTCAAAAGTCAAATGATTATGGAAAAGAAGCAAAGAGCATTGGAGATTGTGGTGAAGATTGTAGTAGCTGCACTCACGGCATTCCTCACTGCGTTGGGAACAACCAGTTGCATGCGATGCATGATGTAACGGTTATAGGTTAACGGTTATAGGTTAAAGACGTTCAAGAGTTCAAAAAAGAGGCTCCCACCCTTGCATTTGGGTGAGAGCCTCTGTCCTATATCACATGGTTTATTTGAAGATACTCTTCAGCATTTCTTCGGTCACCTTGCGGGTGGCGGTGTTGGCCGCAGTCTTGGCGGCACTGCCCCAGATGGAACCTGAAGAGGATGACTTCTTGGAGGATGAGGTCTTTTTCTTGGTGGAGGAAGAGCTGTTGCCCGTGATCTTCTTGCCGACGGAGGTGCCGACCTGATGCCCCACACTCCCGAGCACGGCTCCGATGAGGGTGCCGAAGATGGTGCGCTTCCACATGCTGGAGGATTTGGATTTCTCCTTTGCCTTGCGCTCCTCTTCCTTGCGCTGGCGTTCAGCCTCACGTTCTGCTTCACGACGCTGACGCTCTGCCTCTCGCTCCGCATCGCGCAGACGCTTCTCTTCTTCTCGGCGCTGGCGTTCTTCTTCAATCGCTGCGGCGCGTTTCTTCTTCTCCTCCTCTTTCTCTATCTCGCGCAACTGGCGTTCCTCTTCCTTGCGCCGACGCTCCTCTTCCTGCTCTGCCAACTTCTGCTGCTTCTCCTCTTCCTGACGACGCAACATGGCGGCTGCCTCTGCATCTTCCTGCTCCTTCTGGGCAATGAGCACTTCGTAGGCGCTTTCGCGGTCGAAGTAGTCGGCATAGTCTTTGATGTGTTCAGGAGCGGCGTTCTGGATGTCAAGACGCTGCCCCTCGGTGATGGCACCAATCTGGCTGAGTGGAAAGAGTATCTTGGCACGCTGCACGATGGTGGGCGCTCCCTTCTCGTCGAGCACAGACACGAGTGCCTCGCCTGTGCCGAGTTCCATGATGGCATTTTCGGTGCTGAAAGCAGGGTTGGCACGGAAAGATTGAGCGGCTACGCGCACTGCCTTCTGGTCTTTGGGCGTATAGGCACGGAGGGCATGCTGGATGCGGTTACCGAGCTGTCCGAGGATGGTGTCTGGAATGTCGGAAGGCGACTGTGAGATGAAGTATATGCCCACGCCTTTGGAACGGATGAGACGGATGACCTGCTCCAACTTGTCCACCATTGCCTTGGAGGTGCCGTCGAAGAGCATGTGAGCCTCGTCGAAGAAGAACACCAGCTTGGGCAGTTCCATATCGCCCACTTCGGGCAGGGTGGCATAGAGTTCTGTCATCAGCCAGAGCAGGAACGTGGAATAGAGTTTCGGATTGAGCATGAGCTTGTCGGCTGCCAACACGCTCATCACGCCTTTGCCGTCTTCCATATCGATGAGGTCTTCCACATTGAAGGCGGGCTCACCGAAGAACTTGTCACCTCCCTCGCTCTCAATCTCCAACACGGCACGCTGGATGGCTCCGATGCTGGCTGGGGAGATGTTGCCATAGACGGTGGTGAAGAGACTGGTGTTTTGTCCCACGAAATCGAGCATGAGACGCAGGTCCTTGAGGTCGATGAGCAACAACTCTTTGTCGTCGGCAATGCGGAAGACGATGTTGAGCACACCGCTCTGCACATCGCTCAATCCCATCAGACGACTGAGCAACTGAGGACCCATCGCCGACACGGTGGTGCGCATGGGATAGCCCTGTTCGCCAAACACGTCGTAGAAACGCACGGGGCAAGGCTGGAAGTCGGGATTGGGCACGCCAAACTCGTCCTTGCGCTTCTCGATGAACGAGGAGAGCTTACCAGCCTGTGAGATGCCTGAGAGGTCGCCCTTCATGTCCGCCATGAAGCATGGAACACCAGCCTGAGAGAAGGTCTCAGCCAACACCTGAAGGGACACGGTCTTACCTGTACCCGTTGCTCCTGCAATCAGGCCATGACGATTACACATTTTGCCCACCAGATTGATGGGACCATCATCGCAATGCGCGATATAAAGATTGCCGTCTAAATACATATTAGTTAAGAGTTGAGGGTTTAGAGTTTAGAAATTAGAGATTGTTATAGCGTGACAAGCCGCTGTTGAGCCAGTCGAGGAACTTGGGGATGTCCTCGTCGTAGGAGTAGCTCTTTTCGAGCGGGTTGCCGTCGTTGTCGAGCAATACATAGAAAGGTTGGGCGGTGGCGCCAAACTTCTGCGACTGGAGGTAGCTCCATCGGTCGCCCACCGTGCGGAGCTTGCGTTCCGTACCATTGTCGCTCACCAGCATCGGTTCGGGCAGGTTGGTCTTCTCGTCCACATAGAGCTGAATGAGTACATATTTGTTGGTCATGATGTCTGCCACTGTGGGATCGGTGAACACGGCTGCCTCCATCTTTCGACAGTTCACACAGCCATAGCCCGTGAAGTCTATCATGACAGGCAGGTTGTGGGCTTTCGCATAGGTCATACCCTCTTCGTAGTCGGTGAACATGGGCTTGACTTCCTGTTCAGGAGCGAGGTTGAAGTCCTGCGTCTTCATCGGCGGCGCAAAGGCACTGACCGCCTTGAGCGGCGCACCCCACAAGCCTGGCACCATATAGATGGCAAAGGCGAAGGAGATGAGCGCCATGAAGAAACGAGGAATGGAGGTCTTGGGATGCATGACCACATTGCCCATCTCGTCGTATTCCTCTTCATCGTGTGGGAAGCGAATCCAACCAATGAGGTAAGCACCCAAGAGTGCCGCCAGGATAATCCAGAGCGAGAGGAACACTTCGCGGTCGAGCAATCCCCAACCATAGGCAAGGTCTGCCACCGAGAAGAACTTGAGGGCAAACGCGAGTTCGACGAAGCCCAGCGTCACCTTCACCACATTCATCCAATTGCCACTCTTCGGCGCAGCATTCAACCACTGGGGGAAGAGGGCAAAAAGCGTGAAAGGCAATGCCAACGCAATCGCGAATCCGAGCATGCCAATGACTGGACCTACAATGCTGGAAGTGACCACCTGCACCAAGAGGAATCCGATGATGGGACCTGTGCAGGAGAAGCTGACCAACACCAGCGTGAATGCCATCAGGAAGATGCTGAGCAGTCCTGTGGTGCTGTTGGCTTTGTTATCCACAGCCGTATTCCACTTCGAAGGCAGCGTGATTTCGAAACCGCCGATGAAGGAGATACCGAAGATGAGCAGCATGAGGAAGAAGAGGATATTGAAGACGGCATTGGTTGCCAAGTCATTGAGGGCTGAAGCCCCAAAGATGGCTGTGATGGCCAATCCGAGTGTCACATAAATCACAATGATGCTGATACCATAGAGAATGGCGTCACGGATACCCCGTTTCTTTGCGGCTACCTTCTCCTCTTCTGTGGATTTCTTGGTCGTGCCTCGTTTGAGGAAGAAAGACACGGTCATGGGGATGATAGGCCATACACAGGGTGTGACCAGCGCAATCAGACCACCTGCCAATCCCAAGAGAAAGATTTGCCACAGGGAGGTGTTGGAGGTGTCGCTGTTGCCCCCTTCGTCGAAAGCGGAAAGCTGGTCGGTGACGGGTGCCCAAATAGACGAAGAAACTGCCACAGGAACTGTAGCAGGCTCTTCACTCACAGAATCGCTGGCAGCCAGCGGCTCCTCAAGGACTTCTTCTGACACCTCTTCTTTCTTTGCCTCGTCCTGAGCTTGAGGCAAGGTTACTTCTCCATTGATCTTGAACTCCACCGAAGTGGGAGGCGTGCAGTTTTGGTCGTTGCAGGCACCATAACGCAGATAACCCTCCACGACGTACTTGCCACCCAAGAATTTGATTTTCTGGGTGAAGGTGGCAGTCTTTTCGAAGTAATACACGTCTGTGCCAAACATCTCCTCATACTTCTTGATGGGCGCACTTGGATGGGTTAAAGCACCCTCCAACTGGGCTCCAGAAATCTTCTCCACCGTCAGGGTGGTAGGGGTAGGACCATCCACGTCTTCTGTGCTGTACATGTGCCATCCGTTATCGATAGTCGCCACAAACGTGAGGACACCTTCGTCTTTCGAAGTCATCTTGAAGGACGAAGTCACCTTGACAGGCTTTGCCATCTGAGCACAAGCCACGCCCATACAGCAGAGGGTCAACAAAATTGCAAAAAGTCTTCTCATACGATGTTCTTTTCCTGTAAGTAATGTAATGCATCAATGGCTGCATGGCAACCACTTCCTGCCGCACTAATCGCCTGACGATACAACGGGTCAGCCACATCGCCTGCTGCAAACACACCTGGGATGTTCGTGGCTGCAGTAGGATGCTGCACCTTGATGTAACCCTGCTCATCCACCTCCACATCGGGACGGAACACCTCGCTGTTAGGATGGTGACCAATCGCCAGGAAGAAACCATCAATAGGAAGGTCGTAGCGACGCTCACCGTCTTTTCCCTTGTTCTCCACCAAATGGGCACCTTCCACACCATTCTCGCCATACAGTCCTTCCGTCTGCGTGTTCCAGAGAATCTCGATGTTCTCCGCCTCCTTCACCTTCTTTTGCATCGCATCAGAAGCACGCAACACATCACGACGCACAATCATATAGACTTTCTTGGCAAGGCTCGCCAAGTACTGTGCCTCTTCGCAAGCGGTGTCACCACCACCCACGACTGCCACCACCTTCTTGCGATAGAAGAAGCCGTCACAAGTGGCACAAGCAGAGACACCCTGTCCTGCATATTTCGTCTCATCGGAAAGACCTAAATATTTGGCGGAGGCACCTGTGGCAATAATCAGCGTGTGAGCCTCCAGCACCGTACCATCATCTGTCGTCACCTTGTGGGGAGCAGAACCATCTTTCGAGAGCTCCACCTTTGTGATCATACCAAAGCGAATGTCTGTTCCCAGACGTTCTGCCTGCTTGCGAAGGTCATCCATCAACTCCACACCCGTGATACCATTAGGGTAACCCGGAAAATTCTCAATCTCAGTTGTCTGGGTCAGTTGCCCACCAGGTTGCAATCCCTCGTAGAGCACTGGCTCCAACGAACTTCTTGAAGCGTAAATCGCTGCTGTGTAACCCGCAGGACCACTTCCTATAATCAATGTCTTTAATGCCATAAGTTTGTCGTTATTTGTTCATAAAGATGTGCAAAGATACAGAGATTTATACGATTCACCAAACTTTTGTTGCAGGAACTTCTTTCCGATACATAGATTTTTGCTACCTTTGCATGCTTGTTGCACAACTTTTCAAACTTACGATATGGGAAAAACCACCGCCATGCGTGCACCACATAGTAAAATGAATCATGCTTTACAGTACCCTGAGAATGAGGGAGGAATGAACGACCGCGTGAAGCGTCTGCACCAACAGAGCATCGACACGCCCACCACGTTAACCATCGAACGCGCACTCATCGAAACGGCATTCTACAAGGAGAACTACGGCAAGATGCCGAACTGCATCCTCCGTGCCCAAAACTTCTATGAGATTTGCAAGAAGAAAACCATCTACATCGGTGAGGATGAACTGATTGTGGGGGAACGCGGTCCTATGCCCAAGGCGGTGCCGACCTTCCCTGAGTTAACTTGCCATACTGTGGAGGACCTCCACACACTCAACGACCGAGAATTGCAGCCCTACCTCATCTCGCAGGAGGACATCGACAGGTACGAACGAGAGGTCATCCCCTATTGGCAAGGGCGCACTCAGCGTGAACGCATCTTCAGTCACGTGAGCAAGGAGTGGGAAGAGGCTTATCATGCAGGTGTGTTCACGGAGTTCATGGAGCAACGTGCAGGTGGTCATACGGCAATGGATGGAAAGATGTACCAACGTGGCTTGCTCGACTGCAAGGCACTCATTGCCCAAACACTCAGCGAACTCGACTTCATCAATGATCCCGAAGCAACCGACAAGCAACAGGAACTGCAAGCGATGGACATCAGCTGTGATGCTGCCATTCTGTTTGCAGAGCGTCATGCTGAATTGGCTGAGAAAATGGCAGCCGAAGAGACGAATCCGCAACGAAAAGCAGAACTGTTGAAAATCGCCGAGGTGTGTCGTTGGGTTCCTGCCCATGCCCCACGCGATATGCAGGAAGCCATACAAATGTACTGGTTTGTTCACCTCGGAACGGTCACCGAACTGAATGGTTGGGATTGCATGAATCCAGGACACATCGACCAGCACCTCTATCCCTTCTACCAGAAAGGACTGGCTGACGGCACATTAACCCGAGAGAAGGCGAAGGAACTGATTTCCTGCTTCTGGATTAAGTTCAACAACCAACCTGCCCCTCCGAAAGTGGGCATCACGGCGTTGGAGAGCGGCACCTACAACGACTTCACCAACATCAACATCGGCGGCATCGACAAGTATGGCAACAATGCGGTGAACGAGCTTTCCTATATCATTCTGGAGGTGCAAGAGGAACTGCATGAGTTGCAGCCAGGTTTGAGCATCCATGTGAGCAAGGTCACCCCCGACGAGTTTGTGATGGCTGGAGCCAAAGTGATTCGTCAGGGTCACGGCTACCCTTCTGTCTTCAATCCCGACACCTACACAAAGGAACTCGTTCGTCAAGGAAAGACGCAGGAGGATGCCAATGAAGGAGGTTGTTCGGGTTGCATAGAAGTGGGTGCCTTTGGCAAGGAAGCCTATATCCTCACAGGGTATCTGAACACTCCCAAGATTCTGGAAATCACCCTCAACAACGGCATTGACCCGATGACGGGCAAAAAGTTGGGATTGGAAACGGGTGATCCCCGCACGTTCACTTCCTATGAGCAACTCTACAACGCCTATCATCAACAGATGGTGTATTTCGTCAACCTGAAACTGGCGGTGAACAACTACATCGAGCGCATGTTCTCGCTCTATGCACCAGCCACGTTCCTGTCACTCTTCATCGACGATTGCATCACCCGTGGACGTGATTATTACAGCGGTGGGGCGAGATACAACACCACCTATATCCAATGTACGGGTCTCGGCACCATCACCGACTGTTTGGCAACGCTGAAGAAGCACGTTTTCGAGGACAAGAAGTTCACGATGGACGAGCTGCTCGAATCGGTCAGCAAGAACTTTGAAGGTAATGAGAAAATGAGGCAGTTCATCCTTAACCGCACTCCTTTCTTCGGGAATGATGATGACTATGCCGACAGCATTGCCGTGAAGGTGTATAATGACCTCGTGGAAGCTATCGAAGGGCATCCCAACACGCGTGGCGGCAAGACGCAGCTCAATATGCTCTCAACCACTTGCCACAACTACTTCGGTTCGGTGTGTGGTGCATCGGTCAATGGTCGTTTGGCTCACTTTGCCATCAGCGACGGAACTTCACCAGCACATGGTGCTGACACACACGGTCCGACGGCTGTCATCAAGTCACTTGGCAAGCTCGACCAAACCCAATCGGGAGGCACCTTGCTGAATGTTCGTTTTGTACCCTCACTCTTCAGACGGGATGAAGACTTGCGCAAACTCATCTCCCTCATCCGCACCTACTTCAATATGGGAGGACACCACATCCAGTTCAACATCGTGGACACTCAAACCCTGCTTGATGCCCAAGAGCATCCAGAGGACTATAAAGACCTACTTGTGCGTGTGGCTGGCTACTCCGACTACTTCAACGATATGACCGAACAGTTGCAGAACGAGATTATAGCAAGGACAGAAAACGATGAGTTTTAGGAAAGAAGGAAGTAGCTTTTTGAAAAAAACTCTCAACTCTTAACTCTTAACTCTCAACTTTTCATTACCTTTGCACCCGATTATAGGAACAGCATGGCACTTCTCTTCGACATCAAGAGGTTTGCGCTCAATGACGGGCCAGGCATCAGGACGACCATTTTTATGAAGGGATGTCCGTTGAGATGTGTATGGTGTCACAATCCCGAGGGGTTCTCCGAAGAGGCTGTGAAGATGTACACCAAGAAGAAGTGCATGGGTTGCCAAAGCTGTGTGGAAGCTTGTCCGCAGAAGAATTTAGTGTTGACCCAAGAGGGTATTAAGGACTTGGGACATTGTGTGGCTTGTGGAAAATGTGCTGATGCTTGCCCCACCCTCGCTTTGGAAATGGCGGGCAAGGAATGGAAGATGGAGGAGTTGATGCTGGTGGTGGAGAAAGAACGGCAGGTGATGGAAGAAAGCGGAGGAGGTGTGACGCTGTGTGGAGGAGAACCGCTGATGCATGCAGAGGAGCTGTGTGAGATGCTGGATGAATTGGGGAGAAGAGGTTTTCACCGAACGGTGGACACAACCTTGTTTACTTCCCCAGAAAACGTGAAGCGAGTGGCAGAGCGGTGCGAATTGATGCTGGTGGACTTGAAGATGATGAACAGTGAGATGCATCAGCGATACACAGGAGTGAAGAATGAGCAGATACTCGCCAACATCCAGATGCTGAGCAAGATGGGACATCTTTATTGGGTGCGTATTCCACTGATTGTGGGAGTGAATGCAGACGAGGAAAACCTGACAGCATCGGCAGAGTTCTTAGCCTCTTTGCCCACTCAACCAGAAGTGGTGAATCTGCTGGTGTATCATGATGTGGGGATTGGCAAGCACTCGCGACTGGGCACCACATACAACCCCGAAGGCATCCGGATGGAAGTTCCATCGGCAGAGGTGCAGCAATGGGCAGTGGAACTCATGAAAAGAAAAGGATTAAATACAAAAATAGGAGGATAAATGAGACTTACCATCAAAATAGGCAGTAATGTGTTGACGCGCAAAGATGGTTCGCTGGATGTGACTCGTATGTCGGCATTGGTGGATCAGATTGCTTGTCTGCGCAACGAAGGGCATGAGGTCATCCTTGTGTCGTCGGGTGCTGTGGCAAGTGGTCGGAGCGAACTGAAACACATTCAGCACGACCTTGACTCGGTAGATCAGCGACAGCTCTTCTCAGCCGTAGGTCAGGCAAAACTCATCAACCGATATTTCGAACTGTTCAGAGAATACGGTATTGCTGTAGGACAAGTGCTGACCACCAAGGAGAATTTCTCCGACACCGATCATCGCAAGAATCAGGAGAACTGTATGCGCGTGATGCTGGAGAACAATGTCCTACCCATTGTCAATGAGAACGATACGGTATCGGTAACGGAACTGATGTTCACCGACAACGATGAACTCTCTGGGCTCATTGCCAAAATGACGCAGTCGCAGATGCTCATCATTCTGAGCAACATCGACGGCATCTTCACAGGCGACCCAGCAGAACCCACATCACGTCTCATCCGCACCGTTGAGCCAGGTAAGGCACTCGATGAATACATCCAAGACAAGAAGTCAAGTGCTGGACGTGGTGGCATGCAGAGCAAATCGAATGTGGCTACACAGACGGCATCCGCTGGCATCAGCGTCATCATTGCCAACGGAAAGAGAGACGACATACTGGTTAAACTCATGAACGACAGGGGTAACACTCCCTGCACAGAATTCTTATGTTAGAAGAAATATTCCAAGCATCGAGGGATGCAAGCATTGACCTCGCACTCCTCCATAACGACACCATCAACAAGGTGTTGCTCGCTGTGGCTGACAGAGCCATTCAGGAGACCGATTCCATTTTGGCAGCCAACGCCAAAGATCTCAGCCGCATGGATCCTGCCAACCCTATGTACGACCGTCTGAAACTGACGAAAGAACGTATCGAAGGGATTGCAGGAGATACTCGTAATGTAGCGACGCTCCCCTCGCCTCTCGGCAAGGTGCTGAAGCACACAACACTTCCCAACGGACTCGACCTCAAGCGAGTGAGTGTACCATTCGGCGTTATCGGCATCGTGTATGAAGCACGTCCGAATGTCACCTTCGATGTCTTCTCACTCTGTCTGAAGGCTGGTAGTGCTTGTATTTTGAAAGGAGGAAAGGATGCAGCTGACAGCAATCGTGCCATCGTCGGTCTTATCAAAGAGGTGTTGAAAGAGTTTGGTATCAATGAGAATGCCATTACCCTCTTGCCTGCCACCCATGAGGCAACAGGTGCTTTGTTGCATGCCAACGGCTATGTGGATTTGGTGATTCCTCGTGGTAGCAAACGCCTCATCGACTTTGTGCGCCAAGAGGCTTCCGTACCAGTCATCGAGACAGGTGCTGGTGTGTGTCATGCTTATTTCGACAAGGAGGGTGACACAGACAAGGGAGCACGCATCATCAACAATGCCAAGACCCGTCGTGTGAGTGTTTGCAACGCCCTCGACTGCACCTTGGTTCATGCTGACCGTCTGGCTGACCTCCCAGCCATTTGTGCTCCATTGAAAGAAAGCAATGTGCTGATTTATGCTGACGAACCAGCATTGGCAGTACTTAATGGCAACTATCCTGCCGATTTGCTCAAGCCTTCGACAGAAGAAAGCTACGGCACAGAGTTCCAGTCCTACACAATGGCTATCAAGACGGTGGCATCAGCAGACGAAGCAATCCGTCATATCCGTCGTTTCGGTTCTGGACACTCAGAGTGCATCATCACGGAGAATCGTGCCACAGCCGACCAATTCATGGCACAGGTGGATGCTGCTTGCGTCTATCACAACGTGCCCACCTCATTCACGGATGGCGCACAGTTTGGCTTGGGTGCAGAGATTGGTATCTCCACTCAGAAGCTCCATGCACGTGGTCCTATGGCATTGGAAGAAATTTGTACATACAAGTGGTTGATTGAAGGTGATGGTCAAGTAAGACCTAAATAATCACTTCACCTCTTCAAACTCCACATAAGTACCCTCATTCTGCTCAAACATCTTGCCAGGTGTTTGGGCAGATTTTTTTGTGGTCTTCTCCTTATTAGTATATGTACGCGAGGAATTGTTCGATGATGACGATTTGGCAGAACTTCCCTGAGCTTTTGAGGCACCCTTGCCCGTGAAGAAGCGATAAATGGCACGCAAATTACCAAATCCACCCACTACTCGGCTCATCAGATACAAGCCAATGAGGATGAACGCCAACACAAAGAAAAGAATTATCAATAAGGCTGTTAAGAATGCAGACATATCCATGCAGTCGTTTTAGAATAAGGGAGTTCGTTCCCCCTTATTCCTCATTCTTGGGCAAAAATGATGCCACCATCGAAATTACGACATAAAGTCCGATGCTGACAGCCGCACCACGTGATAGACCGATCCAGATACCCTCGTCACATAGGAGTGCGCTTAGAATGAGTATCAAGTCTGCCAACACCACAAAGATAATCTTCGCTTTCTCCTTCTGCCAAGTGAGACGACCTTTGAACGCAAACATCGGCACCTCGCACACCAACAACCAGCAGAACAGAATCATGAACAGGAAGAGGAAGAAAGCATTGAAACGTGGACTTGTCAGCCAAGCCTCACAGCTAGAAATGAGTGCTCCCCAAAAAATGGCATTGGCAGGAGTCGGCATACCGATAAATTCTGTATGCTGACGCTCGTCAAGATTGAACTTTGCCAGACGAACAGCAGAGAACGCCGCCATCAGGAAAGCTGTGAAAGGCATCACGCGGAAAAAGAACTCGCTGCCCATGAACGAAGGATATGCCACATGATTGAACAGCGTGAAAATCATTGCTGAAGGAGCCACACCAAAGGTCACACAGTCAGCCAAAGAATCGAGTTCCAGACCCAACTTTCCACTCACACCCAATGCACGTGCCGTTCTTCCGTCGAAGAAATCGAACACAGCACCCAGCAGAATGAAAATAAAGGCATCTTGATAACCGTGGTGAAAGGCACTATATGTTGCAATACAACCACAGATGAGATTGCAACAGGTAATGATATTAGGTATATGCTTTTTCATTATTCTTAATTATTTCAGTCGGGCAATCAACGTCTCATCACCTACGGTTGCCTGACCCATCTTCACCAGCACCTCAGAATCCAGCGGCAGATACACATCCACACGACTGCCAAACTTGATGAAGCCCATGTGGTCATCAATGAAACATTCCTCACCTTCCTTCGGATAAGTCACGATGCGACGTGCCAATGCACCCGCAATCTGGCGAGCCATCACCTCCACACCATGCGGAGTGCGAATCACCACCATCGAACGCTCATTCTCAGTACTTGCCTTTGGCAGATAGGCCTTCAGGTAATTGCCATCCTGATGCGCCACCTTCACCACCGTACCGTCACATGGAATCCAGTTCGCATGCACATTCGTCAGACTCATGAAAATGGAAATCATCAGTCGCTTGTCGTGGAAATACTCCATCTCTTCCACTTCCTCAATCACCACAATATGACCATCGGCCGGCGCAACAATCGACTTGTTCGTCGGACCATTGAACATACGAATCGGACAACGGAAGAAATTCAGCAAAATACCATACACCACCAACACAATCGCGATGATGATGTATGAACCCCAACACAGCGATTCCTTGGCGAACCAAGCCAAACAAATGATGATAGCACCCAAGATGCCCGCATAGAGCAGAGAGTGCTTGCCTTCATGGTGAAGACGGATTTTATTTCGGCGTTTATTATGTATCAGCGGTTTCTCTTTCGACATGCCAAATTATCTTAACTTATGCAAAGGTAGGTTATTTTCTTATAAAACACAAACAAAATCGGAACTTTTACGCATTTTTCCTCAAAACTTTTTGGGAAATCCAAAATAAAGCCATAACTTTGCACCCGCATTCGACAAAGGGGCTTCCCTTTAGGAGACACCACAACGTTGAACGCTTCAATGAGGATTGTGCTATGGTGTAATGGTAACACTACAGGTTTTGGTTCTGTCATTCCAGGTTCGAATCCTGGTAGCACAACCCACGGGAAAGGGCATCCAAGGACATCACACTCCAAAGGTGTCATTTTTTCGCCCCATCGGACTTGTAGCTCAGTTGGTTAGAGCAACAGACTCATAATCTGGAGGTCCCAGGTTCAAGCCCTGGCTGGTCCA
>JAGCDQ010000063.1 GCA_017651245.1 Bacteroidaceae bacterium | reverse complement strand
CTGTCGGCAGCCAAAAGGATGTTGTTGATTTGCTCCAGCGTGATGAGCGTCTGGAGAGAACCATCCTTCTTGTTGATGATACGGCACTCGTGGATATCCTGCTCAATACATTCGTCACCCCACCACGTTAGTTGTTTGTTTTCTGGAACGGAAGAACCGTAATAGGTGAATCCGCCAGGGATGAGGTCATTGATTGTGAAGAGTCTTTTCTGTGCCATGATTGGAAGAGTGAGAAGGGCAGCAAGTGCCACAAGTGTTGTCTTTTTCATTGTTGAGTATCTTTTGTGAGGAGAATCTCTTTGAGGGGTATGAGCACAAAATCGCGCTCATGCATGTGTGGATGAGGAATGGTGAGTTTCTTGGTGTTGATGTGGAGGTCGTCGTAGAGGAGAATGTCAATGTCGATGATGCGGTCGTGATAGATGACTGTTGATTGTTGAGGGTCAACAGATGATTTCCGGGTGCGTCCCATCTCTCGTTCTATCTGTTGAGTGATACGCAACAAAGCATTGGGCGAGAGTTCTGTCTCCACCCGGACGGCTGCATTGAGAAAGGTGTTCTCACTCTCAAATCCCCACGGCTCAGTAGTAAGAAAAGCGGATTGTGCCCTCACAGGACCAATCCGCATCTCTATTTCTTTGATGGCGGACACGAGGTTCTTTTCTTTGTCGCCAAGATTTGTACCGAGTGAAAGATAAACCGTATGCATTAGTCAATAATCAGCATAGCATCACCATAGGTGCCAAACATATAGTCGCCCTTGAGTGCTTCCTTATAGGCGTTCATCACCACTTCGTAGCCACCAAATGCAGTGATGAGCATGAGCATGGTGGAGAGTGGTGGTTGGAAATTGACCACCATCGCATCGGCTACAGTGAAATCGTAAGGTGGGAAGATGAACTTGTTGGTCCATCCTTCAAACTCCTTGATGAACCCGCCAGGACCGACAGCCGTCTCGAGGGCACGAAGGGTGGTGTTGCCAACAGCACAAACCTTGTGTCCATTCTCTTTTGCCTTGTTCACGATGTCACAAGCTTCTTTGCTGACAAACATCTGTTCTGAGTCAGTCTTGTGCTTGGTGAGGTCTTCCACATCAATGCTACGGAAGTTGCCCAATCCTACATGGAGCGTAATGAAAGCCTGCTCGATGCCCTTGATCTCCATGCGCTTCATGAGCTCTCGAGAGAAATGCAGGCCTGAAACGGGCACTGTGACTGCTCCTTCATGACGTGCGAAGATATTCTGGAAACGCTCGTGGTCTTCTTCCTCAGCGGGACGGTGGGAACGAATGTCGTCTGGGATAGGTGCTTCACCCATGTTATAGAGAGTCTCCTTGAACACATCGTGAGGACCATCATAGAGGAAGCGGAGCGTACGTCCACGAGAGGTGGTGTTGTCAATCACCTCAGCCACCAACGATTCATCCTCTCCGAAGTAGAGTTTGTTGCCAATACGTATTTTGCGGGCAGGATCCACTAGCACATCCCAAAGACGGAGGTCTTCGTTGAGTTCACGGAGCAGGAACACCTCAATGCGTGCACCTGTCTTCTCCTTATTACCATAGAGACGTGCAGGGAAAACCTTTGTGTCGTTGAATACAAAGGCATCACCTTCATCGAAATATTCAATGATTTCCTTGAAGAGGCGGTGTTCAATCTCGCCAGTCTTCTTATGTACGACCATGAGTTTCGCTTCGTCGCGATTGTAGTACTTCGTTTCGGGATTGTAGGTGCGAGGATAGAGTGCTATCTTCTCGTCAGGGAGTCTAAATTTGAATTGTGATAGTTTCATATATCAATTGATTTTTATTCGTTATTCTCAAGTGTCTGTTGTTCGAGCCATTGAGGAAACTCGTTGATGTCCATGCAATCCTGCAGGGTGTATTTTCCGATGCGTGTGCGGATGAGCTGAGTGAGGTAGCCGCCAGAACCAAGTGCCTGTCCGATATCGCGTGCGAGTGCTCGGATATAAGTACCCTTGCTGCATACCACCCGAATGGTGAGCGAGAGATGTTTTCCCGTCAGGTTGCCGCTCTGATACTTGATTCGTTCACGGGCATCGACTGTTTCATTCTCCACCTCATTTTCCACCTCTCCGAAATGCAAGATTTCCAGTTCGTCAATGACTAAAATCTTGGGTTTCAGTTCGATGTCTTCTCCTTTTCGGGCATACTTGAATGCACGTTTCCCATCCACTTTCACCGCTGAGAATGTTGGGGGAACCTGTTCTATGCGTCCTACAAATGCCTTGAGTTTCTCTTCCACCAATGCTTGGGTGATGTGCTCAGTGGGGTAGGTGGCATCTTCTGTGGTCTCCATGTCGAATGAAGGGGTGGTGGCGCCGAGTTTAATGGTGGCAACATATTCCTTCGTGTGTGCTTGTAGCTCGTCAATGAGCTTGGTACTTTTTCCTGTGCAGATGATGAGCACGCCCGTCGCCAGCGGATCGAGTGTACCGGCATGTCCCACTTTCAGTTTCTTCACACCCAATCGGTGGGAGAGTTCACCCCTCACCTTTGCCACCAGATTGAAAGAAGTCCAGCGATAAGGCTTGTTGAAGACGAGTATTTCACCCTTCTGTGGATTCATGTCAAATTACTTCGTTTGCTATAGGGTTTCCTATCTTCCTGCTCTTCTATGTCAGACAAATGGCCAAGGTGCCCACGATGGCACAGTAGATGGCGAAATAAATGAGTTTACATTGTTTGACGAAAGAAATCATCATTTCGCAGGCAAAGCATCCACTGATGAATGCTGCGATGAAACCCACCACCAGCGAGAAAAGGGGAATTTGTGCTGCTTCTCCATGTTCTGCTATGTATTCTGCACTGGGTGCCACGATATGCTTGAAGTCAATGAAAGCTTCGCCTAAGATAGGGGGAATGACCATCAAGAATGAGAATTGTGCCAGTTTTTTGCGGTCGTTGCCCAGCAGAAGACCTGTGGCGATGGTGGAACCACTGCGTGAGAGTCCTGGGAGCACGGCAATGGCCTGTGCGATACCAATGATGAAGGCATGCAGCATGGAGATGTGCTCCTTCTCTTGGGGTTTGTAGAAGTGGGTGAGTGTCAACAGGAAAGCTGTCACCAACAGGCAGATACCCACGATGGTCAAGCTGCCCTCAAAGATGGCATCTATGTAGTCCTTGAAAAAGAGTCCCACGATGCCAATAGGAATCATTGATATAAGGATTCTTAAGGCATACTTCTGTGAATCATTCAGTTGCCCATCCCATCTGAAAAGCCCTCTGAAGATCCATGTCACCTCTTTCCAGAGAATAACCAGCGTGGAGCATACGGTTGCCACGTGAACAACAATATCAAAAGTGAGACCACCCACTTCTTCCACACCCAGCAAGTGCTGACCGATTTGCAGGTGTCCACTACTACTTACGGGCAGATATTCCGTAAGTCCCTGTACGATACCTAATATAAGTGCTTCAATCCAATCCATTGTCAGTTCGTTGATTAGTTATTGGTTTGTTCCGTTTTCTTTGCTGGCCAAAGAATAGCTACAATCTCAAACAAAAAGCCGAAAAGGCACACCATTGGAGCCACTTTTGTGCGCATATCATTGAAGATATCGGGGTTGAATGCCTCTTCTGTCGTAGCATCACCTGACATGAGGATGAAACCAATGACGATGATGACGAATCCCACCAATAGCAGGATGTAGTTGATTTTTGTGAATGCAAAATTTTTCATATATAATATAATTCGTTACTGCTCATCTTCAGATACTTGTTGAGTGAGAAGAGTGTGCAGAGATACGTAATGATGATACCAAAAAAGAATACTGCTGCCGTCACGATAACGATTGCCTTGAGGTCAATGACAGCACCTATCTGTGGCTCAAAGTTGTGCAGCCAGTAGAGTCCTCCGATGATCAAGCTGTCGGCAAAGATGGCAGAGGCGATGCCTAAGGTGAAACTCTGTGTCAGGAAGGGACGTCGGATGAAGCCCCAGCTGGCACCCACCAGTTTCATCGTGTTGATGATGAAACGCTTGGAGAAGATGGTCAGTCGCACCGTGTTGTTGATGAGGGCAAAGGAGATGTAGGTGAACAGGGCTGCGATGATGAGCAGGATGATGCTCACCTTTCGGATGTTGTCGTTCACCGACTTGATGAGGTCTTTCGAATAGATGACATCCACCACGTCGGGATTCCCTTTCAGCCTTTTGACGGCAGCGTTGATGCTGTCGGGGTTGGCGTGGTCGGCATTGATCTTGATTTCGAACGATGCCGTGTAGGGGTTCATTCCGATGAATTCGGTGGGGTCGATGCCTTGGGCAATGATTTCCTCCTTCAGGGCTTCCTCCTTCGAGATGTACTCAACACGCTTGGCATAGGGTGCTTGTTTGAGGGAAGCCTCCATCTTCTGGATGGAAAGACTGTCCATCTCGTCGCTGATGAGCACGCTGATGTTGATGTTCTCCTTGACGAACGTGGAGAGGTTCTGTGCCGTGATGACAAAAAGCACGATGGTGCCGAGCAACACCAACACCAAGGTGGTGCTGATGGCAGCCGTAATGAATTGGGTGCTGAGGAATGATTTTCTGTTCTTACTCATTTCTTCATTGTTTTTTGAGAATCGCCCTATGCTTGAGTTGTTTCAATGCCTTTGAGTGTGGCGGAACTGGAGGATGTGATGGTCACCGTCACGATGTCGCCGATGTGGTGATTGCCTCGGTCGAACACCACTACCTTATTTTGTGGCGTGCGTCCGAAAAGCTGTTCCTTGCTGCGTTTCGACACGCCTTCCACCAAAATCTCGAATGTCTTTCCCACATCCTTCTTGTAACTTTCGGCAGACAGCTCATTCTGCAAGGCGATCATCTCGTTCAGACGGCGAATCTTTGTTTCTTCGGGAACATCGTCTGGCAAATGCTTGGAGGCATAGGTGCCAGGACGTTCAGAATACTTGAACATGAATGCCGAGTCGTACCCCACCTCCTTCATCAGCGACAGCGACAGCTGGTGGTCTTCTTCCGTCTCAGAATGGTAACCCACGAAGATGTCAGTGGTCAATCCGCAATCGGGAAGAATGCGACGAATGGCTGCCACACGATCCAGATACCACTCACGGGTGTATTTCCTGTTCATCAGTTTCAAGATGCGGTCGCTTCCGCTCTGCACGGGTAGATGAATGTGTCGGCAGATATTTTGATGAGCAGCAATCACCTCCAGCGTTTCATCACTCATGTCCTTGGGATGAGAAGTGGTGAATCGGATGCGCATCTGGGGAAATGTCTCAGCCACCTTGGCAAGCAGTTGAGGGAAAGAAACTCCTTCTGCTGAATAGCTATTCACGTTCTGCCCTAAAAGCGTCACCTCCTTGAACCCCTTATCTTGGAGGTCTTTCACCTCATTGAGGATGCTGTTCACCTCTCGGCTTCGTTCCCTTCCGCGGGTGTAAGGCACGATGCAGTAGTGGCAGAAGTTGTTGCAACCACGCATGATGCTGACAAAACCACTGATGTGTCCGCCACAAACACGCTCGGGAATTACGTCGCGATAGGTTTCTGTGGTGCTCAACTCCACGTTGATGGCTTTCTCGCCCATCTCAGCTGCTGCAAAGAGTTCAGGCAGTGACAAGTAGGAATCTGGACCTGCCACCAAGTCAACATGATGGTGCTCGATGAGGTCTTCCTTCACGCGTTCCGCCATACAACCCACCACACCCACAATCAGCGGGCGTTTCTTCTTCAGCGAATAGAGTGTTTCGAGTCGATTGTAGATCTTATTCTCTGCGTTTTCACGAACGGAGCAAGTGTTCATCAGCACGGCATCGGCTTCGTCAATAGAGGCACACGTCTCATATCCTGCCATTTTCATCACAGACGCAATAACCTCACTGTCCGCCACGTTCATTTGGCAGCCATAAGTCTCAATGAAAAGTTTCTTCATTAATGATATTTGCAAAAATCGCCGCAAAGTTACAACATTTAATTGGCAATGTCAATTATTTCGCCTATCTTTGCACTCGAATTACAACTTTTTAATAAAAAAAGCGTGAGACTGAACTTTCAGAAAAGCATTACCGATAGCCAAGTGACATTGCCCGTTGTGTATGGGGTGGTGCTCTTGCTGTGGTTTTTGCCCCCGTCAGTTCAAACCTCAGTTTCCTATTCCACGACAGAATATGGGCTTTGGCGTCTGATGCCTCCTCTCTTCCAGCAGGGGTTTTGGTCGTTGGGAATCAGTGTTTTGTTTGCTTCCGTTGCTGTGCATGGAATGGCGGAGTTGAACAATGCCAACGTGCTGCTGAGAGTGGGTTCGCGAATGTTGAGCACCATGCTCGCTTTCTTGTTGGGGTTGGCAGTCAATAGTCATCTCTTTCAGCCAGGAACGCTGCTGATGCTCTTGTCGCTGTTGTCTTTCTTCCCCCTTTTCTCTTCCTACCAGACACCCAATCCCTTGTATGCTTTCCTTGCCTATCTGATGATGTCGGTGGCGTCGCTGGTGTTCCCAAAATGGCTCTGGATGGTGCCTCTCTATTGGATTATTCAAGGGTATTTCCGTTCCTTCACCCTCCGCTGTTTCCTCGCCTCACTCTTGGCGACCATGCTGCCTTATTGGTTCTACGGAGGCATCGCTGTGATGACAGAATCAACGGGAGATTTTCTGTCTCATCTGCAAGAAATCGTGTCCTTCCAGTGGTGCGACTACTCCATGTTGGATGTGCGTGAACTTGCCACTTTCTCGTTTTTCATCCTGCTCTTTCTGACGGGAAGCATTGATTTCTATCTTCATCGCTACATGGACAAGACTCGCACCCGCATCATCTATAGCGTGTTGATACAATATGGACTCGTCCTTGCTGTCTGGATAGGTGTCCAACCCCAGTACTTCTCCACGCTGTTTCCTGTGCTGATTCTTCCGACGGCCATCCTGTTTGGGCATTTCTTCTCCCTCACCCATACCAAATTCTCCCATATCCTCTGCATCATCCTCATGGTGCTTGCCTTGGCAGTCATCACACTTCAATATCTACCCCTTCAACCCTAACTCTCAAACCTCGAACTCGCTTTGGATTCTCTCAATCAGTTTTTCATCGAATACGGCTACTTGGGGATGGCAATGGCATCCTTTCTGGCAGGAACGTTCGTCCCCTTCAGTTCTGAAGTGGTGATGGGAACTTTGCTTGCCACCACGGGTATGGATCCCGTCCTCACCATCCTCAGCGGCACCATCGGCAATGTGCTCGGCTCCATGTTCAACTACTTCATCGGTCGCATTGGCAGTATAGAACAGATTTCCAAGTGGATGCGCATCAAGGAGCGTCGTCTTCGAAAAACCCGTGACTACGTGGAGAAGCGAGGTTCCTGGATTGCCGCCTTTTCTTTCCTTCCTATCTTCGGCACGGCTATCTCTATCTCTCTTGGCATCCTTCGTGCCAACGTCTGGGGTGTCGCCCTCTGGTCTTTCATCGGCAAACTTCTCCGTTACATCATCTTCATGTTGCCCATTGTGGCGTTGAAAACATAGTTAGGATGTAGAGTGTTATTACTTTCCACTGTTCCTTTCCCAAAAGATACCATCGGTGTAACCCTGAATGGTTTTATTGGAGTTAGCAAAGAGGAGACGTTTGGCGGCAAGGAGACAATAATCAAGGTTGAGTTCGATGCCACAATAGTGGCGACCTAACTTCTTGGCAACCACGGCGGTGGTGCCACTTCCGAGGAAGGGATCGAAGACGATGTCGCCCTCACGAGAGGAAGCAAGGATGAGTTTGGCAATGAGTTTTTCGGGCTTTTGGGTGGGATGCTCAGTGTTTTCGGGCATCGACCAAAAGGGCACGGAGATGTCGTCCCAAAAATTGCTGGGACAAGTGGTGCGATAGCGACCCTCTTCCGTCTCTTCCCAATCCTTGGGTTGCCCGTCTTGCCGATAGGGAGCCAAGACACGACGGCGCATCTTGACGGCTTCGAGATTGAAATAATAGTCCTTGGGATTCTTGACGGCAAACCAGATGTCCTCCATCGAATTTTTCCAGTTTTGCAAAGCTCCACGCCCTTTCTCTCTTTGCCAAGTGATGCGATTGAGGATGGTGAGCCGTTCCTCGATGACTCGTTGCATCGAAGAGGAACAACGCCAATCGCCACACATATAGAGAGAACCGTTAGGTGCGAGTTTATCGCAAAGCGGCTCAAACCAACTGCGCAGATAATCCTCATATTCCTCCGAAGATTTCTCCACAAACTTTGCCTCCCCAAAGTCTTTCTTCAGGTTGTAGGGAGGGTCCACGATGATGAGGTTGGCAAAGCCATCGGGCAAAGTGTCCAGCACGGAGAGGGTGTCTCCATGAATGAGGGATTTCCCGTCTATCATCGGCAAGAGGGCATCCCTTTCCTCATCATTCACATGCAAAGTTCTGTTGTTTGGGGCTTTCATGCCACAAAAGTACAACTTTCTGAGGGAAAAATAAAAACTTTTCATTGAAATTCGCTATCTTTGCAACGAAAAGTCAAAAACTACGATACTATGACTAAAAAATACGATTTCCTCATCATCGGCTCTGGTGTGGCTGGTATGAGTTATGCACTCAAGGTGGCTGAAGCAAAGAAAGGTAAGATTGCCATTCTCTGCAAGACCACTCTGGAAGAGGCTAACACGGCAAAGGCACAAGGCGGCATTGCCTCAGTGACGAACCTGCTCGTCGACAACTTCGAAAAGCATATAGAAGACACCATGATTGCAGGCGACTGGATCAGCGACCCAGAGGCTGTGCGACAAGTGGTGACTGGCGGTCCTGCAGGCATCAAGGATTTGGTGCGCTGGGGCGTGAACTTCGACAAGCAGGACGATGGCTCTTTCGACCTGCATCGCGAAGGCGGACACTCTGAATTCCGCATCCTGCACCATGCCGACGATACTGGTGCTGAGATTCAGCGAGGATTGATGGAGGCTGTGAGGAACCACCCTGACATCGACGTGCTGGAGCATCATTTTGCTGTGGAAATCATCACCCAGCACCACCTCGGTATTCGTGTGACTCGTCGCACCCCCGACATCGAGTGTTTTGGTGCCTATGTGCTGAATCCCAAGACAGGTAAGATTGACACTTACCTATCGAAAGTGACACTCATGGCAACGGGTGGAACGGGCGCCATCTATGCCACCACTTCCAACCCCAACATCGCCACAGGCGACGGCATCGCAATGGTGTATCGCGCCAAGGGAAAGGTGAAGGATATGGAGTTTGTGCAGTTCCACCCCACCGTGTTGTTCAACCCGGCAGAGACGCATCCTGCCTACCTCATCACGGAGGCAATGCGTGGCTATGGCGGCATCCTGCGTCTGCCCAACGGCGAGGAGTTCATGCAAAAGTATGACGAACGCCTCAGCCTTGCTCCTCGTGACATCGTGGCTCGTGCCATTGACAACGAAATGAAGATTCATGCCCTCGACCATGTATGTCTGGACGTGACCCATAAAGACCCCGAAGAGACCAAGCATCACTTCCCCAACATCTATGCGAAGTGCCTCAGCATCGGCATCGACATCACGAAAGACTACATCCCTGTGGCTCCAAGTGCGCACTATATGTGTGGTGGCATTCAGGTGGATTTGGATGGAAGGTCAAGCATCCGAAGGTTGTATGCTGTGGGCGAATGCTCCTGCACAGGATTGCACGGAGGTAACCGTCTGGCAAGCAACTCGCTCATCGAGGCAGTGGTGTATGCAGATGCAGCAGCCAAGAACTCGCTGGAGGTGATTGACCAGTATGAGTTCAACGAGAAGGTGCCTGCATGGAACGATGAGGGAACGATGACGAACGAGGAGAAGGTGCTGATTGCACAAGACGTGAGGGAAGTAGGACAGATTATGTCCACTTATGTGGGCATCGTGCGTTCTGACCTGCGTCTGCATCGTGCTTGGGAGCGTCTCGACCTGCTCTATGAAGAGACTGAACACCTCTTCAAGCGTGTGAAGCCCACTCGTGACATCTGCGAACTCCGCAACATGATCAACGTGGGCTATCTCATCACTCGCCAAGCCCTCGAACGCAAGGAGAGCCGAGGACTCCACTACACTGTCGATTATGCTCCTCATGCATTGGACAAGAAGAAATGATAACCAACAATAGACAATTAAATATCAACAATGAAAAAAATATTATCACTCTTATTTCTTAGCTTTTCACTTTTAGTTTCATCGCAGGCACAAGACATGAGCCTGCCAATGGATTCAGCAGTACGGAAAGGTGTGCTGCCCAACGGATTAACCTATTACCTGCGTCACAACGAGTGGCCAGAAAAACGTGCTTTCTTCTACATCGCCCAGAAGGTGGGTTCGATTCAAGAAGATGAGAACCAGCGCGGTTTGGCTCACTTCCTTGAGCATATGTGTTTCAACGGCACCACTCATTTCCCTGGTGACCGCTTGAAGAAATATTTGGAGAGCATCGGCGTGAAGTTTGGTGAGAACCTGAACGCCTACACCTCTTTCGACGAAACTGTCTATAATATAGATAATGTGAATGTGGAGACAGCAGGAGCACTCGACTCTTGTCTGCTCATTCTCCACGACTGGAGCCACGACCTCCTGCTCGAAGGCAGTGAGATTGACAAGGAGCGTGGTGTGATCAACGAGGAATGGCGTTCGAGAAGTTCTGCCATGATGCGAATGTATGAGAAGGCACTCCCTGTCATGTATCCTAACAGCAAGTATGGCAACCGTCTGCCTATCGGTACGATGGACATCGTAATGAACTTTCCTCACGATGACCTGCGCAGTTACTATCGCAAGTGGTATCGTCCCGACCTGCAAGCCATCGTGATTGTAGGCGACATCAATGTGGACGAGATGGAACAGAAGATTAAGACGGTCTTCTCCGACATCCAACCAGCCGCTCCCGATGCTGCCAAGTTTGAATATTATCCCGTGCCCGACAATGCTGAGCCTATCGTCTCCATCAACAAGGACAAGGAACAGCGCAACAACTCCATCAATTTCATGTGGAAGACTGAAGCCTATCCACGTGAGATGAAGAACAGCATCCCTTATTTCATCTTCAGCATCACCGCCAACGCGATGTCAAGCATGTTCAGTGAGCGCATCCGCGATATCCTCCAAAAGGAGAACGCACCCTTCTTGGGCGCCAGCTTCGGTTATGGCGAGTTCTTCGTATCCAAGACCAAGGAGGCTTACAGCGCCAGCGTCACCTGCGAGGACAACAAGTATGAGGAAGGTGTCAAGGCGCTCTATCGTGAGATTCTCCGTGTGAAGAAATATGGCTACACCGCTGCTGAATACGAGCGATACAAGTCCAGAATTCTCTCCTCCCTCGAGAGTTCCTACCTCCATCGCGACAGGGTGCAGAGTAGCAACTACGTGAACGAGTGTGTGCGTCACTTCCTCGACAACGAGCCAATGACAGGCATCGAGTGGGAGTACAACACCATGAACCAACTGATTCCTGCCACCACAGTGGATATGGTCAACCAGTTCGCACAGCAGAAGCCAGACGGCAACTTCGTCGTGGCAATGTTTGCAGCCGACAAGGAAGACAACATCCTGCCCACCCAAGAAGACCTCTTCAAATGGATGGCAGAGGTGGAAGCAGAAAACATCGAACCACTGAAAGAAGAAGCGAACGATGAACCACTCATTGCCAAGATGCCAAAGCCTGGCAAAGTGAAGAAGATTGAGGACGACAAATATGACGCCAAGCTCATCACCCTCAGCAACGGAATCAAGGTGCACGTGAAGAAGACCAACTTCTCACCCAACCAAATCAGCATGAGCGGACACAGTTGGGGTGGAACTTCTTTGTATAGCGAAGATGAATACGACCAGACCGACAATGTCGATTGGGTGAGCGTTGGTGGCTGGGGCAATTTCAGCACCACAGAACTCAACAAGAAGATGGCTGGCAAGCAGGCTTCTGCCAACACTTATGTGGGTACGGACAGCGAAGGTGTCTCTGGTGGATGTGTGAAGAAGGACTTCGAGACCATGTTGCAACTCACCTACCTCCATTTCACAGCTCCACGTAAGGACATTGAGGCTTACAACTCCAACATCCAACGCAGCAAGGCTGCTATGAAGAATGCTGAGCTTCAGCCTACCACAGCCCTGCAAGACACCATTGCCAAGGTTGTTTACAACAACCATAGACGTGCCCTTCGCACCAAGCCCGAAGACCTCGACCGCATCAACTACGACCGCATCATCGAGATCTATAAGGAACGTTTCGCTGATGGCGATGACTTCGAGTTCTTCATCGTGGGCGACTGCGATGCCGACACTATTGCCCCACTTTTGGCAAAATATCTGGGTGCCCTGCCGACGAAGAAAGGTTCTGAGAAGTGCGACACCATTGACTTCAAGATGGTGGACGGCATCCACAAGAATGTCTTCGAGAAGCATCAAGAGACCCCAAGTGCCATCGTGCTTTTCGTTTATCACACACCAATGAAGTACAACCTCAAGAATGCCCTCACCTGCAGCATGCTCGACCAAGTGATGGACATGATGTACACAGAATCAGTTCGTGAGGATGAAGGTGGTGCATACGGCGTGCCTGTGAGTGCAGGTCTGAGTCGTTATCCACAAAAGCAGGCAACCGTGCAAATTCAGTTGCCAACAGCGCCAGACAAGCGTGAGAAAATGACCGCCATCGTTTAT
This sequence comes from Bacteroidaceae bacterium, assembly GCA_017651245.1. Taxonomy (GTDB): domain Bacteria; phylum Bacteroidota; class Bacteroidia; order Bacteroidales; family Bacteroidaceae; genus Minthosoma. Next base: position 11,979 of record JAGCDQ010000063.1, on the reverse strand, counting down.
CAAGGCGTGGAGGATATGGTGACCAAGGGACCTAAGGAAGAAGACGTGCAGAAGGTGAAGGAGTATATGCTCCGTAGCCATGAGGAGTCTCTGAAGCAGAATGGCTACTGGATGGGACAGATGACGAACTACGTCCTCTATGGTGAAGACCATGATGCCATCTATGTAGATACAGTCAACAGCATCACTGCTGCCGACATCCAGGAGATGGCACGCCAGATCTTCCAGAGCGGAAACCTCATCGAGGTTGGTATGACCAGCCCGATGGAAGATGTCATCCAAAATCAAGAAGAAAAGTAATATGAAGAGAATATTTTCACTATTAGCAATTCATTTCTCGCTGTTGATTTCGTTGCTGGCGCAAGACCCGCTGCCTGTGCCCGTGATGCCCATCAGCAATTTCGCACCACCAGCTACCCCTGACTCCACCTTTACGGCAACACCTGACAATCAGGGTATGGTGACGCCCACTCTACCCTGGGGAGAACAAATCCGTACACGCCTCGATGCTTTTGCCAATGAAGCCAATCGTGCCCCCTACAATGTGGGAATCAGCGTGTTCGACCTCACTGACGACGTACCCGTCTGGGGCTACAATGCCCACAAGGTACTGCGTCCAGCTTCCACCCAGAAGGTGCTCACAGCCATTACCGCTCTTAGCGTACTGGGTGCCAAGCATGAGTTCAAGACTCGTTCGTATTACACAGGCACCATCGCTGCCGACGGCACTTTGCAGGGAGACATCTATGTAGTGGGCGATTTCGACCCCATGTACTCCCACGCCGACCTCAAGGAACTGGCTCGTGCCATCCGTGACCTTGGTGTCAAGCGAATCAGTGGAAAGATTTATGGTGATGCTAGCATGAAACACGCTGACCTCTATGGCAACGGCTGGTGCTGGGACGATGTGCCTTCCAAGTACGAGCCTTACCTCTGTGCCTTGATGGTGGAGCGTGGACGTGTCTATCCCAACTTCGGTTCTTATTCCAAAGATGCCTCCTTCCACCCTGCCGCCCACTTCGCCTATGCCCTCGGTCAGGAACTCAAGAACCTCAGCATTACAGGCGTCAGCGCACAAGTGGTACCCTACGGAACAAAAGACTATCCTGGTGGAGGGAACAACTTCCACACGAAGGCTCGCACCATTGAGGAAGTGATGCAACGCATGCTCAAAAACTCAGACAACCTCCATGCGGAGGCTGTCTTCTTCAAAATTGCCAATGCAGCTGCAGGCAAGCGTGCTTCTTGGAAAGATGGAGCCAAACAAGTGGAAACTCTCTTGCGCCGTGCAGGAGTCAGCCTCGACAACCACATCGAGGTGGCAGACGGTAGTGGTGTGTCACTCTACAATTACTGCACACCAGAGGCTCAGGTGGCGATGCTCCGCTATGCCTACCGCAATGCGTCTATCTTACCTGTCTTCTATGGTTCCCTCCCCATCGCAGGCGTGGATGGAACCCTTGATGAACGTATGCAGTCAGGTCCTGCCTATCGCAATGTACATGCAAAAACTGGGACCCTTGAAGGCGTCATTGCCCTTACGGGTTACGTGACTGCCTCCAATGGTCACCAACTTGCTTTTTCCATCCTTATCAATGGTACGCTATCCTCCAAGGATGCTCGTGCCTACCAAGACCGTATTTGTCAGGAATTGGCACGATAAGCCTTTATTTGTTATTTCCCAACAAAAGCTTTGATATCGGCATCGGTCGCATTATTCATACGCTTGCCTTCCTTAAAAGTAAGGTTAGGATAAGCGGCTTTGAGTTGGTTGACCGAGTTGTCAATAGGGCTGCTGCCTGAAGTGGCAAAAGGAATAATGGTCTTGCCCTTGAAATCCTGTGACTCCAAGAAAGAGAGAATGATGCTGGGGGCACGATTTGCCCAGATGGGGAAACCGAGGTAGATGACATCATACTTCTTGATGTCAACAGGCTTGCCTCCCAACTTCTCACGGAAAGCGGGGTTACCCATCTCTACGACTGAACGTGCCTGACGGTTGCGGAAATCAAGGTCTTCCTTCGTGTAAGGTTTCTCTGGTTCAATCTTGTAGAGGTCAGCTCCAGCTGCTTCCTGAATTTTCTTGGCTGCTGCTTCTGTGTTGCCTGAAGCCGAGAAATAAGCCACAAGTACTTTTCCCTTCTTTGCGTTCTGAGCACAAAGAGTCATGCTGACTGCCATGAGGGCGATGGTCAGGACGGTTGTCAATTTTCTCATTGTCTTGCTGTTTTAGAGGGTTAATAAAAAATTATAGATATTCAAATAGTTGTTCTGGTCGGTCAATGATTACCTTCGCTCCTTGCTCCACGAGAAAGTTCCTTTCCCTAAATCCCCAACTAACGGAGATGCACGGCAATTCTGAGTTTCTGGCTGTCTGCAAATCCACTTCACTGTCACCAATATAGATGCACTCCTCTTTTTTAATAGGGGTTCCCTGCAACAACGAGAGTTGACGGATGGCCTCATCCACCATATCGGGTGCCGGTTTTCGCCTCACAGCCTTTGTTTCTCCTATCGCTACATCCACAACATCTGCAAAGAACACCTTGTGCAAATCTTTTACGGCAGGATCAAGTTTGTTGCTCACGATGGCAGTGAGAAAACCTCTTTTCTTGCATTCTTTCAACATTTCCTCCACTCCTTTGTAGGGTGCCGTCTTGTCCATCGAATGCGCCACATAGTAGGAACGAAAGGTGTCAAATACGCGGTCCTTCAGCGCTTCGTCAGCTGTTGGACAAGTTTGTTCCACACTCCTGTTCACCAGATTCCTGATGCCATTGCCCAAATAGCGACGTGTGTCCTGCTTGGCATTGGGTTGCAAACGGGCCTCACGCAGGGCGTATGAAATGCTGTCATGCAGGTCATCCAGCGTATTCATCAGGGTGCCGTCCAAGTCGAATATGAGGGTTGTCTTCATTTGCGCGTTTCTTCCAAGAACCTCAATTCCTGTTCCAACATCTCCAGTTTCCTCATTTGATACCCCGCCTTCTTCGCCTCCTCAATAGGGCGTGTATAAAGGTAATACGTTTCCATTGGACGTTTGAACTCGAAATCCAGTTTCATGCTGGGCGAGTATGGCGTCATGTGGATCGTGTTGTAAATCATCTTTTCAGCAAAGGTCTCATCAATGTTTTTCACCCCACACGCCTGTGCTGCCTCAATCACCTCCATCATCTGGTCTTTGATGAGTTGCAAGGTGCTTGGGTTCTGCAAGAGAATGTCTGTCTGTGTGTTCAATGCCACCGTCATGCCGTTGAACGGCATGTTCCATACAGCCTTCTTCCATCGAGCCTCCAAATACTCCACCTCGTTGGCATCCACACCTGTTTTTCGGAAGTCATCCACCACTTCATCAATCTTCTCTTGCTGCTTGCACGAATAGTTACCGATGTTGATATAGCCGTAACACTGATGATTTACCTTGCCAGGTTCTGTCTTCGCACTACAGATGAATGCCAATCCTGCAGCCAATTGTACTGTCGGGAACATTTTCTGTACATCCTCCTCAATGCCAATGCCATTCTGAATCAGTACCACCAACGTGTCCTCTTTCAGCAAAGGTGGCAATAGCTCTGGCAGAAGATGGTTGTTCACCGACTTCAATCCCACGAGCACCACATCACATTGTGGCATATCGGGTGTACTTTGATAGGCATTCACACTGTCCAGATGAAAACTCCCATCGCATGAATCCACCTGCAATCCATGCTCCTTCACATATTCATAATCACGATGGAAAAGAAAATGCACATCCTTCCCCGTCTGTGCCAGTTTCGCTCCATAGTAGCCACCAATGGCACCTGTTCCTATCACTCCGTATCTCATCTCTTTGAACTTTTGAAGACATCATGTATGATGACTCTGGGTGCAAAGATACGACGTTTTTCTTATACTTTTATACTTCTTTCAATATTTTTTTCTACCTTTGCACACCAAGAACAATATAAAAACTCTATAAAGTATCGAACAATGGTAAAGCACATTATTCTCTGGACATTGAATCCAGAACTCTCGGAAGATGAGAAAAAAGAAGTGAAAAAAGGTATCAAGGAGGGTCTTGAAGGATTGGTGGGCAAGGTGCCAGGACTCCTTGACGTGAAGGTGCAAATTGATGGGCGTTTGGCTTCGTCGAATGCAGATGTAATGCTTGACAGCACCCTCGAATCGGAGGAAGCTTTGAAGGGTTATGCACAGCACCCTGAGCATGTGGCTGTGGCAAACGGAAAGGTGCGCCCTTATACAGTGCAGAGAAGCTGTTTGGATTTTGAAGTGTAAAGGACAGAACAATGGAAAGAGTGACAGTAGTGAAAGTGGGTGGCAAGATTGTGGAGGATGAGGAGAGCCTCCAGCAGTTGCTCAAGGATTTCAGTGCCATCGAGGGTGCGAAGGTGTTGGTGCATGGTGGTGGCAGATCTGCCACAAAGGTAGCGGCGCAGTTAGGTATCGAAAGCACGATGATTGGTGGTCGTCGTGTGACGGATGCTGAGATGCTGAAAGTGGTGACGATGGTGTACGCTGGCTTGGTGAACAAGAACATCGTGGCGCGTTTGCAAGCTTGTGGCATCAATGCTTTGGGATTGACGGGTGCTGACATGAACGTGATGCAGTCACATAAACGCCCTTTGAAGAAGGTGAAGATGGAGGACGGTTCAGAGCAGATGGTGGATTTCGGCTTCGTGGGCGATGTGGACCAATGCGACGGTCGTATGCTTGCCACACTGATTAGTGAGGGTGTTGTGCCTGTGGTGGCTCCATTGACTCATGACAAGCAGGGCAATCTTCTCAACACCAATGCAGACACCATCGCAGGTGAGACAGCCAAGGCACTGGCTCCCTATTTCGACGTGACCCTCATCTACAGCTTTGAACATGCTGGTGTGCTGACTGACCCAGAGGATGAAGCATCGGTCATCCCCCATATCAATGCTACGAGCTTTGAACAGTTGAAAGCTGATGGCACCGTGAGCGGAGGTATGATCCCCAAGATTGAGAATGCGCTCGAAGCCGTCAAGGCTGGTGTGAAAAGGGTGATTATCACCAAAGCTGACGCCATTGATGGGGAGCACGGCACGATGATTAGTTAATGTTATCGTTAAGGTTAAGGTTTCAGAATGATGGATTTCAAGCACGACATCCTACCGCTGAAGAACATTATCTTCAGAACAGCATTACGCATCGTCCTGAATAGGGAGGAGGCGGAGGATATCGTGCAGGACACCCTCGTCAAACTTTGGGAACGGCGGGACGAACTGGAGAAGGTGGAGAACTTAGAGGCTTTTGCCTTGACGATGGCTCGAAACTTGTCCATTGACCGCAAGGAGAAGTTGGAAAACCAAAACATCTCGTTTGATGACGAGGTGCACGATCTGCCCGATGAGGGAAGAAGTGGTTCCGACAGCCAAATAATGAGGGAGGAAACCCGTGGATTCATCGCCAACATCATCAATGCCTTGCCTGAAAAACAGCGCACCATCTTACAATTAAGAGATATCGAAGGAAAAAGTTATAAAGAGATTGCGGACACGTTAAGCATTTCAGAATCAGATGTAAAAGTAACGCTCTTCCGTGCCAGAAACGAATTGAAAGAAAAAATTTTGCAAAAAAAATCACTTTTTCTGTAACTTTTCTTTCAGTCATCCGTCGTATGATTAGAGAGTAACAAAAAAATCACTCAAGAAATGGATTACAAGTACATAGAACAACTGTTGGATAGCTACTTTGACTGCCGTACTACGTTGCAGGAGGAGCAAATTCTCCGTTCGTTCTTCTCGCAAGAGGATGTACCTGCCCATTTGGCACAATATGCCGCTCTCTTCCAATACGAGGCAACTGCCAAAGAAGAGGTGTTGGGTGATGACTTTGATCAGCGAATCATGGCACAGATTGAAGATGCCGCACCCAAGGAGGAGACTTCAAAGGGACGCATCATCAAGATGACCTCTCATCGCTTCGCCCCATTCTTCAAGGCTGCAGCAGTAGTGGCAATGGCGCTCACCATCGGACGCGCTGCAGAGCATGCCATCGGAGAACAGGCTGCCGAAGAGAAAAACAATGCAGTGGCAATTGACCCTTACATCAAGACAAGTGATGTACAGCAAGCCATCCGCGTGAAGGATGTGAGTCAGGCAGAAACCAAAGCTTCCAACGACTCCATCATCACCATCGCCACGAAGGATGAGATTCAATGAGATAAGTTCTCTCGTCAACTCGAACTTTTGCTTTTACTTATAATAACAATTAATGCTTAACTAAACCAAAACCTATTGAAGGTGAAGCTGTGAAGCCCGCCACCTTCCGCTGAAAGAGCAAGCCTCTTGAAGCAAACAGGCTCTCAGGAGCCAAAAAGGTTGGACAAGGTTCCAATTCTCTCAAAAAAAACCAACTTCGTGCTGAGGCACGAAAAAGACCTGACAAATTTTCTTGTCAGGTCTTTTTTATGCATGAATATCAAAGTTATTTTAATGTTGCTTCTACTTTCGTCGGATGATGCGGTTCGTCACGCGTTCCGCAGAAATCATCGTACCATCCTCTCCCACAATATCCACATTCCACACGTGCGTACTCTTGCCTGCATAAATCAGACGGGCTTTGCCAAATACTTTCCCTTCGGTTGCCGACATTGCCACATGACTGGCATTCACTTCTGTGCCACACACGGCATACGTTTCATCGTAGTTGGTCAGATGAAGTGAACCTACACCCGCAATGGTTTCTGCCAATGTTAGTGACGCACCTCCATGCAGCACACCTAAATACTGACGTGTCTGGGGCGAAATAGGCATTTCTGCCACAGCATATTCATCATCGGTAGGGATAAAACGAATACCCAAAGTCTCGATGATGGTTCCCTGCATACGAGAGTGAAGAAGGTCACATTCTTGTTGCGTCAGCACGATTCTATCTACAATTTGTCAATGTACAATGATCGTTACTTGGAGAACTCCTGATAAATCTTGCTGGCAATCTCCTGCATCTCTTCAGCGGAAAGGCTGAGCTTTGGATTGGCAAAGTTCATGTCCTTCTCGCTCTGCATAGGGATGAGGTGAATGTGAGCGTGGGGCACTTCAAGTCCCAGCACTGCCTGACCCACTTTCACACAAGGGAATGCTGCCTTGATAGCAACAGCCACTTTCTTGGCGAACACCTCAAAACGAGCCAACTCATCGTCTTCCATATCGAAGATGTAATCCACCTCACGACGTGGGATGACCAGCGTGTGGCCCTTCACGAGCGGATTGATGTCGAGGAATGCATAGAACTCCTCGTTCTCAGCACATTTGTAGGAGGGAATCTCTCCTGCTGCAATCTTAGCAAAAATACCCATGATTATCCAAAGTTGATGCTCATAATTTCGAACTTCATCACGCCACGTGGCACAGTCACCTCTGCCACATCACCCACTTTCTTGCCCAGAAGACCCTGTGCAATAGGTGTCTTGATGGAAATCTTGTTCTCGCGGAGATTTGCTTCACCTTCGCTCACGATGGTGTAGGTGAGTTTCATGCCGTTATCCACGTTCTTCAGTTCCACTTTCGAAAGAATCTGCACCTCATCCTTCTTCGTCAATTTCGAAGGGTCAAGAATCTTCGTATCAGCAAGAATTGCCTTCAGTTCTGCAATCTTTGTTTCCAACTTTCCCTGTGCCTCCTTAGCGGCATCATACTCAGCATTCTCTGAGAGGTCGCCTTTTTCGCGCGCCTCGGCAATCTGGCGAATCACCTCTGGGCGATCCACCTCTTCCAATTCTTTGATCTGGGCACGAAGCTTGTCGTAGCCCTCTTGTGACATATAAGCCATAATGATATTTTTCTGTTTTGGTTTTCTTCGTTATTAAAAGTTTGCCTTTTCGGATGTAAAAGAAAAGAATCCCGACACCCAATGATGTCGGAACCCTTCCAATCTTTTTCCGCTGCAAAGTTACGGATTTTCTTCTATTCTACCAAATTTTTCGTCCAAAAATCAAAAACTGAGGGCAAAACCGCCTAAGAAATTCGCTCCAATGTTGCGATAACCAAAGTAACGGTCATAGTTTTGGTTCATCAGATTGTCGCCCTTTACAAACACTGTCAGTGGCAAATCAATCGGTAAAGTGTATCGGATGCTCGTACCCAGATTCACCGTGTTGGGACGCTTATATGCAGGACCTGGAGTCACACTTTCAGGGATGCTGTAGCAATCCAACTGCCAATCCACTCCCACATACAAGTCCTTGATGAGTTTGAAGTCAGCCTTCCAATCCATCGTGAAGGCAGGGGTGATGTACGAACCTTCTATCCACTTGGCACCATCTTCCTTGTTGCTTTCAATGTTCAGTCGATTGCGTGCCTCCACCTTGACGATATCTGCATAGTGGTAGGTGAAATCGGCGTTCAAATAGAAGCACTTGTTTTTCGAGAAGCTCATCATTGGATAGTACAGCCCATTCACCGTGTTGGACATCTGATACATGTCTGCATGGTTTTTTGAGGTGTCGAAACCTCCACTGATGTCGCCGCTGAAACCATTGTAGCCCTTGAAGCGATAGCCCACAGCTGCATCCACCTGATGGAACGCTTCCTCCATCTTCAGTTTCTCACCTCCCGTGTTCAGCACGAAATAAGGATGAATGGCAGAGAGGTGACGGAAGTCGTTGTCCTCTTCATAGCCACGCACTTTTACATAGACATCGCTCTTGGGATTGAGGTGATAGGTGAGCGAAGCGTCAGGTGCCACATGCCCCTTCGTGCTGACAAAGGCACCCAATTTCACCTCCATCTGCTCATTGTGATAGAGATAATGAGGTGTGAAGCGCAGTCGTGTGATGCCCTTCAAATCCTTGTTCCCGTACGAAGAGTTCACAAAGCCGATGCCCAGCCCTACAGCATGCTCGTCGGAGAACTTGTAGGCACCCTTCACGTCTGCATGGACAAAAGTCTCACCTAGTTTCTTCTGCAGGGTGGTTAGGTAATTCTGGCTGAAAAACTTCACCCCTGCTGTTGCCTCAATGTTGAAGTTGTCCACCTGATAAGGTGTGAATCCCACCAACGCATTGCCTAGCACATCATGCTGTTTGTCTGTCACACGACCATTGCCCATATAATTGAACAGATGATTCTCAAAACCGCCCTTCACAAAGAAGTCCACTCCATTGTCGAAACGGTGGTTGTACTTCAAGGCGGTACGATTTTTGTAATCGCGGCTTTTCCAGTCTTTCACATCGAAATAATTATTATTCCTTGCCTTGCCGTTGAAGCCCTGAAACGTCAGATCCACACCCAACGCATCATTCTCCGTCAGGTCAAACTGATAAGCTGCTTGCCCATCCAGTTTCCCAAGCACACCACCACTCAAGTGCAGATAACCCTTCTTGTTGCCCTTCCACACAGCCTCACTCTCATAGTCGCCCAGAGGTTCTGGGGCATAATTGTTGAGCCCCTGACCTTCCACGGCATACTGCATCGTGTAGTGTGTCACCTTGGTCTCAGCAGGCTTGGTCTTCACGGGCATCTTCTTCACGTCCGTCACCACAGGTTTTGCTTCGTTGGTCACTTCCACAGTGTTGTCCAACTGTGCCATTGCAGGCATTGCTGCCAACATGGCTAATATTGTTATTGCGTGTTTCATAATCATTGCAAGCGTTGGTCAATCATTGATTTAATATCATCGTTCTCTTTGTAGTTCGCTTTCAGCGACTCCAGCGTCTGCTTTGCCTCCACTTCGCGACCTTCTGCCTTGTAGATGTCACTCAAGAGGATAAAAGCGCGGGCTAACCAATAGGGCTTGCCTATCCCATCGTCAATCGCCTTGTTCAACTGCTGCTCTGCCTGCTGATACTGACCAGCATTATAAAGCCTTTGTGCAGCCACTACAGGTGCTTTGGCGGCTTCGGTGGCGATGGAATCTTGTGCAGTAGCGATGGAATCCTGAATGGCGATGTTGGCAGCCATGTTTGCCAGTTCCTCACCAGCCTTCTTGGCGTATTCGCTTCCAGGATAACGGACGGAGATGGAACTGAACACGGCAGCCGCCTCATCTTCCTTGCCTGAGAGCACGAAAGCACGTCCTTGCTCATACAGTGCCTTGGCAGCTTGCGAAGAAGCAGGGTATTCGGCATTCATCTGGTTGATGATGTCCACCTTCTTGTCGTAGTTGCCACGCAACCCCTCGATATATGCCTGTTGCAGCATCGAGTAGTCGCCCATCGTGTGGTCGGTTGCCTTGGCGCTGACATAGTTGGCATTTGCCTCGTCATAGTTGCGCATGTTCAGATAGCAGTCACCAATTCGGTTATAGGCATCTGCCTTCACCTGATTCGTCGCTGTGGTGAGTTCCGTAATCTTTTTGAATTCTGTGATGGCGGCATTGTATTTCTGTTGCTTGAACTGCGCATAGCCTAAACTATACAGGGCATAGCCGCTGTTCTTCAACTTGCCGCTGGGTGTCTGCTGACCTAATGTAATGGCTGTTTGCAAGTCGCTGGCTGCCTGCGCATAATTGCCCAGACGGTAGTTGCAATCACCCTTCACATAGTAGGATTCCGCGTAAGCCTCTGCATCTGCCTTGCCCATTGCAACAGCTTGGGAGGCATAGGTGAGCGCCTCTTGTACCTTGTTTTGACTCAAGTCTCGGAAAGCCAGGTTGTAGAGCACCTTCTGCTTGTCAGCCAATGTGGTGGCATCGGGTGTCTGCACCTTGTTGATGGCATCGAGAGCCTTCGAATAGTTCTTCTTGCTCATATACACCTCTGTCAGGCATTGCGAAATAGGGGTGGCGTATTGAGAGGTGGGATAATCATGGAGGAACTGCTCCATCACCGTCACCGTGTTGGCAGCGTTCTGCTCGTGCAGGGTCAAGGCATAATTGTAAAGTGCCTGTTCGCGGAGGGAAGACTTGGCGGTCATGTTTGCAGCGGTAAGGAAAGCCGTCTGTGCCTCGGCTTTGTTGCCGGTTTGCAGGGCGGCGATACCTACGTGTAACCATGCGTTCTGTGCCATCTCGTCTTGATCAGCGCCAGCCGCTTCTTTCAGCGTGGCACCAGCCTTGTCGAACTGGCCGTTGCGATAGTAGCACATACCTTGCTTATACTGCGAGGTGCGTGTCTTCTCTCCGGCTTCCAGATAGCCCAAGGCGCGATCATACTTTCCTTCATCGTACAATTTCTCACCAGCCAGACGATACAGCACATTGTTGTAGCTGAACACCTCTTCTGTCAAGCCCGTCAAGGGGTAGGGCAAGACGGTGGGAGTCTCTGTGCCGTTCGCCTCATCCTCAAAGAATGATGCCAACGCCTCATCGAAGTGGAGTCCCTTCACCAACAAGTTTCTACGGAAGATACGCAAGACATCTGCATACTGCGACAGCGGATGTTTCTTTGTCCAATCGCCCATTCGGTCTGCCGTGCCAGGATTGCCCAACACGTAATCGCACACCAACGAGAGGGCTTCCGCATCTTCCCGGCCCTTCACGCTTTCATCCGTCTCGTCCAAGAAACGCTCAAACTGCTGTCTTGCGCCATAGTAGTGACCATCAGCCACCGCTTTCACTGCCGTCTGCTGTGCCTGCATACACAATGTCATGACAGCCACCAGACCTGTAAACAACATTCTTTTTTTCCTCATATCCCTTTATCAATTAAAATTCCGCTACAAAGATACATTTATTTCTTATATTATTCTCAATATTAACAATATATAACATCACTCAACCCCCACGTGTCTCAATTCTACTCTTTTTTGCCGCTGGTTAGGAAAATTTTGCGGGCTAGTTAGGAAAATATTTTTCTCCAGTTAAGGCGCAAATTTTACCTCCTTATGACAATACAAAGTTACGGCTTTTTTATGACGGTGCCAAATTTCCATGATTGATTTGGGGTTATTTTCAACATCAATTCACGCGATTTTCAACAAGGCAAAAATTTCGTCCCTTTGTCCCATCGTCCCATCGTCCCATTAAGGTGGTTGCAGAACACAAAAAACACCTATAATAAGGTTTATAATATAT
>JAGCDQ010000062.1 GCA_017651245.1 Bacteroidaceae bacterium | reverse complement strand
TGAAAATTGAAAGTTGAAAATTAAAGGTTAAAGAGCTATGTGGGGTGTCGATAACCGATGAACGCTGAACGAAAAAGGGGAGGCTCCGAAATGGAGACTTCTCCTTTTTTTATGTCCATTGTTTGGCTGTTTGGAGAATTGTGCGTAACTTTGCAGGCAAAATTTTTATAACCAATGGAATTAGCGAAAAATTATAACCCCTCCGAGGTGGAGGGAAAGTGGTATCAATACTGGCTTGACCACAAACTTTTTGCCAGTAAACCCGATGGGCGTGAACCCTACACGATTGTGATTCCGCCACCAAACGTGACGGGTGTGCTCCACATGGGTCACATGCTCAACAACACGATTCAGGACATCCTGATCCGTAAGGCTCGCATCGACGGCAAGAATGCTTGTTGGGTGCCTGGCACGGACCATGCTTCGATTGCCACAGAGGCGAAGGTGGTGAACCGCCTCGCTGAACAGGGCATCAAGAAGCGTGACCTCACGCGTGAGGAGTTCCTCAAGCATGCATGGGCTTGGACGGACGAGCACGGCGGCATCATCCTGAAGCAGCTGCGTCATCTGGGTGCTTCGTGCGACTGGGACAGAACGGCTTTCACGATGGATGAGAAGCGTAGCGAGAGTGTGCTGAAGGTGTTTGTGGACCTCTACAAGAAGGGACTGATTTATCGTGGTCTCCGCATGGTGAACTGGGACCCTAAGGCACAGACGGTGCTCTCGACGGAGGAGGTGATCTATCGTGATGAGAAGAGCCATCTGTATCATCTGAAATATTATGTTGCTGACCCTGAGAACCTCACTTCGGTGGGCAGCAAGGTGTCTATCGAGACATTGGAACAGGAGGGCAACATCATTCATAAGGACGCCAAAGGCTATTATGCTGTGGTTGCCACCACGCGTCCTGAGACCATCATGGGTGACACGGCTATGTGTATCAATCCGAAAGACCCGAAGAACCAGTGGCTGAGAGGTCACAAGGTGATTGTGCCGCTGGTGAATCGTGTCATTCCTGTGATTGAAGACCGCTATGTGGACATTGAGTTTGGTACAGGCTGTCTGAAGGTGACACCTGCTCACGACGTGAACGACTATGCATTGGGTAAGGCGCATAACCTGGAGACCATCGACATCTTCAACCCTGACGGCACGCTCTCTGAGGAGGCTGGCTTGTATGTGGGTATGGACAGAATGGAGGTGCGCAAGCAGATTGCCATCGACCTGAAGGAAGCTGGCTTGATGGAGAAGGTGGAGGATTATGACAACAAGGTGGGTTACTCTGAGCGTAACCAAGACACCGCTGTGGAGCCTCGTCTCTGCAAGCAGTGGTTCCTCTCGATGAAGCATTTTGCTGACATCGCCCTGCCTCCAGTGCTCGAAGGAAAGATCAAGTTCTACCCAACCAAATATGTGAACACCTACCGCAACTGGATGGAGAACATTCAGGACTGGTGCATCAGCCGCCAGCTTTGGTGGGGACACCGCATTCCTGCTTATTTCCTGCCTACAGCAGAGGAAGAGGAGGAGAAGTATGTGGTGGCATTGACGCCAGAAGAGGCATTGGAAGAGGCTAAGAAGATTCCTGGCTATGAGAACATCACCATCGACCAACTTCGTCATGATGAGGATGCACTCGACACTTGGTTCTCTTCATGGCTCTGGCCTATCTCACTCTTCGACGGCATCAACAATCCTGGCAACGAAGAAATCAACTACTATTATCCCACTTGCGACCTCGTGACCGCTCCAGACATCATCTTCTTCTGGGTGGCTCGCATGATTATGGCAGGTGAGGAATACCAGAAGGACGTGCCTTTCCGCAATGTGTACTTCACAGGTGTGGTGCGTGACAAGCTGGGTCGCAAGATGTCGAAGTCATTGGGTAACTCGCCTGATCCACTCGGCCTCATCGACAAGTATGGTGCGGATGGTGTGCGTATGGGTATGCTCCTTTCTGCTCCAGCAGGTAACGACATCCTCTTCGACGAGCAGCTGTGCCAGCAGGGTGCTGCCTTCTGCAATAAGATTTGGAATGCTTTCCGTCTGGTGCAGGGTTGGGAAGTGAAGGAAGACCTTGCTCAACCTGAGGAGAACAAGAAGACCATCGCATGGATGGAGGCAACCATCAAGAAGGCACTCGTGGATATCAACGGTCTCTATGCGAAGTATCGTCTGAACGAGGCGTTGATGGCTGTCTTCAAACTCTTCACCGATGAGTTCTCTGGCTGGTATCTCGAAATGATCAAGCCTGCTTATCAGGCTCCGATTGATGCTGCCACCTTCAAGGCTACGCTAGGCTTCTTCGAACAGCTGATGAAGATGATTCATCCATTCATGCCGTTCATCACAGAGGAACTGTATCAGCACATCGCTGAGCGTAAGGATGGCGAGAGCATCATGGTTTCTCCACTCATCCTCGATGCACCTACCAACGAAGATGCTGCTCTGCTGGCTCAGTATGAGGAGGCAAAGCAAATCATCTCAGGTGTTCGAGCCGTGCGTCAGAGCAAGAACATCTCACCTCGTGAACCGCTCAACCTCGAAGTGGTGGCTCCAGCCGACAACAACGTGACCAAGTGCTCTTCACTCGGTGCCGTTATCAAGAAAATGGCTTCGTTGGCAGAAATCCAGTATGTGCAAGCCAAGAGCGATGGCACTTCCACGTTCTTGATTGGCACGACAGAATATGCTGTACAACTGGGCAACCTGATTGATGCAGAAGCAGAGATTGCCAAGATGGAGGCAGAGCTGAAGCACTTGCAGGGCTTCCTCGTCGGCGTGAAGAAGAAACTCAGCAACGAGCGTTTCGTGGCGAACGCACCTGCTCAGGTGGTGGAACTCGAACGCAAGAAGCAGAGTGATGCCGAGACGAAGATTGCCGCCTTGACTGAAAGCATTGCCAAGCTGAAGAAATAAGAAACATTTCCTATAAAAAAGAGCCACTTGTCCGTCGAGGCAAGTGGCTTTTCTTTATGTATGATTCTTTTCTGTTATTTCAAGTCATTGGTCAGGTTCATGTCGTTGGGTTTTTTGAACATCACGTTCCCTGCCTTGCCTTTCAAATGGAACTTCTGGGTTCCCTCGTTGATGACCACCAAGTTCTTGACGTCCATGTTCACGTCGATGTTGGCAGAACTGCAGGAATAGAGCGTCGCATCGTCGGCATGCAGGTCTGTGACGTTGATGTCGCCAATGTCAGTTGATTGTAAACTGAAAGTCGTGCATTCCACTTTTCCGAGTTTCATGCTTCCAGTGCCGAGCACTCCCACTTGGATGTCTTCGCCGCACCATGTGGCCTGACTCTCGAAACTGCCATTGGCACAAATGCTGACGCATTTCAGGGTGGGGGCAGACACATACATCTTGACATTGCCTGCGTTGCCAAAAAGGTTGATGTCTGAGTTGTTGTCGCTTTGCAGGCTGACGGTCAGGAGATTGCTGTCGAACTCTGCCTTGAGATAGTTCAAGACGGCGCTGTCTCCCTCCACCTCAATGCTGTAGTTTCCTTGTGTGTAGATGATGTCCACACTGCCAAGACTGGTGATGTAGCTGAAGTCGAACGGAATGCTGATGCGTTTCTTGATGATGTTCTGTTCCCTTGTTTCAGCTTTTTCGATATTCTTTTTGCTTGAATGCTCTTCGTTTTCTGTCTTGGCACGACGGCAAGCGCCCAACAAAAGGAGGGCTGCGAGTGTGATGATGATTCCTTGTTTCATAAGTTCAATTTTCATTTCCGTTGCAAAGGTAAGAAATAAACGTGGTCAATGAGTGCTTTTCCATGAAAAAAACGCATGGAAAGATAAATTATTCTTAAAACCTCATTCCTAACTCCTAATTATTTTTTATCTTTGCAACATCAATGTTTAATTTATCACATTATTCAATTTATGGCAGTTGACAACAAATACATTACAGTAGCGTATAAACTATACACGATAGAAGACGGTGAAGAGGACGAGGAGCCTGTCGAGGTGGCGGATAGCCGTCATCCTTTCCAGTTCATCAGTGGCTTCAATCTGGTGCTTCCTCTCTTTGAATCCAACATTGCTCCGCTGGAAAGTGGTGCCGAGTTCGATTTTGTCATCCCTTGTAAGGATGCCTATGGAGATTTCAACGAGGAACTGATGTTTGATGTGCCAGACAGCGTCTTCAAGGTGGATGGCAAGATTGACCTCAACTATATCCACGAAGGTGCTGTGGTGCCGATGATGGGTGAGGATGGGAACCGATTCATGGCGACCATCATTGAAATGAAGAAGGATGCTGTGACCATCGACCTGAACCATCCTCGTGCAGGACAGGATTTGCACTTTGTGGGACAAATCGTTGAAGCACGTCCTGCCACCAATGAGGAAATCACGGAAATGTTGAACACCGCCAGCGAATGTGATTGTTGTGGTGGCGGCGACTGCGGAAGTGGCGGTTGCGGCGGATGTGGAGGATGCCATTGATGAGAAATACGTTTGGACATATTTTCACGCTGACCACATTTGGCGAAAGTCATGGTGCTGGCATCGGTGGTGTGGTGGACGGAATGCCTGCCGGCATCCCTATTGATGTGGACTTCATTCAGGAGGAACTGAATCGCCGTCGCCCAGGTCAGAGCCGTATCACCACAGGCAGACAGGAAGGTGATGTGGTGGAGTTGCTGTCGGGTGTGTTTGAGGGAAAGAGTACGGGTTGTCCCATCGGTTTCCTGGTGAGAAACACGAACCAGCATTCGTCTGACTATGAGAATGTGCGTGATGTGTTCCGCCCCTCTCATGCCGACTTCACCTACATGCAGAAATACGGGCTTCGCGACCATCGTGGTGGCGGACGTTCATCTGCCCGCGAAACCATTGCCCGTTGTGTGGGTGGTGCGCTGGCAAAACTGGCGTTGAAGAAGTTGGGCATCGATATTGTGGCTTACACGTCGCAGGTGGGTGACATTGCCCTTGAGCGTGACTATCAGAAGTATGACTTCACGATGATAGAAAGCAATCCTGTTCGTTGTCCTGACACGGAAGTGGCGAAGAAGATGGAACAGCTGATTCTCGATGTGAAAGCAGAAGGCGACACGATAGGTGGCATTATCACTTGCGTAGTGAGAGGTTGTCCTGTCGGATTGGGAGAGCCGGCTTTCTCCAAACTCCATGCCGACCTTGGAGCGGCAATGCTGAGCATCAATGCCGTGAAGGGTTTTGAGTATGGCGAGGGCTTTAGCGGAGTGGGGCAGAGAGGTTCTGAGCAGAACGACATCTTCTTTAATAATAAAGGCGTCATCAGCACCCGCACCAATCATTCTGGTGGCATTCAAGGGGGTATCTCCAACGGACAGGATATTTACTTCCGAGTGCTCTTTAAGCCTGTGGCAACGCAATTGCGTCCGCAGCAGACGGTGACGAAAGACGGAAATGAAATCACCCTCGAAGTGAAGGGACGTCATGACCCCTGCGTCTTGCCTCGTGCTGTTCCTGTGGTGGAGGCGATGGCAGCCATGACAATTCTTGACCATTATCTATTGAACAAATCGGTGACATTATGAATAAAGTAATGCTTATAGGCAATGTGGGTGCAGACCCACAGGTGAAATATCTTGATCAGGGCGTTTGTGTGGCACAACTCCGTCTTGCAACAACGGAACGTGGCTACACCTTGCAGAATGGTACTCAGGTTCCCGACCGTACAGAGTGGCACAATTGTGTCTTCTGGCGCAAACAGGCCGAAGTGGTGGAGAAGTATGTGCACAAGGGTGACAGACTCTATGTGGAGGGTAAGATTCAAACTCGTGACTATACCGACCGTCAAGGCATCTCGCGCAAGTCCATCGACATTGTGGTTGATAATATGGAACTCCTTTCTCCAAAGCCAATGGGACAGGGAGCGGAACAGCAGCCTGCTCAGCCTGAGACGCCTGCAGCTGTGGTTCCATCTGAAAACAATGGAGATTATCCTTTCTAACTTTCAACGCTAAACGCTAAACAATCATGAAACCAACCATCATTGCTGGTCCTTGTGTGATTGAGTCGATGGAATGCCTGGAAGAGGTAGCTCAGGAGTTAGTGAAACTAAACGAGAAGTACGACCTCGACATCATCTTCAAATCTTCCTTCGACAAAGCCAACCGCACCAGCATCCATTCATATCGTGGTCCTGGATTGGAGAAGGGCATGCAGATGCTTGCCGACATCAAGGAAAAGTATGGACTTCGTGTCCTCACAGATATTCACGAAAGCTATCAGGCTCAAGTGGCTGGTGAAGTGGCTGATGTCTTGCAGATTCCAGCTTTCCTGTGCCGTCAGACAGACCTCTTGGTGGCAGCAGCCCACACGGGTCGCATCGTCAATATCAAGAAGGCGCAGTTCCTGTCGGGTTTGGATATGGAGTTTCCTGTCCAGAAAGTGCGAGAGAGTGGCAACGATAACGTGTGGCTGACGGAACGTGGAAACATTTATGGCTACAACAACCTTGCCGTTGACTTCCGCAATATTGCTGACATGCATCGCTTCACTGATACGGTCATCATGGATTGCACGCATTCTGTGCAACGTCCTGGTGCGGCTGGAGGCAAGACGGGGGGTAACCGCGAGTTTGTTCCTGCGATGGCATTGGCTGCTAAAGCCTTTGGTGCCAATGGTTATTTCTTCGAGGTGCATCCTGATCCAGACAATGCTTTGTCTGATGGACCAAACATGTTGTATTTGAATGAACTTGACAGAGTTATTGCAAGTTTGATAGACTAATAAACGAACTCACGAATGGATTCAAAAGTATATGCAGAAAGATGTTTGCGCGATGAAGCACAGGCATTGCTAGACTTGATTCCTCAATTGGATAACAATTTCGACCAGGTGGTGGATTTGATTCATCATTGTACTGGTCATGTGGTCGTGACGGGTGTGGGTAAGTCAGGACACGTGGGTGCCAAGATTGCTGCCACGCTTGCCTCCACAGGTACTCCTGCCATTTACCTGAATGCACTTGATGCCCTGCATGGAGACATGGGCATGATTATGAATGATGACATTCTGTTCATGATCAGCAATTCGGGAAATACAGACGAACTGTTGCACATCATCGCTTCCCTCGAAGACCGTCATATTCCCATCGTTTCGATGACGGGAGAGGCGGATTCTTTGTTGGCTCAGCACTCCACTTATCATATTCTTTGTAGTGTGGAACGTGAGGCGTGTCCGTTGAATCTGGCTCCTACTTCCAGTACGACGGCGGCAATGGCGATGGGCGATGCATTGGCGTGTGCCTTGATGGAGGTGCGCAAGTTCAGAGCCAAAGACTTTGCCTTGTTCCACCCAGGCGGTTCGCTGGGACGCAAGTTGCTGGTGAAGGTGAAGGATGTGATGTACACGGAAAACTTCCCCATTGTTCCTCCAAATATGCGTTTATCAGAGGCGCTCATGACTATCAGCAGTGGCAAACTGGGCTTGGGTATTGTGATGGAGGACGAAAAGATTTTGGGTATCATTACAGACGGCGACATCCGTCGTGCAGTGGAGGGAGCGCGAGAGAACTTCATCAATATCGCTGTGAGTGAGGTGATGACCACGACGCCTAAGACAATCTCACCCGACGCAAAGCTCACCACGATTCAGGCTATGTTCCGCAAGCACAAGATTCACTCTCTCCTTGTCACAGACCATGGTAAACTGGTCGGCATCGTAGATTACTTCGCCATCATGAATTGATGTTGAGAAGTCGTAGATAAAAAAGTCGGGCAGTACACGTTGTGTGTGCTGCCCGACTTGCTATTTATTGGGTGTTTCTTGATTACTTGCCGCTGTTCTTGAACTTGGTGAGTTCGTCGGCAATCACGTCGAAGTCGTCAGTGAGGGTGAGCTGCAGATTCTTGTACTTGCCCATCTCAACCAGTTGCTGGAGGAATGGATAGACAGGCATTTCCTTGGTCCAGAAGTCGGTGCCGAGGAAGATCATCGGACTTGCGAAACCAAATGACTCGTAGTGGTTCTGTACGGCATCCTGGAAGATTTCCTGCATGGTGCCTGCGCTACCTGGCGTGTAGATGATACCACCAAAGGCAACGGTGAGGATAAGGTCTTCACGGATGCTGTTCTCAAAGAACTTGGCGATGTGAGTGGCAAATGGGGCTGATGGCTCATGACCATAGAGGTAAGTGGGGATGCCGAGGCTCACGTAGTCGCCCTGACGTGGGTACTTCTTCATTACCTCGAAGGAAGAAGCGAGCCAGCCTTCGTCTTTGAAAGTAGGTGCCACAGCGAGCATCTCGACTGCTGCATCCACATCTTCTTCTGTTCTGCCAGCCAACCAAGCACCAAGGTGGGTTGCTTCCATCGCACCAGGACCGCCACCACTGAGCATGATGAATCCATCTTCGGTGAGACGTTTGCTGAGAAGTACGACACGCTTGTACATCGGGTCGGTACGAGAAAGGGCGTGTCCACCCATGATGCCGACGCACAGACGAGAATCGTGCTCACGGAAGAACTCGTCGAGTGCCACGTGGATACCGTGATCGTGGAGGGTGCGTGCGAGCGACTCTTCTACATCTTTGGCTTGCTTGCCTGTGGCAATGTAGTGCTGATACACTTTGGTGTCATAGCAAGAATCGAAAGTCTCGGGTTTGGCAGGGTCATAACCTGCATAGAGGTCTTCTGCACTGTAAAGCGATGTGCGATTGACATCGTAAGGTACGGTTTTGATGTACTCCATAGCTTCTTCACTAAATAGTTGGGTTGGATTTTGGGTTTTGTTGCAGGATGTTACAGCAACGAGCAGAGTAAGTGCTCCAAGAGAGAATTTTTTCATGTTGTTTTGTTTTAGGTTGTTAGTATTATGTTGTTTGTCATTTGGTTAGCGTTGAGGGTTAGCGGCTGTTGGCTTTCTCCTTCTTTTGTTTCATCCTTCGACGGATACTCTCAAAGTCGCGTCGCCAGGCAAGTCCGATGCCTTGCGTGTTGAGGGTGGCTTTGGTGAAATATCGGTCGTTGGTCTGGTTGTATGCCTTGATGTAGAGGTTGCCTTTCTGATCCATTCGCCATTTCACCTCGAAGTCACCGATAAAGCTGGAACGGTTGGTCATCGCATTGTCACGATATCCAAATGCACCATTGATGAGCAGGCGCTCATTGAGCAGACGCCCCTCCAGAATGCCTTCCACATCGAGGTCGTCCCAGCCTTTCTCGCCTGTAGTGAGCGAAGAACCGAAGTTCCAGTTGCTGTCCCTACCAATCATGTTGGTGAGCATTTGATTAATCTGTCCGCTGAGGGTGGAGGAGAGCAGGGAGTTCATTGCCTGACCAGAGTTGCCGTTTCCGTTGGCACGCGCATATTCATTAGGATAGAAACGTCCCAATCCCAGCAGGTAGATCATCTGCGTGTTCATCTCCTCCTCGGAGTTGATCATGGAACGTACGAGCTGGCGGGTTTCTTCGTTCACGTTGGGCAAGTCCATGTTGAACTTGAAGTCCATGTTGCCCAGCTTGCCTGTGATGTCGAGGATACAGATGACCTTTACCTTGTTGTTTTGCGAGAAGGCTGTGGTGGAGGTGAGGTCGCTGAGCGGCACGGAATTGATGGTGTGGTGACAAATGAGGTGGATGTTGGCATCGAAAGGATTGCCGTTGAACTCAACCACAGAACCTGACTGCAGGGCAAGGTCGCGGAAGATGATGTCTTGTAGGTAGAGTCGGTAGGAACCTGAGTTGATGTTGTAGTTGCCAAACATTTGGAACGAACCTTTGTTATACCACTTGGCAATAATCTGGGCATTGCCGAAGGTGCGCATATAGCCGTCCTCGAGGTTGTCCATTCGCAGTTTCACCTCACAAGCAGGGGTGAGGTTGATGTCAAAGTTAATGAAGATGTCGCTGGCATAGTTTTTCTTGGCTTCCTTCACGATGCTGAGCGAGTCTTTTGCCACAGGCTCATCCGCAAGCCGACGTTCGAAGAACTGCGGATTGATGGTCAGCAGGGAATCGCGGTCACGGAACTCGATGAAGGAGTTACCTGTGATGGCATCGGGTGTGGCAGCATCGTAAGCAAAGACGGAACCTCGGGTGGGTGTGACGCTGGCATTGACATAAAGCGGATGCCCATCGCTGCCATCGATGGTGAGAGATCCGTCGGTAAAGACGGTGGCAAGGAACTTGTCGCTGTTGAACTCCTTCTCGTCGTAGGCAAGCAGTTCATGCAGGTCTGCCTGGAAGTGGTAAGCAAAGTTCTTCATGTTGCGATGCGTCACTTGTCCGTTGATAGTGGAACGATGTCCGAAACGGTCGTAGATGCTGATATTCTGGAAATCGAACAGGTATGGACGCATATGGAGGGTATCGCCTTCGATATGATAGGGCACGTTGGTGGCACGAAGCCTCAAGTTCATATTGGGTACGGCATCGCCCACAATATTGACGTTGTTGAGGGGGCCGATGATGCTGACGGGTCCTGTGACATAGCCAGAGACTTCCTTAAACACGCCTCCGAGGAAACCGTGAATGAAGCTAGCATTGGTGTTATGGGTGTTGACGTGGAGTGCCATATCGTTCTTGGCTGGCGATATCCAACCGTTGACGGTGGTGATGCCTGTGACATTTTTCTCCCTTCCTGTCAAACCGTCAGGCACAGTGTACAGGTCCACCATACGTCCATCCACGGAGATACCATCCACTTCTTTGTCCCAATGGGCAGTGATGTTGGCATCGCCCAAGTGTCCTTCCTGGACAGAAAGGTCTTCCACGAAGAGGTTTGCCCGAATGTCTGGCACGCCACCTCCCAACACGTTGTTGATGACGGTTCTACCAGATGCCTTTCCACCAAAGCGCACCACGTTCCAGTTAACGAGGGACATGATGTATTGGATTTCGAGGTTATTGAGGGTTGCCACCAGTGAATCGTTGGGGGAATCGGAGGCTTTGCCGTCAATAGCAAGGAAACTGTTGGCATTGTTGTTGGAGATGCGCACATTGTGGCACTCAATGTTTTTCTTGAAAAGCTGAATGTGAGCAGGAGACACCGTCCATGCCGTGTCGTTGATGACGGCTGTGGATTTCCGCAAGGTGATGTCGGTCTTCATGCTGCCTGACGAATCGCTCAACTGGATGATGGGCAGGAGCTGGAGCATGACGTCATTACTGCCTGTGGTGTTCACGTAGAGGTCGCTGACAATGCGGTCGTTGTGGATATCTGCCATCACGTCAAACTTAGTGGAAGTGTTGGGCTTCTCGTCGTCGTTGCTTTCCTTGAATGTCGATGCTATGGCGTGTACGTTCATATTGTCGAAAGTAGAGTTGCACGCAACGGCGATGTCGGTGTATGGCTTTTCATTGTAGATGAAGTGTGGTGCATCGAGTTGGAAGGACATCTTGTCTTCTGCTGCGTCTATCTGACCGAAGATGCGCATGGGGGAACTGAGACTGAAATCAGCATCAACAAAGCGATGCAGAATGGGGGCATCGGTCACTGTCAGGTCGTAGGTGAAATGGGCGGTAGGAGAGATCCCTTCTGCCGATTGGGGCTTGAAGATGATGGGCAGATGACGAGACATCTGACGGATGAAGCTCTGAGCAATGTCGGGTAGGGCGGTCTCCCCTTGTATGTTACCTGAGAGGATGTCGCTCTTGATGGTGTAGAGACTTTCCCCATTCTCCTGCTTCTCGGCATTGAGCATGATGCTATTGAGATGGTATGTTCCGTCGGGAGTTGTGAGGTTGATATCGTCCATCAAAGCAGTACCATAGAGATGCTTGAAGTCGATTCCCTGAAGATGAATGTCTGTATTGAGTGAGAGACTTTCTCCGATATGTTCTTTAGTGAGATTTAGATTGTTAGGGTTGATATGCTCCAGCAAAACATTCATATCGATTCCCTTGAGAGGATTGTCGGTGTAGGCGAAATCTACATCGGCTTTCACGTTCTCGTCGTCGATGCTGGCTGTACCTGAAACTTGACTTGAAGTGCTCCGTGCATCGAGGTTGATATTTTGGTAGTTGTAGCCGTTATAATAGATGTTGTGGATGGCGCCATTCACCTTGCCCACGGGAAGGGGTTTCGTGTGCTCCAAATTCAGGGCAACATCAAGGTCGAAGGAGGTGGTGCCAAATTGCTCGTCGTGCAGCTTGCCAATGTTGATGCTGTCTCCAGTGATGGTGCCTGTCAGGAAATGTTCCTGGTCGTAAATCAAGTCGTAGGTGGCACGTCCCACACCAGTGGACACATTGCCTTGGGAGATTAGTTCTCCGTTGGCAAGATAATGGATGGTCCCGTTATATTCGATATCTTGGATGGCATCGAGAAGGGCTTCTTGCTGATGGGCAGGGGTCAAAGCATCCACCCATGTCAGCAACTCGTCGTGATGGATGCGCAGGGTGCTGATGGTTGCCTGAACGTCACGTTGCTGTTTGTCGAGAGGGTGGGAGAGAACGCCTGTGGCACGCAGTAGCAGACCTTCCTCTTCGGTACTGATGTTGCATTCCTTCACCTGTATCTCTTGTTCATCGCCTGCTGCCGTCACGCTGAAGTTCAATGTATGGTTCAAAGAGGAAAGTTTTTCGTGGAAAGGACTCAAATCGCGGGGGGTGATATGTCCGTTGATGGCGGTTGTACGGAACGAGAATTTTTTCTCGTTTTCCCATTGCCCATAGGTCATGTACAACGAGTCGACAGCGATTTGGGAGTGGAGCATGGAGGCATCCACATCCAACAGTGTGACGTATTGTTTGTTGCCGATAAGTTTCAGTCTTGTATCGCGAAGGGTCAACCCCGAATTGAGTTCACGAGCTTGCAGACGACGTACGTCCATGTTGAGAGAATCGTCGGTCAAGCAACGCAACACGACATTCATACCCAAATCGTGCAGCTTCAAGTGCTGGGGATCGAATGTCCCTTGCTGAAAGGGAGCGGACTTGACATCGTAGGTCACATCGGTGTGACGCATGATGAGCGAGCCGATGTGTACGTCCAAGGGAGTGGGCTCTTCTTTCTCTTCTTGGGCGAAAGTGTCTATGATAAATTGGTAGTTGGGAGGACTGTCGGGTGTGTCCTTGTAGAGTGTGGCTTTGGTGCCGAAAAGTTGTGCCGTTCCGATGTCCACTCTGCCAGACATCAGGGCAATCGGGTTGATACTTGCCGACACTCTGGCGATGCTTGCCATTTTCTTTCCGTTCGGTTCATAAAGGGTCAGGTCATTCACGACGACACGATTGAGGAAGCCGAGATTGACGCTTCCGATTTCCACCTTCGAACCTAATTGTTTCGAAAGCATATCAGCTGTCCAGTTTGCCAATGCGTCTTGCATGAACGGCAAACTGAACAGTAGGACAATGCCTGCATAGATGGCAATGAGGGTGCCTACAACATTGACTAATATTTTTTCAAGCCTTTTCAATCTTCAGCAGGATGGGATCAGCTGTTTAGCCCTGAGCCAACTTGCGTTTGAAATCCACCATCTTG
Source organism: Bacteroidaceae bacterium (assembly GCA_017651245.1). Taxonomy (GTDB): domain Bacteria; phylum Bacteroidota; class Bacteroidia; order Bacteroidales; family Bacteroidaceae; genus Minthosoma. The sequence goes on along the minus strand of JAGCDQ010000062.1, from coordinate 22,344 downwards.
ATGGCTGTCACGGCACACTCATCTCCCTTGTTGCCCAATTTGCCGCCAGCACGATCTTCTGCCTGCTGCATATCGAGCGTGGTGATGAGACCATAAATGACAGGCACATCTTGTGCTGCATTCAGTTGTGCCAAACCAGCGGTCACTCCCTGACAGATGTAGCGATCATGGGGCGTCTCGCCACGGATGACACATCCGATGGCAATCACGGCATCCACGCCCGTCTTCACCATTTGGGCGGCACCATACACCAGTTCGAAACTTCCAGGCACGGTCAAAACGTTGATGTCCTCAGGAAAAACGCCGTTCCTCATCAGCGTCTGCTTGGCTCCATCCAACATGGCACCTGTGATGTTTTCGTTCCATTCTGCCACCACGATGCCAATTTTCATTCCTGTGGCATTCGGCACGGATTTGATGTCGTAGTCGGAAAGATTGTGATTTATCGTTGCCATAATCGTCAATGTATTTTGATGAATAAAAAGAAATTATCGAAGTTAATGAAGTTAACGACGAATATTTGTCATCAGCACGACATTGTCTCTAACTTCTTTAACTTCGATAACTTCTTCAACTTCAGAAATCCAAGATGTCTTTATTTGGTAGCTCTTTCGATATACATGTCAATCTCTTGTGAGATAGGACTGCGGAAGTATTGCTTCTTGATTTTGTTGTAGAGTTCCAACGCCTTGTCGTTCTGTCCCAGTGATTCATACACCTCGCCAGCTTGCAGAAGGAACACAGGGCTTACAGCATCGTTGTCTGCTTCCTCGGCTGCCTTGATGAGGGTTTTGATACCCTTCTCATTGTCACCTTTCTTCACATAGAGGTTGCCCAATGCGGCAATCGCTGCAGGAGAAACCATGTCGTCATCCTGAGCAGAGAAGTCTTCCAACATCTTGATAGCCTCGTCCACCTTGTCTGTCTTTGCATAAGCAAGACCTGCATAGAGCTTTGCCATATTTGCGGTCTCTGTACCACCGAACTCGTCAATGATCTTCAAGAAACCCTTCACATTGCCTTCACCCTTGAGTGACTGCTCATACTGCTGCTGAGCAAAAGCTGTCTGTGCACCAGCGATAGCCTTCTGTGCCTCCAGTTCCTTGCCTGCCATGTAGTGCTTGTATGCGTAGATACCAGCCACAATCACGATGACAGCTCCGAGCACAATAGCAATCTTCTTCCAGTTTTTCTCGATGAATGCCTCGCCCTTGCTCAGTTGCACGTCAAGTGCGATGGGTTCATCCGTTGCTTGTTGTTTTTTGTTTTTTGCCATAATATTTTTTGTTTTTAATTTTGAATCGCACAAAAATCATGCAAAATTACAACAAATTATCCAACCCACCAAACTTTTCCACCGAAAAAGTTGTAAAGTGACTTGGATATGCCCGAAAAGAAAAATGTTCATACCTAATTTTGAGTATCATGACAATGACACCCGTCACAGCATTGGGAACAGGAGCTGCACGAACAGCCGCTATCTTTCCCTTTCACTTGTCGATAGATGTAGCGGGCAATAATGGCTGCCACACCTACTAAGATAAGATATACGATTATGTCTTGAAATCCAATCATGATTACTTGTTTTAGAACAAACTGCCAATTTGATAAACCAATGTGGAGACCCCCCAAGCCAACAGAGTGGTGTAAAGTGCTGTGAAGGCAGCCCATTTCCATTTGCCCGATTCATGCTTGATGCCGATGCAAGTAGGGATGCAGGGGAAATAGAGCAGTACGAAGAGCATGAAGCAGAGTGCTGCAAGTGGTGTCATGCCACTAGTGGCAACATCACCATGATAGAGTACTGCCATCGTGCTTGCCACAATTTCTTTAGCTCCGACGCCAGCGATGAGTGCCACACCTTCTTTCCATTGCAATCCGCACGAACGGATGACTGGCTCAACGAATTTACCAACCTGACCGATATAGCTCGTCTCCATCTGCATCTCCTCCCTCATCTCTTCGTGATGAGGGAAATAGCTGAGTGCCCAAACGGCGATGCTTGCCACCAGAATCGTCGTACCCATTTTCTTCAAATATTGCTTGCCTTTCTCCCAAGTGTGACGTCCCACGCTCTTCATGGAAGGCATACGATAGGGAGGCAACTCCATCACAAACGGACTGCTTTCGCCTTTGATGACGAAACGGCTAAACACCTTTGCCATGAAGACGCTGAACACGATGCCAATCAGATACATGCAGAAGAGGATGAGTGCGGCATTCTTGGGGAAGAAAGCACCAATGATGATGATATAGACAGGCAGACGAGCCGAACACGACATGAGGGGGATGATGAGCATGGTGATGAGGCGCGATTTGCGGTCTTCGATGGTACGGGTTGCCATGATGGCAGGAATGTTGCACCCGAAGCCCATAATCATGGGAATGAACGACTTCCCGTGTAGTCCCATTCGGTGCATAATTTTGTCCATGATGAAAGCAGCACGAGCCATATAGCCACTGTCCTCCATCCATGAGATAAACGCATAGAGAATCATGATGTTGGGTAAGAACACGATGACGCCGCCCACACCGCTGATGATACCATCGACAATCAGATCTTTTAAGGCGCCATCGGACATCCATTCACTTACGATCTCACCAAGCCACCTGACGGCAGCATCAATCCAATCCATCGGATACTGCCCGATGTTGAATGTGCAGAAAAACATCAGGTACATGAGCAACAGGAAGATAGGGTAACCCCAAATCTGATGAGTGACGACGGCATCGATGCGTTTGGTCATCAATCGTTTGTAACGTTGCACTTTCTTGAAGGTCTCCTTCATGGCACCCTGTACAAAGCCGTACTTGGCATCTGTGATGGCTGACTCGCTGTCTTCCTCTATCTCATTCTGAATCTCTTTCTGACACAAGTCTCTTTCAGCTAGAATGTCGTTGGCATTCTCCAACTTCCTGACAATTCCCTCCACTTGTCGGTCATTTTCCAAAAGCTTGATGGAAAGAAAACGAGCTGAATAGTTGTGGTGAGGTTCTGGATTCATGCGGATGAATGCCTCGATGCGGTCAATCTTCTCTTCGAGCAACATTCCGTGATTGACGTGTATGTGTCTGGCAGTCTTCTGTCTGCCTTCCGTGATCTCAATAATCTGATGAAATAGTTCACGAACTCCTTCGCCAGTCTTTCCGACGGTGGGTACGATAGGAGTACCCAGCAAGGTGCCCAGTTGCAGCATATCGAGCTGGTTGCCACTCTCACGTAGTTCATCGAACATGTTGAGTGCAATAATCATCGGTACATCCATGTCGATCAGCTGAGTGGTCAGATAGAGATTACGTTCCAAGTTGCTGGCATCAATCACGTTGATGATGATGTCAGGATGCTGTTCGATGATGTGTTTTCGTACATAGAGTTCCTCGGGGGTGTAGGCAGAGAGGGAATAGGTACCAGGTAAATCGACTAAATTGAAATGATAACCTTCAAAATCGAAATGTCCGACTTTGGCATCCACGGTGACACCTGAATAGTTGCCCACACGCTCATGTGCTCTACTGGCGATGTTGAAGAGGGATGTCTTTCCGCAATTTGGATTACCCACAAACACGACGTTCAACTCATGCTCTTTGACCTTTGCCAGACGATGCATCACATCTTCGCATTCATCGGCAGGAATGCCTTTCTGCTCAGGATGGAGCGACTCCCATTCCTTTGCCTCTTCTTCGCTGACTACCTCGACCAGTTCCGCTTCAGCACGGCGTAGGCTTACTTCGTAGTCCATCACTTTGTATTTGACAGGGTCATGAAGGGGGGCGTTAAGCAACACCTCCACGCTCTTTCCTTTGATGAATCCCATTTCCACGATGCGTTTGCGAAAACCACCGTGTCCTTTCACCCTGACAATTACACCCTTTTCACCCGTCTTTAATGCTGAAAGTTTCATTCTGCTTCTTGATTGAGGTAACTCAACAATAGATAATCCAATGACTTGATGCTAAATCGGGTGCAAAGTTACGCTCTTTTCTGACACCAAACAATACTCAATTGTTAGTAATTCACACTTTTTCTTGTGAAAAGTGAAGAATAGAGTTCTTCCCATTGATTTTTTTTCCTTACCTTTGTACGACATTTGAAGAAATAATGGCAGAACAGTATAAATTGACAGACAAATTGAGTTATGTGATTGCCAACGACTACCGATTGCTTCAAATCATGAGCCGTTTTGGCATTTCATTGGGATTTGGTGAAAAGACCATCACTGATGTATGTAACCATTGTGGCGTCGACGCGGACACCTTTCTCACCATCATCAACTATGTGAAGAATGGAGCAGAGAATCGCCCCCAACGGGTGGAGCATGTCAGCGTGGTATCTGTACTTGAATACCTGAAGAGGACACACGCCTATTTCCTGAATTACCTCTTCCCCAACATCCGTTTCCACCTCTTAAACGCCATCGACTGCTCGGTGCAGAACGAAATTGCTTTTCTGGTGTTGAAGTTCTTTGATGAGTATGTGGAGGAGGTACGCAAGCACATGGAGTATGAGGAATCAACGGTCTATACTTATGTCCAGAAGTTGACGGAAGGGGAATTGGTCTCCATCGAGAACAGTCAGTTGTTGTCGCGTCATCACGAAGATATAGAGAGCAAACTGAAAGAGCTGAAAAAACTCTTCATGCAGTATTACCCACAGACAGAAATCAACGAGAAACTGAATGCTGTCATCATCTCCATCTATCAGGCTGAGGAGGATTTGAGTATTCATTGCCTGGTGGAGGACAATATCTTTGTGCCAGCTGTACGTCGTTTGGAACATCAGGCAAAGACCCGCCAGTTTAGAAAGGATGACGAGCCAGATGCGTCGCTCATATCGAACGATGAACAACTCTCTGACCGCGAAAAGGAGATTGTTGTATGTGTGGCAAAGGGCTTGTCAAACAAAGAAATAGCTGATGTACTTTGTCTGTCAGTAAACACTGTCACCACTCATCGTCGCAATATTGCAAGGAAGTTGCAGATTCACTCAGCGGCGGGTCTCACCATTTATGCGATTGTGAACAAGTTGGTCACATTAAGTGAAGTGAATATATGATAGTTTATACTACATTGACTGTAGAGTATTAAAAAGTTATAGGTAAATAATTTATTTTGATATGTTGGAAAAGCATAGTAAAATATTTGTGGCTGGTCATCATGGTCTGGTGGGATCTGCTATATGGAATAACCTCCAGTCGCGTGGCTACAATAACCTTGTAGGCAAGTCTCATTCAGAGTTGGATTTGCTTGACCCTGTTGCCGTCAAGAAGTTCTTTGACGATGAACAACCTGATGCTGTTGTGTTGGCAGCCGCCCATGTGGGTGGCATCATGGCGAATTTGCAATATCGAGCAGACTTCATCTATCAGAACCTTCAAATTCAGCAGAACGTTATTGGTGAATCATGGAAGCATGGTGTGAAGAAATTGCTTTTCCTTGGTTCTACATGCATCTATCCAGGTGAGGCACCACAGCCGATGCGTGAGGATTACTTACTCACTTCGCCTCTTGAATACACCAACGAACCATATGCAATTGCCAAGATTGCCGGATTGAAGATGTGCGAGTCATTTAATCTCCAATATGGCACCAACTACATTGCAGTGATGCCAACTAATTTGTATGGTCCGAATGATAATTTTCATTTGGAGAACTCGCATGTACTGCCAGCCATGATTCGTAAGATTTATTTGGCAAAGTGTCTTAACGAAGGAAATTGGGAGGCTGTTCGCAAAGACCTTGGCCTTCGCCCAGTTTCAATGAAAGTCCCCAAGATGGTTGATGGGCAGGGTGCACAAGAAGAGGCAACGTCACAGAATACTCAAACAATCATTGCAACAGCTATGAGCGACGAGTACACCATTCTTCAGGTTCTTCGTCACTATGGAATTACACCAGAAGCTGTAACTTTGTGGGGTACAGGAGCGCCTATGCGTGAATTTTTATGGAGTGAAGAAATGGCAGATGCTTCTGTGCATTGTCTTCTCAATGTTGATTTCAAGGATGTGGTGGATAAGAGCGATTTCATCATGAACCGTGATGGTATCAAAGAAATACGTAACTGCCACATTAATGTGGGAACAGGAAAGGAACTCTCAATAAAAGATGTAGCAGAACGAATTATGCGGGAAATAGACTTCAAGGGCGAACTTCGTTGGGACTCCTCCAAACCCGATGGAACTCTAAGGAAACTCACCGATGTGGAAAAACTCCATCGTCTGGGTTGGCATCATACCATCGAAATAGATGAAGGCATTCATCGCCTTTATGAGTGGTATCTGCAAGGTATCTGTATCAATCACCAACAAGGATAAGTACACATCTGATTATATTATAATAATAGGGAGTGAAATTCACTCCCTATTCATTTTTCCGAGTTCGATAAATACGTTAACAGAGTTTACGTGCTCCGTCTCCAATAACAACATTGATGACGATAGGTTTCTTGCCGTACTTCTCTTGGAACTTGGAAACTGCGGTCGTCACAAAGTAATCATAGAGTTCCTCTGCTACGAGGTTGATGGTACAACCACCGAAGCCACCGCCCATGATACGTGAACCTGTGACAGAACAATCTTTGGCTATTTCGTTGAGGAAGTCAAGCTCTTCGCATGACACTTCGTATTCCTTGGAAAGTCCATAGTGGGTCTCATACATTTTCTGTCCTACCTCTTCGTAGTCACCCTTTTCGAGGGCATCACAAACAGCCAGCACACGGTCTTTCTCACCAAGTACGAACGTGGCACGCTTGATGTCTTCTGCTGACACCTTACCTTCGATTTCCTTCAATTCTTCCCATGTGGCCTCGCGAAGGGTAGTGATTTCCTTTTCTGGGTGAAGCTCTTTGATGGCCTTCACGCAATTCTCACATGACTGACGACGGTCGTTATAAGGCGAACCGACGAGTTCGTGCTTGACGCAAGAATTGATCAGTACGAGCTTGTAGCCCTTAGGATTCCATGGGAAATATTGATACTCACCAGAGCGACAGTCGAGACGCATGAGGTTGCCTTTTTTGCCGAATACGGAAGCGAACTGATCCATGATACCACAGTTAACGCCGATGTATTTGTGCTCAGTTGCCTGACCCACCTTGGCGAGTGTCATCTTATCGATTTTGTTGTCGCCAAAGAGATCGTTGAGGGCAAAAGCGTAGCAACTTTCGAGGGCTGCCGAAGAGGACATGCCTGCACCGTTGGGAACATCACCTGCAAAAGCGGTGTCGAAACCCTGAACAGGAACTCCGAGTGCCATCAATTCACGAGCTACTCCAAAGATATAGCGGAAGTGGCTGGCACGTGGTCCTTTCTCATCATCAATAGAGAACTCTGCATAGTCCTTCAAGTCGATGGAGTAAGCGCGAATAGTGCGTGTGCCGTTGGGACGAAGTTCTGCAATCATGCCTTGTTCCACTGCTCCTGGGAACACGAAACCGCCGTTATAGTCGGTGTGCTCGCCGATAAGGTTGATACGGCCAGGGGATGCATAAACCGAACCTGGTTCTCCACCGAGGTGCTTGATGAAGCGTGTGCGTACGTCGTCTATTCTTAATTTCATAGGGCAGTCGTTTTATTGAACTCCAAACTTGTAGATAGTTTTCTGAGTGTACTTCTCTCCAGGTTTGAGTATGGTGGAAGGGAAGTATGGGCGGTTAGGTGAATCTGGGAAGTGCTGGCATTCGAAGCAGATGGCAGAGCGGCGTGGTGCCGTGCATCCCAACTGGATAGGGTTGCCAGATCCCCAGTTATCGGTATAAACCTGCATACCAGGTTCTGTGGTGTAGGTCTCGAGTGTACGTCCTGATTTTGGATCGGTGAGACGTACTGCGAATGAGAGTTCGCCCACTTCCTTCTTGTTGAGCACGAAACAATGGTCGTAACCGTTTCCGTTCTTAATCTGCTCGTTGTCAGCATCAATGTCCTTGCCCACAGCCTTGGGTGTACGGAAGTCGAATGGTGTGCCTGCCACTTTCAAAATCTCTCCTGTAGGGATGCAGGTGTCATCGATAGGAATGAAAAAGTCACCATTCAGTTCCATGATTTGATCTTCGATGCCAGGTGTTGGATTAGCGATACCCTGCAGTGAGAAGTAAGCATGGTGAGTCAGGTTGATGATGGTCTTTTTGTTGGTGCTGGCGAGATATTCGATAACAAGTTCGTTCTCCTCTGTCCATGTGAATTCTACGGAAATTTTCACTTCACCCGTGAAACCTTCGTGACCATAAGGAAGGATGCAGTTGAGTGTCAGGGTCTGGTCACCAGTTTGGAAAGCTTCAAACACTTGTGCGTGAAGTCCTGTAGGACCACCATGCAGAGCGTTAGGACCATTGTTGACAGCAAGCTGGTACTCTTTCCCGTTCAAAGTGAACTTGCCCTTTGCAATGCGGTTGCCAAATCGACCAATTAATGTGGAGAGGTATGCCTCTGGAGAATTGATGACGTCATCGATGTTATCATGTCCCTGAATGACGTTGGCAACCTTGCCGTCTTTGTCGGGTACCATGATGGCAACAATGGCGCCACCGTAGTTGGTGATTGATACTTCGTAACCATCCTTGTTCACAAGGGTGTACAGGTCTGTTTTCTTGCCTTTCACTACCTTCTGGAAGTTCTCGGCTTTAAGACCACTCAATTTTGGCTGAATAGTGCTCATAGAATTTATATTTTTAAGTGATGATTAATAGATTGGTTTTAGATTTCTCTTTGCAAATTAAATGAAAATATTTTTACTAAACGAACTTTCTGCCAATTATTTTTCAGTTTTTAGTTTTTTTGACAGAAAAAAGGGGCTTTCACCCCTCTCTTTGTCGCTATTTCTTCCCCGAAAGGAGGTCAGCCACCACAAAACTGCTTCCACCCACATAGATAAAATCCTCTGCTTGGGCATCAGCGAGTGCTGCTTTATAGGCTTGGGCAACGGTTGGATAGCTATTGCCTTCCAGTCCATATGCCTTTGCTTTTTGTTTGATGTCTTCATGGGGTAGGGCACGTTTCACGCTGGCTTGACAGAAATAATAGGTGGCATGCTTGGGCATCATGGAGAGCACACCACTGATGTCTTTGTCGTTCACCATTCCAAATACTATACGCATGGGCGCGTGTACCTTATTTAATTGTTTGGTAATCCATCGGAAGCCTCCTACATTGTGTCCTGTGTCGCAAACGACCTTAGGGGCAGCGTTCAATGTTTGCCATCTTCCCATCAATCCCGTCATTTCACACACGTGGGAAAACCCTTCTCGGATGTTTTCGTCGCTGATGCGGAATCTCCTTTCTTTCAGTCGACTGATGGCGCATAGGATTGTGGACGCATTCTTCTGCTGACAGTAGCCTCCAAGCTCTCCAATCACTTTTCCGTATTTAGCTGTTTGATAGGTGATTCCTCCTTTGGCGTTGAATCTGTGTTTGAGAATCTCTTTTTCTTTCTCGGCAAAGTAAATGGGCGCATTCATATTCGTTGCTTTTGCTTCGAATACGGGTCGGGTTTCTTTCACCGTTTCACCAATCACAACGGGTGTGTTTCTCTTGATGATGCCCGCCTTTTCTCCAGCAATTTTTGCCAATGTGTTGCCCAGGAAAGCCACATGGTCGAAACTGATGTTGGTGATGACACAGACTTCAGGCGAGATGATGTTGGTGCAATCCAGTCTTCCTCCCAATCCTACCTCGATAACCGCCACATCTACATCCTGTTCGGCAAAGTACTTGAATGCCATTGCTGTGGTCAGTTCGAAGAATGAGGGATGTAAAGGCTCGAAGAAAGAGCGATGCTGCTCTACAAAATCGATGACATATTCTTCGCTCACCATTTGTCCATTCACTCGGATTCTCTCACGGAAATCGACCAAGTGGGGCGAGGTGAAGAGTCCCACTTTCAGTCCGGATGCTTGTAAGATAGATGCCAAAGTGTGTGAACAAGAGCCTTTTCCGTTGGTACCTGCTACATGGATGGTTTTATAGCGTTGGTGTGGATGTCCGAAATGCTCATCCAGCTGATAGGTGTTGTAGAGTCCTTCTTTATAGGCGTCACCCCCAACATTTTGGAATAAAGGGGCGGATGTGAACAGATAGTTGATCGTCTCCTGATAAGTCATAGAAGTATGTTTTGTTATTTTTTGTTACAAAGTTATGAATAAAATGCTGAAAAAAAGAAGAAAACGAAATATTTGTTTTACCTTTGCACATATTATAAGACTCATGGGGACTCAATTCCGCATATTATTCTTCATCATGACACAGGCGGTGCTCTTTTGCTTGGTGTCGTGCGGAGAAGGAATGGATGCACAGCAGCGTGAGATTGACTTGCTCAATGTGCTGGCTTCTCAAGCGAAGTATCGCTCGCTTGAGGAAGCTACTCGTTATGTGGATGAAGTATTGGGAAAGTATGCTGATTCTCCGTATCGTGACGGACTTCATGAGGCAATGCTAAATAGGGGAGATATCTATGGCATGCAGATGGAGTATGATTCTGCCCAGGTGTGCTACAGGCAGGTGCTGGAAACGTCGAACAACGACTTGCTGTGTGGAGTGGCAGATGTGGACATGATGTCTGTTTGTCTGATGCTTTCGATGAGTAAGGAGTTTTACGACTATCGGAGTGATGCACAAGAGCGTCTGGCGAATGTGGAGGAAGAAAAAGAGGATATGACAGAACACCAGCAAGCATTGTGGAGTGCCGTACAGACTGATTACCACATGGTGTCCATGAATTACTTCATCAAGATGCGTCAGGATGATGGAGTGCTGGAGGAATCTGAATGGTTGGAGCAGCATCAGGATTTGTTTGCGACGGATTCTGTCAGACAATCAATCTATCTGTTTTTGACCTCTATCTACAATGTGGCGGACAAGAAGATGGTGGATGCTGGGGATGAAATGCAGCGTAACTTGATTCGTCTGCTGTCGATGAGTCGTCAGAATGGGAATGTGTATTATGAGATATTGGCGCTGAATGGTTTAGCAAAGTCCATTATGTCGGGCGGAGAACTGAAACCTTCACGTTGGATCTTCATTGAGGAACTGATTGGGGAGTTTGGTTTTGCGCCTCTGGAACTGAAACTGGCAAACAGAGCTTTGCGACTGGCAAAGTTATATGGGAATGATTTTGTTCAGACAACCGTTTTGGTCACACTTTCCGATTATTATTTGAAGGCTGGTGAGGATAGCTTGGCGTTTGTGCAGATGGAGGATGCGCTGGAACTCATCAATCAGCATCATCAAAAGATGGCGAGAACTGCAAAGCGGGCTCAAGAAGCTGATTATGATGTGTTGTATGCTTATACCAACACGAACGACACCATTTCGACAGAGATGCGTTGGATTGTGAATCCGCAGGTGGTGGCTGTACCTGAATGGATGGCGATGGTGCGAGAACAGTTGAGTGTTGTGTATGGTGCAAGGGGCTTGAAAGCAGAATCCGACTATAACCACAATGTCTATTTCGATATTTTGGATGCAACACGACAGGACTTGCGTGTGTTGCAAGAGGAAGATAATCTAAAGCAAGAGGAGCATACGCTTAACCTCTTGCTGTGGGTATTTGGTATTGCGATTGTGGTGCTGGTATGGCTATTGTATCTTTATAACAAACGGAGTCGTGAGGAATATCGGAAGAAGGTGAGGATGCTGAGTAAGGTGATAGAAGTGTGCAAACACTTGTCTTCTGCTTTGTCGGATGATATTGAGGACGAGGAGGACCTGACGGAAGCGCTCCACAAAATATCCGATGCTGATGTGGAACGTCTTTTCCCACAGGTGAAAGGAAAGGATTGGACGAAGGTGGATTACCAGACAATGAAGGGATTGGATAAAGAACTGTTCCATGTGTTGCTGGTTTTCTACGAATGGATGCGCCAAAAAGGATTGCAATACATCCATTTCTCGGAGGAGGAACAAAGACTGGAGAGTGAGACCTATGTGTTTGAGAAACGTCTGGAAGAAAACAAGCGTCAGTATATTGAGAAGTTGACTTCCATGTCTATCGTGAATGGTATCACACCATTCCTCGACCGTGCCTTGCATGAGATCAACAAACTGAAGACGGATAAGAACGCCACTCCAGAAAACATCCGTGAACGTTTCCAGTATTTGAGTGAACTGATTGACAAAATCAATGAGTACAACGATGTGTTAGGTCATTGGGTGAAGATACGACAAGGTATGGTGACGTTGAACATCGAGAATTTCGCCTTGAAACCATTGTTTGAGATGTTGCGTCATGGTTCGAAGAGCTTCGACATCAAGGGTGTGTCTTTAGCTGTTGAAGACACGGAAGCAGTGGTGAAGGCAGACAAGTCTTTGACGCTCTTCATGATGAACACTTTATTGGACAATGCCCGAAAATATACGCCTGCTGGTGGTAAGGTGAATCTGTATGCCACGGAAACCGAAACCTATGTGGAAGTGTCGGTGGCAGATATAGGACATGGTATGTCGGCAGAAGACGTGGATACCTTGAACAACTCGAAGGTGTATGATTCGAGCAAGATAGGAACAGATGGTGCCAATGCATCTGACATCAAACAGAACAAGGGATTCGGCTTCGGATTGATGAACTGCAAAGGTATTATCGGTAAGTACAAGAAGACCAATGCTGTGTTCAATGTGTGTGAGTTTGGTGTGGAGAGTGAAGTGGGGAAAGGAAGCCGATTCTTCTTCCGCCTGCCGAAAGGCGTGATGAAACTGATGGTTTGTCTGGGCTTGCTCATGCAATGTTTGGTGCTGAAGGCAGAAGTTCATCTTCCTTCAGCAGAAGTGTATGCAGACAGCATCTTCAATGCCAACGTGAATGGTGATTATGAACAAGCCATTATATATGCCGACTCAGCCATCCAATGTTTTAATCGCTATTATCTCGAACAGGTGCCAAAGGGTAAGTGTCTGATGACTTTGGAAGGTGCAGAAATGGCAGAAATCGAGTGGTGGAAGTCGGGAATGGATACAGATTACGAACTGATTATTGGAATCAGAAACGAGGTGGCAATTGCTGCACTTTCGTTGAACAGAAACAGCCTCTATCATTATAACAGCGAGGTGTTCACTCGGCTCTATAAGTTGACCAGTACAGACCCGACATTAGAGGGGTATTGCAATAACATTAAGATGACGAACCGCAACAAGAAGACCACTGCCATTCTGCTGGGTGTGCTGCTATTTGTTGTGCTTGCCACTTATTTCTTCCTGCACTATCGTAATACGCAGTTGTTCATCTTCAATCTGAGACAGTTCATCCAGTTGAACAACAATGTCTTCACAGCCACAGAACAGACTTTGCCAGATGTGCTGCATCAGAACCTATCCGACATCAAGACTGCAGATACGGTGGGTATGATGGTTCCGCCAAAAGATTCTTCTGACCAGTTCTGGTCTCATTTCACGGGTGTTGTGGCTGAACGCAATGTTTATGAAAGCATGATGCAGTCTGCATACCGTCAGCAGAAGGAAGTGGTGAGCAACAATGGGCGTTTCCGTGCTTATCCTATGTTTGTGCCTGGCTCAGAAGATAAGGTGCTGGGAGTGTTGGGTGTGCATTTCATTGATGGAAAACTTCAAGATGAAGAGTCACTCATCATCAATCTCGTGGCACAGTTTATGAGCATTCATTCATATTTCTCCTACCACAAGGTGGATGAAATGTCGGAATTGCTGGAATTGAAGCAGGATGAACGAATGCGCATAGACAACGAACAGCAGAAAGTGTATGTGAGGAATCAGATTATGGATAACTGCCTCTCGACGCTGAAGCATGAGACCATGTATTATCCGAATCGTATCAAGCAAATCGTGGATGTTGCGTTGGCTGACCCTCATGCTCCTGTCAATGAGGAAATCATCAACGATATTGATGAATTGCTTTCTTACTACAAGGAAGTGTTTGCCATCCTGAGCACTTGTGCAGGCAAGCAGGTGGAGAAAGTGCTCTTCAAGCGCGTTCAGCTTTCAGCTCAAGATATTGGTGAAATGGCAAAACGTTCTTTCAAGAAACAGCAGAAGAAGATGCAAGGCAAGACTTCCATCAAGGTGGCGGATGAGAAGGGACTGATGATTCATGGTGATAAGATTTTCATTCAAACCCTCCTCGACAACATCATCTCTCTCTATTTTGAGCATCAATCAGGGGGAGATTTGTTGCTGAATTTTGATGTTTCAGATGGTTTTGCTAAATTTGCATTCACGGACACAGCATTCCGTTATGATGAAGAGGACATTCCACAACTCTTTTATATAGATAATGTGAAATACGACGCAAAGAGTGACACCCTGTCTGGGGCACAATATATGATTTGCCGTCAGATTGTCAGAGAGCATGATGCTTATTCTGCACGTCGTGGGTGTCGCATTTATGTGGAGAACAACGATGAAGGTCAGGGCTCAAGTTTCATCTTCACCCTTCCCGTCTCCTAATCAAACAAGAACTAATCAAATCATCAAACTCATAAAACCAAACAAAATGGATCCTTTCAAAGTAATAATAGTCGAAGATGTCGCCCTCGAAATGAAGGGCACAGTAGAGATTTTCCGTTCGGAGATTCCTGAGGCGGAGATTGTCGGCACCGCCATGAATGAGACGGAGTTGTGGCGACTCATGCGTGATAGCCAGCCAGATATGGTGCTCCTCGATCTGGGTTTGGGCGGCTCAACGACTGCAGGTGTTGATGTGTGCAAGCAGTTGCGTCGTCGTTATCCAGATGTGCATGTGCTCATCTTCACAGGAGAAATCATGAATGAGAAATTGTGGGTGGACGCACTCGATGCAGGTACTGATGGTATCATCTTGAAGAGTGGGGAATTGCTCACAAAGGGTGATGTACAGAGTGTGCTCAACGGTAAGCGTATGGTGTTCAATCAACCCATCCTTGAGAAGATTCTGCAACGTTTCCGCCAATCCGTCATCAATGAATCCATGCGTCAAGAGGCTTTCCTCGACTACGATATTGATGAATATGATGAACGTTTCCTTCGCCACTTGGCACTGGGATACACAAAAGATATGATTGCGGGATTGAAGGGAATGCCTTTTGGCGTGAAGTCTATCGAAAAGAGACAGAATGACCTCACCAATCGTCTTTTTGGTGAAGACCATGAACCTGTCAATGCGACGCGCCTTGCCACCAAAGCCATCGAATTGCGCATCTTGGATATTGATAATCTCGAACCCGATGACGAATGACCTATAAAGACTACATCCAACGAATCTTGAAGTACCTCTTCTGGGGGGTGCTGATTGGTCTTGTGCTCCTGCTTTTCGTGTCGTGGGTGCTGAGCATCTATGTCGATGGGGTGCAGGGATTGCTGACCTATCGTGGCATTCGTTGGATGTGTGTCAACATCGTGCCCAATTTCTCTGAGGTGCATATTGCCAAGATGCTGTTGGGTTTGATGGCGATGAGTGTCCTGCGTGAGTCTGGTATCTTGCGGGCATTCCGTTCCCACCTCTCGCTGAAACAGCGACGGGCTTTGCAAATTACAGGCGTCTCAGTACTTGTGGTGCTGAGCCTCTTTTCGCTGCTCCTCATCCTGCCCGATGCTGTGTTGCTTAGTGCCTTCGGTTCCATTCAACACTCAGCATTCTCCAAAGGACTCTATGGTTTGATAGCTTGTTTGACGATTTTTATAGGGATGGTCTATGGTTACACATCGGGAAGGTTTTCCACCATGCATGATTTTGTTCATGCCCACGTGTCCATCTTCTCGGCAATGCCCAACTATTTTGTGATGCTGTTTTTTGCAAGTCAGTTCCTTGGGTGTCTTAACTTCACGGGCATTCTACCTCTGCTTGGCGACGACGGTACTGTGTTCCATATCTTAAAAGGCTTGCTGTATAATGGCTCACTCTTGCTCTATATATTATTAGCGCTTTGACCCTTCCTTGCAGAAAGCTTTGATGCCACATTCCTCACATTTTGGCTTTAGACTCTTGCATACATAGCGTCCGTGCAAGATGAGCCAATGGTGTGCACGAGGAATAAGCTCATCGGGAATGTTCTTCACCAATTCCATTTCAACAGCGTAGGGCGTCGTGCACTTGTCCGACACCAATCCGATGCGGTGGCTCACACGGAACACATGCGTGTCAACCGCCATCCTTGCTTCTCCCCACGTCACACTCAGCATCACGTTCGCCGTTTTCCTGCCCACACCAGGCAAAGCCACCAAAGCGTCAAAGTCAGCAGGCACTTCACCCTTGTGCTTCTCTATCAGCAATTGTGCCATCTGTACCAGATGCTCTGCCTTGCTGTTCGGATAACTCACCGACTTCACATAGTGTAGCACATCCTCCTTGGTTGCGGCTGACATTGCTTGTGGGGTGGGGTATGCTTCAAACAGGGCGGGTGTCACCATGTTGACTCTTTTGTCTGTGCATTGTGCCGACAGCATCACAGCACACAGTAACTGAAACGGATTCTGATAGTGCAGTTCCGTGTTTGCTTCAGGCATTGCTTCTTGGAAATAAGCCATGAAGCGCTCGTATCGTTCTTTCTTTGTCATAGTCTGATAAAAACTAATAATGGGCAACAGCCTTATTGACCATTGCCCATCACTTTCTTTTTTTCAAAAGCAGTTAAGCCTCTGCAGCCACTGGCTCGATAGATACTGTGCTGCGGTTTTCGCGACCACGCTTGAACACCACTACACCATCAGTCAATGCGTACAGGGTGTCATCCTTGCCAATACCTACGTTCTTACCAGGGTGATGCTTTGTGCCACGCTGACGAACGATAATGTTGCCAGCCTTAACTGTTTCACCACCAAAGTGCTTCAAACCGAGTCGTTTAGAGTGTGACTCACGGCCGTTCTTAGAACTACCTACACCTTTTTTATGTGCCATGTTGAAAAACTGTCTTAAATGTGATTGATAAATTTGTTTGTTTCTTGATCTGTTGCCTTGCTTATGCTACAACAGACTTAACGAGAACCTGAGTGAACTGGTCACGGTAGCCTCTCAGCTTGCGATAGCCCTTGCGACGACGCTTGTGGAACACGAGCACCTTGTCACCCTTGATGAGTGGAACAAGTACCTCGAGCACAACCTTTGCGCCCTCCACAGTAGGAGTACCAACTTTTACTACACCGTCGTTGTCAGCCAACAACACTTTCTCAATCTCAACAGTTGCGCCAGTTTCCACATTCTGCATGTGGTGAACGTAGAGCTTTTTGCCCTCTTCAACCTTGAACTGCTGACCCTGAATTTCTGCAATTACGTACATTTTGTTTTGAATTGTTTAGGGTTCCATCGGGAGGCGGAGCACCACTCTGTACCCACTTGTTCAAGCCTTTCCGACATAAATCGGCTGCAAAGATACGGCTTTTTCGCGACTCGACCAAATTTTTCTCTTCAAAAAATAACAAAAATCATTTTTATTCCTCGAAGTTTTGTGCTGCTCGAAAAAAATGTCTATCTTTGTGGAGTAAATCATTCAACAATTCTATGGTCATGACTAAGAAATGGTTCCCTCCTTCCGAACTCATCATCAATGAAGATGGTTCTGCGTTTCATCTCCATTTGCGTCCAGAACAATTGGCCGATCGCGTCATCCTTGTGGGTGATCCTGGCAGAGTGGCTACTGTGGCTGCACATTTCGACGAACAGGAATGCGAGGTGTCTAGCCGTGAGTTTCACAGCCTCACGGGCACTTATAAGGGGAAACGTATCACGGTTCTCTCCACAGGCATCGGATGTGATAACATCGACATCGTAATGACCGAATTGGATGCCCTTGCCAACATAGATTTTGCCACACGCACGGAAAAGGATGGACACCGCACTCTGACCATCGTGCGCATCGGTACTTGTGGAGGTCTGCAACCTTTCACACCGACAGGTTCGTTCATCGCTTCTGTGAAAAGCATTGGTTTTGACGGACTGCTCAACTACTATGCAGGAAGGAACGACGTGTGTGACCTCCAGTTGGAAGAGGCATTCAAACAGCACATGGATTGGTCGCCGCTCAAGGGTTCTCCCTACGTGGCAATTGCCGACCCAGAACTCATTGACCAGATAGCCCAAGACGACATGGTGCGTGGATATACCATTGCCTGCGGCGGTTTCTATGGTCCACAAGGTCGCCAGATCCGTCTGCAGATTCAAGACCCCGACCAGAACAAGAAAGTGGAAGCGTTTGAGTATGACGGCATGAAAATCTGCAACTTCGAGATGGAATCCTCTGCCCTGGCAGGACTCTCCTCCCTCCTCGGACACCACGCCATGACCTGCTGCATGGTCATCGCCAACCGCTACACCACAGAAATGAACACCAACTACAAAAACACCATCGACATACTTATTGAGAAAGTGCTCAACAGAATCTAAATGAACGAAACGATTTGTGCAATAGCCACCGCTGCAGGAGGCGCCTTGGGAATCATCCGTATTTCAGGAGACCAATCTCTGGAGATACTCTCCCGCATCTTTACCAAGGACTTGACCAACGCCAAGCCCAACACCATCCATTACGGTCACATCACCGACCAAACCTCAAACCTCATCGACGAAGTGCTCGTCTCCGTTTTCCGTGCCCCCCACAGTTATACAGGTGAAGATTCCGCAGAGATTTCCTGTCATGGTTCCCGCTATATATTAAATAAGGTGTTGGAGTTGCTGGTGCAGAACGGTGCCCGAATGGCTCATCCAGGAGAGTTCACCCAACGTGCCTACCTCAACGGCAAGCTCGACCTCAGCCAAGCCGAAGCCGTTGCTGACCTCATTGCCTCCTCCAACAAGGCAACCCATGACATCGCACTTTCCCAACTTCGTGGTCATTTCTCCTCGGAACTTGCACAACTTCGTGATCAACTCCTCAA
Organism: Bacteroidaceae bacterium; assembly: GCA_017651245.1. Lineage (GTDB taxonomy): Bacteria > Bacteroidota > Bacteroidia > Bacteroidales > Bacteroidaceae > Minthosoma. The sequence goes on along the minus strand of JAGCDQ010000062.1, from coordinate 3,547 downwards.
ACTCACGTCGCTTCTCGAACTGGAACTGGACTTCTCCGACCACGAAGACCTCGAATTTGCCGACCGCACCGAACTCTTGCAACTTGCCCAGAAAATAGATGCCCGCATCACTCATCTTGCCAAGACATTCCAAGCTGGCAATGCCCTCAAGAACGGCATTCCTGTTGCTATCGTCGGAGCACCTAACGTAGGCAAATCAACACTCCTCAATGCCCTTGTAGGTGAGGAACGTGCCATTGTCAGCGATATTCAGGGCACTACTCGCGATGCCATCGAAGACACCATCCAATTGGGCGGCATCACTTTCCGATTCATCGATACGGCTGGCATCCGACACACCGATGACCACATCGAACGGCTGGGCATTGACCGTTCCCTCACTGCAGCCCAACGTGCCACCATCATCCTGATGATGACCGAACCTGGTGTGCCTTATCCCGACCTTCCCATCCGTGAAGGTCAGACCGTTATCCGCATTGAGAACAAGACAGAGGCATTCCAAGCCAAATATGGAATCGGACTGGATGAACTCCGCACCCAACTCCTTGCCGCTGCACCCCAGGCTGCCGACACCGACATCATCATCACCAATGCCCGTCACCACGAAGCCCTCCTTCGTGCCCATGACTCCCTTGCTCGTGTCATCGACGGTCTCCAACAACAATTAAGCGGAGACCTCCTTTCCGAAGACCTCCGCCTCACTCTTGATGCCCTTGCCGACATCACAGGAGGTCAAATCACCCCCCAAGAAACCCTCAACAATATCTTTAGCCATTTCTGCGTGGGTAAATAGTCCAACCCGTGAGAATCGTGTCTGCCGTGTAGTTCTCGTAGAAGGGCGAGATAGCTTGTCTGCGCCATTCTCTTCGAAAAAATCTATTGCTCTTATTAAGGGATTTCCCACGTGCTGGTCGAGGTATGGAAATACAGGAGCGTTAGAGGCTGAAGGCTAAAAACGAAAGTAAAAGTTACCTTTCAGACAGGATGCCAACACCCCGAATGGCAAGGTAACTTTTACTCGTTGATTTGTAGTTGAAGTTTGCTTTCGTTGAGCTTGAAGTATGCCTGTGCTCAACTTCTTCGGACGTTATCGAAGCGCATTGACCGGCTTAATCACCACCTCCCTGTCGAAAGCGACGGGCTTCACTCGATACTCGTCCAGCACATAGATGCAGGTGCAGCCCACACCCGTGGTGGAGTAGTCGAGGTTGAAGGTGTAGCGGTCTGCCTGTGGCTGCAGCTGATAGGTGAACTGGCTCTTCGTCAGGTTGTCCGTCGTGAACTGATAGGCGTTGAAGTTGAAGGGCTCGTTCATGGAAATCTGCACACCCTTGCCCTCCTTGTTGAGCAGCTGCACATAGCGGTTGTCGGTACGCAGCGCATGGTCTTGCGGGAAGAGGTAAGGCTCGTACATGTCAGCCACACTCTTGCTCCAGATGCCCACCTGATAGCCAGTCTTGCGGTCGGGATAGTTCTCTTCAGGACCACGGCCATACCAAGTGATGCGGTCGAAGTCGTTCGCCACCGAAGTGGTGAAGCCAACGCGTGGCAGGATTTCGGGCAACTTGCCGTTCGGGCTCAGATGGTTGTGAATCTTGACGGTGCCGTCGTCGTAGAAGCTGTATGTGTATTCGAGCATATAGCCTGCAAACTGCACGCCAGAGATGTAGAGGTCGAGGGCACCGTATGAAGATGCGCCCACCTGCACAAACTGGCTCACCGTGACGGTGGTCTCGTAGTCAGAGTGGTTGAGACGGATGGATGTGGGGCGAGGAAGCACTTGGTTCACACCCTTGCTGTACCAGAGCGTGGCCACCTGATTGCCATAACCCTCAGCATAGCCGCCATTCACACGGAAGGCGTCCCAAGAGTCGAACTCATTGGCGATGGGTGCTCGCCAGAGGTTGAAGGTGACAGGGGCTTTGAGCACAGCCTTTCCACCCACTTCAATCTGTTCCAGATTACCCGTTTCCTTGCTGATGACATAGCTGAAATCCTTGCCGCTAATCTTGATTTGCTTCTCATCCTCCTGAGCGTTCACCTGCTTGGCAGAAAGCTGTGGAGCAGGGGCAGGAAGGTTCCACGATGAGAGTTCCAGCTGATTCCAAGCCACCTCATGACCTGCCTTGGCCCACACCTCGTCTTTCTTCAGTTTCGAGGTGACAAGCACACGGTATTCCTTTCCTGCCACAATCGCGGGCTTATGATAAGGTATCTTGATGAGCTGAGTCTGCTGCGGAGCCGTGGTGAACTGGATGTCACCCTCTTCCAGCACTTGGTCGTCAGCCATCAATGCCCAGTGTGAGGCGTATTGAGTGAGGTCGGTGAAGAAGAGGCGGTTGGTCACTTCTGCCTCGCCCGTCTCAGCATTGAGCAGACGCACGCTGACAGGCTGGGTGGTCCACTTCATCTGCTTCATCTCGGGCTGCACGGTGCGGTCAGGCCAGATGCTGCCATAGGTGCGCATATTGCCGCCAATGGTGTAGAAGGTGCCTTCGTCCCGATTGCCGTCGAAAGTGAGATAGAGCACGGCATCTTCTGCTTTACCCTCGCCGTCGGCAAGACATTGGCTGTAAATGGCCACATTGTCCATCTCGGCATCGGCAGTGTAGGTGGTTTGAGGGTCTTGAGCGTGGTTGCCCGCAATTCTTCCTATATTGATGGGGTAAGGGAAGTTGCTCAATATGCCTCTTTCACCCCCTCCGTTATTGCCACGGCGGTTGTTGTTAGGTTCGGTCTGTGCAATGGTCTCGGTGCCTTTGAGCTGTCCGTCGATGTAGAGCTTCATCTCCTTGCCGTCCCAAGAGGCGGTCACATGGTGCCAGTTGCCAATCCAGTTGGCTGGCAAATCGACGGTCAGGGCATGCTTCACACCCGAATGCAGATAGAACTGCAGCTTGTCGGCACCCTTCTGCACCACACCAAACTGCGTGTTGCCCTTCGTGATGTAAGGTGCGCCCTCGTAGGTGCCACACAGTTTGCCGGGCTTCACATCGAAACTGATGGTCAGTGCCTTGCTGGCAAGTTCCACATTGTTGCTGCGATACACTTCCACCCATTCGTCATGTCCGCTCAGGTGCAGCACACCCTTCTTCACCTTGGCGTTACCCATCAGGTGGACAGGCGTGTTGTAGGGCGAACTGTCAGTCAACGGACGGATATGCTCCGTGAGACCAGGGTTCACAAAATCCCAGATGGCTCCACCCATCAAGCGTGGATGACGGCGGATGATGGCCCAGTATTCGTCCATGCCGCCACCAGCATTACCAGCCACCGACAGGTATTCGTCCATGAACGATGGACGGGGGTCTTGTGCTTCAGGCGTCATCGCCGTGTTCATTTCCAGCTCATAAGGGGCAGGGTAGCGGGGGCCGATGATTTCCTCGCCGGGATGAGCGTAGGCGTTACCGCCATACATGAAATAGCGAGTGGGGTCGAGTCGCTTACCCTCCTTGATGACTTCGGTGATGAGGGGACCCTCGCCACTCTCGTTGCCAGCACTCCAGAAGAGCACACAAGCGTGGTTGCGGTCGCGCAGCACCAGCTT
>JAGCDQ010000004.1 GCA_017651245.1 Bacteroidaceae bacterium | reverse complement strand
GATAGAACGACAACCCACCATAAATGCGGTACGGCAGTCCCTCTTTCCGCATCGTGTCCTCAAACACGCGGCTCTGCGCATTGGTCCGGTAGAGGATGGCAAAATCGCTGTATTCACACCCCTCCCTCCGTTTGATGCCACAGATGATGTTCACCACCATCTTGGCTTCCTCAAGGTCTGAATGCGTGTCCAGAACATGCAGTTTTTCCCCTCGGTCATTCTCCGAAAAAATGTCCTTCTGAATCTGGTGACTGTTCTTCTTGATCAGGCTGTTGGCTGCCTCTACAATGTTCTGCGTCGAACGGTAATTCCGTTCCAACTTAAACAACTTTGCACCACCATATATCTTTTGGAATGTCAGGATATTATCAATATTTGCTCCACGGAAACTATAAATACTCTGAGCATCGTCTCCCACCACGCAAACATGCTGATGCTGACGGGTCAATTGCCACACAATTCGATGCTGTGCATAGTTCGTGTCTTGGTACTCATCCACCAACACATATCGGAATCGCTGCTCCCATTTTTCCAACACCTCAGGGTACCGCTCAAATAATAAATAAGTATAGAGCAGGATGTCATCAAAGTCCATCGCATCACTCTGCTTGCATCGACTGCAATAGCGCATGAAAATCTGTCCCAATGCTGCCATATTGTGACGTGCATCCAACTGAGCGTTCGCACGGTTCGACACATACTGTTCTGCTGTCACCAACTGGTTCTTCGCATTCGAGATGATGCCCAACACCGTCCCGGGTTTATACGTCTTGTCATCCAGTTCCATCTCCTTGATGATGGACTTCACCAGACTCTTGCTGTCTGCGGCATCATAGATGGTGAAATTGTTCGAAAAACCAATCTTTTCATGTTCCTGACGCAGGATACGCAAAAAGATACTGTGGAATGTACCCATCCACAACATCCTCGCATAGTCCACCCCCACAATCTTTGCAATGCGGTCCTTCATCTCCCCTGCTGCCTTATTCGTGAATGTCAAAGCCAAAATGGACCATGGCTGATAGCCATGCTCCATCAAGTAGGCAATCTTATATGTCAGTACTCTTGTTTTACCTGACCCTGCACCAGCAATCACTAACGAAGGTCCCTCACAATACTCCACTGCCGTACGTTGCGGAGGGTTGAATGTATCTAAATAATTATTCATTCTTCTTAAACACACTCACTTTCGGCATCTTCACATACTTTCCATTCTCAGTTGTCTTCATTACTTGATCACCAACCAATCGCATCTCCATGGTTGTCTCGTCTGTAAGTCGGAACTCCACATCTTGTGCATCATAGCCGATATCACTCACCATCCTCACTACAACTTTGTTACCCTTCACCTCCTTCACTTTCAATATCACCCACGTACCATTCAAATCTCCCTTCACATAACCATACGTATCCTCACCCTCAAAGTCTTTCAGCGGAATCTTCTTCTCCACCAAATTGATGACAATTGAAGCATTTAAAGACTCACATTGCCACATACCCGTAAACTGCTCCTGTGCCCAGCCTATTGCAGCCACCAGCACAAACATCCAAATCAAAAAAATTTTTTTCATAATCATTTCTGTTAATTGGGCACAAAGGTAGTGAAAGACGAACAAAGTACACATATTTTGAGGAACTAAAAACTAAAAAACAATTGATTTTAGAATTTTCTTATTATTTTTTTCTTTTTAAACAAATAAATTGAGTATCTTTGTACCCTAAATAAAAACATATCTTAATATTCACTATGAAGACAATTAGACTTTTTAGTATCTTGAGTTTCTTGTGCACAATGATGGTATTCGCATCATGTGAGAAGTTTGTTTTGCAAGACGATGTATTGAACACAGAAGAGGAGGATGGTACAGCTATTTTGACAATATCCACTCGAGGTATTGATGACGAAGAAACTATAAATGTGAACGAAGCGAAGATATACATTTTCAATGAGGCTGGTAAATGTATTGAGATACTGACAACCAATGACGAAAACACTACTACAACAACACATCTCAGAGCAGGAACCTACACATTGTATGCTATCGGTGGTCCAGATTTATCACGTTTCACGTTACCCAGCATTTCAAATGCAACTGCAAATAGTTTGATTACTTTAGTAGAAACTAAAGTAATGGATGATTTGGCCATGAAAACAGTTACGCAGACACTGGCTGACGGCGATAATGAAGATGTGGAAATAGTCTTAGAACGCAAAATTATTTCTATTGACAAAATTGAATTAAAGTCCATCCCAACAGATGTCACCAAAGTAGAGGTGACCCTTTCATCTTTCTACAATGCTATCAAACTCAACGGAACCTATGATGCCACCTCTTTCACCAATTATACAGTAGAACTGACTAAACAGGATGACGGCACCACTTGGTCTGTTCAACCTCAAGAATTGATGTTCCCATCAAAGGGTGTTCCCACCATCACAATGATACTGACAACACCTTCCGGTACAGACAGCTATTCCTTCACAGCCTCTGAAACCATGTCTGCCAACCATCACATCACCATCAGTGGCACACATAATGCAGCCCAAGGAGCCACCCTCACCGTCTCCGTCAAAGCAGAGGCATGGGGTGATAACGAAACCTTTGATTTCAATTATAACGAGAGTAATACTGTCTATCGCCCCATACCAGGTACCTTCTGCAATGGTTACTATGTGGTGAGTGTCGATGAGACAAATCGTACAGCAGTACTTTTGGCAAAAGAAAAACTCATAGAATATGAGGCTCCCGAAGCTGGATCAGCCCCCACTATCTGGCGCGCAGCCCTTACTACCCCTATGGCAACCCTCGAAAGACCCATCAACATCACCAACAACTGGCGTCTCCCAACTTCAGCGGAGGTAGCCATCTTCAGCAAGGACACCCAACTTGTGACCTTTGGCAGCACCGGCCATTCGAAAGCTTACTTCTGCGAAGATGATGGTATCCTCAAATGGGCGCAAACCCATCACACAGACATCGAAGATAATCTAAATTGGAACACTACAGGATTCGCTGCATCAATCCGTCTCCGTCCAGTCATCGACATTGAATATTAAATCCAAGAATCTCCATGAAATCTATCCAAATTTCTTTGTTCGCACTTCTCTCAATAGTAATAATATCTTGCGAGAAGTTATCCTTACCCGAGGATGCCTCAAAGCCCAAGGGTAATCTCACTTTAACGGTCAATCAGCTTGATCAGATACCTTTCGACGCTTCAACGCGTGCAGTAGCCTCTGATGTCTGCACACGCCTCAACTTTGCCATTTATAACACAGAAGGGGTACGCATCAAGCAAATCAACCAGAAAGTAGGCGACAGCGAATTTGGTATAGCCTCCTTCCAACTCAACCCTGGCACGTATCAAATTGTAGCATTAGCACATAGCAGCAGTGGAAACCCCACGATGACAAATCCCGCAAAGATACAATTCACCAACGCCAACGGCTATACCGACACCTTTCTATACAGCGACGAGATTTCAATCGATGAAGATCCTATTATGCTCTCTTTGACGCTCAATCGTATCGTGGCACTCTGTCGCTTCATTATTAACGATGCCATTCCCTCTGATGTTGCCAAATTGGATTTCGAATATACAGGTGGCTCTGGCGCGTTCGATGCAGCCACAGGATTAGGTTGTGTCAAATCCACCCAGAGAATGAATATCGAATCCCCACAGGGACAGAATCAGTTCGACCTCTACACTTTCCTTCACGACCTTATGGGTACAATCCATCTGAAGGTAACTGCTAAGGATATTGATGAAAATGAGATTCAGAAAAGAGAGTTTGACATTCCCCTCCAAACGAATCAAATTACACGCTTCACAGGCACTTTCTTCTCAGGCGAAAGCATCCCCACTTCCCGCTCCACCGACGTCTCTGTCACCATTAATACCAAATGGAGTGGCGAGACAACTCTCACCTACTGACACAAATCATGAACATCCCTTATAAACTCATTGCTGTGGATTTGGACGGGACGCTGGTGAGAAATAATCAAAGTATCTCACAGCGGACGGTGAGCACGCTCATCCGTGTGCAGGAGATGGGTGTGAAGGTGGCTGTAGCATCGGGGCGTCCCACGTTTGGAACGGCTCATGTGGCGGACGCATTGCGGTTGAAGGAGTTTAGTGGTTATGTGATGAGCTATAATGGTGGGGAAATTTACGAATGGGAAACAAAAAAGCGGATGTATGCACAAACATTGGATGAGGAAGTTATACCTTATTTATATACGTACGCGAGGGAGCATGGTATGCCCATCATGACCTATATCGGGAAAGAGGTCGTAAGTGAGGTCGAAGGCAATGAATATATCCAGTATTCTGTGATGCGCAATCGCATGACACTCAAGAAGGTGGATGATTTCGTGAAAGCAGTGGAGGGAGCGGGTGTCGTGAAGTGCATCATTGTGGGTGACCCAACCCAACTCCCTGCATTAGAGGCTGAGATGCAGGTGATGTTGAAAGGAAAGGCAGGTATTTTCCGCAGTGAACCGTTCTTTTTGGAGATTGTACCTATAGGCATCGACAAGGCCAAGGGGCTGGCCATCCTCCTTGATCAAATTGGTATACAGCGAACTGAACTAATTGCTTTTGGTGATGGTTACAATGATACGCCCATGCTGCAATTTGCAGGGATGGGTGTCGCCATGGGTAATGCTGCGGAGGAGATAAAGAAAGCCGCCGACATGGTTACAGAGAGTAACAATGACGACGGTGTAGCAATTGCGTTAGAGAATCTTATTCTTCGTCCTCAGGATAAGCCTTATTGATGGCTGTGAGGGCATTGAGAGTCTTTGGAAATCCAATATATGGAAGCATACCTGTGAGCACTGCCACCATTTCTTTTTTACTAATCTTCATGTTTTTGCAACCAAAACCGTGTTGTTCGAGCTGTGGCTGTGCAACACCCATGGATGCCAAGAGGCAGAAGGTGACCAATTCGCGATGCTGCATATCGATGCCATTGCGGGTGTAAAAGTCACCAAAACAATAGCTCTCGAGGAACTCGATGATGTGTTCCTGTCCCTTAGGACAATTCATCTCCATCTCTTTTGCTGTACCAGCGCCAAAGATGCCATCAATATACTCACGTCCCTTTTCTCGACGATTCTCTGGTGTGGTAGTTCCCTGATTGGAAAGAGGGAGTTTGATGTCGTTATCATCAAACACCTCGTTCATCTCGAGTAGGAAGTCAATCATCTTGGAAAAGCCCACATAAGGCACTGTCTGATAGATAACCTCGCGGATTTCACGTGGCTTGACGCCTACGTTGAGACACACATCCACATACACCTTAAACTGGCGCATGGCATTGCAACCAATGGTGCTAGCAAGAATGCACATACAACGGGTTTTTTCCAACACTGGCTCTTCGGTAAGTTTGAGTGCTTCATCGAAGGCGAAATTATCGAAAATCTGAGTGAGTTCAGGGTCACGCTTTAGCGTGTTAACTGAATTGCGCTGGGAGAAGAGCTTTCTTATCTGCTGACGCGCGTATTCGCTGATTCCAAGTTCTGTCATGGTTATATTTTAATTTTATGTTTTTGCAAAGATAATTCTTTTTTTTAACAGAAAGAACAATTTTCTATTTTTTTCACTTTTTTTTACGGTTAAAGAGCATTTCTGTGTCGTTTTGGGGGTAAATCAGTTAGCTTTTTTCCTTTTTTTTTTTCGGCTACCAAGAATATTCGTACCTTTGCATATCATTTCATAGCATTTAACAGAAACTCTACAAAGCATTATGGGTATCAGCAAAAAAAATAACGATACATCAAGTGTAAATAAAGCCATCAAGGGATGGTGGATGGTGACTGGCATCATCATTTTTCTGATGTTCTTTGGTGTATTTGCCATTTCGCAGGGATGGTTAGGGGAACTGCCTCCTGTAAGCGATCTTCAGAACCCCATTAATAAATATGCTTCACGCGTGTATTCAGCCGACAACAAACAGATTGGCACTTGGAGCTATGCAAGCGAGAACCGTTTGATGGTACCTTATGATTCCCTACCCGAGAATTTGGTACATGCCCTGGTGGCTACAGAGGACGCCCGTTTCTACGAGCATTCAGGTATTGACATGAAAGCTGTCGGACGTGCTGTGGTGAAACGCCTGCTGATGGGTCAGCGTAGTGCCGGCGGTGGTTCGACCATTACACAGCAATTGGCCAAGCAGCTCTATTCGGATGTGGCTCACTCAGACATAGCACGTATGATGCAGAAACCCATTGAATGGTTCATCGCAGTTCAGTTGGAACGTTACTACACCAAGGAGGAAATCATGACGATGTACCTCAACTACTTCGACTTCCTCTATATGGGTGTGGGTGTGAAGAACGCCTGTAGGACGTATTTCGGAAAAGACCCTATCGATCTGAACCTGAACGAGTGTGCCACCTTGGTGGGCATGTGTAAAAACCCTTCGCTTTACAATCCCTACAAGCGTGGAGAGAATGGCGAGTACCTGCAAAGTGAGCGATGTGTGGAACGCCGTAACGTGGTGCTGGGTCAGATGGTAAAGGAAGGGTACATCACCCAGGCTGAGATGGATGAGGTGAAGGTGCGACCCCTCTCCTTGTTGCCGAAACCCAGAATCACATCACACAAAGAAGGGGCCGCCCCTTATTTCCGTGAGCATCTACGTGTCATCATGATGGCCAAACGCCCAGAACGCAGTCAGTATGCTTCCTGGCAGGGTCAGCAGTATCATGACGACTCTGTGGCATGGGAGACGGATCCCTTGTATGGCTGGTGTAACAAAAACACAAAGAAGGATGGTTCGCACTACAACATCTATACAGATGGGTTAAAGATTTATACGAGTATCGACACACGTATGCAGAAGATGGCGGAAGAAGCACTCTTCGAGCATGTGGCGAAATACCTGCAACCTGCGTTCGAGAATGAAATCAGATATTCGAAAACAGGCCCTTACAAATCCATCACTATGGACAAGATGAACAAGATCATCGATAAATACGTACGCCAGAGTGAACGCTATCGCGTGATGAAGGCGGGTGGTATGAGTGATGAGGAAATCATGCAGGCATTCAACACGCCTATTGACATGCGCTTGTTTAAATATGGCAGTTCTTACGACAACCCCGAGGTGGAGGAGAAGCATATCAGTCCTCGCGACTCCATCATCTATTATAAAAAGTTTCTGCGTGCAGGTGTGTGTGCCATCGACCCAGAGAATGGACAGGTGAAGGCTTACGTGCCAGGTCTGGACTTCGATCATTTTGCGTATGACAATGTGTTGGGTCCAGGTCATCGTCAGGTGGGATCGACCATTAAACCCCTGCTCTACTCTCTAGCACTGTCGAGCCAAGGCTTCACACCCTGCGACTATGTGGATGCCAGTCCGAAGAACTATGGCGGATGGACACCTAAAGGTAGTGCGTTGGGTATGGTGCCTCTGAAGTCTGCACTCGCTCACTCTAACAACCACGCATCGGTGTATCTGCTGAACCTCATCCGTCCACAGAACTTCATCGATTTCCTCGAAAAGCAGCTGAAGATTTCCACTTATACGATGCAACCCAATCTCACCATTGCCCTCGGTTCTGGCGATGTGAGCATCGGCGAGATGGCCAGTGCCTACACCATCTTCCCCAGCATGGGTATCCACTATTCACCCCTGCTTGTCACGCGCATTGAGGACGCCGAAGGCAACATCATCGCTAACTTCACCCCCCGCATGAACGAGGTGTTGTCGAAAGAGAAGGCATACCAGATGATTTACATGCTCAAGGCGGTCATCAATGAAGGTACGGGTCGTGCTTTGCGTGGTGGTGCTTACCACATCAGCGGTGATCTTGGTGGCAAGACTGGTACAACAAACAGCAATGCCGACGGTTGGTTCATCGGTTTCTGCCCAAAACTGGTAGTAGCCAGTTGGGTGGGCGGTGAAGACCGAGACATCCACTTCGGCAGCATGGCATTCGGTCAAGGTGCAAGAGCCGCCTTGCCTATCTTCGGCAAGTTGATGAGAAAAATCTATAACAGCAAACTTTTCGGCATCAGTGAGAAAGACCAATTCGACATCCCTGAGGATTACCAACCTTGCGACAACGACTTGATGTCTCTTCCATCTGCAGAAGGACTATTACACCCCATCGAAGAAGATGCCGTCGAATACGATGAAGAATTCTTCTAACCAGCCTACACGCTAGGCACTTTCCCTATTCGGACAGAAACACATTAAATCCATTTGACTCATGAAATTCATTGGAATTATACCAGCCAGATATGCCTCCACACGCTTCCCTGCTAAACCATTAGCGATATTAGGGGGAAAGACTGTCATCGAAAGAGTGTATCGTCAGGTAGAAGGAGTGCTTGACGATGTATGTGTGGCCACAGATGACGAGCGTATCATGTCAGCTGTCATAGCTTTTGGTGGCAAGGCTGTGATGACTAGCGTAAACCACAAAAGCGGTACAGACCGTGTGCAGGAAGCCTTCACGAAGGTAGGTGCAGGATTTGATGTGATTGTCAACATTCAGGGCGACGAACCTTTCATCCAAGCACAGCAACTCGAAGCCATCCGTCAGTGCTTCGATGATGAGAGTGTAGATATTGCCACTCTCGTTAAGCCCTTCAAACCTGAAGATGGATTTGACGCACTGGAAAATGTAAATTCCCCAAAGGTGGTGGTGAACAAAAAGATGGAAGCACTCTACTTCTCACGTAGCATCATTCCCTTCACTCGTGGCAAGGATCACTCAGAATGGCTCGCAGACCACACTTACTACAAGCATATCGGCCTCTACGCTTATCGTGCCAACGTATTGAAGGAAATCACTTCCCTGCCCCAATCCTGCCTCGAACTGGCAGAATCCTTAGAACAACTTCGTTGGCTCGAAAACGGCTACAAGATCAAGGTAGGCATCAGCGAAATTGAGACCATCGGCATCGACACTCCCGAAGATCTGGAAAGAGCAGAACAATTCCTACAATCCCATCAATTAGCTTAATACAGAAAGTGGATAACTTCAAACTGAAGTGCCTTCGATTAACCTCCAACCTTTCTCCCATATTTCATCTGTCTTAATACTGGATGCCTCGGAAGTTCCTCAGACTAAAAGACGACGGCTCTTTGTTCTTGAGCCGCCGTCTCTTTATACTTTTGCTGTTATCAATCTCACAATCACTTAATCTTATAGGCGGCGAAGTATTCTCCGTGACGAAGGTAGAGAATGCCGTTGTCGATGTGCATATGTGCCCAATAAGGACCACTACCCTGTGCAATGCGGAACTTGCTCACTACATCAAATTTGTCGGGTGTAGGATTGACAAGCCCCACGAAACCACGACGCTCATCATAGATAAAGAGTTTGTTGTCAGCAGCAATGATGGAGCCCTTGCCAGCACCGCCTGTCCATTTCTCCTCGTAGTTGGTCTCACCTGTTTCCCAATCGATGCAGCACCAGTTACCATCGTTGTTATTCACCCAGTTGGAACCATAAATTTTGCCGTTGACAAGCACATAGCCTCCGTGGTGGGTGTCGAGGGTCTCAGTACGCCAAACACAAGTCACGCTCTTCATATCATCCGCCAACTGCAACTGGAAGCCGTTGATGTCATAACCATGACAGAAAAATATCTTGCCGTCCTTGTAGAGAGCTGAGTTGGGCACGATATTCTGGAAATTGCTCTGCTTGCCAGTATGACGAGGTCCCCAATCGTCGAAAGTCCACTCAATCTCACCATTGTCTGGATTCACACCAAAGACCGTCTGCGAGGTAGAGCCAACAATCTGACGCTTGCCCTTATACTCAATCATGATAGGCGACACATAGCCTGACATCTCGCCGATGGCACGGGTCTTCCAGATTTCCTCGCCAGTATTCCTGTTGAGTGCCACCATCGTGGTCTGCTGACCGCAAGGAGTGTAGATGACTTTGTCGTCATAGACCAGCGGACATTCTGAAGTACCCCACATACCTGTCTCACGCGCAAATTTCTCGCCTGCGTTTACTGACCAGAGAATCTTGCCGTCTTTGATGTCGATGCAGACCACCTCGCCCATGCCGCTGACCACGTATGCCTTGCCGTCAACGACAGCAGGAGTGGTACGTGTCTCAGGATAGGACTGCTTCCAGGGGTGACCGTAGGAAACGGTATACTGCTTCTCGCCCTTGAGGTTGTAGCAATTCAGCACCTCCTCGTTCTCGTCCTCGTTCATGCCGGTGAGGAGCACCTTGTCGCCCACCACAAGCGGAGAGGAATAGCCCTTACCCGCATCGCTGGTCTCGAATACCAATTCTGGTCCCTCGGCAGGCCATTCACTCAGCAGCCCCTTGTCGGGATAATAACCATTGTGTTCCGGTCCACGCCATCCGTATGGCGTCACCTGTGCCAAAGCTCCGGTGCAAATGCCTGCACTCAGGAGCACTGTGAAAAACTTTTTGTTCATACGCTTTGTTTTGTTAATGAATGAATATTGTATGTTAAACTTTATTTTTTGATGTTATAAGCGATGAGAGCAGGTCCACGTCGAACGTAGAGGATGCCATCAAAGATGGTTGGATGAGAGAAGCAGGCTCCCGACCCATCGGTAATTCGGAACTCACTCACGACATCGAGCTTCTCTGGATTGATACGTGCCAATCCCACAGTGCCACGACGTTCGTCAAACATATAGAACATGTTGTCTGCCATGATGAGTGCACCACGACCTTTTCCTCCAGCCCACGGCTCATGGTAGAGCACCTTGCCCGTCTCTATATCAACAGCTGCCCATTTGTGCTTGTCACCCGTACTGCCATAGACCACACCATTGAGCTCTATCATACCCCCCATGTACATGTCTATTTCCTTATTCTTCCAAAGCATCTTGACCGAGGAAAGGTCATCAGCCATCTCATACATCGTGCAGCCGTGACCGTCACCCAGACTGACCAGAAGCTTACCATTATAGAAGACAGGACTGTTAATCATAGAATTCATCCATCTCTTGGTGGCAGGATCAGCAGTCCACTGGCTGTCATTCCAAAGCATCTTCCCAGTCTCTGGATCTACTCCAAAAACATGCATCTCTGTTCCGCCAAAAATCTGGCGCCGTCCCTTCCACTCAATGATACGTGAGGTGCAATAGGTAGCATTGTCGCCAAACCCTTGGGTTTCCCATATCACCTCGCCTGTCAGTTTGTTGAAAGCAGCCATGCAGATGTCCTTGCCACATGTGGTTACGATGACCTTATTGCCATCAATGAGCGGATGCTCACAAATACCTTGATCATTGGGCGTCAAACCATACTTTTTCCAATAATCTATGGTCCAGAGAATCTTTCCATCTGCACGATTAAGGCAGACAAGTTCCCCCATGTTGCTAACCATATAGAGACGATCATCGTCAATCACTGGTGTGGAACGTGTTTCCTGATATGACTTCGTCCATGCATGTCCATAGGTCACTTGATAGACCTTTGTACCATCCAATTTATAACAGGTCAATTGCTCCTCCTGTTCGTCCTCTGTAAGACCAGCCGTATAGATGAACCCATCGCTGACCAAAGCGCTGGAGTTGCCCTTTCCTGCATCGTTGACCACCCAGAGCTTCTCAGGACCTCCCTCTGGCCATTCCTTCAGAAGATTTTTTTCGTTGGAATAGATGCCACAATGGTTGACTCCTCGGAAATCTACTTGCTGGGCATGAATACTCACAAAAGTGAATAATGATAGCGTTAAAAGTGAAAAATGAGCGCGTTTCATATTGTTTGTTGTTTGTTAATGGTTTGTTGAATCATGTATTGAATACCATAATATAAGATGAGGCAGATGCCCACCAGTACGGCAAGTGCCAGCAGGAGGGTGACAGGACCTGCCCCACCCACATTGGCGCTGATGCTGATGGCCGAGCCGACGGCTCCGACACAGACGGCGTAGAGGGGGACGAGCAGGTTCTCACGGAACAGCAACTGCCCAATGAGCCGTTCAGAGAAACCCATCGCACGGTATTGTCGGATAGTTGCTGTACGGGCTGCGAGATTCTTCCTCACAATAACCATCAGGCTGAAGATGCCCAAGAGCAAGCCCAATCCGCCTAATGTCAGGAAGATGATGAGATAGGTTTCCGTCACCTCGAAAAACATCTTGATGCGTTCCTCGACAGTCTGTATATGGAGACCGTATTCATTCATGGCGATGGCGAGCAGTTCTGCCGCTTCGTCGGGACGGGATGACTTCATCAGCAGCACTTCCACCCCACTCTCCTTGGGCCACAGACGACGGAAATCCTCCGATGACATGATGGCATTTCCATGGAATATCCCCGTAGGATAAGTGCCGGCAATCACCACAGGCACCTCGTCTCCTCTTTCATTCTGGTAGAAGAGCGTGTCGCCTACCGATTTCATCAGACTCCACATAAGAGCCTCCTCGTCAATATAGACAGTTGAGAGTTGAGAGTTGAGGGTTGAGGGTTCAGGGTTAGGTTCAGCGTCAGTATTCAAGCCGAAAGGCTCCATCTCTTTGAGGTCAACCCCAAGCACCGTAGGAGTGCTGACTTGGTTGAGGTTGAGGCAGCTCGCCTCGTCCTGTGTATGACGCAGGAAACTGAGGAACCGCGTACTGTCAGGAAGTTCGTTCAGAGACAATTTCTTTCGGACTGCAGGATTGTTCAAATCGTATTGGATGGGCACACGGCTGTCAACATAGAACTGATAGCCTCCTATTGCCTGAACCGCCTGACTGAAATCCGGGCGATTCAATCCGACAGCAAAGACGGTGAACACTCCCAATGAGAGCGTCCAATATGCCAGAAGATGTTGTTTCAGAGAGGACCGGATAGAAAGCCACATGAGCTGAGTGCGGTTCAGGATGGAACGGATGGATGTCGTGGCCTGGCGATTCACCTCAACACGCAGGAAGATACCTCCTGTGAGAATCCACAAAAGCCCACAGACAATGAACAGCACCATGTCGTGGAAGAAAAGGAAGTTCGCGGCAATCAGAACGATGGTGATGAGAAGCGAGATGCAAGGCGTGACGAGAGAGGTGCGGTACTTGGGAGATGAGGAATGAGAGGTGCGGGGCTTGAGAGCATTCCGCACGACCATCCATAAAGTGAGGGCGCAAATGGCCAATCCCACCACAATGCCGATGAGAAGCGTCAGCGGCTGGATGTGGAGGGCAAACCCGTCCGTATGGGTGGCTCCGCTCCACACATTGCCCAACAGCCATAGCGTCAGGCAGGAATAAAGCAAGCCTGCGACAACACCCCACGGAGATGCAAGAAGCATCACGCTGAAGGCTTCTCGGAACAAGCCGTTGCGAATGTCCTTGTCCCTGAATCCCAACTGCCGATAGAGTTGTATCTCGTCCTGACGCAGGGTAAACATCTCGACCAAAGGATTCTTCATCAGCAGAATGGCTGAAAGAATGATGAAGAAGCCCAATGAGAGGAACAGACTGGCGAAATCCACACCCTCATTCGCTCCTTTCAGTCCTTGGGCACGAGGATGATACAGACGCACATCCGCATCGCTGGGAGAAAGTTGAGGTGTGAGGTGTGAGATTTGAGGTGTGAGGTTTGGAGACTGGAAACGCATGGCAGTGGCAGAGCCGAACGCATTGCTCCAATCAGCCCTGACCGCTTCGTAGGCAACAACGGCCTTGGGTGTTTGGCGATAGGTATGCCAATAGTCCTCATCCTCCTTCTGTACACGATCCATATCGATGGGCAGATCGCTGTCCCAATCCGTACAATTCTCCACACGGGTCAATCCTGGGAAATCGGTCATTAGCAGGCTATCCTCCCTAAAGGCAGCAAGCGGCACGATCTGCTTCACCCTCAGCATCTTTTCTCTTGTGTCGAGGTTCTTCAACTGCTTGGTGATGAAATAGTCCATGCGGATAGAATCACCCTCACGGACATGCAGACGTTCGGCAGCATAATCGGACAGAATCATGTCCTGACCCTCCAGCGGCTCTCCCTGCCACTCATTGATGGCAGTCACAAAGGAATATGGGACTGTGTCAGCATCAGCCATCAGGTTGTTGACAAAGTAGGAGAGGTAAATGGTCGAGGGTTGAGAGTTGGCTGCTGAGAGCTTTTCTACGATGTCTTGAGGAATGAACACACCGTCATAAGTGAGGCTGGAGTCCGTCAGGTGGATGCCTGAATGCTCGGGTGTCCAACACGCCGACAATTGCTCTTCCTCGATGATATCATCAGAAAGAATCAGGTTGATCTTCCCTTCCAGTTCCATCTTTTCAGCCAACTGCCGACGGTTGATGAACACATTCAGGGGCAGGGTCTGTTCGTTCTTCAAGAGCAGATTGCCCCCGTCTTCCACGCTCTTCACACCTGCCACACGGACACGCATCTGGGTGGCATGACTCTTGCTCACAAAGAGACTTCCGGAGGGAATCAGATTGAGAGAAGGAAGATGCAGGACGAAGGTTGAGAGTTGAGAGTCGAGGGTTGATAGTTTAGCATATAGTGGTTCATTGACCATCACCTCATCGCTTGCCAAAGAATCGGTATCAATTCCCCACACATAGACAGGCAGGAGCATCTCGCCGACCGACACAAACCCATCCATCAGCAGATATCCCTGGGAATGCTTCATCGAAGGATGCTGCAGCAAGGTCTCGCTCATGAAACCCGTTCCGCTGGTGATGATGGTCTCCGTCTTTCCCAATCGTTCGCTGACCCGCTGAACCAATGTGCCACGCACAGAGTCGCCCAACAACAGGCTACCCGTCAACACAGCCATCATCAGAATGACGGCAATGGTGACCAGACGGTAGAAGCGTCGGTAGTGCTTTCTGCTTTGTGTTATGAGCGACTTCATTTCTTAATTCTTAATTCTTAACTCTTAATTTTCCTTCCTTCAGCAAGTAGGTTTTTTTTGCGACTTTTGACATCTCTGCCGAGTGGGTAGCCATGATGATGGTAGTATGGAACTGGGTGTTCACTTGTTGGAAGAGAGTGGCAATGGTCTGTGTATTGGCAACATCCAATTGCCCCGTAGGTTCGTCTGCCAACAGGATAGCAGGTTGGTTGATGAGGGCACGGCAGATAGCAACACGCGTCTGCTCACCACCCGACAGTTGTGTGACAGGACTATCCTTCAGCGGTAGGATGCCCGTGAACTCCAACAAAGACAAAGCACGCTGTTGCTCTTCTTCGGTCGAAGTCGTTTTGGTGGCAAGCGTCGGCAACAAGATGTTCTGCAACACTGTGAACTGGGGCAACAGACGGTGGTCTTGATAGACAAAGCCTATCTCCTTGTTGCGCAAATGGCAAAGCCTCTCCACCCCAGTCTCATCGCTCACCTCTACCTTCTCACCTCTAATGGAATACTGTCCTTCGTCAGCAGGCAACAAGGTGCCAAGAATGTTGAGGAGCGTGGTCTTCCCCGCCCCCGACTCTCCCGTGATGGCGATAAACTCACCTTCGTCCACATGCAGAGAGAGGCTGTCCAGAACGGTCAGCGCACGCTGCCCGTCTGCAAACCGTTTCGTTATGTCTTTAAGTTCTATCATACTTCTATTCTTCAATTTTGGCTTTGCCGAAGTCCTATCCAAAGCACAGCAGCGTTCCCCTGCTGGTCAGAATGAAGAAGTGGCCAGCGACAATGGCAGGCGAGGCGATGATGGGCTCCCCCGTCTCATAGTGCCAAAGTTCAGCCCCGTTCTCACTGTCGAGGATGGATACATGACCATCCTTCGTGCAGACGAGCACCTTGTCCTGCGCCACGAGCGGAGAGCACTCGCCCGTCACGCCACGCAGCATCTTCTTCCAACGCACCTGTCCCGATGCACGCTCAATGCACATGACATTGCGGTCACCAGACAAGATATACACAGCCTCACGAGTCAGCGTCGGCATTGACACCACACCACCCGTCTGACCATCGTTGTCAGCAGAGGAGGCCATCAACTTCTTATGACTCGCAATCTTTCCGTTGTCGAGCGTCATCTCATAAACGTTTCCATTGTAGTCGCAGGCACAGGCCACCCCGTCAAGAATGGCAGGAGAAGCAGGCACGTAGGTGTCCAGTTCGAGCGAATCCGTCAACATCCCCGTTGTGATATCCACCACTCGCACCCACGAATCGCAACCTCCGAACATCATATAGCGCTTCCACACAGCAGCCGTTCCATTGATGTAATAGCCCGTCTCGAACTGCCCCATCTTCCTGCCCGTCTTGTTGTCGAGCGTGTACATGCTGCCGTCATAACTGCCCACCAGTAGTTGGTCACCCACCAGATTGGGCGATCCCGAAATCTGCCCCAAGGTCTCAAACTCCCAAAGCGGGGTGAGAGTCGAGCGATGAGAGTTGAGAGAAAGCGCCGTCACCTTCCCGTCGATGCGTCCGATGAAAAGGGTCGTGTCCATCGCAATGAACGAAGCCTCCACCGTTGTCTTCAGGTCGTGGTAGAGGCATGAATCACCATCCATCGTATAACCCCGCAACTCCCCCTTGCGGCTCAGCGTATACACCACAGAATTGAACACGATAGGCGACGCCACCGTCCTCGTCTGTGTCGTGACGCTCCACAGCAACTGGGGCACATCCGGCAGGGCACAATCCGAGTAGCCGCAGAGCGAAGGGCTACCGCGGAAAATCGTCCAATCCTGCACGTCCTTTCCGCTCTCCACTAAATCCTGCGTACCCACACAAGCCGTCAGCAGACATGCGATGATGATATATAAAAATCTTTTCACATCTTCTCCTTTAAGCATACAAAGATAATACTTATCTTTCAAACCACTACAAAATCTTTGCATCAAAACGCAAAAATCCCCCCTCATGCCGATTTCACGCATAAAAAAAGAAGAGAAGGATGCCCATTTCTGCAACCTTCTCTTCTTCTCACATCGCGTCAGCCTAAGCTCAGAACCGCTCCTCTTAATCCTTCAATTTTTCAATTTTTCAATTGGCTACGCCGAGCCTTAACTCTAAGCCCTTTATCGTATCTTTAGCACGCTTGGCTTGCCAAGAAACCCTCAACTCTTAACTACACTACAATGTTGCGAAAGATTTGCGGAATATCAAATCAATAATCCAATTATATTCGAAGAAATTACAAGTTCTTTTTAGAGTGATGGTTGAGGTGTAGTTTGATAACCGTTCCTTATCTGGAAATAAGGGTTCGTTATTGGAAAATAAGGAGCCTCTGTCAGAGAAGGAGAAGCACCGGCTGCCATAATGTGGGGACAGGGGGACAAGGGGACAAGGTTTTTCTCCCGTCCCCCCCCCTGCCGCCACTATTGTTGTTACTACTATTATTATATTGAAGTTTCGGATGTTCATTTTTAACAACGAATATAACGAATGAAACGAAATATGCAGATAGAAAACGTTACACGAAGCACCTTCTGTGCAACGAATATCACTATCCAGATGGCATTCGCTTTCTATGTTAAATTCCAAATATTTTGACCATTATTTTTAATATTATGCTGATAATCTATATTCCGGTTTGTAAACTTGCTTGTTTTTGACCATGGAGGTGACGATATGTAGTAATTTGTTCTTGACGTTGTTCATCGCCACAGGCATCTTTTTACCCCGTCCGATAAGCCGCTGGTAGTACTGGGCGATGATAGGATTGAAACGGACGGCAGCCAATGCAGCTTGTGTCAGCATAGCTTTTATGTGCCTGTTGGCCATGTAATGCACATGAGGATCCACATGCACGCTGGTGCCCGAGTCCTGACCGAACGGGGCAATGCCATAGTAGCAGGCTATGCTCCTTGCGTCATAGTTGAACTTGCGGAAATTGTCTGTATATACCATCAGACACACAGCATTCTGGGTTCCAATACCAGGTACTGAGGTTACTATCCTGTACACCTCAGAGAGTTCGTCTGAGGACTCAATGAGTGACGCTATTTTCCTGTCAATCTTCGCTATCTCCTTGTTGAGTTCTGAGACGATATGCTTTCCGCTCTGGGCAATCACAGTCTTGGCAGCGGACTTCTCCATCATAAGCCTCTTCTCGCCTCTGCGCACCTCAAAACTGCATCTGTGCCTTATCACCATCTGTCTGTACAGATAGTACTCTCGCAATTGAGTCAGAGATTCACTAAGTGGCTCATAGATAATGGCCTTATCGTGGTTTCTCATTGCGTATTCCGCAATCATGGCGGCATCTGCACGGTCAGACTTCAACCGCCTTATTCCTGAGGCATCCTTGATGCATTTGGAGTTCTCCAGCCACATGTCAAATCCCCTGCCGTAGAGATGGTTGCACAATGGCTTACTGTAGTCACCAGTGTTCTCTCCACAGAAGAGCCACAACGACGAATCTATGCCGTTTGCATTCTTCTCAACCCACTTGACAAGCTGCTTGTAACCAGACACGGAGTTCTTGAACTCATTGAAAACCCTCACCGATGTTTCGACCAGTCCTTCTGCAAAAATGACAGCCACATCAACTTTTTCTTTTGAGAAATCGATGCCAATAAATAAATTTTTCATACCTTTGTACTGTTAATTTAATTATTTGAGAATTGGTCAATAGTTGTATGGACTAACACTCTAAAAAGGCTCCAGGCCGATAACTTTCTATCTGGTCTCTGCAACTATGTCGGGGAGGTCCTAAACGAATTGTAGCCTCAGCGCTTGTGAAATTCCTGGTTTACCTCCTCGACAGACCGATTCTTCCTTCATACAACAAAGGTAAGAAACTGTCTTGAGTTGTCTGTCATTTTTCTTATTTTTTTTGTTTTTATGCGACTTCGTCGCAATCCTCCGCAAAGTTAGAGTGAAATT
>JAGCDQ010000061.1 GCA_017651245.1 Bacteroidaceae bacterium | reverse complement strand
TTGTCTTTGTTCATCTTGCAGCCATTCAATTTGGCTGCAAAGGTACAAATTCAAATCCGTGCACCCTTAAAACTACTCGTAAATGACTTTATTTCAGCGATTTCAAAGAACGATTAGTCCACTTTAACGGGACAGTAGTGATAAACAATAATGGATAATTTCAACAGTCTTTTAGACGAAATGCATCGACAGGTCCAACAATTCAATCAGAACAATAAAATCCTGAAAGAAAACTGGCAAGACAAACAATCGGATCATTTTGCAGGAACATGCATTACTGTCACCAACAGCAATTGTATGGAATTCATGCAGACGGTAGAACAGCTGGGGTCGGGAGTAAACAGCTTTCTTGAACAACTTAAAAGTATGGCGGAGGAACTTTCTAAAGTAAGACCAGGATGATTAATTAAAATATGGTTGCCAATATTGACAATATAGCTAGCACTTTTATGACCTTCAATGAAGCATATTTTGGAGGTGTGCTTCCATGGCCTCTATTTGGAGTGTTGCATTCATATCGTACATGTGGAGTTTTTGAATATCGTGCAAGGACGTGGGATGGAGACCTTGTTGACCCAATCATCAAGGTGACAGATTATTATGATATGGATGAAGAGGTGTTCAATGGGATTTTGTGCCATGAGATGATTCATTATTACCTGATGTATCTGCATTTTAAAGACAGAAGCATGCATGGAAAGTGGTTTAAGAAGAAAGTGAAGCAACTGAATGAGAAGTATGGTTTAAATATCCCCACCTTTATTGACATCACCGATCTGAAACGACGCAAGGGTGCTCCTCTTCTTGGTTATTGGCTCCGTCATTTTTACATTATGCCTTAGGTAAGTCCTAGGCAAGCACTTGCCAAGTACGACCCAAGCACTACCCAAGCTCACCCAAGCTATTTGGGCTTGGGTAGTGCTTGGGAAGGGTATGGGTGGGGTGAGGCAAATAGATTGTAGTTCGCTGATTTGGGTTGTCAGTTATATGTCATACGACTGTTCCCAGTTGACGGGGTAATAATATGAGACTGATTCTCGTTGTCAGCCGTCCTGTAGTACGACTGGTTTGGGTTGTCAGAAAAACAACAGCGGAAGCGAGTTCTTGCATTTCTGAGAGAGTTCTTCTTTCATACGGCTGATGGCCACTTGGAAGAAGATGGAAAGAATGGAAAAATGAAGGAGAGGCTCCGTGTGGATGCCTCTCCTCGTTTTTGTTTCACTCCAGCACTCGTCGGATGTCGTTTGTGTCGTAAATGCCGATGGCTTCAAAGTCGCTGATGTCTATTGTTTTCAAGGGACGGGGGGTATCACTGATGGGTACAGGTAGATCAGGGGCTTTGTCTGCCTTCACTTCAATAGTTTTTGTGTCATTCTCCTCCTTGGTGGCATCCTCCTGTTTTGTTTTCTTGTTCGTGTTGATGATGGAGGCGTCGGGGAATCGCTGGCGCAGTTGGGCTTCTTGTGCCTCGGAAAGTTTGCCGTGGATGTCGAGCTTGCCGATGTTCATGTTGTCCACCCATGCAGGGATGTTGACGGGGAATCTGTTGAAATAGAGCGTCAATTTGCTGATGCTCGTCATCTTGGCGAGGATGCCTGGCAGGGTGTCTGTTTCATGGCGATAAGCGTAGGAGAGTCCCCCGTGATGATCTATCTGATACAGGAGTGAGAGCTTTTCTTGTTCGTCGTCGCCAATGCGGGCAAACCAGCCAATCTTGGGGGTGAGTGCGCCCGTCTTAGCATCGACCTGCACGCCCACAAATCCTGCCCAAAGCTGCACGGGGAAGGTCGCCAGCGTCGCGCCAGTCAGAGGGTCAATGTATTCTTGTGTGAAGTTTCCGCGCGCCATCTCCGAAGGCATGTCTTCCGTGTAAAGCACATAACTTGATGTTACTCCATGTTCGTTGGGGAAGAATGTCAGGAACCAGCCATCCAACTGGGTCGTTTCGTTGAGGCTATACAAACCACACACTTTCTTGGACTTAAATTTCTCCACACGGTATTTCATCACCATGTTCTCCCAAAACGCCTGATTGGGTTTCCCCTCCGATGCCTTGACAAATTCGGCAAGGATGGGGTCCAGGTCGTTCGCCCATTTTCCGAGACCATACTGTGCCAATCCACGTGCCTTCTCACGCACCTTCTGCCAGTCTTCGGGTGTGCCTTCGAGTGTGATGGTGGGAATGCCGCAGGCTATGACGACGTTCCAGAAGTCGAAATAGGTCTTGACTGTCTCCATCAGTGTGATCTGCGAGGCGATGCGTTCATCCATGCCTGTAGTGGAGAAGTTGGCGGTCATCATATCCGCCACCTCCCCCTTCGTGTGTTCAGCCACGCAGGCGGAGAAATCGTTCAGCAACTGCGCCCAATCTCCCTTGGCGGGGTTGAGAACGTCGTTGTTTTTCTCCACCCTCAAGACCATCTTTCCCTGATGAGACACCAGCTTGTCGCGCAACTCCTCTGAATGGGCATTCACATAGCGTGAGAAGCCCTGACCGATAAGGAGCCACACCATGTCGGGCGACAGCACCAGGGAACGGTGGTCGGCAAACGCCTGCACGACACATTTAAAGAAGTTGTCCTCACCCAGATAGCACAGTTTTTCTCCTTCGAAACTGGTCTTCACCACTTTGTGATCGGCGCTTGGAATATTCTTCTTGCTAATGATACGACTGGAAAGGTCTTTGGATGACATCATCGTGAATTCCTGCTTGGGTGCAGGCAGGTCTTCATCCACGACAAACGTGATGCTCTTTTTGGTGTGTTTGAGCACCTTGCTCTTCTGTGCCCAACCTCCGAGGGTGGTCAGCATGATGAGAATAAACAATGTAAATCTTTTCATAATGTGAACTTTTTTTCATGAAACATTTTGTATGCTGCAAAGGTAGGCATTTCATGGCAAAAGTACCAAAAAAATGAATTTACAAAAATTTTACATTTTCAGGGAGGGGGTGGAAAGCAATTTACAAAAATTTCACATCACACCACTTAACATCCTATTTCTCAGTTTTTTATAAAGTAAAAGGAAATAGAAAAATGAAAGAGGTCCATCGCCCATCGCTAACCGCATTTTTTTTCAATATGAACCCTTACAAAAGATGATGTTTCAATCGAAAATCTGCCATTTCTTCGTATTTCGTGCCTGGGCGACCATAGTTGGCATAGGGGTAAATGCTGATGCCACCACGAGGTGTGAAGATGCCTGTGACCTCGATATACTTGGGGTCCATGAGACGGATGAGGTCTTTCATGATGATGTTCACGCAGTCCTCGTGGAAATCGCCATGATTGCGGAAGGAGAACAGGTAGAGCTTGAGTGACTTGCTCTCCACCATCTTCTGGTCAGGCAGGTAGGAAATGCGGATTTCGGCAAAGTCGGGCTGACCAGTGATGGGGCACAGGGAGGTGAACTCGGGACAGTTGAACTGCACCCAGTAGTCGTTCTCAGGATGTTTGTTCTGGAAGGTTTCCAACACTTCAGGCGCATAGTCCTGGCGATATTCGGTCTTCTTGCCGAGGGAGTGCAAACCCTCGTTTTGGCGTTCTTGATTCATGATTTTCTTATTTTTAGATAGGTTTCAAGTCCACGACGACGCAGTTTGCAAGCTGGGCATTCGCCACATCCGTCGCCTTTGATGCCGTTGTAGCAGGTCAGTGTCTCGTTGCGAACGATGTCAAAGACGCCCAGTTCGTCTGCCAGTTTCCAAGTCTCTGCCTTATCTATCCACATCAACGGGGTGTGGATGACGAATTGCTCTTCCATCGCCAGATTGAGCGACACGTTGAGCGAACGGATGAAGGAATCACGACAATCGGGATAGCCAGAGAAGTCGGTTTGGGAAACACCCGTCACAATGTTCATGATACCGTGTTCGCGGGCATAGACGGCTGCGATGGACAGGAAGAAAAGGTTGCGCCCAGGCACGAAAGTGTTGGGAGGTGCGACACCGATTCTCTCTTCGTCCATCTTGATGTTGCTGTCGGTCAATGAACAACCGCTACTCAGTTCGCTGATGAACGAGACATCCTTCACCTCAAACGGCACGCCTGCTTTCTCTGCGATGTTTCGTGCCATATCCACTTCCACGACGTGTTTCTGACCATAGCGGAAGCAGAGCGCATAGACTTTCTTGAAGTGCTTCTTTGCCCAAAACAAGCAAGTGGTGCTGTCTTGGCCTCCAGAGAAGACAATCAGCGCCTTGTTTCTATCGAGTATCATAATTCTTTAATCTTGAAGATGTTGTAGGAAATGTTCTCGTCGTACACACTGACGCCCTCGTTGCGCTTGACATACTTGACCACCTGTGCGGTGAGAGGCAGTACGATGATTTCGTAGAGGGTCTTGGCTGCCACTTGCAACAGCATCATCTTGCCCAGTTCGGATAGGGGCATCAGACCTCCGAATGCCAGCGGAAAGAAGATGAGGCTGTCGGCACTTTCGCCCACCAGTGTTGACGTGATGGCACGCAGGGAGAAACGACGTTCGTGATGATGCAGCTTCATGCGGCTCATCACCCATGCGTTGAGGAAGGAACCTACCAGGAAGGCAGACAAACTGGCTGTGGCAATTCTGGGTGCCAAACCAAAGACGAACCTGAAGGCTTCATCACCTTCCCAAAAGGGTGGGGCTGGAATGACGGCAGCAATGCCGCCCAATGCCACGACGAAGAAATTCATGAGAAATCCCATCCAGATGATGAGACGAGCTTTCCGAAAGCCCCACACCTCGGCGATGCAGTCGTTCAGGATGTAAGAAACGGGAAAGACAATGATGCCTGCAGTTAAAGAAAACGGACCAATCTGCAGGATTTTGGTCCCAAGCATGTTCGATGCAACGAGGCAGACACAGAAAAGTATCCCCATGAGCATGAAAGACACGCTGACAGTACTATTTTTATTCATAATTCTTGTTTTTTACGAGGTTGATCAAGCACTCGGATTATTGAAATCGGGTGCAAAGGTACGACTAAGTGAGTGAAAAAACAAATTTATTTGATTTTTTCCGAGCGAAAGTACCTTCGACGTAGTCAATGGTACGAAAAAGAAGTGAAAAGTGAAGAGTGAAAAGTGAAAAATCTATATTTCCTTTTATTCGGATGTGCTTTTTTTCATACTTCCATTTTTTTATTCTCTTTTTTTTCACTACCTTTGCAAACAACTAAAACAACTCAGTAACTAACAACCCAACAAACTAATATATGAATAGCAATAAGAATACGGTGATAGATGCGTTTGTGCTCTATGCTGATGCGGATACGACGGCGGTGACGTTGAAGCAACTGAAGGATGAACCGCTGGTGAGAACGATTTATGTGCTGATGAGAGGGGAAGAGGCTTGCCCGTATGGTGGCTGTGAGGTGATTCGGATCGATGACTATCGCAGTTCCTTGACCATCAATAAGATTGTGTCTGCCTTGCAAGCTCCGTATGCCTTGGTATGTACGGCAATGACTTCCATCACGTTTGGTTATGGAGCCATCCGTCGGATGTGGTCGGTGGCAAGTGGTGTGGATTCAGCTGTGGCGTATGCTGACCGCTGGGTGGTGAAGAACGGAGAGACGGTGAAGTGTCCTACGATGGACTTCTATTACGGCAGCGTGCGTGACGACTTTGATTTCGGCTCTGTGGCTCTATACAAGGCTTCCACTTTGCGAGAATATATCAACGCCTTCCCCCAGGTGAATTATCAATATTCTGGCTGGTACGACCTGAATC
Source organism: Bacteroidaceae bacterium (assembly GCA_017651245.1). GTDB lineage: Bacteria > Bacteroidota > Bacteroidia > Bacteroidales > Bacteroidaceae > Minthosoma. Next base: position 21,738 of record JAGCDQ010000061.1, on the reverse strand, counting down.
TTTTCTGCTCACGCAACCAGCAACAGCCCTCGCTCTTCCATATCCGTGAATTCCTCTACACGGAGGAGGAACTGGATTTGCGCACCAGTGGTGAGAAGCAGTTTGACTATGTGAACCCTCGTAACCGTGAGGTGCAGAAGGAGCGGGAAGTGGTGTGCACAGAACACCTGAAGCAGATAGGTGCTTACATCGAACCTGAGAGCATTGTGGATGTGTTGGTGGAGCGATGCAACTTTGACCGTGAGGCATCAGTCATCATCCCTGTGAGAAATCGCGTGAAAACGATTGAGGATGCCATCAGAAGCGCCCTTTCACAACGCACCACGTTCCCATTCAACGTGATGGTGGTGGATAATCTCTCCACTGATGGCACGACGGAAGTCATTCGGAAGGTGGCTGAAGAAGACACCCGTGTGGTGCACATCATTCCGACTCGTAAGGACTTGGGAATTGGCGGTTGTTGGAGTCTTGCCTTCAACGATTCCCGATGCGGACGCTTCGCCATTCAGTTGGATAGCGATGACTTGTATAGCGGCACCGACACCCTTCAGCGCATCGTGGATAAGTTCTACGAAGCGCATTGCGCGATGGTGATTGGCTCTTACCGTATGTGCAATTTCCAACTGGAAACACTACCTCCTGGATTGATTGACCATCGTGAGTGGACTCCTGATAATGGATTTAATAACGCTTTGCGTATCAATGGATTGGGTGCACCACGTGCATTCTTCACTCCATTGCTTCGTAAGGTAGGAATGCCCAACACTTCCTACGGTGAAGACTATGCGGTAGGCTTGGCTTTCAGTCGCAAATATACGATTGGCAGAATCTATGATGAACTGTATCTGTGTCGTCGTTGGGAAGGAAATAGTGATGCTTCGCTGACGCCTGATCAGGTGAACAACAACAACGTGTATAAGGATAGCCTCCGCACGATGGAAATCATCAATCGTCAGCGGATGAATGAGTACTGGAAGAGTGGGGTGACGGACGGCTATGCCAATCAGTTGTTTGAGACCCAGCTGCCTCTTTGGAAAGATGCTCGTGAGAAGTATGAGCAACTGAAGAAGGTGTCTGTCTCTGAATTGGAAATGGATGGTTGCCGTCTGATGGCACAATACAATCCTGCCCGCATCGTCTCGACAGGGGCAAAAGTGGATGCTGCGACCATCAAGGAACGCCCTTGTTTCCTCTGCGAAGTGAATCGTCCTGTGGAACAAATCAGCAGCCCGTTGCTGAAGAAATACTACTTGTTGCTCAATCCCAACCCGATTCTGCCCAAGCATTTCACGATTCCGTTGCGCCATCACTTAAAGCAGCAAATCCTTGAATACTATGAGGATATGATGGAAATCACCTCACAACTGAGGGAGATGTTTGTCTTCTACAATGGTCCCAAGTGTGGTGCCAGCGCACCCGACCACATGCATTTCCAGGCAGGAAGTCGTAGTGTGGTGCCCTTGGAACGTGACTGGCTGGAGTTGTATCAGCCGAACCTATCACGAGTATGGCCAATCAGCGAGGAAGAGTGTCTGGAGGCTGTGAAGCGGCGCTTGGTGGATGACGGAACGGGTGTGTTCAGCCTGCGCAACTATATCTGTCCTGCCTTCGCCATCATCACCAAGACGGTGCGTGACAACAAGATTTTGTTTGAGAAATTATACAAGTCGCTGCCTATTCCTGAAGGCGAATACGAACCGATGATGAATATCCTGTCGTGGTCGCAAACAGGCTCTTCTGACGGTGGCGAACGTATTGTCAGCGTCATCATCCCTCGTGCCAAGCATCGTCCTGACTGCTATTTCAAGGAGGGCGACGAGCAGGTGCTGGTGAGTCCTGGTTCTTTGGATATGGGTGGCATGATCATCACTCCTCGCAAGGAGGACTTCGACAAGATGAATGCCGAACTGGCAAAGAGTCTCATTCAGGAGTGTGGCATGACTGCTGATGCCGAACTCAAGGTGGTGATGAATTTCAAGAAGAACGAACATCTATAATCGTAGGGATTGAAGTGTATGGGGAAAGAACGTGACGTCAGGGTCGGCATTCTGAAATCACCTAAAGTACGGGTGGTGTTCCATTCAACGTACCTGTTAGATGGACAGCCCTATGAGGGTGAGCATTGCTTCACGCCAGCCACTGAGGAACGACTTTTTGTGCCTGCTGAACCGGGTGCCACTTTCACGTTGAAGGAGGTGGTCATCGGAATTGGTTTCCATTGGGAACGCAAGGAGGAACAAACGTTCTGTGGTGCTTTGCTGCTGAAGATGGAGGAGGAACAAGTGAGAGCCATCAATGTGGTGCCTGTGGAGACCTACCTCACCAGCGTCATCAGCAGCGAGATGAGTGCAAACGCCTCTCTCGAACTCTTGAAAGCTCATGCTGTAATCTCACGAAGCTGGCTCCTCCGCATCCTCCAATCCTCTATCTCAAAACCTCAAATCTCAAACCTCAAATCTCAAATCTCAAACCCTCAAACCCTCCTCCGCTGGTACGACAATGAGGCGCATATAGGTTTTGATGTGTGTGCAGACGATCATTGCCAACGCTATCAAGGAGTGACGCGTCAGTCCAATCCGCAGGTGATGGAAGCGATAGAGGCGACTCGTGGGTTGGTGCTCACGTATGAGGGAAAGGTGTGTGATGCCCGTTTCTCAAAGTGTTGTGGCGGTATGACGGAGGTGTTTGAATCGTGTTGGGAGAATATCCATCATCCTTATTTGGTGGCAAAACCTGACCCTTATTGCAACACGACCGACAAGCGTATTCTCTCGCAGGTGTTGAACAACTACGACCAGGAAACGACAGACTTCTATCGATGGGAGGTGCATTACACCACAGAAGAACTGAGTGCGTTGATTGCCAGGAAATCAGGCATTGATTTTGGACGCATTCTCGACCTCATACCGATGGAACGAGGGGCTTCCGATAGAATCATTATGCTGAAGATCATCGGAGAGAATTGCACGATGACGGTAGGCAAGGAATTGGAAATCCGCAAGTGGCTCAGCGAGTCGCATTTGTATTCCTCAGCATTCGAGGTGGAGAAGACCGCTGATGGCTTCATCCTGCACGGAAAAGGGTGGGGACACGGTGTCGGACTTTGCCAGATTGGTGCCGCTGTGATGGGCGACCAAGGGATTCCTTATGATGAGATATTGTCGTTTTATTATCCTTATGCAGAACTGACAAAAGAGTGGTAAAGAAGAAAACATATAGCCCCTGGATTTGGATTCCAAGTCTGTGTGTTGCCGAAGAAATTCCTGCGGCTGTGGTGATGTTTGTAGCATTGCTGATGTTCTTGCAGTTTGGAGCAGACGAGGGAATGGCGGCACTCTATAGCGGCGGACTTTTCCTGCCGTGGGTGATGAAGTCTTATTTTTATAGCAAGGTGAGGAATGCGGGTTTGTTGGAGCGCAACTTGCATCGGGCGGAACTGTTGATGCTGGTGTGTCTGATGGGCATTGCCGTGTATGTTTCGGAAGCCAAGGTGCAGGATTGGCTGCTGTTTATCTTTCTGTTTGCACTCTCTTGCCTATGTGCTTGGCACGAACTGCTGTCGAGATTGTTCTACAGTAAGATGTTGGAACCCCGTGAACAGCGATTATATGGTACGACGAAGATGGTTTCTTCGCAGATGACGCTGGTGGTCACCTACGGAGTGCTCATCATCGTGGCTGGCTTCTTCGAGGTGTTCTTCCGCAGTTATCAGAAGGCGTGGGCAATGGAAAGTTCTTTGGTGGCAGGTGGTTTCATGATTTTCTGTATTCTGAACTTCATCGTCTTGCCTCGCGTTCAGGGACGTCAGCCTTATCGGTATGAGAGTGTGGCAGACACCGTGAAGAACGAGTGGCACATTGTGTCGCGTATCCGACAGAAACCCCACATCTTTGCCGTCTTGCTCAGTCTTTTTTTCCTGTTGCTGCCTCAGGCGCTGATGTTCAACACGAGGGTGTTCTTCCTCTTGGCATCGTCGGAACGAGGTGGATTGGATTGCTCTTTCCAAGATGTGGGTTTTGCGCAGGGAACCATCGGTGTGTTGGCATTCTCCCTCGGTATTGCATTGGGACGTTCCTTGATGAGGGAATACGGAAACAGGAGTATGTTTGGGGTGACGGCGGTGGTGTTGACTCTGTCGCCTGTTCCCTATCTGCTGATGGCTCTGTATCCACAAATCGGCAATATGCTCATGTTGTGTTGTATGACGTTTGTGGCTCAGCTCTTCTTCGGCTTTGGCTTGAATGTGTGCCGCGTGTATGTGCCCTATATCTCAGAACAGCGTTATCGCAACGTCACGAACTTCCTCTACTTGCCGATGGTGGCAAGTCTGATGGTGGTGCCGATGACCTTGTCGGGTTGGCTCTGCATGGAGTTGGGGTATCAAACCTTCTTCAAACTGTGTGTGGCGATAGCTCCAGTGGCTTGGATCGTGTTATGGATCAGTAGAACGAAACGATACTTACTTAATTAAAAATATGGCAAATTCAAAAGCTTATGCATGGGTGCCCAGCCTTTATCTGGGCGAAGCATTGCCCTTCTCGGCTGTGATGCTTATTTCTGTCATCATGTTCAAGGAATTGGGATTGACAGATGGACAGATCACTGTTTATACGGGATGGCTCGGCCTCCCTTGGGTCATCAAGCCCATTTGGAGTCCTATCATTGATAACCTGAAAACGAAACGTTGGTGGATTGTGACCATGCAGTTCCTCATGGGCGTCGCTTTGGCATTGGTGGCATTCACCTTACCCACCGACTTCTGGCTGCAAGGCACATTGGCAATCTTCATGCTGATTGCCTTTGCAAGTGCTACCCACGACATCTCTGCTGACGGCTTCTACATCATCGGCTTACCTGACAAGGACCAGGAACTCTATGTGGGTGTTCGCAACACCTTCTATCGCATTGGTATGGTGATAGGACAAGGAGGACTGGTTCTGTTGGCTGGTTATATGCAGGATGGACATTTTGGAGAGGCGATGCAATCTGTTTCCGCTTCTTGGATGGTCATCTTCTTCATCCTTGGCGGATTGATGTTCCTGTTGGGATTGTATCATGCCTTCATCTTGCCGAAGGTGGAGACGGTGGTGCATGAGCGTTTCGACTTTGGAGAGCAGCTGCGAGAGTTTGGAAGAACCTTGAAGGTGTTCATCACCAAGCCACACCTCATTTCCGCTCTATGCTTCATCCTCCTGTTCCGTTTGCCTGAGGGTCTTCTCACCAAGATTGTACCCCTTTTCTTGACTCGTGATACTGCGGAGGGTGGTCTTGCGATGAGTGATGTGGATTTCGGTTTGATATATGGTACGCTGGGTGTCATCGGCTTGTTGCTGGGTGGTATCGTCGGTGGATGGGCTGTGTCCAAGTGGGGCTTGAAGAAATGCCTCTGGCCTTTGGTGCTCTGCATCACGCTGCCTGATATCGTGTATGTTTATCTCAGCTATTTCCCTACTGACAACCTTTGGCTCATCGGTTCTTGTGTCTGCATTGAACAGATTGGTTATGGTCTTGGTTTTGCTGCCTACACCCTCTACCTCGTCACCTTCTCTCGTGGAGAACGTTCCACAGCGGTGTTCTCCATCTGTACGGCAGGTCAGTATCTGGGAGGCGTGATGATTCCAAGTATGGTGTCAGGTCTCATTTCCGAAAATATTGGCTACCAGAGCTTCTTCTGGGTGGTGATGGCATTCTGCTTGGTTACCTTCGCCGTTACCGCTTGTGTGAAGATTGAAGACCACAAGGATTGATACCTCCTTATAAAATAAAAAAGAAAGAGCCGCGACGGAATGGTCGTGGCTCTTTGTTGTTATTGAATGATGTCGATTAGATGCCGAGTGCGTTCTTAGCAGCACCAGCAGCGTTGTCGATAGCCTTGCCTGCTTCTTTCTTGCCGCTTTCCACAGCGTTGTTGGCAGCGTCTGCAGCAGCATTCTTGGCGTCGTTGGCAGCACCAACCACAGCGTTCTTAGCACCTTCAGCAGCATCTGTAGCAGCGTTAGCAACATCTACAGGGATAGCCTTTACAGCAGAAACGATGTTGCCCAGCATCTCGTTGCCAGCAGTGAGCTGGGTGATTTTCTCCTCGTTCTCGCTGATGAACTGCTGAAGCTTGGCGATATACACCTTAGCCTCTTCCAGTTTGCCTTCTTCCTGCAATTTAGCGATGTAAGCCTGAGCCTTCTCAAGGAAAGTCTGTGTTGCTTCTGCGTCGTTGTCGGCAACAGCTTTAGAGAGGGCAGAAATTGTAGCGTCAACATTAGCCTCAGGAACCACAGCGGCTGTGTCAACTGCGATGGAATCAGTTTCAGCACCACCCTTAGCGGTACCATTACATGCAGAGAAAGTGATGGCTGCAACAGCCACGATTGCATAGAAAATCTTTTTCATTTTGCTTTTAGTTTTTAAGAGTTAAACAATTATTTTGCTAAACCGTCGCAAAGATAGAGAGTTTTTTACTAACTTTGCAACATGAAATGAAAATTTGCATTGATGAAGACATTTTTAACATATATAGTGGCTATTTGTGGTATCCTCATGACATTTTCGTGTGGTGAAGACAGAACTTGGCAATACGAGGAGAAGACGCAGCACAACCATTGGATGCAGGACATGATGCTGGATAAGTATCTGTGGCGTGATTCTTTGGTGAATTTTGAGCCTGAATGGAAGAAGTTTTTTGGAAAGCCTTCCGAGTTTCTTTCTACGTTGACAGCCCGAAGCAAGCAGGGGGATTCTTGGTCGTATGTGGAGATTGACACCTTGTCGGAAGATAGCCACAAGCGTGGTAATTACAATCACGTCAATTCCTATGGTTTTGACTTCGTCTTGATGAATGACCCCACAGGCGCGACCACCAAGCAGGTGTTTCGTGTGGCGACGGTCTATCCTGGCAGCCCAGCAGATCGTGCAGGATTGGTTCGCAACGACTTCATCTGTTCCTATAATGGGAATAAACTCAATAGTACGAATGTCTCCAAGTTGCAGAGTGGGGTGGCACGTTCACTGGAGGTACGCCACATTGTCCAAGACGAGTTGGAGGGCGGTATCTATTGGCTGGACACCACCACCGTCGCGTTGCCTGCCTCCGAATATGTGGAGGATAAAGCGTTCCCCCTTTCCACGATTATTCTTGTGGATGAAAAGAAAGTGGGCTATCTGATGTGTACTCGTCTGTTGGAATACCCCATTGAGAATCAGGCACGCCAGGTGAATACGAAAGTCTATCAGGATGTGCTCGATGGAATGATGGCTCAGATGAAAAGTGCTGGTGTGGAGGAAATGGTGCTCGACCTTCGTCTTTGCAACTTTGGCACGCTTGAAATGGCAAGACGTCTGGCAAGTTATGTGGTAAGTCCTGGTGCGCTATCCTCCACGTTCGCAAAGACCTTCTGGAATGAACGCTACAAGTCCAACAACCTTTCCCTTCCTTACGACACTTCTGTCGGCAATTTAGGTTTGAGCCGCGTGTATATCCTCACCAGTTCCTACACACAAGGAGCTGCTGAATGGCTCATTCATGCCTTGCAACATTCGATGGGTGAAGAGAACGTTATCCTCATCGGTAAGGCAACGAAGGGACAGAACGTGATGACGCAGGAAGTGGGCGATCAGTTCCATGTGCATCTCTTCCCGGTGGTGGCTTATGTGGCAGATGGGGCTGGCGACTATGAATATGGTAACATTGAACCTACTATTGAGATAGACGAACTCAATTATGTGAACCTTGCTGATTACAGTAACCCCGACGAGATTCTTCTCAACACAGCTATTCGTCATATGTTAGGTCTAATCAGTCAAAATGACAGCGAATCAGAGGGGAATTCGGACAATTTGACAGAAGAAGAGACGGTGGAATAGAGATTGCTCAGGCACTTGGTCAGAATGTAAAACTAAAAACCAAGTGCTATTATGAACAACAATTATCAGAACAATCAGAATCAGCAGCCGACGAGCCAGGAGGTGCTTGAAAGATATGCAACGAACCTCGTGGAGCGTGCTAAGAACGGCAAACTCGACCCCGTGATCGGTCGTGATGAGGAGATTCGTAGAATCCTCCAAATCTTGAGCCGTCGTACCAAAAACAATCCTATCTTGATTGGTGAGCCTGGTACGGGTAAGACCGCCATTGTGGAAGGTCTTGCAGGACGTATCGTGCGTGGTGATGTGCCTGAAAACCTGAAGGACAAGCAACTCTACTCCCTCGATATGGGTGCCCTTATCGCAGGCGCTAAGTATCAGGGTGAGTTTGAGGAACGACTGAAAGCGGTCGTCAAGGCTGTCGTGGAGAGTCAGGGACAAATCATCCTCTTTATCGACGAGATTCACACTCTTGTGGGTGCGGGTCAGACCAGTGGTGCAATGGATGCTGCCAATATCCTCAAACCCGCTTTGGCACGAGGCGAATTGCGTTCCATCGGTGCCACCACCCTTGACGAATACCAGAAATACTTCGAGAAGGACAAGGCGCTCGAACGTCGTTTCCAAACCGTGATGGTTGATGAGCCTGATGTGGCTTCCTCCATCTCCATCCTGCGAGGTTTGAAGGAACGCTACGAGAATCACCACAAGGTGCGTATCAAGGACGAAGCCATCATCGCTGCCGTCGAACTCAGCAACCGTTACATCACCGACCGTTTCCTGCCTGATAAGGCCATCGACCTGATGGATGAGGCTGCTGCCAAACTTCGTATGGAGCGTGACTCTGTGCCTGAGGAGATTGACGAACTCAGCCGTCGACTCAAGCAGATGGAAATTGAACGTGAGGCAATCAAGCGTGAGGGTGACAAGGAGAAGCTTGCTGAACTCAACAAGATTATTGACACCCTCAAGGCTGACGAGCAGAAGCAGCGTGCCAAGTGGGAAGGGGAGAAGGCACTCCTCAATCAGATTCAGAGTGACAAGCAGCAGATTGAGCAACTCAAGTTCGAGGCTGACAAAGCAGAACGTGAAGGTAACTATGGACGCGTGGCTGAAATCCGCTACGGCAAGCTCCAGCACTTTGAAGAGGACATCAAGGCTGTGCAAGCGAAACTGGCAGAGGCTCAGGGTGGGGCAGCCCTTGTGAAGGAAGAAGTGGAAAGTGACGATATCGCTGATGTGGTGAGCCGTTGGACAGGCATTCCTGTGAGCAAGATGCAGACCTCTGAACGCACCAAACTCATCCATCTCGAAGAAGAATTGCACAAGCGTGTGATTGGTCAGGATGAAGCCATTCGCGCCGTTAGCGATGCTGTGCGTCGTAGTCGTGCAGGACTCCAAGATCCGAAACGACCGATCGGAAGTTTCATCTTCCTTGGCACCACAGGCGTGGGTAAGACAGAACTCGCGAAGGCACTTGCCGATTACCTCTTTGATGATGAGACCATGATGACGCGTATCGACATGAGCGAGTATCAGGAAAAGTTCAGCGTCACCCGACTGATTGGTGCGCCTCCAGGATATATCGGTTATGAAGAGGGTGGACAGCTCACAGAAGCGGTGCGTCGCAAACCTTACTCTGTCGTGCTCTTCGATGAGATAGAGAAAGCCCATCCCGATGTGTTCAACACCCTTCTGCAGGTGCTCGATGATGGTCGTTTGACTGACAACAAGGGACGAGTGGTGAACTTCAAGAACACCATCATCATCATGACGAGCAATGCCCAGCGTGAACAGCTTCGCAGCATCTTCCGTCCTGAATTCCTCAACCGAATCGACGACATCATCACCTTCTCGCCCCTCAATGAGGCAGAAATTCAGCAGATTGTCCGTCTGCAAGTCGATAAGGTGGTCAAGATGGTGGCTCAGAATGGCATCATGCTCCAAGTCACCGATGATGCAATTCGTCTCATCGCCAAGGCTGGTTACGACCCACAGTTTGGTGCCCGTCCTGTCAAGAGAGCCATTCAGGACAAGCTCCTCAACGAGCTGAGCAAGCGCATCATCAGCGGCGAGATTGACCACGAGAAATCTGTGACCGTTAAAGTCAATGGTGACGAACTCTTGTTTGAACAGTAAAATACATTTTGTGATTTCTATGTTTTGGTATGTGTTTCTTGTCGATATCGGCAAGAAACACTATCTTTGCAGCGAAATTGGCAATATGAGAGTTATTTTAATCATCAATATTTTTCTTTGTGCTATCTTGCAGGGGATGGGATGTTTCTGGGACAATGCATGGCAGAAGTCTCGAAACGGTCAGGAACTTTGCAACGACAGTTCAATTCAGGTTGACAAAATGGAAGAATATAAATATCATTACAAGTATCCGCATCCAGGTGTGACGACGGATAACGTGATTTTTGGATTCGATGGAAAAGTCGTGAAGGTGTTGCTGATTGAGAGGAAGTTTGACCCCTATAAGGGCTGTTGGGCTTTTCCTGGAGGTTTTCTGGAAATGACAGAATCGGCAGAGGAAGGAGCAAAGCGTGAACTGATGGAGGAAACGGGTTTGGACACCACGTTCGTCAAGCAGTTCCATACTTTCTCGACACCCGATCGTGATCCTCGTGAACGGGTGATTACAGTTGCTTATTATTCGTTGGTACGCATGAGTGAAGTGAAGGGTATGGACGATGCTGCTCAGGCAAAGTGGTTCTCGTTGGATGAAGTGCCGAAGTTGGCTTTTGACCACAAAGAGATGTTGCGTATAGCGAAGGAGGAAATCAGTAAGGAAATGCGTCTGAACACGAAGGATTGGCAGGAGATGACGAAGGGATTTACGAAGGAAGAAGTGGAGAAAATCAAAGAATGGATAGAAAAGAAATAGAACAGGCTGTTGAGAAATATCTGACGCAAAAGGGATATGAGCGGATGGCATTGAAGGCAGCGATGTTTGATATGGATGGTGTGCTGTTCGACTCGATGAAGAATCATGCGAAGTGTTGGCATGAGACAATGGCGCATTTCGGATTGGACTTGCCCGAATGGGAGGCTTATATGCATGAAGGTCGCACGGGTGCTGGCACCATCAATATCGTGTCGATGCGTCAGCGTGGGCACGAGGCGACAGAGGAGGAAATACACAATATCTATAAATACAAGAGTGACCTCTTCAATCGTTGTCCGAAGGCCGAAAGGATGCCTGGAGCGTATGAGTTGTTGGTGAAAGTGAAAGCGAGTGGGGTGGTGCCGATGGTGGTGACGGGCAGCGGACAAGTGACTTTGTTGGAGCGACTGAACAGAAACTTCCCCGACATCTTTCAGGCAGAGTTGATGGTGACAGCCTTTGATGTGAAGTATGGAAAGCCGAATCCTGAGCCGTATTTGATGGGGATGGAGAAATATAGAGAAAATAGGCAGTGTAGCCAAGAGGGTGTGGAACCGAACCAGTTTGTTGTGGTGGAGAATGCACCTTTGGGGGTGCAAGCAGGTGTGGCGGCAGGCGTGTTCACCATTGCTGTGAATACAGGACCACTACCCGATGAGGCATTACTCAGTCAAGGGGCGAACCTATTGTTCCATTCGATGCAGGAGTTCTGTGATGAATGGGAAAATGTATATGAAGTTTTGAAGGGCTAATCCCTCCTTATGATGCCGTTGATGATTCTGCCATCAATATGACGACGGGCAGAGAAGAAACGGTCGTAGTTTGTATAGGTGTCAATGCCTGAAACGTGGATGTTTTCTGGATTGACGCCTTTTTCGATGAGTTGCAATCGGTTGCACGCCCAGAGGTCTATGTGCCATTTCTCTGCTTGTGGATTGCGTGAGTCAGGATAGCGTCTGGCAAGTTGCTCCATCGGAAAACCTGCTTGGGCAAAAAGGTCATAGACTTCATCACCCACCTCGAAACTCTCAGGACCAATACCCGGTCCAATGATGGCGTGCAGGTTTTCAGGCTGTGCGCCATAGGTGGCTTTCAGAATGTCAATGTTGGCTTCGACAATGCGTTTCTGGGTACCCTTCCATCCTGCATGGACAGCAGAAACCACGTGAGTGTGGTCATCCCAAAGCAAGACAGGGATGCAGTCAGCAGTCTTCACACAGACAAATACATCGGCGAGGTTGGTGGAGAGGGCATCTACACCATCAAGGGCAAGTACCTGTTCAAGCGGATTCTTGCTAATGAAAGCCTCGTCAATGATGCGAGTCGTTGTTCCATGCACCTGATGATGGGGCATGAAAAGGCGAGGAATAGGGATGGAAACACCGCCATCTCGTGTTGTGGAGAAGGCGGTGATATGAGAGGGTGTAGGGTAGATGTGCATGCTTAATCGTTCAATTTATTCTTCATATTCGAAGTCTTCCAAGTCCTCAATCTCCTCTTCGTCAAGGTACTCAATGTCCTCTTCCTCTGGAATGTCCTCGTCGCCCCAGCCTTCATCGTCATCGGCGATATCGTCCATGTAGGCGAAAGTCTTGGCGGAGTGGATGATGGATTCTTGGGTGCTGATGGCAGCGATTTTGTTGCTTTCGCTGTTCATTTCTTGCCACAGGATGTCTTTGAGTTCTTGTAGTCCTTGCTGGGCAACCGAGCTGATGAAGACAACGGGAATGTCGTCGGGCAGTCCTTCCTTCAGCATTTCCTTCAGTTCTTCATCCTGACCTAAGAGGTCGCACTTGGTGATGGCGAGCACTCTTCCCTTGTCGAGCAGGTCGGGGTTGAACTGTGCCAATTCATTGAGCAGCACGTCATATTCGTGACGAATATCTTCTGTATCGGCTGGCACCATGAAGAGCAGCAGGGAATTGCGTTCGATGTGTCGAAGGAAACGGAGTCCCAGACCTCGTCCTTCACAGGCTCCCTCGATGATGCCGGGGATGTCGGCAATGACAAACGAACGTCCGTCGCGATAGGACACAATGCCCAGCGAAGGCTCAAGGGTGGTGAAGGGGTAGTTGTCAATCTTCGGCTTGGCAGAAGAAATCGCATTGACCAGCGTGGATTTTCCAGCATTCGGGAAGCCCACAAGACCCACGTCAGCCAAGAGTTTCAGTTCCAGAATGAAACTGCGCTCCTGCATCGGTTCACCTGGTTGTGCATAACGTGGAGCTTTGTTGGTGGGGGTGGCAAAGTTGAAGTTGCCCAATCCGCCACGACCACCTTTCAGGAGAATCACCTCCTGCTCGTGTTCCGTCACGTCGCAGATGTATTCGCCCGTTTCCGCATCATACACCGCTGTGCCACAAGGCACTTCGATGTAGGCATTGGCTCCCTGCTTGCCACTTGACTTGTTCTTCGAGCCATTGCCACCATGCTCTGCCTGAATGTGACGGTCGTAGCGCAAGTGGAGCAAAGTCCAGTAGTTGCGGTTTCCACGTAGAATCACGTGACCACCACGACCACCATTGCCACCGTCAGGACCACCCTTCGGCAGGTATTTCGCACGGTGCATGTGAGTGGAACCACGTCCACCCCGTCCCGAACGACAATAGATCTTTACATAGTCAATGAAATTGGAGTCAGCCATTCCTTATTTTTGTGTGTCGAGGAAAGCGAAAATCTCACCCAGCATCACGTCCTTGGAACCCTTCCAAGTGAATGCGTTGCGGATACCTTCCTGTTCAAACCACTTAGAGAGAGGTTCGGTTTGCTTGTGATATACTTCGAAACGCTTATTGATGGTCTCTTCGTTGTCGTCAGCACGACCTTGCTCTTTCGCGCGGTTGAGCAGACGAGCCAGAAGAGTCTCTTCGTCCACGATGAGTTCGAGCATGATGCCCATGTCGTGCTTGCGCTCAGCGAGCATCTTCTTCAATGCTTCTGCCTGAGCGATTGTGCGTGGAAAACCATCGAAGATAACGCCTTTGCCTGCTGGCAGCGCATCGTATGTCTTGGCAAGGATATCAATCATCAGTTCATCGGGGATGAGCTGTCCGTTGTCGATGTATCCCTTGGCAATCTTGCCGAGTTCAGTACCATTCTTGATTTCACTGCGGAGCACATCACCAGTAGAAATGTGTCCCATACCATAACGTGCGACAATCTCGTCGCTGTAGGTGCCTTTGCCAGAACCTGGTGCACCAAAGATGATAATATTTTTCATTGTGTTGTGATTGTATGTTTTGATTAATTCTCTTTCACTACGTAGATGTCTTGATAATTGCGTCCCATTCCGTCATAATCGAGTCCATATCCTACGATGAACTCGTTGGGAATCTGCATGGCACAATATTTCACGTCCAGCGGCATTTGCAACTTGCCTGGTTTCATGAGCAGGGCAGCAATTTCCACCGACTTGGCACCTTTTTCCTTCAACATGGGCAGGAGGCTATACATCGTGGTGCCTGTGTCGATGATATCCTCCACGATGATGACGTCCCTGTCTTTGATGTCAACAGAAAGCCCGATGAGTTCCGTCACTTCGCCTGTGGTGTCCATGCCGTCATAAGAGGAGAACTTGGCAAACTGAATCTCATGATTGAAGTTGAGGTGTCTGACAAGGTCGGCTGCAAACATGAATGCACCATTCAGGATGGCGATGAGGATAGGGTTCTTTCCATTGTAGTCAGCATTGAGTTTCTCAGCCAATGCGGCAACTCTGTCTGCAATTTGCTCGTGGTGGATAAACGGCTCAAATTGCTTGTCCCTTATTGTTATCATGAAGTATTGCTGAACTTGAATTTTAATGCAAAGCTACACAAAAAATCGCTATTTTAGGGTAAAATAGGGAAGATTAATGTAAAAAAATATCATTCGAAGTACTATTTTATCTTTTTTTCATCGTTTTTTTAATATTGATTCACTATTTTTGCACAATAAACCAAACCCTGTTACCAATTCTCAAGGGGATTTTAAGCGTAATATGAAGATACTTTCTGCATCGCAACTAAAAGTGGTAGATGCCTATACAATTGAGCATGAACCCGTCAGTTCCACGAATCTGATGGAGCGTGCTTCTCGTGCCGTGGCCGACAAGATTCGTTCTCGTTGGTCCATTGACACCCCCATCAAGATATTCGCAGGTCCAGGCAACAATGGTGGCGATGCATTGGCAATTGCCCGTATGCTGGGCGAGACAAACTATAAGGTCTATGTATATCTTTTCAATACGTCTGACAACCTTTCCGCCGATTGCCTGATCAACAAGCAGCGTCTGATTGACTTTCAGAATGTGAAGCAGAACACGATGGGCGTGCGGAATGTGGAATTGGTGGAAGTGACATCGCAGTTTACGCCTCCAAAGTTGGAAGAAGGGGACTTGGTGGTGGATGGTTTGTTTGGCACGGGGCTTTCCCGTCCACTGAATGGTGGATTTGCTTCTGTGGTGAAGTACATCAACTCGTCGCCAGCCACTGTGGTTTCCATCGATGTTCCCTCGGGCTTGATGTGTGAGGACAACACCTACAATGTGATGAACCACATTGTGAAGGCAAATTACACATTCACCCTCCAATATCCTAAACTGGCATTCTTCTTCGCAGAGAATGAACAATACGTGGGCAATTGGGAAGTGCTGGATATCGGTATCGTAGATCCTGCAACGGAAGAAACACATACTCCTTATTATTTTACGGAGCAGTCAGACCTGTTCCCATTGCTCAAGATGCGATCCAAGTTTGCCCATAAGGGTTCTGTGGGTCATGCTTTGCTTATTGCTGGAAAGAGAGGAATGGCTGGTGCAGCCATTTTGAGTGCGAGGGCTTGTATGCGTAGTGGCGTGGGAAAACTCACGATTCGGGTTCCTGAACACAATGTTCGCATCATGCAGGAATCTGTGCCCGAAGCGATTTTGAATATTGATGTTGACCAGAATTGCTTCAGCCAGTCGTTCGACACCAGCGAATTTGATGCGATGGCGATAGGTCCAGGCATTGGTACCTCATCCTATACGGTGCAGGCATTCATCGAGCAAGTCAGCATGACAAAGTGTGCCATGGTGCTTGATGCTGATGCGCTCAACATCTTGGGTTCGCATCGAGGATGGATTGCTCAACTGCCACGACGTTGCATCCTCACCCCTCACAAGAAAGAACTCTTTGGGCTGATCAGCACGACACGTAATTCGTATGAAGAACTGGAACGCACTCGTGAGTTGGCAGCGCGTCAGCAGATTTATATCGTCATCAAGGGTGCTTATTCAGCCATTGTCACGCCAGAGGGCAATGTCTATTTCAACCCAACGGGCAATCCAGGTATGGCGACGGCAGGTGCAGGTGATGTGTTGACGGGCATCATCGTTTCCTTGCTGGCGCAGGGTTACGTGCCAGAGGTGGCAGCGCGTCTGGGTGTGTATCTGCATGGATTGTCTGGTGACCTTGCTGCTGAAGATTTGTGTTACGAAGGACTGATTTCTTCCGACCTTGTGGATTATCTGCCTAAGGCTTTCAAGGCCATACGAAGCAATCATTAAGTAGGGAACTCAAGAAGTGGGAATGAAAAGGATTATCATCATAGCATTGACCTTATGGATGTCACTTGTGTCTTTTGCTCAGACGCAAGTGACGGAATTCAATCCGGGCATTGCCGCTAATGGTGTGAATTACGCCCTGCCTATAACTGTCTTGAAGGTGGATGTATCAGCCATCAAGGTGGTGTATACTCCTGGTGAGTTTGCCAAATATGCCGACCGCTATCTGCACATCAGTGGTGTGGCTGCAGAACCTTCCACCACGTGGAGTGTGACGAGCCTTTCCGTCGGGCAAGAGGGAATGCCCGACACCTCGAAGGTCTATACCGTCAAACTGAAGGACAAGACCGTTGCACCGATGGTGCAGCTGACGCCCAGCGGCATCCTTGTGGCAGTGAACACACATACAGACCTCAAGGAAAGTGTGCTGCCAGACACACATACCATCAATCATCGGCTGGATGCACGTCAATACCTCACAGAAGACATCCTCTCTGCCACATCCACCGCCAAGAGGGCGGAACTGACGGCACAGGAGATTCTGGATATCCGCGAGAGCAAGAATGCCATCAAGCGTGGACAAGTGGAGTCGATGCCCAAGGATGGGGCGTCGCTCAAGATTGTGCTCGACGAGTTGAATCGTCAGGAAGAAGCCCTCACGCAACTCTTCATCGGCTATGCTGACACCACTTTCACGGCAAAGTCATTCACGTTCCTGCCTGATGAGGACATCAATGAGTCGGTGTTCTTCCGTTTCTCCCGCAAGTTGGGCTTTGTTGATACCGACGACCTGGCAGGCGACCCCTATTTCCTCTCTGTGAAAGACAAGCACACCGTTGTCCTACCTGATGAGAGAGAGACGGCAAAGCGAAAAATAGAAGGACTGGTGTACAATATGCCCAGCATGGCTGACGTTACTATTAGTACGATGCAGGGCGTTGTCTATAAGCAGGAATTGCCTTTCGCGCAGTTTGGCACGATTGACATGCTCAGCCCTACGCTCTTCAACAAGGGAGCCACCACGAAACTGACGCTCCATCCAGCCACGGGCGGACTTCTGCATCTGGAACAATAACAATCTGACTATCTTATAACTTATTTACAAACCTCTAAAAACATTTAAGACATGAAAAAGTATTTGGCAGAAATGGTGGGAACAATGGTTCTTACACTTCTCGGTTGCGGTACAGCCGTATCGCTCAATTGTGGTTCTGACACAGCATCAGTCGTTGGCACAGCTGTTGCCTTTGGTTTGGCAGTTGTGGCTATGGCTTACACGATTGGAGGCATCTCTGGTTGCCACATCAATCCAGCCATCACGTTGGGTTGCCTCATCTCCAAGCGCATCAGCGGTAAGGATGCAGGTATGTATATCGTGTTTCAGGTGATTGGTGCCATCATTGGTGCAGCCATTCTTTTTGCGTTGACTTCTAACGATATGGCGTTGGCAGGTGGTACGACTACAGGTGCCAACAGTTGTGGTGAACATGGCGTGGTGGTAGGTCTTATTGCCGAAATCGTTCTCACTTGCATCTTCGTGCTCGTTGTGTTGGGCAGCACTGATGCCAAGAAGGGTGCTGGCAATTTCGCAGGTCTTGCCATCGGTCTTTCACTCATTCTCATTCACCTTGTGGGCATCCACTACACAGGCACTTCTGTGAACCCAGCTCGTTCCATCGGTCCTGCTATCTTCGAAGGCGGTCAGGCAATCAGCGACCTTTGGGTGTTCATCGTAGGTCCATTCGCTGGTGCAGCCATTGCAGCAGGCATCTGGAAGATCATTGGCGAAGAGAAGTAGGATTGTCTTTAACTTCGAGAGTAGAAATCACTACTATAACTCCAAAATAAAAGCGAGACACGTCATGGTGCCTCGCTTTTTTATGGTTGTTGACCTTTCTTTATTTCTTGAAGAAATCGAAGAAGAAGAACAGGGCAGCGTAGCGAACGGGAACACCCTTGGCATAGCCGATGGTGGAGTTGCTGGAGTTCCTCACCGTTCCGTCTGACTCAATCTTGCCACTGGTGGAATTGCTGGAGTTTCTCACCGTTCCGTTCGACTCAATCTTGCCGATGCTGGAGTTGTTGGCATTGCGCACTGTACCGTCCGATTCAATCTTGCCGATGGCGGAGTTGCTGGAGTTGCGGATGGTGCCGTCCTTCTCAATCTTGCCCACCGTCGAGTTGCTGGAGTTTCTCACCGTTCCGTCCGACTCAATCTTGCCGATGAACGAATTGTTGGCGTTTCTCAGGTCCTGTGCATTCATTGTCAGGGTGGTCAAGCCCAAAGCCAATAGTAAAAGTAATTTCTTCATAAATATTCCTCCTTTTTATGTTTTAGGTGGTGCAAAGGTAGGATTAAGTGAGAGAATAACCAAAAATTTTTGAGATTTTCCGAGCGAAAAGCCCTTCCGAGTAGCCAAAGGTGTGAAAAAAGTCGTACCTTTGCAACATGAAAGAAAGACTCTGGAATGCGAATTATGTCAAGGTGTGGTGTGCCAACTTCATGATTTTTTTCTCGTTCATGGTGGTGACGCCCCTCTTGCCCTTGTATCTGAGCGAGACCTATCAGGCAGACAAGGACACGATTGGCTTTGTCCTGTCGGGCTACACGCTCACGGCACTCTTGGCGCGTCCCATTGCAGGGTATCTGGTGGACAGCTTTTCGCGCAAGGTGGTGCTGCTCACGTGCTACTTCCTTTTCTTCGCCCTCTTTGCCGGCTATCTCATTGCGGGCACGATGACCCTCTTTGCCATCATCCGCACGGCACACGGCGCTCCGATGGGATCAGTGACGGTGGCGAACAGCACCAGCGCCATTGATGTGCTGCCCTCCTCCCGACGGGCGGAAGGCATCGGCTATTATGGACTTTCCAACAACCTTGCCACCAGCATGGCACCTACCGTGGGATTGCTCATCTACGACTCCATAGGCGACTACAACATCATCTTCCTCATCGCCCTTTGTGCCGCAGGCATCGGATTGGCAATCAATGCCACCGTCCATTTCCCCACGAAGGAAATCGTGCCCAACAAAGACCCCCTTTCCTTCGACCGCTTCTTCCTCGTGAAAGGCTGGAGTGAGGGCTTGGTGATGGTGTGCATCGGACTCTCCTATGGCGTGCTTGCCACCTATCTTGCCATCTACGGAAAGGAAGAACTGGGCATGACGGCAGGTTCAGGTGCATGGTTCGCCGTGCTCTGTGCAGGTCTCATCATGTCTCGCCTCATTGGCGCCCGTTCCTTGCGCAAGGGCAGGGTGGTGGAGAATGTCAATCACGGCATCCTCATCAGCGTCTTCGGCTACTTGCTCTTCGCCCTCCTGAAGAACCCCATAGGCTTCTATGGTGCCGCCATCATCATCGGTTTGGGGAATGGTCACATCTGGCCAGGCATGCAAACCATGTTCATCAACCTCGCCCCCAACAACAAACGAGGCACTGCCAACTCCTCCCAGCTCACCTGTTGGGACATCGGCATGGGTTTGGGAGTCTTCGTCGGGGGCATCGCCATCCACCACTCAGGGTACACCGCTGCCTTTTGGTTCGCCTTCATCGTCAATCTCCTTGGCGTCCTCTTCTACTTCGCCTATGTGAAGAACCACTTCATCAAGAACCGGTTGCGATAAAAAAAAGTTGGGGAAATGTTTGGAGGTGTGGAGGAAATGGTTTATCTTTGCAAGCGAAAACTAAACGAAAACGAGGTGGCTCGCAAGCTCAATCGCGAGTTCAAAAACAAGAATAAATGAACGTGAAATTCAAGATGCCCAAGTTCGAGCACGACCTGAAAGGGAAGGGATGGCTCAAGGAACTGCTGATGACCACCCTTGCCACCACGATCTCCATCGTGCTCACGTTCGGCACGGCTGCCATCCTTGAGCGCAAGCAGCAGGAGGATAACCGCAGGCAGATTACCCTGATGGTAATCAGCGACATCTACGACTTTGCCCGAGTGATGGAAAGGACTGACACAGCCTTGCTCATCCCCTGGAAGGAATCTCTTCTGGAAATGAAAGCCATGCCTCGCGACAGCCTCATCATGCTTGATGATGAGGAGGTGCTCCAGAACTACTGGAATGCGCTAGGGCAAGGTGCCATGCTGCCTCGCGACCATACGGCGCAGAACCTTTTCTCCAGCGACATCAGTATCTGGCGCGACGTTGACAACTACAACTTTGTCAAGTTCGTGGGCAAATGCTATTACCTCATTGAAGCCACCAACAACAACTTCGACACAGAGATACGGACGAAAACGGACAACTATAAGCTCTTCCTAAAGGATGCTGACCAGATTCCTGACAGCCTGCAGCTTGTCACCTTCTTAGAGATGCCTGAGGTCAAGTCCTTCATAGATGAATACTCGCAGAATTTCATTCCATATTTTGAGGAAACAATCAAGGACCTTGACTATGCGGTAGAACACAGCTGCGAGATGATGGGCATCAGCCAGGACGAACTGAAAGAATTTATGAAGAAGAATTCACAATAGGCAAAAACTGTATTCTTTTTATGAGACAGGGAAAGATAGCCGAACGAAAAAAACGGACGTCCTCTTCTACTTCGCCTATGTGAAGAACCACTTCATCCAGAACCGGTTGCGATAAGAATGAAAGAGACTCTCACTCAATCGAGTGGGAGCCTCTTCTTTTTTAACCTATAACCGTTAACCTATAACCTATAACCTATAACCGTTAACCTTTAATCGATAACCTTTAACCGTTAGATTAGTCTCCTGTGTCGAAGCCACCACTTCCACCATTGTTGCCTCATTCCTGCAAACATTTTGGAAACTTTTTTACATTTTTTTCAAGTCAGAATAGGGGGCGCAGGAGTCCGCTTGGCACTCTCTGGTAGTCCGCTTGGCTCGGACTCCCCTTCCGCTTACTCCGGACTCCGAAATGGGCAGTGTCTACGTTCTTAGGAAAAGAGTCAACCGCTCCAGTGAAAGGAGTCAACCTCCAGTAGGAAAAGACAAGGTTACTCACTTACTCACTTACTCACTTTTGACATTAGCATTTCCGAGTTCCACGAAGCAGAAATTTTTATTATTATTTATATTATATAATAATATATATAATAATAAAGTTTATATTTAACTATTCTCTTTCTCATCCCCACATCATACTATCCTCACACTCCGTTGTCCTACTTATGCATTTTCAAAAACCTAAATGTCAAAAGTGAGTAAGTGAGTAACTTCTGATGAAAAAACACCGCTTTTATTTGGTGGTTTTCAATAAAAGCACTAACTTCGCAGCAACAGTTCCCGCCACGCCTCCTAACAATGCGTACCACGGTGGGACTTCGTTTTTTATCACTCCTTCCCAAACTTTTTTCTTTGTATTTATTTGGTAATATCGAAAGAAATGTAGTATCTTTGCATCGAATAATCATTATTGCAATAAAGATGGAACCAAAGATTGGAGATAAAATGAAGGTTAGTCCTCAGTTGACAGCGCAGCCTGATTGGA
>JAGCDQ010000060.1 GCA_017651245.1 Bacteroidaceae bacterium | reverse complement strand
GGTTCGGGCATCGTGGTGGCGTGGTTGCTGACGGCAAAGAACACCCACGAACGAAACACGTAGAGCAACAGCCAAGTGATGACCAAACCGACGATGCCGCCACAAAGGGTGAGCACCAGATTCTCCGTGATGACTTGATGGAGCAGTTCTCTCCGTTTGGCTCCGAAAGCCTTGCGCACCCCCATCTCAGGCAGTCGGCGTTTCATCCGTGCAGCCACCAATCCGCTCAGGTTGAGGGCAGGCACAAGCAGCAGCACGAACACTTGTGGAAAGAGGGCAAGGAGGATGTCCTTCCATGAAGAAAGTTCCCTGCCCCCCGATAATTGCAGTTGGGCATGGGGCCATATTCTGTTTTCGAAAGAATAATCCAGCTTCTTGCTGCTGACACTCCGCTTGTGGGCAATTTCCTCCAGTTCCTTCTCCAAATCAGCCACGCTGCATCCTTCTTTCAGAACAATGGTCATCATATTGGCACCATCGGATTGAGGTATGAAAAGTTGGCCGAAACTCTGCTCCGCAATGGACGAGGTCGGTTCTATTACCCCCACCACACGGAGGTCAGTGGTGGCAGTAAGCACCTTGCCGACAGGATTAACTTCCTTGCCAAACAGTTGTTCAGAAATGTCTCGGCTGATGATGCAGATGGGCGAAAGACTGTCCGCTGGTGCGAAAGGCCGTCCATAAACGAAGTGGAAGTGATAGACCTTGAAGAAGTTGGCATCCACCAATCGCTCCACCACAGGAACAGGCTTGCTGTCCTTGTACCATGCGTATGCTTTGTCTCTGAAAAAATCAGTTATTTTAATGTTGGCGCTGATCACCTCCGCACTCTTCATCGGATAGAACCATTCTTTCATCTCGTTTAAGCTGTAGAAATTTGTCGGTTCCTTGAGTTCGTATCCGTTTTTGGGAATCTCCAGCATCGGCAGTACATACACCGTCCGACTCCTGTTCACTTCCGGCTCGATGTCCGCCAACTTGGCGTAATACACTATTGCCATCACCATCGTGAAGGCAATCGCCAAGGCTGTTCCTGCGATGTAGATGCCAGAGAACAGCCGCTCCTCCTTCATCATGTGGAGAGCTTGACGTACATATAATAATAGTTTATTCATTATGTTCTATTCGAATCTTTATGTCATCACTTTTTATTCGTCCCGTAGCGCTGTGACAATCTTCTTTCGGCAGATGTTCCAGGCGGGGAGGGCAATGCCAAGGCTCACGATGATGAGGAGGAGCAGGAATATGACGAGGGAGATGATGAGGAAGTGAGGCCAGAACTGGTTGATCCAGTCATTCTCCATGCCTGACGTGCCCCTGATGTTGCCATCGGAAAGGATGTCCCAGGAGGCAGCGAACTGCAACCAGATGAAGTCGCCCAGAAGGGAGGCAAGGAGGGTAAGGATGGCTCCTTCAGCAAGGAAGGTCCAGAAGATGCGAAGCTTCGAGGCTCCAAAAGCACGCATGATGCCGATGTCCTCCTTCCGTTTGCGGATTTGCAGCCAGTAGGTGCCCAGGGTACCGAGGACGACGATGATGGCGAAGAGCGTGAGGGGCACGGTGACAAGTTGGTTGCTGAGGGTGTCCTCATTCATCTCCTTTTGTCGTTCAAAGTGCTGGTTGTAGGTTTCTAATGTGGACAACACGTAGGAGCCGGCACGGAAATCATGCGTGAGCGTAGGCTGATGTTTCTTCACAAACGCCTCGGCATCCACATCAGGCTTGAGGCGCAGGAGCAATTTAGTTCTGGCACCTGCCCAATTGGTGGGCAAGAATGCCATGTAAGGGTATCGCTCGTAGGGTGATCCTTTCACATCCTCCACCACGCCGGCAATGGTGTGATAGCCTGCCACCTGATAGTAATTTCCGTCATGTGAGTACATATTGTTCACCATGGCCAACCGTTTACCCACCACTTGGTCGGTGCCGAAGAGCTGCTCTGCCAGGCTGCGGGTGATGATGATGGCATCTTGTGGTAGTTCTCTCGACAGCACTTCCGCAGCAGGACTCCCTTCGATGCTACGCAGACCCTGCGTCTCGAAAAACTGTTCATTGGGGTAGTAGGACTTGCACGAAGCACTGGTAATCTTCAGCGTGTCGTCGGCAGGAGCAAAGGGTCTCCAATCGTACAAGCGGAGGTCTTCACCTATATATTGAAAAGTTAAACACACCGACTGCACCTCAGGCAGGTTCTGCAATTGAGTCTTCAGCACTTGATAACGCTCCATGTCTTCTTCGTATGGGATTCCTCCCCTCTCCTGCAGTTCCTGTTCCAGTTCCCCTCGGAGTTCTCCGAACTGCCCCACACACAGGTGATCCTTCTCAAAATCTCCTGTAGGGTTGCAGAAGAATTTGCCATAGTTGCTCACCACCAGATAGTCCACCATGAACCAGCTCAGCACCGTGATGATGGCAATCTCGGCAAAAATCCAACCGTTCTGTTTGCGGTGCGCCCATAAGTTTTTAAGTATAAGTCTCATTACTTCTTCTGATTTAGCGATTCAACAATGGGTTTCTTGAGGGCTGTCCATGCTGGGATGAGGGCAGCCATGAGGTTGAGCACCGCACAGCAGACGAAGGCGATGAGGAAGAGCGTGGGGGTGAAGAACATATCCAACTGCAGCGACACACTATTCACAGGGTCATACTCTCGCCCGAATATCGACAGGAACAAGGTGCTGTTGCGCACGGCGGCGATGAACAGCCACGAGAGCAGATAGCCCACCACGCCGCCTAAGAGGGTAAGCACGAGGTTCTCCTGTATCACTTCGTTCAGTAGCACCCGTTTCTTGGCGCCAAACGCCTTGCGGATGCCCATCTCTGCCACGCGTGCCTCCATCTGGTTTGATACCATACCGCTCAGGTTGATGGCTGGCAAGAGGAGGAGCAGCAGCATGAACAGGGCAGGTATTGATAGGTTTGCCAGCAGATCGCTCGTCGAGGCGTCGTTCACCTCTTCTCCGAAGAAATTCAGTACCTTCCTCCAGTGCGGCCTCACCTGGATGTACCAATTCCAATCCTCGCCTGTCGTGCTCTTCAGCATGGAGAGGTACTTGGCTTGGTAAGACTCCAGTTCGTCCATCAGCATCTCTCGGGTATATCCTTTCTTCAACAGCACACGCACCTCCAAGCCTCCAGCCCAAGTAACATTATCATCTTTCCAATGTGCTCGTGAGTCGCTGACGGTGTAGGGCAGGTAGATGTCGGCAGAGGTTTCCTTCAGCAGCGGGCTCACCTCCTTCACGATGCCCACCACCCGATAGGGGAGGTAGTTGAGCTGGATGGTTTGTCCTACCACTCCTTCTGTCTTCTCAAAAAGTTTCTTTGCCAATGCATCGGTGATGACGATGCATCTGTCAGCATGCTTCAGGTTCTCCTCGTTGTAGGGCTTTCCTTCCAGAAACTTGAACTCGTAGAGGCGGAAGAAGTTGGGATCGGTGAACTTGATACCGACTGGCACCTCCTGCTTGCCTATCTCCTTGCAGGCGGTGAAGCGGTAGATATATTCGTTGCTCATCGCTGCACTCACCACTTCGGCACATTCCAACTTGTTGAACATCTCCTCCACCGCTTGAGGCGAGTATCCTGAATAGCCTACCCATCCTCCATCAGAGCGGGTGAAGTTGCTGCCCACATAGATGGTTCTGTCCCTGTTCACCTCGGGGTAGATATTGCCCATGCGGATGTGCAGCACCAGCGCCACAATCATCGCCGAGGCTATGGCGACCGCCGTACCTGCGATGTAGATGGCGGAGAACTGCTTGTCCTCACGAATCAGCGCCAAAGCTTGGCGTACATATAATAATAGTTTACTCATTGTATTTGTCTTCCGTCCAAGAACTTGATGATGCGTTTTGTCTGCTGAGCCTGCTGCTCGTTGTGGGTCACCATCACGATAGTGCGTCCGTCCTCCTCGTTCAGTTGTTTGAGGAGTCCGAGAATGTCGGCACCCATCTTCGAGTCGAGGTTGCCGGTCGGCTCGTCGGCGAGGATGATTTCGGGGTTGCCGATGATGGCACGGGCAATGGCGACACGTTGGCACTGACCGCCTGAGAGCTGCACGGGTGTGTGCTTCATGCGGTGGGAGAGTCCAACCCTTTCGATGACCTCTTTGGCTCTGCGGATGCGTTCGCTATAGCCGATGCCACGATAGAGGAGGGGAAGTTGCACGTTGTCAATCACGTTGAGCGAACTGATGAGGTGGAAGGACTGGAACACGAAGCCAAGGGTCTTGTTGCGGAATTCTGCCAGCTGATTGTCGGAGAGGTTGTGGCTGATGGTGGTGCCACAGAGTTCGACGGTTCCGCTGGTCGGTTCGTCAAGGAGTCCCATGATGTTGAGTAGGGTCGATTTGCCACAACCCGAAGGTCCCATCACGCTGAGGAACTCTCCCTTTTCTACTTCGATGTTTACATTCTCCAATGCCTGAGTCTCAATTTCCTCAGTGCGATACACCTTGTTGATGTCTGTCAATTTGATGATTGTTTCCATTGTTTATAATTTTTGTTTCTGAAATTTTATTCTTCTCTTAAAGCGTCCACCACTTTGGTGCGGCAGATGTTCCAGGCAGGGATG
Source organism: Bacteroidaceae bacterium (assembly GCA_017651245.1). Classification (GTDB taxonomy): domain Bacteria; phylum Bacteroidota; class Bacteroidia; order Bacteroidales; family Bacteroidaceae; genus Minthosoma. Next base: position 3,144 of record JAGCDQ010000060.1, on the reverse strand, counting down.
GCGATGCCGATGGACACGACGATGAATATGATGATGTACACGAGTCCAGCAATCACGCAGAAGTGGAGCGGTTTGTCTGCCACCCATGTGGGGTCGGGCTCAAATTGTGGGGCTTGGAGAGGGATGCAGAGTTCACCTAATCCTGTCTTCACATAGTTGAGATAGAGGACACAGGTGATGAACATGCTCAAGGTGGTGAGCACGAAGCCTTCTGCGAGGAACATCCCCATGATACGACGTTTAGTAGCTCCAAAGGCTCGCATGATGCCCGACTCTTCTGTTCTCCGCTTGGTCTGCATCCAGAAAGTGCCAATCACACCCAAGCAGAGGTTGATGAGGAAGAAGATGGCGGTGGCGACGGAAAGGTTAAAGTCGTAGTCGCTTTGTACATTGAAGTCCGCACTATGAACGCTATCTATGTTCTTGGCTGCATCGACGTATGGAAAGAACTCGCAAATGACGTAGTGTTCCGATGCCAGTTCTCCCGTACGGTAGGTCTGCTCCTCCACAAAACGCTGCATATTAACCTCTGGCTTCAGTCGGATGACGAGCCGAGCCATCTGTTGGTTATTAGAGAACCAGCCATTGGGGGAGAACGCCATCCAAGTGCTGTATTCGTCAGTTCGTGCGCCAACATCCTCAACCACACCCTGAATGGTGTAAATGATAGAGTTTTTATTTCCCTCCACATCTACATATGTCCAACCCGAGTCTAAATTCTTGCCTATTGCCGCCTCTGCCGACCCATAAATCCGTTCAGCCAGCGAACGGGTGAGGATGAGACTCTGCCCGCCCCCTGTATTCATGGAGAGGTCATGTTGTGAGGGACTTCCAGGCAAGGGCTGAATACCAAATGTCTCGAAGAAATCCTGTCCGATGTCGAAATAGCACCAAGGCACAATAATCGTGTCGTTGGGAAGCGGAATGTGCGTGTAGTACCTATTCAAGCGAGGATAACCCTCTATGCCATCAAGGAAACTCACGTAGGCCACCTCATCCAGTTCCAAGAGGTGCTGCTTCAGCTGCTTCATCTCCTGAGTGAACCGTTCTTCCATCTGATCATAGGTTTCTCTCTCTGTACGATCACCGGTATTCTGTTCCATCGTTTTGTAAAGTCGTGCATCAGCCACCACCAGTCGGTCGATGTCGAAGCCTGCGGGCTGGTTCTGGTAGAAGAGCCTCACGACAATGGGGTCTATCTGCGTCCAAGCCACAAAGCACACGACCACCAGTTCTGCAAAGAGCCACACGTTCTGAGCACGTTGGCTCCAAAGGTTCTTGAGTATCTGTTTCATCTTATTTCTTCTGATTCATGGATTCAACAATCGGGTTTCTGAGGCTCAGCCAAGCAGGGATGAGCGTCGCCATCAGGTTCACCACCGCACAAACCAAGAAGGCGATGAGGAAGATAAGAGGCGAGAAGAGCATTTCGCCCTGCACCAATGGTTCAACCGTCTGATTGGGTATATTGCCCAAAGCGAAGAATGCCCACGAACGGAAAACATAGAGCAGGAGCCAAGTGATGACGAGTCCAACCAGACCACCACACAAGGTGAGCACAAGGTTTTCGCTGATGATCTGATGCATCAGTTCACGCTTCTTGGCTCCAAATGCCTTGCGCACACCCATCTCAGGCAATCGCCGTTTCATGCGAGCCGCCACCAGTCCACTCAGGTTGAGGGCAGGCACAAGCAAGAGGACAAACACTTTGGGTAAGAGCGCAAGGAAGATGTCCTTCCAAGAGGAGAGATCCAGTCCTCTCGACATCATGAGCTGGGCATGAGAGCAGACCTGAAGGTCGTATTCCCATTTCTTGTCGCTCATGTTCAGTCGATGCACTTTTTCCTTCAAAAAGTCCCGCACATCATCGATGGTGTAACCCTTCTTCAGCACCACCACCATCCTTCTGGAATCACCATATTCGCAAGGGAAAAATAGCTGCCCATAGCTTTCAGAGGCGATGGACGAGGTAGGCTCAATCACGCCCACAATCCGAAGGCAGGCGCTGTCATAATAGTTCAGTATTTTGCCCACTGGATTCACACCCTTGCCGAAAAGTTTCTCTGCCACATCTAAACTGATTATAGCGATGCTGACATCTGGAGCGGCATTCTCTCCAGTCAGCAAACCCTCAGCATCAGTAAAGGGACGGCCATACACGAACTTGTGATGATAAATCTTGAAAAAGTTGGCATCCACACTCCTCATCGCCACAGGCAGAATCTTCTTGCCGTCCTCCATTCGCAGATATAACTTCCGAGCACCCATGTCCTCCATACGGGTCAGACAACCCGCTATCTCAGCACACGGCATCTTGTAGAACCACTCACGAATCAGGGTGTCCGAGAAGGCATAAAGCTTATAATTTCCACCTTCTTCAACTGTATGCTCAACGCCTTCCCGCATGTAGGCATTCATTGTCACATACACCGTCCTGCTTCTATGCACTTCTGGCTCGATGTCCGCCAGCTTGGCGTAATACACTACGGCAATCACCATCGTGAAGGCAATCGCCAACGCTGTTCCTGCGATGTAGATGCCAGAGAACAGCCGTTCCTCCTTCATCATGTGGAGGGCTTGTCGAAAATAAAGAGTTAGTTTGTTCATCTTGTTTTGATATAATATTTTGCCCTAAATATAGTACAAAGAACGTGCCAGAAGGTTAAGTCACTGATAATCAGTAATAGCTAAAAAAACAAGTGTCCATTTCTGGACACTCTACTGTTCGGAAATGGACATTCTTGTTATGGGATCGAAGGAATTTATGGGAACACGATGGTGAAACGTGTTAAGCCATCCTCCGGGCTGGTCAGCAGGGTGAAGGTGCAGCCGTGCTTGGTGAGGATGTCGCGAATCAGAAGCAATCCAAGCCCTTGTCCTTGGGGTTTGGTGGAATAGAAAGGCGTGAAGAGATGAGGCGCCACTTCGGGCGAGATGCCACGTCCATTGTCGGTTATAATGAGGGTCTTGGGTTGGGTCTCTATGCGGATTTCACCCTCACCACTGATGCTTTCGATGGCGTTCTTCACAATGTTTACAAGCACCTGTTGGAACAATGTGGTGTCCAGATGGACAGGTGTGGCTTCATCAGTGAGGTTGAGGGTCAGATGGATGTGGTGGGTTTGGCAGAGCCCTTCGAGGAAG
>JAGCDQ010000059.1 GCA_017651245.1 Bacteroidaceae bacterium | reverse complement strand
TTAAAAATATAATTAGGAGGTATTGATTATGTTGAACGGATTAATGAAAAGCAATGGTTGGTTCCCAACAATGTTTGATGATTTCTTTAACACTGATTTTATGCCTCGTGCCAACAGTACAGCACCTGCAGTCAATGTCAAGGAGAGTGAGAAGGCCTACACGATGGAACTTGCAGCTCCAGGCATCAAGAAAGAATACTGCCGCGTAGGCATCAACGACGAGGGCTTCCTCACCATCGCCATTGAGAACAAACAGGAACACAAGCATGAGGACAGTCACCATCACTATCTGCGCCGTGAGTTCAGCTACTCAAACTACGAACAGAACTACGTGCTGCCAGACGATGTGGTGAAGGATCAGATCTCAGCCAAGGTCGAGGACGGCATCCTGACCATCACCATGCCGAAGACCGAACCGAAGGAGAAAGTCACCAAGGCCATTGAGGTCTCATAACATGCTGACTCAAAACAAAATCAAAGCCCGACCTGCAATTTGCAAGCCGGGCTTCTTTTTATGATAATGACACAATTTCCACGTCCATCCCCTTTGGGACGGAAGCGGAAACAAGAGTCATAAAAAGTCTAATTCTGATAACTAGTTAAATCTTGAATATCTGCATGTGGATGCTGATATTCTCATTGTGTTCATGCAAGACGTTCTGAAGCTGGTGCACGTATGGAATCTGAACGTTGTGGAACACAGGAACATTGTCCTTCTTGCAAAAATGCCAATCTTCCGGAACCAGAGTTCAATCAAAATAGTGCATTTGTATGGGTTACGTTCAAACGTGCAACCATACAAGTTCACCCCTCAACCCCACAAGTTAATACCCCCTCAACCCCCTCAACCTCAAAACGTGAGATTGCAAAAACTAAGCGTTTAAAGGCTTTATTGTCTGCAATTGGAACAAACGGTTCAAATCTAAAAGCCTTAATAGAATCGATGCAGAGAAAGGATAGAAAGGGATTTGTGAACACATATATTACGCCAAACATTGAAATGGGCTATATTGCGATGCTTTACCCGGAGGCACCAAATCACCCAATGCAATCATATTATCTAACGAAGAAGGGCAGAGAGTTGCTGGAACACCTCTAATAAGTGTTAATGAGCCATTTCGTGTTATATAAGCCAGTTTGTAAAACCTTGTTGTAGGGGCTAAGTGGTGCAGAAGTGGTGTATTTGAGACAAAAGAAAATCAGCAAGCGATTGATAATCAACCATTTGCCGATTTTTATAAGTGATCCCGTTGGGATTCAAACCCAAGACCTTCAGAACCGGAAACAAACGCTGAAATCTCCCAAAACGCCTTTATTTATCGGCCTTTCAAGGATTCGCCCTTTTCACTTTGCGGCTATTTTGCGGCTATCATAGACGGGAACTTGGTTCATTTGCTTATTTCTCTTTAAATTGTTACTTGTCTTCAATGACCTCAAAAGCCTTGGGGAGATTGCTGTATGATTCTCCCTCCGTTCCAAATGCCAGGGCACGTTGGATGGCTGTTTCAAGGCGGTGGTCTGCCAATAGGTCTGCCACCCATTTTTCTTTCGAGAGGAACTTCTCTTGCTTGGAGAAGTCGGGGATATACTTGTGCAGCACGTCAATCACATCGTTGGCTGTTGCAAAATACCTGTTGGTGTTCAGATAGTGCAGCAGGAACCAGAACTCGATGGATGGCATACTGTCGCAGATGATAACGTCTTTACGGTCTTTATACTTCTGGCATAGCGCCTCGAACTTAGCACGCTCCGTAGGATTGTTGCGTGTGATGTCAGTATCGAACACGCATACGGCAATACCTCGGTCTGCCAAAACTCTATCTACTTGCTTCTGAATCTCGTCTAATGACTGTTCTGTGAAGTTGCGAGGCTTGCAGGTATAGCGGTAGCCTTTGAGCCTACGAAGATTGGTGAAGTAGAAACGTTCTGTCGCTCCCTCGCCTATAATCGTAATCTCAGGCTGTCTGAGTGATCTTTGTTGGGTCTTTCTTGCCATTTACAGTCCTCCTTACATGATGATGTTAGGCAATGCTCCAAACTGCCCGTTCATGTAGGCACGGTGGATGGATGACAGTTTGTTAAGCCCTCGGAACTCTACCAGCGAGAACAGGTTGCTGTTGCCGTCCTTTCCCTTCTCCGTAAACCAGACGGAATCCTTGCCGAAGATGTCATCAATATCTCGCAGGATGGGGTCGTAGTGGGTGGTGACAATTAGTTGCGACTGGTTGTCCTTCTTGTTGACGAAGCGAGTGAGCATATACTCCATCAGGTTCGGATGGATAGAAGCCTCCAACTCATCGACGCACAACAGCCCTTGACATTTCAGTTGCGAATAGATGATAGACTCCAGTTCCACCATACGAGTTGTTCCGGCACTCTGACTGTTCTCAGGCAGTACATAATCCTCTTCGCCTCGCTCCGTCTCCACCTTATGCCCAAAGAGCGCAGCCATCTTCTTGATCTTGATGTCGGAGATGTTGAAGTCTGCCTCTTTCACAAAGTGCATGAGATACTCCTTGAACGTAGAATCCTCCGAAAGCATGTTCTTTGTCGTGTCGGAGATAGCCGTATCTGAACCATTGATGAGTGGCATCATGCGATTGTCAATCCAACGGCGCATATCGTCGAGGTAGGTTACAGCCACATTCACTTTCTTCAGCACTGCCAGGATAGACATGTTGCGCAGACAGTTGACAGAGAGCGCATCAATCTCAGCTTGTGAGAGTTTGACGGCAGCAGGGTTGAAAGTCAGCTTTGATATGCTGTTGACATCCTCACGGGTAAAGACCTTAGTGGGGCGGTTGCTTAGATAGACATACAACACCTCGTTACACACCTTCTCGGGATTGACCACCACCTGGTACCAATAGCGTATGCCGTTGACGTAGAGTTTCACGTCAAACTC
>JAGCDQ010000058.1 GCA_017651245.1 Bacteroidaceae bacterium | reverse complement strand
CGGACAATACGGTTCTAACAACTGGACGTACCACGCCGTAGATCGTCGTTCCGCCAGCATTGAAATTGGTGTCACCGGATATGACTGCTGGACGGAAGCCTACCAGGTAGGTGACAAGTCGGCAAGCGACTTGGTTGCCCAGTTGGGTACCGGCAACTGGAAGGTTGATATTGAAGGCAAGGTGGTGCCGAAGATGACCGACAACTATTCTACCAACCGTTGGTACAACGGCTCGATGACCGCAAGCGAGATGGTAGAGGCACTGGGTAAAGACTACTGGGAGGTTGTTGACGGCAAGGCCGTTCCCAAGATGCAGTCAGCTTCGGCGGCCATCACGGAGGATGGCGCACTGGAGAACCTCGGCACATGGACCAAGGACGGCGATACTGTCGTTCCTACGACCACATCGACGAACTGGTTCTATCCACCTTACATCGCGACTCCAACACTGCCCGACTTCTACCACACTAGCACGGGTAAGATTGACATGGAACTGCTGGCAGAGACTCATCAGAGCAGCGTCGTGCTGACATGGAACAGCGATGACAACCCCATCGACTACTTCGTCGTGATGCGCCGCGAAGTAGGTCAGGGAGAGGATGCTTGGGAGGATGTATCACCCCAACTCGACCAGATGACCTACGAGGACAAGACGGTATCGCCGCTGAAGCAATATGAATATAAGGTACGCGCGACAGCCGACTGCGAGGGAGAGCACTTCTCCTATACCGATGTGATGGCTGGTGCATGTAAGAACACTGGTCGTCTGGAGGGCTATGTGCGCTTCAACGACGGCACCGGCATTCCTGGCGTAACGGTGAACATCGATGGTGGAAGCGTGCATACCAGCGTCACGACCGACGAGAGCGGACACTACGTAACCGACGAGCTGCCCTATCAGGGAGGAGCGAGCGTCACATACGAGGTCACAGTCGCTCAAGCCGAGAATCCGCAGTATGCTGTGACCTTCGATGCCAAGACCAACGACGTGACGGTACATGAGTTCACCGTCACAACCGGCAAGCGCTTCTCAGGTGTTGTGATGTACGAAGGCACGACCATTCCTGTGAAGGGTGTCAACTTCCTTGTGAACAACAAGAAGGTCCACAACGCCACTGGCAAACTGGTGGAGACCGACGAGGAAGGCCAATTCTCGTTCCGTGTGATGCCTGGCAACAACAACATCCAGGTGGTGATGGACGGTCACTGGTTCGTGAACGACGGTAAGTACTCGAAGAATTTCACCGGTGACGTGGCAGGTATCCAATTCCAGGATGCTACGAAGGTGAAACTGATAGGTCGCGTGGTAGGCGGTAACGATCAAGGCAACCTGCCATTGGGCAACAACCTGTCGAAGAACAACCTGGGTGACAACCTGCAGATGATTCTCGCTTTGGAGGGCGACACCAAGTCGTGGTTGGTCTATGATAACCTGAACCGTGAACGCACCGAGCGCGACGAAACGTATCAGCATCGTGGCGAAGGTCACCAGACGAAGGTGAAAACCCTACGCAAGCGCATGGAGGTGACACCCGACCAGACCACTGGTGAGTACGAGCTGTTGCTGCCGCCCGTACGCTGGAAGGTGCAACAGGTTTATTGCCAGGGTTATCCCACCCTGTTCCAGGAAGGACAGGCCAGCGAGGTCATCGACCTGACCGACTGCCTCACTCCGAAGGACACTACCTACACGGGTAGCTTCATGGATGTGGATGGCAAGACCCAATATAATCCTACGGCAAACTACTATGCCATCTACAACCGCATCTACCACAACCCCGTGGAGCTGACGTATAAGCAGCTGACCTACGACTCGTTCGACTACTTAGGCGACAAGAACTATAACGCCAGCACAGCGAGTGGTAACAAAGTGCAGTTGCCGTTGGCTTATAAGGGTGCAGACGGACAGGCTGCCTATACCTTCGGCTTCCCCGTATTCAGTCTGGAACGCAAGTACTACATGCAGTTGCAGGTGGCAGAGCGCTATCCGTACAACAATGACTTGGCATCCGAGAAGATTGACTATGTGAAAGTTGGCGGTGGTCTTGCCACCATGCACAATGGCTTTAAGAACGGTGTGGTGAAGGATACGTTGAGCTTAGACGCCAACGGACAGGCCACCTTCACGCTGCAGGCCGACCATGTTGCCATGCCGGTAGGTATAGAGAACGCCCTCAGGACGGTGACCTTCAGCGTAGAGCAGGACGGTACCCACTTCGAGGCAGCGCCGCTGCATGGCTACATCCTCAATATGTATCCCATCGGCACGGGTAAGGACCTGCTGACTGAAGGTCAGCCGCTGCTGTTCGACATCCTGCGCGACCCGCCGGGAGGCTACAGTTCGACGACCCTTGCCAAGGGTGCTACGCTCAACAACAGCTACGCCATGAATCTGTCGATGTCAGGCGGTGTGATGTTCAACTTCTCGCTGGCCGACAAGCTCACCTGGTTCAACGGCTATACAGAAGGCGACGTTCAATTCCTGCTCGATACATATGAAGGCGAATTCGACGGTGTCACGCATGCTGCCGAGAAGGTAGATGTCTCATACACAGACCTTGTATTCAACTATAACGGCAGCAAGGCATGGTCGCATACCATGGTGCTCTCTAACGCAGTCAGCACCAGCGGCGACCCGTCGATGGTGGGTGCCGATGCCGACCTCTATATCGGTATGGTGCAGAACGTACAGGTGAGACCGTTGTCGGCTATCTGCGTGATTTCCGACAGCGCCTATCAAGCGCGTCTGGCAGCAGGTGGTATCGGTCAGATCAACACGACTGGCGATGTGACCCAATACGCTAAATATGGTACACTGGTACATCTTGCCGCAGGTGCGGATGCAGACGGCAACATATACCACCTGGTACGCGATATCTCGTTAGGCTACGGTCCGAAACTCAAGCAGCAGTTCATCTACTCGCAGAAGCAGATACTCGAAGAGATTATCCCAGCCAAGGCGAAGGAGATTATGGACCTGATGTTCTTAGGTACGCAGGAGGAAGCCAAGCGTGCTGCCAACGCATCGGGCAAGCCTATCTATCGCTCGCTGCGCGAGCCTTCCGACCCGAAGTTCGGTTATAGGAACAAGGAATATAATACGGAAAAAATGACGGCCGACGAATATACCCACTATGTCATCGTGCTGCCCGACAGCAAGACGCCGGCCGACTGTCCCGACGAGATTGTTGAGAAGAGCGAGATTATCTATGCATGGACAAAGATGATCACCCAGAACGAGCGCGAGAAGCTGAATGCCACCGATCTGGTACAAAGCTTCGATATAGCCGGTGCACAGGGCATCAACTATAGCGAGACGTTCAGCAGCAGCTACTCCAACGCTACGTCGATGTACTTCCCCTACGGTGTACAGCCCGACTACTTCGATGCTAAGGGTAGTGGTGTCGGTACGACGGTAGCCTCTGTCGTCGTCAACTACCTTGGAGGTGCGCTCTTGGGTTATCTGGAATCGTTCAAGAAACTCGACCCGACGGTGAGCGGTGGTGGAATTAAAAATCAGGAAACGTCCCTCAAATTTAGCGGTACCTACTTCAGGTGGTCGCTGACCCCCGTACTGAGCTCGACAACCATCGGCACCAACAGCATTGCCAACGAGTACAACCGTTCGATATCCTTCACCATCGCCGCTGCGCCTACGAGCCGCCTGGCTGTGGACGTCTATCGTGTGCCGATGGCTGATGCCACTAATGGCAAAGGCAAGTACGACCCGGAGGATGTGTTCAGCAACTACAATTTCCAGAAACTGAACAATGACGCGCTGGACTATCTGAAGAAAGAGAGCAACGCTCCTGATCATGGTGAACCTTGCAGCTTCGTGTTCCGCACCCGTGGCGGTTATACCTCCAATCCTTGGGAGGACGAGCGCAAAACACACTTCTACAACGCTGGTTCTATCCTTGACGAGCGTACGCTGAAGATTGACAATCCGACGATCAGCCTCGACAAGCATAGCGTAAGTGGTGTATCTGTCAATGACCCGGCACGCTTCACGATATTCCTCGCCAACGAGAGCGAGAAGCCTGAGGCTACATTAGGTCTGAGCGTCATGCAACTGTTTGCTGCCGACCAGGCGAACCCGAATGGTGCCAGAATTAGTGTGAACGGACAGACGCTGACCACCGGCGGTATGACCGTGAGCCTCGTGCCGGGCGTGACCACCCAGCTGGAAATGGAGGTTCGTGCCGGTAAGGGCTTCGACTACGAGGGCTTGACCGTAGGCCTGATGTCGCCTGGCGATGCTGAACATGCCATCGCCACCACCACGTTCGATGTACACTTCCTGCGCGAAGCTGGAGCGGTGAACATCTCAGTTCCATCCGACAAGTGGGTGCTGAACACCAGTGCCCAGCAAGACCCGAAGCGCGGCTGGTACATCCCTGTCACCATCAGCGACTTCGACCGTCACCAGCATAACTTTGACCACATCGAGTTCCAGTACAAGGAAACGCAGCGTGGCGACGATGCTTGGACGAACCTCTGCTCGTACTATGCCGACGAGGCACTGATGGCCAATGCCAACGGTGTATGTAAGATGATTCCTGAGAATGACAACATCGTCACTGAGTTCTACGGTGAGGGCTGGACGATAGAGCGAAGCTACGACTTGCGAGCCGTACTCTTCTGCCGCAACGGTGGAACATTCCTCACCACGCCGTCGAAGATTATCAGCGGTATTAAGGACACACGTCGTCCGCAATTGTTCGGCACACCAGAGCCGAAGAACGGTCTGCTGACCAGTGGCGACGACATCATCTTCAACTTCTCTGAAGACATTGAATACAACAACCTCTCTGCCATCAGCAACTTCGAAGTGAAGGGCGAGGTGAACAACGACAACCTCTCTGAGATGGTGAGCGTGCAGTTTACAGGCAAAGCCAGCGTGGAGTGCGAGGCTAAGCGCAACTTCAGCGGCAAGGATTTGACCATCGACCTGAGGATCAAGCCTGCCGAGACGGGACGCGACATGCCGCTGTTCTCGCACGGTACGAACGGTGACACGCTGCAACTGTGGCTGACTAAGGACTTCAAGCTGCAAGCCGTGATCAATGACCAGACCTTCACGTCAACGAAGGCCATCGAGCCAGGCGCCTTCCGTCAGGTGGGTGTCGTCATCAACCAGCAGGACAGCATACTGATGTTCTACTGCGATGACAAGATCATCGGTGAGGGCAACAAGCTCAAGAGTTTGTATAATGGTACGGGTCCGCTCATCTTCGGACGCACCAACGAAACCAACCGCAACAAGAGCCAATACTACGAAGGTCGCATGATGGAGACTCGCCTGTGGTATCGCGCCATGGATGTAGGACTCTTCAGCACCTACGGCCTGCACCGTCTGACGGGTTACGAGAAGGATCTCGTGGATTACTACCCGATGAACGAAGGCTCCGGCGACTATGCCACCGACCACACCCAGGGTGCCAATGCCAAGTTGATAGGTGCATCGTGGGCAATGCCACACGGTATGTCCTTGCGCTTGGAGAAGGCAGACAAGGGTTTGGAACTGACGCAGGATGCCCTGAACCGCACCGCTGAGCAAGACTACACCCTGATGTTCTGGTTCAAGACCGACGCTGAGGGTCGCGGTACGCTGATCTCTAACGGAAGCGGACAGAAGGAAGAAAGCGGTGCCCAGCACCTGTTCAACATCGGATTCGAAGCTGAGAAACTGATGTACCGTTCGAACGGCTTTGCTATTCAGGTTCCGGGCGACTGGAGCGACAACCAGTGGCACCATTACGCCATGACGGTGAACCGCGCTCACAACGTGGCGAACATCTACATGGACAAGGAACTGGTGAAGACCTTCGAGGCAGAAAACCTCGGCGGCATCACTGGCGGCTATCCGCTCATCGGTGCTACGCGCGCCGAAATCGATGGTGATGTGTACGACGGCACTGCTCCGCTGAAGGGTAACATCGACGAACTTGCATTCTTTGCACAGGCACTGCCGCAGACGCTCATCAGCACCTACGCGACGAAGAGTCCTAACGGTGACGAGAAGGGTCTGCTGACCTATCTGGGCTTCGACCATCAGGAACGCAATGAGTTTAACGAGATCATCATGACGCCATACGCCTACAGCAAGAAGATCTACTTAGATCCCGATGGCAATATGCGCTATCAGGAAGACCCTGTGACCGGTGAGCCTACGAACATTCCTGCTCGTGACTACGTCTTCATCAAGTCTGTTGACGAAATCCTGCAGTACATCGATGCCACAATGGCAGCTCCTGTGGTGCCCAACGAGGAAGTGACGAACCTGAACTTCTCGTTCATCGGCAAGGGCAACCAGATCATGGTAGAGATTGACGAGCCTGCTGCCAAACTCAACCACCGCAACATCTATGTGACGCTGCGTGACGTGGAAGACAGAAACGGCAACACGATGGCTTCGCCGCAGACGGCTTGCTACTATGTGAACAATAGCAGTCTGCAGTGGCTGGTGAACAAATTGGACGTCACGATTAAGTATGGTAGCGGTGAGGAATGCGAACTGCCGTTCTACAACAACAGCGCTTCCAGCCACACCTACACGATTGAGAACTGCCCGAAGTGGATGACGCTCGACAAATACGAGGAGGTGATCGCACCGCAGATGATGGATTATGTCACGGCAACGGTCAGCAAGGATCTGAACATCGGTACCTACAACGAAATCATCTATCTGACCGACGAGGAGGGTATCATCGAACCGTTCTACCTCAACCTGACGGTGGAGGGCGAGCAGCCAGAATGGGCTCAGAACATAGACAGCGAACTACTGGAGAACTCCATGAGCATCAGTGGTCAGGTTTATCTCTATGATGAGCTGGACACTGATACACGCGACATCGTGGGTGTGTTCGACAACGAGAACGTATGCCACGGTTATGCGAACATCAGCCACGATGCTCAGACGGGCGAGACGGGTCTGTATCTGACCGTCTATGACAATGAAACGAGCGGTCGCAAGCTGAACTTCCGCCTGTGGCAATACAGCACAGGACGCGAGATTGTGCTGACTCCTAACACGGAGAAAAAGACCATCATGTTCACAAAAGATGCGATGTTGGGCACCGATCAGCCCGTACGCTTCAACGGCGGAGAAGCCTTCGTGCAGAACTTCAAACTGAACAAGGGCTGGAACTGGGTATCGTTCAACGTACAGAGCGAGAGCCTGTTCGACCTGAACAAGCTGCTCGACAGCATGCCTTGGACGGAAGGTGACATCCTGACCGACATGAGCAGCAACCTGACGCTGAACTATGAGAACAAGCACTGGTTGGCATCAGGCGAGACGAAGAATGTGGTCATCTCTCCGAAGAATGCGTATGCCGTCAAGGTTCAGAAGGATTGCACCTTCCCAATCGGTGGCGCCGTGATTAAGCAGAAGGATGCACGCACCATCACGCTGAAGCAAGGCTGGAACGCCATTGGCTACACGCCGATGACGAACCTGACGGTAGAAACAGCCCTGAGCGACTACTACGACCAGGCTGAGGAAGGCGACGTGATCAAGAGTCACACCGAGTTTGCTTACTTCACCAAGTCGGGCAACGTAGGACGCTGGCGCGGAAGCTTGCAGTACATGAAGCCTGGTGAGGGTTACATGCTGCTCCGCAAGGGCGAGAAGGAAGCTTCGTTCACCTATCCATACTACGACCTGAACAGCAACTTCCGTGAAGACTGGTCACAGTCTCAGGGTTCAAGGTTCAAGGCTCAAGGTGAAAGGTCATGCAACACCATGAGTGTGAGTGCCGTGGTTGAGGGCTTCGAAGTGGAAGAGGGCGATCAGCTGGTAGCATACGCTAATGGCGAAGAATGCGGAACAGCAGAACTCTCAACTCTCAACTGGTTTCTTCCTCAGCATCGCTGGCGACGCGCAGCAGCCTATCTGGTTCGCCATCGAACGTGATGGTGAGATCGTCGCTTCCACCAATGAGGTGATGACTTTCCAGAAGAATGCTGTCATCGGCACTCCTGACGAGCCTACAGCTATCAACTTCGAACACACTGATGCTAAGTACGAGGCTGGTATCTGGTACACCCTCACGGGCGTCCGGGTGGGTGAACGCCGCCCCACCACCCCAGGTGTGTATATCTTCAACGGCAAGAAGATGTTAGTGAAGTAAAGAAATATGATTGAAACAAATACTATTTAAGATTATGAATAAGACAAAATTAATGCTCGTTCTGCTGGCAAGCCTCATTCTGGGGGCTTGCAGCAGCGACGACGACAGTTCGAATGCTGGCTACTCTGCCACCAATGTCAGTGAAGCACCCGAGTGGCAGATAGACTGGAGCAACGACCAAGAGCTTCCAGACTGGACGGAGCCAGACTTCTCATCCATCTACGAGAACTGGACCATCCTGAAGGTGCAGATTGAAGAGGAACTGCAGCCGTACGTCTCCGAGGATGATATGATGGCGCTCTTCATCAATGATGAACTGCGCGGACTGGAAAGTCCTGCCGTCATTGTGGGCAGCAACGAGTCGAGCAACACCAAGTATCTGCTCAAGGTTTGGGGCAACGAGACGGGTTCGGAAACGGTGAACATGACACTGCAATACTACAACAAGACGTTGAAGCACATCTTCACGCTGTCTGACAACATCAGCTTGGACTCGGATGTGAGCATCGGCATTGACGAGGATTACATCCCTGAATTCACACTGGGTCCTGCCAAATATCCCGTTGTAAAGTCGGTGGAAGCAGAGACAGTCCTGTCAAAGGTTGGCATCACTCCTGTTGCGGGCAATAGGGTAGGTGCTTTCGTTGGCACAGAGTGTCGTGGCACGGTAACGCTCTCACCGTTTGGCAGCACGCCGCTCATCCTCTATGGCCGTACCGCAGGGGAGTCGGCGACATTGAAGTATTATGATGCTGCAAGTGGAGTTTTGTACACCCTTGCAGATGCAGTGAAAATGTGAAAACCATTCAACGAAAAAAGAAGAGGCTTCCGATTTTCTCGGAGCCTCTTTTTTTATCACCCAATCTCGCTGACTGTTCATCACTTTTCTGTATTGCGCATCCAAGCAGTGACGGTCTGTCCTATGCGCTGCTTGAAAGCAAGGCTGAAAGTGCTGTAACTCCGATAGCCGCTTTCGCTGGCAAGGTGCTGGGCAATGACGGGTTGCTGGGCAGCGATTGCCTCGCGATAGAGGTTCATGAAGTGGTTGATGCGGAGGTTGTTGATGTATGCGTTGTAAGTGATGCCCTGACGGGAAAAGTACTGACTGAGATAGTAGCGGTTGGTGCCGATAGCCTGTGCCAACTGGAGAAGGGTGAGGTCATGCTGCAAGTAAAGTTGACTGTCCACACAGCGCTCGGCCAATAGTTGTTCAATGTTGGTGGAAATGCCCAATGTCTGCTGTGCCTGTGTCGAGATTTCTGATTCCTGTGCTGTCTCAGGAAGTGCTTTGTTGCATGTCGGTTCCATTGACGTGTCCTCCAACTGAGGCAGTGTCTCTACTCGCCACAACAAGATGCCGGCAAGCAAAAAGCCGATGAGCTGCACCAGATAGCTGATGATGATGTCGCCGGAATCAAACCCATAGGTGATCATTAACAGCAAAAGCCCGATAATCAGCGTATGGCTCAGCCATACCTCCTTGTGTTCCAAATCGGCATAATTGTCGCGTAGCCACCGCTCATATTTCCTGACGGCAAACACCATGTATATGGTCAAGATCAAGTAGAGTGAAAGGACGTATGCGATTGCGATGTCCATGAAATGACTGTAGGGATTGACGAGGTGCAGGATGCCCAGTACGACGAAAGGTATCATGGCGATGGCGATGGGCCAGATGGGTCGCTTGCGGTCTTGGAGCATGGCAAACAGCGTGCCGGCGATTGTGGTGAGCATCCCCACGCAGTCGAGTATGATAACCATCAGATAACTGATAGAACTGGTGTCACCGGAAAAGATGTAGAAAAGATACCACCAGATATGACCCAGAAATCCGACGGCATAGAATGCCGCAGCCCAATGGCGCAGCCTCACAGGCGGTGTGATGTCTGGGGCAAAGGCATTGCTTTTGCGCAGACAGAGGTAGATGCAACTGATGAGCGCCGCCGCTGCCACTCCGCCGTAGAGCATGAGAAATAAGATAACATCAGTAGATGTTTGTTCGAGTAACATTGATTCCCCAGAATTATAGTCGTATCATTAAACGGCGGCAAAAGTACAAAGAATTATTGGAACATCAAAGCATTTTTCTTTTTTTGTTCCTTGATAAATCTTTTGTTGTAAAGATAATGATCATTATGGACTGATGACAATCTTTACACCACGTTTTATGAAGGTTTGGCATGGAAAAACCAGAAAGTCCTTGTTTTTTTGCTCGTTTTGTACTAACTTTGCAAAAGAAAAAAATGTATCAATCATAACAAACACAATGTATTTCACTGGAATTATTATTGCGGCATGCACATTCCTGACCATCGGAATCTGGCATCCTATTGTCATCAAGACTGAATATTATTGGGGCACACGTCCCTGGATCGTTTATCTGTTGGTCGGTGTGGCATCTATTGTCTCTGCGCTGTTCATCGAGAACACCGTCATTTCTGCTATCGTGGGTGTTTTCGGAGCCTCAGCCCTTTGGGGTATCGGCGAACTCTTTGAACAGAAGAAACGAGTTGAGAAAGGATGGTTCCCAAAGAATCCCAAACGTACATACTGATATAGTCATGACTTTTGCAAATGGAGCGGCATTCATCAGAAAGACGAATGCCGCTCCAAGCATGGTTCCCAAGGGAAATAGGTAAGATTATAGACGATTCTGCTGACGCCCACTTGCTGCGAATGGGCGACGATATATGGATAGTTAGATAGTTGTCAAAATGAACTGACGGAAATCGTCGAGATCCTTTTGGTTGGGATGTCCCATGTGAATAGGTCCCATTGAACCTCTACATGTAAATTCCTTCTCAGAGACCGTGATGCCCTTTGCCTGAAGCAGCTCACGCATCTGCGGCACAGGCGACTTGATGATGGCACTCGAGCCGAAGCAGATGACACGCTTCACCATGTCGGGCGTAAGTGTTTTGATGAATTCAACGATGCTGTTGTCCACCTTTCCCAAGAACACACCTGCGCCTAAGTAGAGTGTATCAACGGGTTCTGTCAGGCGAATGCTTGCCAATTCTGGACGTGTTTTGGTGAGTTCGCCGATAATGTTTGCCATCTTTTCAGTATGGCCAAACTTGCTGTAATAACGGATAGCTGTTTTCATTATTGTGATTTTTATTTTATACAATCATTTTCTCAATTTCTTCCCGATGTTCGAAGAGCGTGCAACCGCCAGTGTGTTCCCAGCCCAGCGCCTCGGCTGCACGAATCTTTCGGAACAGTGGAGATTGTAGTGCCTTCCGAATGCCCATTGTGGCAACATTGCTGTCACTGAAAGGCGAGAACGGACAGGGTTCAGCCGAACCGTCAGGACTGATGTGGAAGAAGCCACGACCTGAAGCAAGACAACCGCCGAGCGCTTTCTCATCACCAGGGAACGAAAGGAAGATGATGTCGGCATAGGTGTTACGAAGCTCCTCCAACAGGGTTTCCATTTCTGCCACGTGTTTGTCGCCGAATGCCAGGTGCTCTGTCCCTTCTTCCGTTGGTACATATTCAACATAGAAGACGATTTTGCAGCCGTATCCCCGCAAGGTGTCAATGAACTGGGACGATGTGACAAGGTGGTAGTTTTCAGTGGTCACCGTGATGCTGGCACCAAAAAAGAGGTCTTCTTCCTTCAGCATCTCCATCGACTGCATGGCACGCTTATACACACCCAGACCTCGACGTTCGTCAGTCCTCAAGTCTGTGCCTTCAATGCTGATGATAGGCACCATATTGAGATGATCCTTCAGAAACTTGATGTAGGAAGGACCGATGAGGGTTCCGTTGGTGAAGATGGGGAAAATCATATCTTTCACCTCTGCGATTTTTTCCAGAATGTCTTTCCTCATGAATGGCTCACCCCCTGCAATCAGCGAGAAGTTAATGCCCATGTCAGCAGCTTCAGTGAAGATGTTTTTCCATTGTTCAGGAGCCAGTGTTGCCTTTTGCTTGGCAGTCTCATCTTCGGCAATGCCGTTGCTGCGTGCGTAACATCCTTTGCAATGCAGGTTGCAGGTAGTAGAGATGCTGCTGATGAGAAATGGCGGCACTTCCAATCCTTCCTGCTCCAACATCTTCTTGCGCCTTTTCTCCGACTTTTGAAAAAGCGTCTGCATGCGGTAGGCAAACTTTGCTTCACGAGAATTGGACAGCACGCTCTTATAGGCTTTCGCCATGATGGAGCGGATGCTGTCGCTCATGTATGTCCCAAGGTCAAGTGTTGCACTTGTTGCCATGTGTTGATTACAATTGCTAAAGTGAAAACTATTTCTTTAAAGTCTCAATAATAGCGTCAAGATCCTGTGCCAGATGCTGATAGTCTTCGAGTTTCAGCGGACAGGCTGATAGTTGTTCATTCATGCCTGCAGGAATTTGGGCGAAAGCTTCTTCTTCCAACTTCTTGCCCTTGGGTGTCAGGCTGACAATCTGCTGACGCTTATCCTGCTCACCTTTTTTGCGGTTGACGATGCCCAACTTCTCCATGCGTTGAAGCAGGGGAGTGACGGTGTTCGTCTCCAACATCAGACGATGGGCAATGTCGTTCACAGGTTGGTTGTCCTTTTCCCATAGCACCATCAGCACGAGGTACTGCGGATAGGTGATGCCCAGTGTGTTGAGCAACGGCGTGTATGCCTGTGTGATCAGTCGTGCTGCCGTATAAAGGCGGAAACAAATTTGATTGTCGAGCTGTAACTCTGCGTGCATAACTTCAATTCTTCAATTTTTCAATTCTTCAAGCAAGCATTGCTTCCACGTCCTTCTCAAAGTCCTTCGGCTCAGTAGTGGGCGCATAGCGCTTGATGGTCTTGCCGTCCTTCGAGATGAGGAACTTGGTGAAGTTCCACTTGATGTCGCTGTCCTTCTCCACGCTTTTGCTGATAGCCTTGAAGAGTGTCTTGGCGGCTTTTGCCTTTAGACCGTTATAATCTTCGGTAGGAGCCTGTGTCTTTAGATATTCAAAGATAGGTTCAGCATCAGGACCATTCACGTCGGTCTTCTTCATGATCTGGAACGTCACGCCGTAGTTCAACTGACAGAACTCCTCTATCTGACCGTCAGAGCCAGGATCCTGCTCCTTGAACTGGTTGCAGGGGAAGCCAATGATGACCAAACCCTTGTCCTTGTACTTCTGGTTCATCTCCTCCAGTCCAGCGAACTGAGGAGTGAAACCACACTTGCTTGCTGTGTTAACAATCAGCAAAACCTTACCTTCAAACTGAGCGAAATCCAGTTCCTTACCTTTGCTCGTGAGAGCCTTGAAATCATAGATCTTTTCCATAAGTAGATTAATAATTAGTTAGTTGTTTTTATCGTTTGCGATGCAAAGGTATGGAAAATATTTTATATCGCAAGCGATTTATTCAAAAATTTAAGTTTGTTTAACAAAAAGTCGTGCGCGATATAGTTTTGTCTTGTAAAGAATAAAGGTTATAGTTTATAGGTTAAAAGTTAAAGACGTGACGGTTAAAAAAAGAGAGAAGCACGATGGGGTCGCACTTCTCTCTTTATTGATATGTTGATCTTGTCTATAAGCGGATGCCAAAGAAGGCACGGGCACGCCATTTGGTCTGACGCGTGTAGTCATCGTTGTCGCCCAAGAGGGTGGTGTTGAAGAGGAAGGTGGAGCCAGCGAAGTATTTCTGGCTGAAGTTATAGACGATGGCAGCGCGGGTGTTGGTGATCATCTCTGGGAAGTGGGTCTTGCCGTCGCGTTTCATTCCGTTTTCTTCGATGTCGATGTCGTTGAAGACAATCAGAGTGGGCTGGGCAGAGGCATGGAAGAGCCATTTGCCTGCCACGAGATTGTAGCCGTAGCCACCGCCGATGGCGAATGTATGCATGGTAGTGCGTGTCTTGCCCAACTCAGCGGGCGCATCGTCAGTGGTCTTGATTCTGCCGCCCTGATAAGTGGCGCCTACGAGCCATGAACCTGCCGAACGCTTCTGGATGTAGGACTGCGTGAAGGCAGCGGGATAGGAGAAGTGTCGATGGTTGAAGGCATAGTATCCCGTGACGGTGATAAGTGTCAACTTCACGTCACCCTTACAGACGTGGAAAGTACCGTCATTGTAGTTGATGTCGCCAGAGAGTGTCTTGGACTCTTGGTAGTTGGCTTCCAGGCCGAAGCGGTTGCCATAGGCGTTGAGGTTGAACTCGATGTCTTTGTTCTTGCCAGACAGACGGGCGGGATTGAGTGCCAAGCCTGCTGTCACTCCATAGTAGGTGGCAGCTGCACTGATGGTTCCACGGGTGTCGGTGTTAAGTTTGGCGTTGTAGCGGACGCCATTCTCGCTGAACTTGGAACGTTGGTAAAAACCTGACAGGTTGCCCCTCAGTTTCAGTGTCAGTTTGCTGTCAGGACGTTTCATGTAGAGGGTGTCATAGGACCCCTTCTCATAGTTCTTGCGCAACACGCTGTCCACACGTTCGCGCATCACTTCACGTTTGCTTTGTGCAGAGGCTGTCAAAGAATTGGCAGCAAGGAGTGCCAAAACAATAAATCCAGTTGTTCTCATTTTTCTGTTTTTATAGTTGTTGAATTGATTGATCTTATCGTTATGGAAACTTGAGCGTTGTAATGTACGATCAGAATTCGTATCCGAGATTAATGAAGATGTTCAGTTTTTTGGTGTGGTTACTGTAGCCCAAAGTACCACCGAGTGGACCGAACATGGTTTTGTAGTAGTAGGCTCCCTGAACGCCCAGCACGGGACGGTCATCGAAGAGGTCCTTCATCTTGTCGGAACTTTGTGCGCCAGCCAGACGGAGCAGGAAAAAATGGTTGTTGCCGATTCGCTCCTGTGCCTGCAGTTGGATGGCTACGAACTGGTTACTTGCGTATTCCATATTCCCAATGCCAGCAAAAGGCAGTTGTTGTTCCATCTGTCTTCCAAACCATGTGCCGCCGATGGTGTTGGCAAAGATGATGGGAAAGAAGGAACCATAGAGCATGCGACCGTAGATCATGGGTTGGAACGTCAGGTGCTTGCTGAGAGCGAACGACATGCGCCAGTTGGCATTGATTTCACTCATACCCGTCTTCTTGCCCAGTTTGCTACCGTCATCGGCTCGTTCGTTGAGTTTCGTGAAATTGTTCGTCACATAGGCATACTCGCTATTGAACCTTGCACCACGGGTGGGGAAGTACCAGTCGTCTTCGCTGTTATAACTCAGGCGGGCACGATAGCTGATGAAGTGCTCGTTTTTCAGCGAAATCTGTTCTGCCGTCTCTGAACCCAGCTTATTGCGGTAGTACAGGTAGTCCCATCGCAATCCTCCTTGCAGGTTGAAGTGGCGCAGGTTGAAGTTGATGGGCACAAATTCGGCTTGAGACTGGTTGTAGCGGATGTTATAATCGATTTTACCCATGACGTACACATCCACGTTGTTGTCACGGAACGTGTAGCTGAGGGTGGGGCGGGTGAAACTGCTGGGATGGAACGTGATTTCTCCACGTGCCATCAAGCGTTTACCCAGACGGAGGGTGATGTCTGTAAAGATGGGAACAGCCGTCTTGAATGGGATTTCGATACCCATCTGCAAAGCGGCATATTCCTCCGTGTCATAACGCATGCCGGCATTCAGCTGCACTGACTTGCGGTTGCCTGCCGTGAGGACGACCTTCACGCCGTCGCCTTCAGGTACAAACCTGCATTCAGCGGTTTGGTAGAAGAGGTCCACACGCATTGAGGTGGTCAGTTCTTGCCCCAGTTCGGTGTCGATGCTGTCTAACTTGTTCAGGTGGAACTTCTGACGCAAGAAGCGTTCGGCAGGCAGCGTCATGTTCTCGAAGGTGAAGCCCTTCACGCGCATCTTCTCCGTCATCACCTGTGGACGTAACGGATGGTGAATCGTGGTGCGGAACGACTCGTCAATGCCAATGCGCTTCTTCAAGGCAATCAGCTCGTCCCAATGTGCCATTGCCTCCTCCTCACCATAACGCACCAGCGAGTCAATGGCTGCAGCCGTGAAGCTGGCGGTGGAGAAATTGCGTGGGTCCACATTCATATATAAGTCGGTCATCGCCTTGTTCTCCTCATATTTGTTCACACAGTTCATGTCGATGATTTGACCGACAATACTCATCGTTCCTCCCATGTCTTCTGCCGTCTTAGGCTTGCCTGACAGTGTCACGCCAATGACGATGTCCGCTCCCATATCGCGAGCCACATCAACAGGATAGTTGTTCTTCAAACCACCATCCACCAGCACCATGTCGCCGATCCTGACCGGTGAGAACGCTGCAGGAATCGCCATTGAGGCACGCATGGCTTGGGGCAATCGACCATGATGAAACACCACCTCACTGTTGTCCATGATGTTTGTCGCCACACAGGCAAAGGGAATGAGCAAGTCGTGGTTGAAATCGAGCGAATCCGTGTAACCGGTGCACAGATGCTGGAACAACTCAGCCAGGTTCTTACCCCTGATGAGTCCTCCTGCGTTCTTGTCGCGCTTGCCGAGGGTCATGCCTGTGGTGATGACGTAGGTGTTCTGCTTCTTGCGGTCGAAAAGACTCTGGTTGCGCAGGTCTTCCTTGTCGGTGATGACGTAGCTCCAGTCCTGCTTCCTCACCATCGAGTCAAGCGCCTGGGCGTTGTAACCGATGGAATAAAGACCACCGATGATGCTGCCCATTGACGTGCCCGTGATGATGTCAATCGGAATGCCAGCGCGTTCCAACACCTTCAACACACCGATGTGAGCCATACCTTTCGCACCGCCACCACTCAGCACGACAGCTACTTTCTTCCTTTGTACAGTTGTGCTGTCACTTTGGGCATGTACAGCACCCATCATGAGCACACCTATGATGATCAATAATATCTTCTTCATATAAAAACATTGATGTTTCTGATTTAGGGTTTGCGAAAATGCGCGGTAAAGATACAAAAATTCTTGTTAACAAGGTGAAGCGAAGGAATTTATTTTGTTTTTCGTTCACTAATTCGTAACTTCGTAGTCGTTTTTGATTATATAAAGGGAAAAAATGCTTTTCATCAATTGTTACAGACACAATGTATTTCACAGGAATTATTATTGCGGCATGCACTTTCTAGAATCCCAAACGTAAATAACGAAAGACGTGCGCATCTTCGGTGAATGATCATTCCATTCGCAAGGAGGGGCATAGAAGGTGGAGTCGGTTCATGGGAATCGACTCTTTTCTTTTTTTGTCAAATTGAATTATTTTGTTGGCTGTTTACTTTCTTTTTGAAATCTATATATTTGTATTATATTTCATAATTCATATAAATAATGTTAAAATATATACAATTTGATATTTTATGCTTTGATTCTGTTTCAAAATGATGTAACTTTGTAGCGTGGTTTGAGAAAAATGTATCTGCCACGAAGTAATAACACAAAAAATCATTATGACAAACAAGCAGTAACATTATGAAAGTAAAGAAACGTTGGGTGATCTTGATGACGGCAATGACGTTGATCGCCCTGACAGGAGTGTTCGTAGGGGAGCCTACTTTTGATTGTGATTGGTCTGTAATTTCAGCAGCCGATGTGGCTTGGCTGATTACAGCCACTATTTTTGTATTGATGATGACACCAGGTCTGTCCTTTTTCTATGGCGGCATGGTGGGTGCGAAGAACGTCATCAGCACCATGCTGCAATCGTTCATCGCCATGGGACTCATCTCTGTGTTGTGGGTGGTCATCGGTTTTTCGTTGTGTTTTGGCGACGACATCGGTGGTATTATCGGCAACCCACTCACTTTCCCGATGTTCCACAATGTGGGTGGTGCCATCTATACCACACCTGCTGGTAATGTATTGGGCGGTGCTTCCATTCCGTTGGCGCTGTTCGCTTTGTTCCAGATGAAGTTCGCCATCATCACGCCGTCGCTGATTACAGGCTCGTTTGCTGAACGTGTGCGTTTCTCTGCTTACATGTTCTTCATGATGTTCTTCTTCTTCATTATTTATTGTCCACTGGCGCATATGACCTGGCACCCTGAGGGATTATTCATGCGCTGGGGCGTGGTTGACTTCGCTGGTGGTATCGTGGTGCATGCTTCCTCGGGTGTGGCAGCCCTCGCTGGAGCCATCTATTTGGGTAGGCGTAAGACGGACACCCACAACAGCGAACCTGCCAACATCCCATTTGTGCTGCTCGGAGCCGCCATGCTGTGGCTGGGCTGGTTTGGCTTCAACGCGGGTTCTTCGCTGCATTCTGACGGTCAGGCCATCAAGGCGTTCCTAAATACGAACACGGCTGCGGCTACAGCGATGATGACTTGGATTTTCTTCGACTGTCTGCGTGGTCGCAAACCTTCTGCGATGGGTGCTGCTGTAGGATGCGTGGTGGGTCTGGTTGCCATCACTCCTTCGGCTGGTTATGTGACGGTGGGACAGAGCATCTTCATCGCTTTCGTGATTACACTCATCTGTAACATTGCTGTCTATTGGCGTTCACACTCGAAGATTGATGATGCCCTCGATGTGTTCCCAACTCACGGAACGGGCGGTATCTTCGGAACAGTGCTTACGGGTATCTTCATTCAGGAAGGACTGATTGCTGGCACATGGGACGGATTCGTAGTGTTCCTTCTCCACTTGCTCGCCATCGTCATTGTCATCGTCTATACGTTTGCCATGAGTTGGGTGGGCTATGCTCTCATTGACAAGCTCATTCCGATGCGTGTTTCTGTTTACAGCGAGAAAGTGGGCTTGGATTACAGCCAGCACGACGAACACTATGGTTTGGCACAAGTGGGCGAACGTGAGTTGGCTGAATACGAGGAACACATCCGACGGAAGGAGTCGAAGTGATGGGTTTATGATTGATAGAAAAAGGGAGCCAATCGGCTCCTTTTTTTTGTGAATAATTGAAAATAAAGACTGTTTTATTTGGATGATACGAAAAATAGTCTTTAATTTGCAACAACAATCATAACCACTAATACCTAAATCTATGACCGCTCTTATTTCTGTGATCCCTATCGTGCTGCTCATCGTGCTGATGATGGGCTTCAAAGTTTCTGGTTACAAAAGTGCCATTGTCACGCTTGTGGTCACCGTCTTGCTGGCGCTGTATGCCGTGCCTGCTATGGACATCCTTCCTGAGAAGTTTGCAGGGGTTTCCCTCTATGGCATCACGCTGTGGTCGGTGTTGGAGGGATTGCTCAAGGCTTGTTTTCCGATTATCCTGATTATTATCTTTGCCATCTTCAGTTACAATATCCTCTGTGAGACGAAGGAGATTGAGACCATCAAGTCGCAGTTCATCCAGATGACCTCTGACAAGGGATTGCTGGTGCTGTTGCTGACGTGGGGGCTTGGTGGTGTGCTCGAAGGAATGGCTGGTTTCGGAACGGCTGTGGCGATTCCTGCTGCCATCCTCATCGGATTAGGATTCAAACCAATGTTCTCGGCTGTGATTTGTCTGGTGGCAAACACGGTGGCGGTGGGCTTCGGAGCCGTGGGTTTGCCTGCCACGACGCTCGCCAATCAAGTGGCTGCCAGTGGTGTGGCTACACCTGAAGAACTTTGTGAGGTGGCTACCTTTATTATAGTGCAACTTTCGCTGATGTTCTTCATCACACCGTTCCTCATCTTGATGATGACCGACCGCAAGAAGATTCTGAAGAATATCTGTATTGCATTGTTCGTGGGCGCCTTTTCCATCGTCGTACAGTTCCTCTGTGCTTATTTCATTGGTCCAGAGACGCCAGCCATTCTTGGAAGTGTGGCTGCCATCATTGCGATGCTCATCTACAACAAGCTCTTCATCAAGAAAGAGAGTGGGGCAGATGCGGTGCAGGTGGAGCATCAGAGATTTGGGTTTGCCAAGACCCTCAAGGCTTGGAGCGTGTATGGACTGATTATTTTCTTCATCCTGATTTCGAGCAAGATTGTGCCTCCTGTGAACGAATTGCTGAACACGACGCTGGTGACTCAGTTTGAGCTGCCTGTCATCGGCAACACGTTCAAGTTCGGCTGGCTGTCGAATGCAGGTTTGATGATTTTCCTCGGAGCTGTGATTGGCGGTATGATTCAGGGCATGCGTTTCGGTCAGTTGATGAAGCTGTTGAGCAAGACCACGCTGAACCTCCAGAAGACGGTGGTGACAATCTGCTGCCTGGTGGCTGTGGCCATGTTGATGAACAATACGGGTATGACGAACGACATCGCCAAAGGGCTTGTGTTGCTGACAGGTTCTGCCTTCCCATTCTTCGCACCACTTATCGGTTCGATTGGAACCTTCGTGACGGGTAGTGCCACGAATGCCAACATCCTCTTTGGAAAACTGCAAGCTACAGCTGCGCACGACTTGGGTCTGGTGAACCAAGGCACGTTCTTTGGTATATCAGGTAGCGAGACCAACTGGTTGGCAGCAGCCAATTGTGCGGGTTCGGAGGGTGGTAAGTTGATGTCACCACAGTCTATTGCCATCGCGACGGCTGCTTGCAACATGGAGGGTCAGGATGGTGAAATCATGCGCAAGACCATCCCGTTTGCGATCTTCTGGATACTGATGAACGGCTTGATGGTGTTCTTGGGACTTCATGTATTTTGAAAATTCTTGGCAAGCCAAGCGTGCTAAAGATACGATAAGAAAATTGAAAGTTAGAAGTATATGATACAACAGTTTATCAACGAACTCAGGCAGGTGATGCCGTCTGAGCGAATATACACAGACGAACTTCGTCGGTTGGGGTGGGGCACGGATGCCAGTTTCTATCGGCAGATTCCTCAAGTGGTGGTGCGTAGCGATGGTGAGGAGGAAATCTCCAAGATTGTCCAACTTTGCCAGAAGTACAAATTGCCCTTTACATTCCGTGCTGCTGGCACTTCCTTGAGCGGTCAGAGCTGTACGGATAGCGTGCTGATTGTAGCAGGCAAGCATTGGGAGAACTATTCCATCGTGGAAGACACCCAACTGTCAATCAAACTCCAGCCAGGTATTGTGGGGGCTCGTGTCAATCAAATCTTAAAGCCTCTCGGGCGTGTCTTCCCGCCAGATCCAGCCTCTATCGGTAGTGCAATGGTGGGCGGTATCGTCGCGAACAATGCTTCGGGCATGAACTGTGGCGTGCATGCCAACAGCGACCGTATGATGCTTTCTGCCCGTATGATTCTCACGGATGGTACCCTTCTGGATACAGGCTCTCAGGAGAGTCGTGAGGCGTTCCTGAAGTCGCATCCTGAGTTCATCGCCAAGATAGAGAAACTGCGCGATAAGGTTCGTGCCGACAAGGAACTGGCTGATCGCATCGCCAAGAAATACAGCATCAAGAATGTGACAGGACTCAACCTTCGTCCACTGATTGCCTACGACGACCCGTTCGACATCATTGCCCACTCAATAGTGGGTAGTGAGGGCACATTGGCATTCCTCTCAGAGGTGACGATGAGGACGCTGAAGGATTATCCGTTCAAGGCATCGGCAATGCTCTACTTCATGACGATGAAGGAGAGTTGTGAGGCAGTGGTGGCGATGAAGAAGATGAAGGCTGGCGACGAAGATTTGGCATATAGTGCAGAGAACCTCGTGGTGAAGAGTGCTGAAATGCTCGACTACAAGTCGCTCAGTTCTGTGGACGACCCTGTTTACTTGCAATACCAGAATGATGTGGATGCGGGTAAGATTGAAGGTGTGGTGCCTGGCGACTATCACAACCTGACGGCAATCCTGACGGAGACGAAGGGCATCACCCACGAGCAACTGTTGGAGAAGATCGAGAAAATCAAGGAGTGCTTAGGGGCATTCCGCCTTTATATCCCGGACGAGTTTACAGAAGACCCTGCCGTCTATGGCAAGTATTGGGCGATTCGTTCGGGCATCTTCCCATCGGTGGGTGGTATGCGTCCTGTAGGCACTTCGTGCTTGATCGAGGATGTCGCATTCCCTATTGAGTCCTTGCCTGAGGCGACGGTCAAACTGCAGAAGTTGATTGCAGATCACGGATATGACGATGCTTGTATCTATGGTCATGCTTTCGAGGGCAATTACCACTTTATCCTGAACCAGAGTTTTGCCGATGAGCATGAGGTGGCTCGTTATGCTGAGATGATGCGCGATGTGGCGAAACTGGTGGTGGAGGAATACGATGGTTCGTTGAAAGCTGAGCATGGAACGGGTCGCAATATGGCACCGTTTGTGAAGTACGAATGGGGTGAGAAAGCCTATGAGGTGATGAAGGAACTGAAGGCGATTTTCGACCCTGATGGCTTGCTGAATCAGGGTGTCATTTTCAACGATGATCCCGACTGCTTTATCAAGTGTTTGAAGCCACTTCCTGTACTCGACTATGACTTTAACAAAGTCCCCGATGGTGGTGATTATCTGATGGATGCATCACTTTCTACTGCCAAAGAGACCATCCAACAAGTGAAGCGTGCCAACAAGTGTATCGAGTGTGGTTTCTGTGAGGTCAACTGTATGTCGTGCGGACTTACTTTGTCATCGAGAATGCGTATTGCTGTGCAACGTGAAATCCGTCATCTGACCAAGACGGGTGAGACCCCCCAACGACTGGCTTTGCTCAAGTATCAATACAAGTATTATGGTGACCAGACCTGCGCAACTGATGGCTTGTGCGCAACTTCGTGCCCGATGAAAATCAATACGGGTGAACTCACTCACTTGATTCGTCAGATGGATATGAACGAGAATCCTATGGGGTATAAGGTGGGTGAGTTTGCTGCCAACCACATGGCTGGCATCAAGTCGGGACTTCGTTTTGTGCTCGATGTGGCTCATCTCGGTCACGTCGCCCTTGGTTCATCGCTGATGACCAGCATTTGTCGGGGCATGAATAAGATGGGATTGCCTTTGTGGACGACGGCGATGCCAAAGAAAAAGCGTCAGCCAAAACCTTCCGACCTCACACAGATGATTATCGAAAAGAGCCTGCCTGAGCGCAACTCTCAGTCCTCAACTGCCGACAATCCATTCAAAGTCGTTTACTTCCCCAGCTGTATCAACCAGACGATGGGACTCTCGAAGGATTCGCCTGTACAGAAGCCGTTGGTTGACGAGGTTTGCGAGTTGATCAGAAAGGCGGGTTATGAAGTGATTTTCCCTGAAGGAATGGAGCGGATGTGCTGTGGACAGATATGGGAGTCGAAGGGCATGTTGGATATTGCCGACCGCAAGAGTGCTGAGTTGGAAGCCGCCTTGTGGAAAGCCTCTGAAGAAGGCAAGTATCCAGTGCTTTGTGCTCAGAGCCCTTGTCTGCATCGCATGAAGAAGGTGATGAAGAAGATGAAGCTCTACGAACCCGCTGAGTTCATCATGAAGTATCTGGTTGACCGACTCGAGTTTCATCCTATCGACCGCCACATAGCGTTGCACCTCACGTGTTCTACCCGAGAGATGGGTGTGGCTGACGACCTCATCAACCTTGCCAAGCTGTGCTCGAAGAATGTGTTCTTGCCTGAGGGTGTGGGTTGTTGTGGCTTTGCTGGTGATCGTGGCTTTACCTTCCCCGAACTGAACAAGTACGGATTAAGGAAGCTGCGTCCACAAATCGAGGCGAACCACATTGAGGTGGGCTATTCGAACAGTCGAACTTGCGAGATTGGTTTGGAATCAAACACGGGTATTCCTTATATGAGTATCGTCTATCTCGTCAACGAGTGTACGACCTCCAAACAATAACCGCCTTTTCTTCCCTCACGCGGAAAAATTTTGCAACCCTTAAGGGTAAAAAAAATGCCCCTTAAAAATTGCCGTCGGGGGTTTTTTTGTGGACTCCCGAGGGTACACTTGCAACCTCCTCGTAGTAACACTTGCAGGCTCGGGGAGGGTGCAAATGTTGGTTCGAAAGGACAATTATTCGCAATGAGCCATCACTTTTTGTGTTGAGAGGAGTCATTTGAGTACAAATACCCCTCCAAATGAGGTGTTGATGCTGATTTTTTGGAAAGGCTTTGTGTGCAGAAAGTATAGGGTTAAGCATCAAAAGTGTAGGATTTTGTACCTTTATTACGCTTTAAAGGGAAGATTATTGATGGAAACTGTCCTATTTTTCACTCATTGAGACTTGGTTGTGGAAGATGGCTAATGTTGTATGTTATTGTTTTATAGCCTTTTAGATAATATATCAATGGTCAAAATCTTCCAATTCCAGTTATTCCAATTAAATTTTTGACACCCTCAACATCTCTATTTATATATATAACTATCTATATATTAATTAATTATAAAGTGTTAATAAGGGGTGTGCTCCTCAAAAAAACTAATTGGAATCTGGAATAACTGGAAGATTGAGAATATCCCAGTCTTATTTACTTATTCTCTAAAAAGCTTATTCCCCAATAACCCGCCTCTGCTGTTCAATACTCGTGGGTTATTGTGAAATAAGGTGCCTCTGCTGAGGAATAAGCGTGCGTTATTGAAAAAAGACGAAGATTGTTTTTGTGGTTCCCAAAGTTTTCTCTACCTTTGCAACTAATCGCTGGCAAATACCTCAGCGGAGGTGCTGGCGTGACATATGAGTATATAACGACATTAGCAGTTATTCGGAGAACATAGAAACCTGACAACTTTCTAAACATGTTAAATTCTGGTAATTGTGAGTGTCTGCGCTTGGCGTGGACGTCACTTATCATTTAACAGGGTTTTGTCAGGACCTCTATGTTCGATAAGAGCGGACACGCTTTTTCGTGCGTAGAGGTCTTGTCATAGAAAAGCCCAAGAAAATCCGATAAGTGCTTATTGTCCTAAAGCTATAAGCGCAAAGAATGCCAAACAAAGAACTGGGTCCTGCCTGTATTGACATCAGGGAGGACGACTTGAGGGAAATCTCGCAAGAAGTGCTTGAGACGCTGCTGCGAGACCACACCACAAGGAGGAACATCTTCTGGGCGACGCATGACTATAAAGCGCTCGGCTCAGCGTATGATTACCATTCGCAGATATTGCCTGAACTGATTACAGGCGAGAATGGAATGGTCATCAGACCTCGTGTGCTGAAGTCGAAGGAACAGCAGACTGATCGTGCCAAGGATATGGCGGAGGTGTTTACGCCTTCTTGGGTGTGCAATGCGCAGAACAACCTTGTGGATGAAGCATGGTTTGGACACAAGGATGTATTTAATGTGGAAAACACGACCAACCATACTTGGCAACCCAACCCCAACAAAATAGAATTCCCAGAAGGAAAGACTTGGAAGGATTACGTGAGAGCCACACGCATGGAAATGACCTGTGGTGAGGCTCCCTATCTGGTCAGCCGATATGATGCCACGACGGGCGAACCCATTCCCCTGCAAGAGCGCATTGGTCTGCTGGATAGGAAACTGCGAGTTGTCAGCGAAAATACAGAGACAAGTGGCGATTGGCTGGATTGGGCACAAATAGCTTACATGCACACTTATGGTTTTGAGTGGCAAGGCGACAATTTGCTGTTGGCTCGTGAAGCTTTGCTTTGGACTTTCATCGAATACTATCAAGAGAAGTTCGGCAAGGCTCCTCTCGTGAAATCCATCAACTACATCGCTTACATCATTTCGTGGAATCTCTGGCAGATGGATGGATTGAAGGGCGTTGTGCCTGACTCTTGCAGGCATGGTGTGAAAGAGAAAATCCAAACCCTCTTTGGCGAGGAAGAACAGATTGTTCATTGTCCTGGCTGCCAGCAAGAAGACATCCGACGGCATAACGGCATCTACTGCCTGATTCGTGACTGGGCGAATGACAAGAAGAAAATCCGATTTATAGACCTCATGAAATAACAATACTATGGCTACCTTTACCGCATCCCTGAAATCAAAACTCATTTATGTGTTCGCCATCAACGACGAACGGCATCGTGACTGCTTGAAAATAGGCGAAACAACCCTTGACCAAGATGACGGCAGCAACCTCTTCGACAATACGGAGGCATTGCAGGAAGCTGCCCACAAGCGCATACGCCAGTACACCAAGACGGCAGGCATCGCCTATCAGTTGCTACATACAGAAATCAGCATCTTTGTGCAGAGCGGCATGATCATGACCTTCAATGACAAGCAAGTGCATAAAGTGCTGGAGCGTAGTGGCATCAGGAAGAAAGAGTTTGCTGGTGTGAAGGGAGCGGATGAATGGTATTGCTGTGACCTTGAAACGGTGAAGAAAGCCATCAAGGCGGTGAAGAATGGAGAGAATAGCCTCCAAGCATCTGACATCACGAGCGGATTAACCCCTGTCATCTTCCGTCCAGAACAACGCGAGGCTATTGATAAGACAAGGGCACGCTTCAAGAAGGGAAATCAAATGCTTTGGAATGCCAAGATGCGATTTGGCAAGACACTCTCAGCCTTGCAAGTGGTGAAGGAAGAGGAGTTCACACGCTCCTTGATTCTGACCCATCGTCCTGTAGTGGATGCTGGTTGGTTTGAAGATTTCAGCAAGATATTTTATGACAGAAAAGACTATCGCTATGGTTCGAGAACAAAGGGAGAGGATTTCACTTCGTTGGAAAGACTGGTGGCAAAGGGTCAGAAATACATTTACTTTGCCTCCATGCAGGATTTGCGAGGCTCTGAGACTGTAGGAGGAAAGTTTGACAAGAATGACCGCGTCTTCAGCACTCCTTGGGATTTCATCATCGTGGATGAGGCACATGAGGGCACGAAAACAGAGTTGGGACAGAACGTGTTGAAAGAACTGAAGAAAGACAGCACCAAAGTGCTTCAACTTTCTGGCACTCCTTTCAACCTATTCGACGATTACAGCGAAGAGGAAATCTACACCTGGGACTATGTGATGGAGCAGAAAGCAAAGCAGGCTTGGTACACAGATAATCCATACGAGCCGAATCCTTATGCTTCGTTGCCAGCCATCAACATATACACTTACGACTTGGGCAATTTGATGAGTGAGTTTGTGGAAGATGAAAAGGCGTTCAACTTCCGTGAGTTCTTCCGCACGAAAGATGATGGTGCCTTTGTTCACGACAAGGATGTGGAAAAGTTCTTGGATTTGATGTGCAAGGATGACAAGGACAGCCTCTATCCATATTCCAACGATGAATACCGTCGCATCTTCCGACACACGCTTTGGATGGTGCCAGGCGTAAAGGCAGCCAAGGCACTCAGCGCAAAACTGAAACAGCATTCCGTGTTTAGTGCTTTCGAGGTGGTGAATGTGGCAGGCGATGGCGATGAAGAAGAAGAAACGACTGAGGCATTGAAGGCTGTGGAAAAGGCAATAGGAAAAGACCCTGATGAAACATACACCATCACGCTCTCTTGTGGCAGGTTGACTACAGGAGTGAGTGTGAAACCTTGGACGGGTGTGTTCATGATGGCAGGCTCGTTCAGCACTTCGGCTGCTGGCTATATGCAGACCATTTTCCGTGTGCAGACACCTTACTGCCACAATGGACGCATGAAGGAACAATGTTATGCCTTCGACTTTGCCCCTGACAGGACGCTGAGAGTGTTGGCAGAAGCCGCAAAGGTGTCCACCAAAGCAGGCAAGCAGACGGATGGAGACAGGCAGACATTGGGCGACTTCCTGAACTTCTGTCCCATCATATCCATTGAAGGTAGCAAGATGACACCCTACGATGTGAAGACGATGA
This sequence comes from Bacteroidaceae bacterium, assembly GCA_017651245.1. Lineage (GTDB taxonomy): Bacteria > Bacteroidota > Bacteroidia > Bacteroidales > Bacteroidaceae > Minthosoma. The sequence goes on along the minus strand of JAGCDQ010000058.1, from coordinate 13,436 downwards.
TGGGTCAGCTGAAGAGGGCACAGATTGAGAAGGTGGTGCAATGTGGTTTTGAGGATGGTGCACTCTATAATGACGAACTGCTGAAACTGACGGAAGTGGAACTGGAAGCATTCAAGCACTTGAAAGGAAAGATTGGTGCCACCAAGGCGATGGCAAAGAGTGGCAACATCGATGTGAACCAGCAAGGTTTCACCAAAGAGGAATATGCAGAGAAGGAAAGGCTGGAGAAGAAAAAGAAGAAAGACCTCACGCCAGAAGAGAAAGCACGATTGGATGAACTGAAGCAGAAGAAGACACAAAGGGCAGAAGCCATCAGCATCTTGCGTGGTATCAGCATCAGAATGCCGCTTCTTATCTATGGTGCAGAACTGAAGAATGAGGAAGAGGAACTGACCATTGACAACTTCACCAATTTGGTGGATGATGTGTCGTGGGAAGAGTTCATGCCAAAGGGTGTGACCAAGGAGGATTTTGAGAACTTCAAGAAATATTATGAGGCAGACGTGTTCCGTGAGGCAGGCAAGCGCATCAGGGCTATGGCAAGGGCTGCCGACAAGTTCACGATAGAGGAACGCATTGAGCGACTGGCAAACATCTTCAACACCTTCCGAAATCCTGACAAGGAGACCGTCTTGACCCCTTGGCGAGTGGTGAACATGCACATGAGCGACTGCTTGGGTGGCTGGTGCTTCTACGATGAGGAGTTCAAGCAGATACTGAATGAGCCTCGTTATGTGGACAGGGGACAAGTGACCAAAGATGTGTTCAAGACAGATTCCCACGTGCTGGAGATCAATTCCAAGAGCGGTCTCTATCCTTTGTATGTTGCCTATAATATATATAGGAATAGAGTGATAGCAACCCAAGAGAAGTATGGCGACGTAAGCCACAGCATGGCGATGATGCTTTGGGATGCCACCATCGAGGAAAACATTTTGGTGGTGTGCAAGACCCCGATGGCAAAGAGCATCACCAAGCGCACCCTTGCAGGATTCAGACCTACACGAGTGAACGCACAATATTATAAAGACTTAATTCAAAACATATCCGAGAAGCCGACTGCCGTTGTCAATACCTTCAAGGACGGCAAACACTTCTGGAAAATCAATAACAATGAAAATATGAAAATAGACGCAATAGTGGGGAATCCACCGTATCAACTACAAACCACTGATAAAGGTGGACAAGCAATACCTTTGTATAATCTATTCTTTGATGTGTCAAAGAAGATAAAGCCAAAGTACCTTTCATTGATAATGCCCTCAAAATTCTTTGCAGGCGGTATGGGACTCAATAAGTTTAGAACTGATTTCATGAATGACAAAGGAATCTCCAAGGTGGTTGATTTTGTAAATTCTAAAGATTGCTTCCCCAATATAAGTATAGGTGGTGGCGTTTGTTATGTTCTACGCGAAGAAGGAAGGATTGGCAATTGTGATTTCATCACGACTAAGAATGGCATAACTTCTCAACAAAAGAGAATGCTTAATGAGTTTGATGTGTTAGTCAGATACAATGAGGCAATACCGATTCTGCACAAGATAAACACATCCGCAGAGCAAAAAATAACAGAAATAATCAGTCCACTAATGCCCTTTGGCCTCTCAACTAATTTCAGAGGTTCTCAAACGTCATCGATAAAGAATAGCATAAAGATACTTGCTAGCGATGGTTTATCTTATACCAATCTTAACAACGTTATTTCAGGTCATGAGTATTTGAATAAATATAAGGTTTTTATGAGTAAAACAAGTGCTGAACATGCCGGAGAGCCTGACAAAGAAGGGAAATACAGAGTTTTCACGTCTTCTATGCAGATCGCACCACCTCAAATGATTTGTACCCATTCCTATTTTGTTATTGGCTCTTTTGACAATCAAACCGAAGCACAAAATCTCTTACTATACTTAAAAACCCGATTTGTTCGTTTTTTGGTTCTGATGTCATTAAGTGCAATAAATCTATCTAAACTCGTTTTCAATTTTGTTCCTCTCCAAGATTTCTCCAAACCTTGGACAGACGAAGAACTCTACAAGAAGTACAAACTCACAGATGATGAAATTCAATTCATTGAGTCAATGATAAAGCCGATGGAATAAATTTGTATATGATTTATTTGAAAGAATAAAACAAGGATTTAATTTGCAAAACGAAATAGGGTGGGAATATGGCTGAAGATGATCGATGCAACCATAACGCAACCATAACGCTACGCTATTGCTACAAAGACTAAAAAAAACGCTTAAGTGTTTTCATTTTTTTACTTAAGTATTTCTGAAAAATCACTTAAGTGTTTTAAAAGTTTTACTTAAGCGTTTCGAAACACGCATCTCGTTGTTCATCTCTAGCCATACTCTAAGCTGCTCCCAGGCTGCTCCCAGGTTGCTCCTAGGTTGCTCCTAGGTTGCTTCTAGCCATACTCAAAAGGCTGGTTGGAGTATGGCTAGAGTATGGGTGGAGCGAAGGTGAAACGAGGCAAATAAAGATAGTCGGAGGTCGAAGGCTGTAAAGGTTAAGGGTTAAAGGTTATAGGTTAAAGGCTGTAGGGGAGGGGAGTTGGTTCGTGGAAATCGACTCCTTTCTTGTGTCCATTGATTTCGGGGGAGTGAGAGGTGTTAGTGCAGTGTGATGGCGTTGAGAGGATGCTGCATGAGATGCGTGTAGCTTGCCAACACATTCTTGTGCTTGAAAACAGGGGTTGGCACGGGGTTGCCTTTGGCGTCATAGACTTGGACGATGGAGTGGGGGGCGTTGCCTAGGAACTGGGTGTAGTGGAATTCATGCCCACGATATTCTTTTCCGTCAAGAATGAAACGGCGATAGCCCAGGGAGAGTTTGCGGTCTGCCTTACGAGCTGTAATGCAATATGGCAGGACGCCACACATGGGGTATTCACCATCGTCGGTCACAATGCTTTGACACAGGTACATCATGCCACCACATTCTGCCAGAATGTGTCCTCCGTGTTCGGCATAGTCACGGATGCGCTGCCGTGTCTGTTCCATCGCCACCAATGCATCCAGATGTTTTTCGGGGTAGCCACCAGGCAAGTAGAGCAGGTCGCAGTCGGTCAGGTTGGGTACGTCTTTCTCTGGGTCAAAGAACGTGATGCTTTTCCCTTCGCTTGCCCATTGGTCAATGTTCTCTTGATAGTAGAAAGAGAACGATTCGGCATTCCTTGCCATCACAATCTTAAAAGTCTTTCCCATTGCACGTTCTCCTCCAGTAATTTCACTAATGTCTCGTTTTTCGCTTCCTCTGAAAAGTCAAGCCCCAGATAGCGTGAACCCTGTTCCAACTCCGCATGCTTCGGCAAGCATCCGAAACACGTCACTTGCAGGTCGTCGCACACCTCTTGGAGCATTTGTCGATGACGTTCAGAACCCACCTTGTTGAAGATGACACCTGCAATGTGCACGTCCTCTCGGAAATGGAGGAAACCCGACAACAAGGCAGCCGTGGAGTATGCTGCCGACTTGGCGTCGACCACCAGCATCACGGGGATGTCTAATACGCTGGCAATCTCGGCAGATGAACCCTTGTCACGGTCATAGCCGTCAAACAAGCCCATCATGCCCTCCACGATGCACACGTCGGCATCTGCCCCATAACGGTCAAAGAGTTCCTTCACATGTGCCTTCGTTGCCATGAAGGTGTCGAGGTTGATGCTGGGGCGACCACACACAGCTGCGTGAAATTTCGTGTCGATGTAGTCGGGCCCGCACTTGAACGGTTGCACCACCTTTCCCTTCGTCACTAGCAACGCCATCAGCCCTCGGGCAATGGTGGTCTTGCCTGAGCCGCTCGTAGGTGCTGATATGAGGAAAGAATGTGTCATCGGAATGCAAAGGTAGGAAAAATCGAAGAATTGAAAAATTGAAGAATTGAAAAATACGATAAAGAATCTAAAAAATGAAAGAATGAATAAAAAAATATGGGAGAAAACAACTTTAATCCTTCAATTCTTCATTTTTTCAATTCTTTATTATTACCTTTGTCACCGAAATAGGTAATCGAACATATCGATGCAAGGGAATCCGGTGCGAATCCGGAGCTGTACCTGCAGCTGTAATCCCCACATGTCAACGTCTGTTCATCGCAAGCCACTGAGGAATCGGGAAGGCGAACAGACTGGGGGAAAGCCAGAAGACCTGCCATTTTCCAATAAAGAATCAATGTACACGCACAGGACTATGCGTACACATAAACAGAGACATATAAGAAGATGGATGATAGGATGGGCGCTGCTGTGGCTCACCCAGACATTGTCGGCACAAGGCATCGTGCAGGGTGATTCGCTGCAGGAGGTGGTCGTGACAGGTACTGGCACTCAGCACCTGCTGAAGGATGCGCCCGTACAGACGGAGGTGATTGGCAAGCAAATGCTGAAGAACTTCTCGGGCGGTTCTGTGGCAGACATCCTGTCGGGCCTGACAGCCTCTTTCGCCTTCAACGAGGGTGACATGGGCAGTCAGATGCAGATGAACGGTCTGGGCAATAACTATATCCTCATCCTCATTGACGGCAAGCGCATTCATGGTGACAACGGTGGTGAGAACGACCTCGGACTCATCGACCCGCACAACATCGAGCGGATTGAAATTGTGAAGGGAGCCTCCTCAGCACTCTATGGAAGTGATGCCATCGCTGGTGTGGTGAACATCATCACGAAGAAGCACAATACAGAAGGGTTCCTCCTCGAGAACACTACACGAGGCGGTTCCTATGGAGAACTGCGCCAACACAACGGCATCGCACTGAACTTCGGCAAACTGAGCAGTTATACAAACTTTCAGCTGCAACACAGCGACGGATGGCAAAATACATCGAGGGAAGACCCACATCAGACGGAATTCGTCATCACTGACTCGCGCAATAAGACGGTAAACCGCTACACCAACTGGCAAGTATCGGAGCACCTCACCTACACACTCAACAAGAACATAGAACTCTATGCCGATGGCAGCATTTACCGCAAGCGCATCTACCGTCCCAGCGGCAAACACCCAGGTGTGGACGTCAAAACCTTCGACATGCGCTACAACAACGCCTCGGCTGCTGTGGGTGGCAAATGGAAACTGAATGACACCGACCTCCTCACCCTCGATGTGGATTGGAACCGTCATGCTTACTATTATGAATTCACTGCTGTCACGCTGACCGATGGCTATGTGAACGGTGAACACACCTCCTATTTCCCTTATTACCCAGGGCAAAACCAATTGCAGAGTGACCAGCAACGCACAATGGCACATCTGAAGGGCGTGTTCACCCTGCCTTACCAGCATCGTTTGAGTTCGGGTGTGGAATGGCGCTACGACTGGTTGAAAGCCCCGAATCGTGTGGAAGGTGGCAAGGCTACCGACAATACGGGTGCCCTCTATGTACAAGACGAGTACGACCCTGTGGATTGGTTCAATGTGACAGCAGGACTACGTCTGAACAAGAATCAGCAGTTTGGCTGGCACCTCAGTCCCAAGGTGTCCACGATGGTCAAGTGGGGCGACTTGCGTATCCGTGCCACATGGAGCCAAGGATTCAAGACTCCTACGCCCAAGGAACTCTACTATCAGTATGTGCGCAACATGAATGGCACCTATCTCTTCTTGGGCAACACTAACTTGAAACCTCAAGCCAGCAACTATTTCTCGTTGGGCTTTGAGTATAACAAAGGTGGTTTATCCACCACAGTCACAGGATATTATAATCGTGTGAATGACATGATTGCTTTGGTCACCATTCCCAACAATGAAGCCCCCATCGACCTCTACGCCAAGTATCTGCCGCTGAAGACACGCCGCTACCAAAACTTGGAATCAGCCAAGACTTACGGTGCAGATGTAACTCTGCGTTATCGCTTCAACAAGGAGTGGACAGCAGGACTCGGTTACAGTTATCTGGACACTGATGCCAAGTTGTACGACAGCGAGGATGACATCTTGCAGGATGTGGTCATCGACGGTATGGCTCACCACAAGGGCAACTGCTATGTGACTTGGAATCATATTTTAAAGAATGAGAATGCATGGGGTGCAGGAGTCTATGGACGCGCATCGACCAAACGATACTATCAACTCAACGGCAACGGCAAGGGCTATCAGGTGTGGCGACTGACGGGCAATTATGCGTTCAGTGCCAAGCGTGGTAAGCAGAGACCACTCAACTTCAACGTTGAAGCGGGCGTGGATAACCTCTTCAACTATGTCGATAAGACAGACCACGGTCTGCACCTCGGCACCACCACCCCTGGCATCACTGTGTATGCCGCTTTCACCGTCCGATTCAATCATGGCAAAAAACTTTTAAATAACTATAAGTCTAACTCTTTAAATCAAAACGACAATGAAGACAATTAAGTTTCTCATGATGGCAGCAGTTGCCCTCATGACGGCTATGAGCTTCAGCGCTTGTAGCGACGATGATGACAACTCATCAAATTATCAGAAGTATCAACAGGAAGTGACCAACATGGTCAACAGTCAGAAAAAGCATGACAAGGTCATCCTGATTGTGGCATTCGGTTCCACTTGGGGACAGGCTTACGACACCTTTGCAACAGTGGTGGACGACTACAAAACGAACTTCCCAGATTGGGATGTTTACCTCTCTTTCTCTTCCATTGAGTGCATCAACAATGCTCGCGCTGGTGAGAATGAGGATCCCAAGAGCTACTACGACCCAGAGCACTGGCTCAACGCCATTGGTCAGGCTAAATACAAGCAGATTGTGGTGCAGTCTCTGCAGGTGATTCCTGGTGAGGAGTATCGCAACGTGCGTGACTCTTATGTGAAGAACTTCATGAACAATAAGAATGGCATCTTCACCACTGAGTATCTGAAGAGCCTCGACCGCAACGTGGTGATTGGTACGCCACTGATGGCTGAGGAGAGCGATGCTGAGGCATTGGCAACTGTGCTCAACGATGAGGAGGACATCCAGGCTGCTGTGGCTGAAGGCATTGTGGCATTCATGGGTCACGGTAACCCAGAAGGCTACGACTACTATGGTGGTAATATCCGTTATGTGCAACTGGAGCAGTACCTTCGTGCCATCAACGAGAACTACTATGTCGGCACTGTTGACATGGAACAGACATTGGTGGATGACGTGCTGGAGAATATTGCCGGCCGTACTGTCACTTACGAGGTAGGCGCTATCAGCATGGAAGTCACTTATCCAGCCAACACAGCAACCAAGGCGCAGCTCTACCCATTGATGTCTATCGCCGGTGACCACGCTCACAATGACATGGCAGATGAAGGTGATGAGGAAAGCTGGTTCTCTATGTTCAATGCTGCAGGCATCGAGACTGCTGCTTATGAGACCAATTTCGCTGAGCCATGCTGGCTGAAGTATATCAACGGAGAAACAGACGATGATGGTTACATCCCTGCACTCGCTGAACGTGCTGCTGTTCGCCAACTCTGGATGAACCACACGCAAGATGCTATCGATAAGTTGGGCACAGAGTATGCGCTCTCTACACCAACCACAGCTCCTGACGAGGAATAAAGCGTGAATACCCATTAAAATATCAATGATAAAAAAAGTGTTTTTCTTGGCGGCGCTCTCATGCGGGAGCGTCGCTTTTGCCCAAGTACACAAGATGGAGCATCGTGACTCCACTGTGACGGAGCGCACCTATAACCTCAATCCTGTTGTCGTGACGGGTTCGGGGCATCATCAGCGGTTGAAATCCACTGCCACTCCCGTACGAGTGCTGTCGGCTCAAGAGATACATGAGCAGGGCATCAGCACCTTCGACGGGGCATTGACGCGTATGATGCCACAGGTGTCGATGGCACCCAATTCGATGGGAACTTTCCTCAGACTGAATGGTCTGGGGAACAAATATATCCTCATCCTCGTTAACGGACAGAAGCTGACGGGTGATATATCTAATAATGTGGATTTGAACCGCATCAACATGGCGCGAGTGAAACGCATCGAGGTATTGGACGGTGCGGCTTCCTCATTGTATGGTAGCGATGCCATTGCTGGCGTCATCAATATCATCACCGACCAACCTACGCAGAACCTCATCTCCGTGACCAGCGATACGCGGATCTCTGGCAAGGGGCAGTTGACGGAGGCGGTGACGTTGGATGTCTTCACGCATGGCTTTGGTTCCTACACGTCGTTCACTCACGACCGTGCAGACAGTTACCAGAACAACGGGCTGGAATATGTGAAGGGTTCGGACACAGAGACACAGCCGACCCTTGCGCCGCTATATACGGGTTATCGTTCCAACCTTGTGGGACAGAAATTCACTTATGCGCCCAACGACAAACTCGCATTCAACGCGGGGCTGGACTATACTTATAAGATGACCGACCGTCCTGACACGCGGGCGGACATCACGGGCGGCACGGACTATGAGATGCAGTACAAGGGTTTCCGATGGAATGCTGGTGGTATCTATAAGTTCACTTCCAAGAACTCGTTGCAAGCCACGTTCACTGCCGACCGATTCCGCTATGGAAAGGAATACGATGTGGAGACCAAGACCAACAAGGTGGGTGATTTCATTCTCTCCAAGAAGCAACATGCCTATGAAGCTGATCTCAAATCCATTCTCGGATTGGTCAAGGAAGGTACGACCATCCTGGGAGCGAATTGGCGCAGGGACGAACTCGAAGCCACTTCCGGCAGCATCGACAAAGGAGTATATACGTTGGCATTCTACGGACAGCATGAGCAGAAGTTCCTGCAATATATGACGGCGACCGTCGGTGCACGATACACCCATCACGAGACCTTTGGCGACCGCTTCACGCCCAAGGCAACACTGATGTATTCTCCTGGTGCGTTTAATTTCCGCGCCACCTACTCGGCAGGTTTCCGAGCACCAGGTTTGGATGAACTTTACTACCACTACTATGCCGTCAATCGCGGTAAGCCGCAGATCAGTTTCGGCAATCGGAGCTTGAAGCCAGAAAAGAGCAACTACTTTGCCCTCAATGCAGAATACCACACCGACAAACTGCTTGTGAGCGTCACAGGCTATATTAACCGTATCAATGATATGGTCGTAAAGCAGAACATTGATGTGGATGACGCCTCACTTGCCATGCTGCAAGGAGAATTCCCTGAAATGACCGCAGAGGAGGCTACCAAGTTGGAGCGCTACACCCTCTATCAAAACAGTGACAAGGGCGATGTAAAGGGGGTGCAGGTGAATGTGTCTGCCAATTTGTTCCAAGGATTCAATCTCTCTGTCAATTGGGCTTACACCTATGCACGAACCAAGAGTGAGAATGAATGGAGTGTGCTGGAACGCAGCATTAGGAATTCGGCAACTCTTGCCGCCAATTATCATCACGCTTGGGGACGATATGCCCTCAATGTCAATCTGAACGGCCGACTGCAATCGAAGACCTATTACACTGGCTCGTATGAGAATGCACCAGGTTATGGCGTGTGGAATCTCAACACAACGCACACGTTCGACTGCACGACATGGGCACTTCTCGAACCCAGTATCGGCATCGACAATCTCTTCGACAAAACGGATCATCGCATTGATTCCTCAGCACGCAAGTACGCCCTCTACCATCCAGGCAGAATGCTCACGGTCGGACTCAAAGTGAAGTTCAAGCAATAACCTCTTCAATCGTTTGGAGCGTATTGAAATAATCACTATCTTTGCCGCCGTATGAAAAAGATTATCGTCGCAGGCATCGGGCCTGGTAGCCCCGAAGACATCACGCCAGCAGTCATCAAAGCTGTGGGTGAGGCAGATGTGGTCGTTGGTTACAAATACTATTTTCAATTCATCACACCTTATTTGAAAGTGGGGTGCGAGTGCATCGACACGGGCATGAAGCATGAACGTGAACGTGCAGAACAAGCATTTGTCCTGGCAGAGGAAGGCAAGACGGTGGTGGTCATCTCCTCTGGCGATGCTGGTATATATGGGATGACCCCCCTGATATATGAGATGAAACGTGAACGGCATAGCGACGTGGAGGTGGAGGCTCTGCCCGGCATCTCGGCTTTCCAAAAGGCGGCATCATTGCTGGGAGCTCCGGTGGGTCATGACTTCTGCGTCATCTCCTTGAGCGATTTGATGACTCCTTGGGACGTCATCGAACGGAGAATCAAAGCTGCAGCTATGGGCGACTTTGTGACGGCAGTCTATAACCCCAAGTCGAACGGCAGATATTGGCAACTCTATCGTCTGCAAGAAATCTTCCTGCAAGAGCGTTCGGCTGACACACCTGTCGGATATGTTCGACAGGCTGGACGTCCCGAACAGGAAGTGACCATCACAACCCTTGCCGAATTCGATCCCGAGGATGTCGATATGTTCACTGTGATTCTGATTGGCAATTCGCAATCCTACCAATGGAGTGGAAAGATGATTACCCCACGTGGCTACTATCGAGAGGAATCTCAAGGCGAAGAAAAGAAGGGACAGTTGATTATGATGGAATCATTCAGCACCATTGAGAAGGAATTAAAACACCAAGATTATCCGCTCGACCACAAATGGGCACTCCTCCATGCCATTCACACCACCGCCGACTTCGAGATGGAGAACATCCTAAAGATGGATGCTGGTGCTGTAGAGAGTATATATAATCATGTAAAGACGGGGAAACTCAAAACCATCATCACGGATGTCACGATGGTGACCAGCGGTATCAGAAAAGGTGCGCTGCAACGACTCGGCATCGAAACCAAATGTTATCTCTCCGACCCACGTGTGGCAGAAATGGCTGCGGAGAAAGGCATCACCCGCACACAAGCAGGCATCCGTCTCGCAGTCGAGGAACATCCCGATGCCCTCTTCGCTTTTGGCAATGCGCCCACTGCGCTGATGGAACTTTGCGACCTGATCCACAAGGGGAAAGCACATCCTACCGGCATCATCGCCGCTCCCGTGGGATTTGTCCATGTGAAGGAGTCGAAGCACATGGTCAAACCCTTCAAGGACATTCCTAAAATCATTGTTGAAGGACGCAAGGGGGGGAGCAATCTTGCCGCCACCCTGTGCAATGCCATCCTCACCTACGATGATGCAGCACAACTGAAACCAGGACGCGACTTATGAAAACATGTGACATCATAGGAATCAGCGACAGCCGACAACAATGGTTCCCCCCTAAGGTGATGGACATCATCAGGAATGGAAGCGTGTTCTCTGGCGGCAAGCGTCACCATGAGATCATGGCGCCATTGCTACCCGACGGAGCTGTGTGGATAGACATCAGCGTTCCTTTGGAGAAAGTGTTCGAGCAATATCAACAACATGAGCACGTCATTATCTTTGCCTCGGGCGATCCCCTGTTCTTCGGCTTTGCCAACACGTTGCAGCGTGAATGCAAGGATTTGAAGATGCAGATATTCCCCACCTTCAACTCCCTGCAAATGCTGGCGCATCGTATGTCAGTAGCCTACCACGACATGCACGTCGTTTCGCTTACAGGTCGTCCCTGGCAGAAACTTGACGAGGCGCTGATCAATGGCGAACCGATGATAGGCGTGCTGACTGATCGAATCAAGACACCACACGCCATCCATCAGCGAATGGTGGAATACGGCTATACGAACTACCTCATGATGGTGGGAGAGAATCTGGGTAACGAAGAATTGGAACGGGTGAACCGCTATGATGAACAAACCACCTACAGTCACCCCAACTGCATCATCCTGCAAAAGACAACTCAGCGTGTACGACCGTTCGGCATCCCCGACTCAGCGTTTTCCCTCCTCGACGGCAGGGAGAAGATGATCACCAAGATGCCCATCCGCCTGCTCACGCTCCAAGCCCTCAACTTGCCCCACCGACAGGTGCTTTGGGACATCGGCTTCTGTACAGGAAGCGTTTCCATCGAAGCGCGCTTGCAATTTCCCCATCTCCAGATTGAAGCTTTCGAGATTCGTCCTGAATGCGAGGCCATCATCCATGAGAATGCCCGTCGTTTCGGCGCCCCCGGCATCAATGTGCACATCGGCGACTTCCTGGAAGCCGATGTTGCATCTTTACCTCGTCCCGATGCCGTCTTCATCGGTGGTCATGGTGGACAACTGAAGGAGATCATTAAAAAGGTGCTGATCGTCCTGACCGACGACGGATGTATCGTGATGAATAGCGTGAAGGCTCCCAAGGTCTTGACCGATAGTCACCAACTTTGGGATGAAGCCTGCCATGAACTTGGCTTGAAACAAGATGCACCGACCAAAATCATATTAAACGACAATCATCCTATTGAGATACTAACATGCAGCAAATAGCAGTCATACAAATCAACGAGGCTGGCAAAGACATCGCACTCATGCTCCAGCGTCAGTTGAGTGCCAAAAGCATACAGCGCACAGATGTAGGGGGTCAGTGGAACGACTTTGATGCTTTCATCTTCATCGGAGCCATGGGCATTTGTGTACGCACAATCGCTCCATATATCAAAGACAAGCACACCGACCCTGCCGTCGTTTGCATCGACAGTTTGGGGCAGCATGTCATTTCCGTACTGTCCGGTCATGTAGGAGGAGCCAATAACTTGACACACCAAGTGGCTACCATCCTCGGAGCCAATCCAGTCATCACCACCCAAAGCGACAACGCTGGTCTGTGGGCGCTCGACACGTTGGAGAAGCGTTTCGATTGGCCGATTGCCAGCGACGTTGAGGATATGAATGACTGCATCTTCGCCTTTGTCAATCTTCAACCCACTGCCTTGCTGATGGATGTGAGAGATGAGGGAACGGACTATCTGGAGAAGACGCTGCCAGACCATGTGACCCTCATCAACAACATCCGAGAGGCCGACCCAAAGAAGTACAAACTCCTCATCATCGTGTCACCGTTCAATCTACCTTATCCTGACAATATGCTGGTGCTTCACTTCGTTCCGATGGTGGGGACGATTGGCTTTGGTCTGGCACACCATCCTGATGATTATGAAAGCATTTACGACGAAATAGACCAAGCGTTTGCTGATCGCGGCATCCTTCCCTGTGCCAAGAAATACTGCACCATCGACGTGAAAGCCGACGAGCCTTTTGTGGAGGAACTGCGGGAGGAATATGACGAAGAAGTGGTGTTCTTCACTGCTGAAGAGCTGGCACAGGTGGAAGTGCCCAATCCCAGCACAACTGTCGAGAAGCATGTGGGCACGCCCAGCGTCTGCGAGGCAGCCGCCATCCTCGGTTCTAATCACGGCAAACTCATCGTCCCCAAAGTGAAAGGTAAGAACTGGACAGCAGCCCTTGCCATCGACAAGCAGCATCTTCGCGCTCTAAACTCTAAACTCTCAACTCTAAACTCCTCCGTCGGTCACATCGAAATTGTGGGTGCAGGTCCTGGCGACCCAGACTTGGTGAGTGTTCGCGGAAGAAAAATGTTAGAAAAGGCTGATCTTATTCTTTACGCAGGGTCTCTTGTACCCAAGGCGTTGACGGAGTGCCACAAGCAGGGTGCTGTTGTT
>JAGCDQ010000057.1 GCA_017651245.1 Bacteroidaceae bacterium | reverse complement strand
GTTTGAAGGTGATTTAGACGGGAATGGTACTGATGACTTCGGTTTCCTTGATACATGGTACACGTCTAATTGCCGCTATTATAATGTGGCGACGATAAGAAACCATACGATAATAAGCATGCTACAATTTGAAACGACATATAGTCTGCGAGCCTCTGGCAAAGATTTGGTCGAAAAGTCAAATCAAAAAGGTTATGCCCATGTAATATGTTCTGATATGGATGCATCAAATTCCTGTTGTAATTGGGCTCCTGACGTAGATACATTGATGAGGTTTGACTATCAGAGATTTGATCAAAACGATTTCCAATAAATAATAAACTGATGTAGAACACATTGCACAAATCTCTGGTGATGAAGAAACTATAGAGTTCGTGAAAGAATTGTTTACTGACATTCTCACACATTAATTGTTGTATTCATTTGTGCCCAATTATGGGACACTAATGACAAAAAAGTAAGAAATGGAAATAAAAGATATTATAGGCAAGAAGGGTATTTTTGAAATGGTCTATACGAAACTAGATGGGACGACTACGTGCTATTATATAGCAGATGTTCAGCTCTCTGGTAAAGACTATATTAAAGCCTATTCATGTAAAAGTCCCAAGCAATTGACTTTTAAGATTGAGCGCATCTGGGATGTTCAAGAAACGTGGATTGCCTTGAACAAGGGAGACGTTGCACCCCAAAGCGGTGTGTATGTGTTTGTATATGAAGGTGACAACCATCTTGATTTTGAGGCATTTCAACTCGTGAAAGGCGAGGAACTCTTGAAATATTTCGTTGGAGAATACAGTCATGGCGGGTTTATGGATCGCCTCCCATTTGCGTATCACTATGTGGAGGCATATAATCCTCAAATGGAACAAGATGTATGGATTAAACCTGTGGGTGGTGACAAAGACGATGATTGGTATAACTATTTTTACCATTATGTTAGTGCTATAGAAACTCCTCAAGGCGAATGTGGGTATCTTGCCGGAATACTTTCGGCAGGGAAATATACTCTTAAAGCATATCACCGCTTTTTTGACCCAAGGAATGCCTGTAATTGGTTAATGTCGGAAGATTATGAAAACTATGAAGATTATTATCATTATTATGAAGATTATGAGGAGTATGAGGATTTTATCTGACAATGTAATGAAAAAGATTCATGAAGACTATAAACACCATTTATTCCTTTTTAGGAGCTATATTTTTACAGACCATTTGTATGGGGTGCCAGAATAGCTCTAATAACACAGAACTCTCGAAGGATTCGCAGAGAGCAGCCATTGCACAGGAAAATGTTGCTCCGATTCATGTTATATGCAATCAACTCGTTAATGGATACCGCGTGTCCATGGATATGTTAATGGATGGCGAAGAAGATAACTGGGGTTCTGCTGTATTTACGTTTCAAAAACCTCAGCATTCATTTACTGTCAACTGCGATTTGTTTGTGTTACCAATAGAGGCTGTTCAAAATACGGTTGATACGATAAGACTTGATTATGTGTCTCCTGCTCCAGAGGAGTATTTGAGTGATAAGTCTCTATTTTATTTCAAAGATATGGACTTTGACGGAGAAGAAGAGCTTGTGATTAGAGGTGCTCATTGCAGTTGGTACGGATCTAATCAATATGATGTGTACAAGGTCTTTAACCGTGACAAGCCTCAAAAGATGGTGGATGAACCTTTTGAATGGGCTGGACAGCCAATGAGTGACCGATGGACAGAATATATACCGAAGGAGAGGAAGATTGTGTGTTGGTTCTCTTCTGGGACACGCTTGATACGAAAGGCAATCTTCCAATCAATTATAAATGAAAAGGGAAAGCGTGAGTTGAGATTGGTAAAAGATGATATAAATGAGTGATAATCGAGACCTTTATGAATTGGATTAAATACATCATCACCATTCCTTTTGCCTTGTGCGTTCTTTTTTTGCAAGGGCTTGGGAAGTGTTTCAGATTGACTTACAAGCAAATATCTGTTATCTTCAATTTGTGGATACAGGGTGGTGTGCTTGTGCTTTCTGCTTTGCTTCCATTCGTGGTGTATGTGGCAATGTGTTGTTTTCCTCATGGTGGTGATATAAGTGGTTGGAGTCCTGTTGTTGTATGGATTTTGTTCTTCATCTTGTTGGGATATGCCCTCATGTATTTGTGGTTTTATGTGTTGATGCTTCGTCATTATGGCAAGTCTTTTGACTGGGCTTTTGACAAATGTGTGTCAGACTTGCAAAGAATTGCTCATGTGTGGCATTGTTCATATCAGTGTGTGAATATAATAATTTTTGTGGGTTTCTTCTCCATCCTTATAGGTGTAAATTTGATTCTGACTACATTTATAATGAAAATGCTCATGTGATTTTGAAATTTGGCATATGACAAAACTTTCTCAATGTGCACGATGTAAAAAAGACCGCAGGAATTGCGGATTCTATAAGCAGGAGGATGATACGGATTGCCTTCAGTATGTGGAGACAAGAAGAAACTTCATCTTAGATGATGGGGATGATATGGGATGCATATGTCGTATGGTGCTAATTATCGTCATATTCTGTATATGTGTTATCGTTAATCTGTCAGGCTCTTCTGTTTCAGTGTCTTCTATCGTCATCGCGTTTTTTGTGGGCCTATTTGTCCTGGCAGGAATTGTCTGGTTGATTAATAAGGGTACAGGTTGGGTTAGCAAATTGTGGAATCGAACTAAATCAAATAAACAAATGAAAATGGATGAAACAAAAGGATTGGAAACTTCTGCAAACAATGCTGATGGTGGCAAGGAAGCCTCCACGCTTTCGACAAGAACGCTCTTGCAGGTGGTTCTTCACAAATTGAATTTACAATATGAATTCGATGATGGTCAAAACTTTATCGTAAAATATCAAGGAGAAACCTTCCGTGTTATTGCAGAAGATGAAAGTGCGTATCTTTACATTCAGGATCTACATTGGTATGATGCTCCATTGGATGACATTGACAATCTTTCACTTGTGTACAAAGCCGTGAATGAGTGCAATATGCGTGATATGGTGAGACTGGTCTATACCATCGATAGGGCTGAAAATGAGTTGAGCCTCCATGTCTTATATGATATTTTATGGCTGAGTCAGATTCCTAACATGGAGTCATATTTGCAAGCTTCATTTGATAAGATGCTACGTGCTCACTTACTTTTCTTCCGTCATATGGAGGAACTAAGGCGGGAAGAGTTCGGAAGAAGTAATTGACGTTGAATCATTTTGGGGTGTTAATTTGTAAAATTGTTAAATAATTGTTTTTCAACTATGCTATCAGCAGGGTGACAATGGGAACAGGTCAATGTCACCTACTCCAGCATTTTCAAATATGTATTGTAATACTATGATATTGAAGAAATAAACCACTTGTACCACCAAACATGGGCACTCAGCGCGAAATAACACGCGCTGTAAGAACGTAATATTATGCGCTGGGTGCGCGAAATGGTATGCGCACCGTGCGCACGTAGGGGAATATCCTCAATTCTGTGTAAGGGATATTAAACTGAATGAAAAAATGGGTTCATTGAAAAACAAAGGATTTCTTTTGGTGGATTCGTTTTTTTGCTGTACCTTTGCCGAAAAGAAAAAGATTCGGAATATGAAGAAGATATTTGTTTTGATGGTGGCGGCACTGATGGTGTGCGCAACGACGATGGCAAAGGAAATGAAGGTGCTGGTGGTGACGACCACACCAGCGGTGCAGAGTGTGGAGGCACAAACGAAGGTGAAGGACCAGTTGCGCTTGACACCAGGTGTGAAGAAGGTGGAGGCGGATTTTGCGGCAAAGCAGGTGATGGTGACCTACGATGCCGACAAGACCAATGCCAAGAAGATTGTGGCGGCACTGAAGAAAAACGGCTATGAGGCGACAGTGGTGAGCGACGGTGCGCCAACGGAAAAGAAGGAGGTGCCTGTGGATGCCACTTCGGGTGCTTCACAGCAACAGCAGAATTGAGAGAGGGGACGTGCAAACGTCCCTTCTTTTTTGTGCCCATTTCCTAAATAATGTTACTTTTCCCACTTTTTCGTGAAATTATTTGGTGGGTGTTTTATTTATGTCTATATTCGCAAACGGATTTTAACTAACCTATGATACCTACTAAACCGATAAGGTGAATATGGACAAACGTAATTATTGTGTGATTTTGGCTGGCGGTCTGGGTTCCCGCTTGTGGCCAATGAGCCGTGAGAAGAAGCCTAAGCAGTTCATTGATGTGCTGGGAACGGGCAAGACCATGCTCCAGATGACTTTCGACAGATTTGCAGGGTTTATCGATACAGACAATATCATCATCGTGACAAACGAGAGCTATCGCCAACTGGTGATGGAGCAGATTCCGGGCATCAAATATGAGAACGTTTTGATGGAACCGATGCGCAGAAACACGGTGCCGGCGGTGACGTGGGCGGCTCTGGAGGTGAAGCGCCGTTGTCCTGACGGACGGTTCATCGTGAGCCCTTCTGACCAGAACATCTCCGACTGTGACGCTTTCCGTGAGGATGTGCTGAAAGGATTGGATTTTGTGGGGAAGCATGACGTGCAGTTGACGATGGGCGCGAAGCCCAACCGTCCGGAGGTTGCCTATGGTTATATCCAGATGGCAGAAGAACTGGAGGATTATCCACATATCTATAAGGTGAGGAGCTTCACGGAGAAGCCTGCCAATGAATTCGCCAAGATTTTCTTTGAGAGCGGCGAGTTTTTGTGGAACACAGGTCTTTTCATGTGGGGTGCCGACACATTCCTGGATGCTCTGAAGGGTGCCAGCGAGGAGTTTGCCATCGTTGTGGAGAATGTGGTGGAGCGCTATAAGGATGGTGATTACATTCCCGACCTCTTGATGGAACTCTTTGCGAAGTGTCCGAACTTGAGTCTTGAGCAGAGCGTGCTGGAGAAGTCGGACAATGTGGACGTGATGCTCTGCCACTTTGGATGGGCAGACCTCGGTACTTGGAATGCTGTGCATGATGCCTTGCCCCAGTCGGATATGGGCAATGTGGTCATCGACTCCAAGTCGCTCCTCTACGACTGCAAGGACTGCATCATCAAACTGCCCGACGGTCATGTCGCTGTGGTGCAGGGATTGGAGGACTATGTAGTGGTGGAAGAGGGCAATGTGCTGGTCATCTGCAAGAAGGGTGACCAGAAAAACATCCGCAAGTTTGTGAATGATGCACAACTGAACCTCGGAGAAGAATTCGTGTAACAATTGTCAACTGTCAACTACTCTAAAGTCAACTATCCAAAAGTTTCTGAATGTTCCCCTCCAACGTGCCTTCCATGAAGTCGCTGCGGACAACAATCTCGTTGTCACGATTGACGAGGAAGAAGGTGGGGATGTTGGTGATGTTGTAGATGCTGCTGATGGTGCCGTCTGTTTCGTGTACACACACCCACGGGAGGTTTTCGCAGGAGAACTTCCAGAAGTGAATGTCCTCGTCGAGTGAAATCTGGTAGATTTCGAAACCTTGTGCGTGGTATTGCTCGTAGAGGGAACGCAACAGGCGCATGCGCTCGGAGGATTCTTTCACACCATAGATGGTGAAGTCGATGAGCACCACCTTTCCTTTCAAGTCTTTGATGCTGCGCAACTTGCCGTTGATGTCGGGCAGGTTGATGTCGATGATGCCTGTTTCGGACACCTTGCTTTCATCCACATCAAGCACTTTCTGCTGAGGAGCCGCTGTGTTGTCCATGCCCTTGATGGCCATGTTGCAGAGCTGCTGTGTGCGTGGGGCATCGTGATAGGCATTGTCCCATGCGTTTGCCACCATCGCATAGCACCTTACGTCGTCGCGGTTGGTGAGGGGATTGAACAGCATGAAGGAACCGCCCAAGTCGGTGATGCTCTGACACACTGCATAATAGGCTGCTGCCGATTCGGGATCGGTGAAGATGAACTCGTTCTTCATGCGCTCCTTGTAGGTGTTGACGAGGTTTTCGATGCTGTCGCGCAGGTCTCCGGGCAACATGTCCTCATTCTTCTCAAAGGCAATGAGCTTTGCCTGCACATCCTGTTGCATCAGGCTGATTTCCCTGATGCGCTTGCTGCTTTCGTTGCCTTCGATGGTGTAGTCTTTTTCCATCGTTGCCAACTTTGCCGTGATGGTCATCGTTTCTGTGCTGTCCACAGAGAAGTTGATGACGTGCCGACCAATCTGCAACACATAAAACTCAGGTGATTCCGTCGGAGCTGTTGACTTGAAGGAGAATGAACCGTCTTCCTTCAACTTCACAGAATCCAGTTTCTGCACCCCATCCAACGTGCTTTGGGAGAAATAGAGCATCGAGTCTTTCGCCCCTTCGATTGTTCCCTCCACTTGGAATTTGGGTGCCTTGTCGCAGGCTACCAGCATCATGGCTCCTGCTATGATTGTTGTCAAAATCTTATTCATTATCTTCATATTTGATGCAAAGTTATCTCTTTTTTGATTTTCTACAAAACAAAAACGGAAGAAAGGGTTTTTTTCATCTTTTTGGACCGTTTCTTTTGTGGAAAAGCAGAAAATGCTTATATTTGCAAACTATTTATACTTTTTGCTATTACAATCCAATGATGAAAACGATAAAGATTCTTATCGCAGGAATGATGTTCACCGCTTTGGTGGCATGTGATAAATTGTCGCATTTTATTGATCAAGCTTACGGAGGTGTTGATTTGAAGGAACTGGATTCGCTGCAGGCGCAGGATGCCGAGAAAATGAGCGCCATGCTTGAAGCGGTGGCACTGAGTCTTGATTCCATCCAGAATCAGGAGGATGAGTTGTACCAACTGGATGAGTCCACTCCGAAGGATGTGATGCTTTCACAACTGAGGACGTTGCGGGACATGCTGGACAGAAAGAAGGCTGAGATTGACCAACTGACTGCTGACAGCATTTCGGAAGGAAGTACGATCGCCAATCTGAAGAAGGTGCTGGAGTTCTTGAGTTTGCAATTGGAAGAGAAAAGTGAGAACCTTGCCAAGTATGAGGAGGCAGTGAAGAACAGTGAGGCGAAGATTGCGAAGCTCCGTGACAAGGTGGATGTGCTGACGGTGGAATCGGGCAACCTGAAAGCGCAGAATGATGAGCAGGAGAAGCGTCTGAACGAGGTGTTCTATATCGTGGGCTCGAAGAGTGAATTGAAGAACCTTGGTTTGTTGTCGGGAAATGTGTTGGGCAAGAAGCATGCCAACTATTCCAACATCAATAACAAGGAGTTCCATCAGGTGGATGCACGTACTTTCACCACCTTGGTGATCAATTCGAAATCGCCTAAGCTGTTGACAGAAAAGCCAGAGTCAAGCTATACGTTGACGAAGAATGATGACGGCACTTCTACGCTGAAGATTACTAATGCGAAGGCATTTTGGGAGTCTTCTCCTTATCTGATTGTGATGCAGTAGTGTGCTGCAAGGTTGGGGAATATAATGTGTCCGGAAGCACAAAAGACCTCGTAAACTGCTAAAAAACATAAGAAAACGAAGATTTTCGGGCAAAGATAGCTGTTGAATGAGAAAAAATGGCTAAATTTGCCCGGTTTTTTGATATATCAAGAAGAAGATTCGTGCCGCGCGTGGCACGATTATAGATGTTTTTATATATTTTCAACAAACAAAATGAACGTAATTACAAAGAAGGTTTCGTTGCCTGATGGAAGAGAAATCAGCATCGAAACAGGAAAGCTCGCGAAACAAGCGGATGGTTCTGTGATGCTCCGTATGGGAGACACAATGCTCCTCGCCACTGTTTGCGCAGCGAAAGATGCAGTACCGGGAACAGATTTTATGCCACTCCAGGTAGAGTATCGAGAGAAGTATGCGGCTAATGGCCGTTTTCCTGGAGGTTTCACCAAGCGCGAAGGCAAGGCAAGCGACGAAGAGATTCTGACCTGCCGTCTCGTTGACCGCGCACTCCGCCCCTTGTTCCCATCGAACTATCATGCGGAGGTGTATGTGAATGTCATTGTATTTTCAGCCGACGGCAAGGATATGCCAGATGCGTTGGCAGGTTTCGCTGCCAGTGCCGCTCTTGCCGTGTCTGATATTCCTTTCGAGGGACCCATCTCTGAGGTGCGTGTTGCACGCATCAATGGTGAGTTTGTAATCAATCCTACTTTCGAGCAGTTGAAGGAGGCAGACATGGACCTGATGGTCGGTGCCACCGAAGAGAACATCATGATGGTGGAAGGTGAGATGAAGGAAGTGCAGGAGAAAGACTTGCTCGAGGCTCTTAAAGCTGCGCATGCTGCTATCAAGCCACAGTGCCAGTTGCAGAAGGAACTGATGAAGGAGTTGGGCAAGGATGTGAAGCGTGAGTATTGCCACGAGGTGAACGATGACGACCTGAAGGCTGACCTCGCTGCCAAGTGCTACCAGCCTGCTTACGACGTGACGAAGCAGGGTCTTGAGAAGCACGAGCGTGCTGAGGCTTTCGAGAAGATTCGCGAGGACTACAAGGAGGCATACGCTGCTGCACATACTGACTTGAGCGAAGAAGAACTGGAAGAGAAATATACGTTGATTGACCGCTACTACCATGATGTGGAGCGTGATGCGATGCGTCGTTGTATCCTCGACGAGGGTATTCGTCTCGATGGTCGTCAGACAACTGATATCCGTCCTATCTGGTGTGAGGTTTCTCCTCTGCCTGGTCCTCACGGATCATCTATCTTCACTCGTGGTGAAACACAGGCTTTGGCTTCTGTGACACTCGGTACGAAGTTGGATGAGAAGCTGGTGGACGGTGCTTTGGAGCGTTACTACCAGAAGTTCCTCCTCCACTACAACTTCCCTCCATTCTCTACAGGTGAGGCAAAGGCACAGCGTGGTGTAGGTCGTCGTGAGATTGGTCACGGTCACCTCGCATGGCGCGGTATCAAGGGTCAGCTCCCAGAAGATTATCCTTATACGATTCGTGTCGTTTCTGACGTGCTCGAGTCTAATGGTTCTTCTTCTATGGCTACCACTTGTGCTGGTACGCTTGCCTTGATGGATGCTGGTGTGCCAATCAAGAACCCAGTTGCGGGTATTGCAATGGGTCTGATTAAGAACCCTGGTGAGGACAAGTATGCAATCCTCTCTGACATCCTCGGCGATGAGGACCACCTTGGCGATATGGACTTCAAGACCACTGGTACGAAGAATGGTCTGACTGCCACTCAGATGGATATCAAGTGTGACGGTCTTTCTTATGAGATCCTCGAGAGAGCGCTCATGCAGGCTAAGGCTGGTCGTGAGCACATCATGGGTGAGATGATGAAGACCATTTCTGAACCTCGTCCAGAACTCAAGCCACACGTACCACGCATCGAGCAAATCATCATTCCTAAGGAATTCATTGGTGCTGTTATCGGTCCTGGTGGTAAGGTGATCCAGCAGATGCAGGAAGACACTCAGACTGTCATCACGATCGATGAAGAGGATGGTGTGGGTAAGGTGCAGATTTCTGCTCCAGACCGCGATGCTATCGAGGCAGCTATGGCGAAGATCAAGGCAATCGTTGCCATCCCTGAGGTTGGTGAGGTTTATCACGGCACCGTTCGTTCAGTCATGCCATACGGATGCTTCGTTGAGTTCTTGCCTGGCAAGGACGGTTTGCTTCACATCTCTGAGATTGATTGGAAGCGTCTCGATACTGTCGAGGAGGCTGGCATCAAGGAAGGTGACGAGATTGACGTGAAGTTGATTGACATCGACCAGAAAACTGGCAAGTACAAGCTTTCTCGTCGTGTCCTCATTGAGAAGCCTGCTGATTATGTGGAGCGTCCACAGCGTGAGCGTCGTCCTCGTCCTGAGAAGGGTGAGCGTCGTGACCGCGGCGACCGTCGTCCACGTCCAGAGCATCGTGAGCCACGCAATGAGGCTCAGGCACCACAGGAGGGTGGCGACTTCAAGTCTGCACTCGACGATCTGTTGAAGTAATCCACATTACTTATATAAGAAAGGAGGCATCCGCAGGGGTGCCTCCTTTTTATGGTTTCTATCGAAGTCAGTTCTTAAATGTTCTCGTAGCTGGTGTCTGTTCGGATAATCGCCTCCTTCTCTCCCAAGGTTGCCGAACGCTGAGCCTCCTCCATGCTGATGTTGCTCCAACCGCGTCCCTTCAGTCGGATGAGGAAAGAAGCCCCACGCCAGCAGAGTTCGACACACATGGCAATCCACACACCTACCAAGCCCATCGTCGGCACCAAAAGCACGGCAAGCGTGAGCCTCACCACCCAAATGCTGCCTAGATTCATCAGGCTTGGCACAAGTGTCTTTCCAGAACCGACAAACACGCCGTATGCCACGATGCTGGCTGCGAACATCGGTTCTGCCCAGGCTTCGATTCGTAGCACTTCTGCACCCAGCTTTACTACATTTCCGTCATTCGTGATCATCTGCATCAGCTCTGGCGCAAACACACCCATCAGCAGACCCATTACACCCATGATTGCCATACCCAATCCCACCGACATCCAGGCAAAACTTCGCATCAGGTCCTTTCGCCTTGCTCCAAGACTCTGTCCCACCAACGTGGTTGCTGCTTCCGAAATACCGTAGCCAGGCATGTAGCAAAGGCTCTCGATATTGATGCCGAAGGTGTTGGCTGCAATTGCCACGGGACCCAAAGGAGCAATGATGCCCGTGATGGCAATCTGTGCCCCACACATCGCACCCCTTTCGAGGCTGATGGGCGACCCAATCTGCAGCGCTTTCTTCAAGGTATCCTTGCTGGGAAGGTAAGGAGAAAAGTCCCACGTTCCCATGCTATCTGCATCGAGCATAAAGCATAGCTGCTTGTCTCTCACCGCCATGAAATAGAGCATCAACACCATCGTGATGGCATAAGCCAGAAAGGTGCCGTAAGCCACACCAATCGTTCCTAAATGGAAGATGTAAAGGAAACAATAGTTGAATACGATGTTCAGCAAGCACATCATCGCATTTAGCAAACTGGGTATCTTGATGTTGCCGCTGCAGCGCAAACTTCCTGCTGCCAGCATGTTGATCTCCAGCACAGGAAGTGCCAACGCCACAATCGTGAAATACTCTGAGGCTCCCTGGCAGATCTCCTCGTCAGCCCCCAGCCAAACGGGTAGGTGAGGGGCAATGAGAATGCCAATCAGCGCCAGCAAGAGACTGAACACAAGTCCTGCAAACAATCCCTGCCGAACGATGTTTCTTGCACCACGCAAATCCTCTGCTCCCACATCATGAGCCACCTGAACCGTGAAGCCCGCTGCAAAGGCAGAGCACAAGCCTCCAAAGAGCCAAATGGTCGTCGAAACCAACCCGACTGTCGCTGCTTCCTTCGTGCCCAGATGCCCCAGCATCGCCGCATCGATGATCTGCATCGCTACCGAAGACACCTGAGCCACCATTGCCGGCATACTCAACAGCACAGTCAGCCGCAGCTTCTCTTGCCACGACATGTTCCGCGCCCCTTTCCTCACCAGCGCCAGCAGCTCATCCTTCGACAGCCTCATTTGTTTCGTCTTTGTCTTGTATGTTGCGATTCGCAACATCCTTTACTTCACCAGCTCGCTCACAAGCTTCTCAATGGCCTTTCCTCTCAGGTTCCTCTTCACAATCTTTCCGTCAGGTCCAAAGAGAATGATCTGTGGAATACCCTCGATGCCATACGCATCGCTTCCTGCCTTCTGCGCATTCAGCATCTGAGGGTAGGGGATCTTCAGCTCCTTGATGGCTTTCTTCGTATCGGCGGGTTGGTCCCAGGTAGCCACACCCAGCACCTCAAACTTGTCTCCCTTGTACTTGTTATACACCTCAATCAAGTTGGGAATCTCTGCCCTGCAAGGACCGCACCAACTTGCCCAGAAGTCCACCAGCACATACTTGCCCTTGCCCACATAGTCAGACAGCTTCGTCACTTTCCCCTCATATTCGGCAGAGAAGTCCTTGAACATCTTTCCTTCCGATGTCTCTTGTTGGATACGCCAGGTCGCCATGTTCTCCTTCACCATCGCATCCTCTTTGAAATACTCGCTTCCCTCCACCAACTGGATGAGATCATCCATCGGCATCAAATATGACAACAGATGTGTCAGGATGTAAACGCCAGCTTCATTCTCATTCTCCTTCGTGAACTCCAGTGCAATCTTTTTCACCGTCTCATCGTTCTGCTCAGCCTCAGGCACCGCAGCCAACTTATCGGTCAGGGGTTTCAGCAGCGTCTCCAAGTCACTCTTCTTTCCATTCACTTGACTTGCAGGAGACCCCTGCGCACATACAATCCCAGCCATCAGCATCATTGCTGCCAGCATCATAAAAAACTTCTTCATTGTTGTTCTTGTTATTAGTTATCAGATAATTTGTTGCGAAGTTACGACTAATTGAGAGAAATACAAAATAAAAACGATAATATTTCACTCATTCACCAACACCTTTCCGTCTTCGGTCATTCCTTCTACGCTGATGTGCATCTCTTCGCAAGTAGAGTTATTGAAGAATTCCACCTTCGCCTTGCCCTGTTCGTCAGTCTTGATGTCGGGTTGCCACCAAATGGTGCGTCGGAGATCTGCCATAGGAGGAATCACGCTATAATCCTCCGTCTTGAAGGTGGAGGCAATGTTGAAACCTTCAAAGTAAGTGCGTCGAAGTCCCTTGTTACTTTCAATACTGTACCTGATATGCGTGTAGAAATACACTCGGACAGCGTTGTTACTTTCCTCGGGGTTGTCCGGTACAATGTATAGGCTTTTTATGTCACTCATCCAGATGTGAGCAATGTATCCAACTTGATGTCTCCATGAGAAACACCCAAAGAATCAATCGGGTACTTTCGTGTCTTGACCACATCACCGCTGGGATTCAGCAGTTCCACATACAGCACCTTGTTCAAGTCCGACAGTTGCCCGTTGTCCGTTCTTGTCACATAGGCCTTGAACCAAAGGGTTTCATTCTCGAAGTAGCCCATATTGTCGAAGTGCAGATACACCTTCTCCTGTGGCATCACCTTGTTGAAGTTCATGGCCTTCTGGATATACGACAAGATACGTGCTGTCTCCTCACTTTGTGCATGAATGGGCAAAGCAAAGAGCATCAGTAATAATATGTGGAGAAGATGTTTCATCATGATGGTTGGGGTGTTATGAGTGGATTTTGCTTGTATAACGAATAACCGATGCAAAGTTAAACAAAAAAATGCAACTTTCTTCAAAATAGCGTATAATATAAGTGTGATTGTAAAAAAAACTGTGCGAAACTTCACAGCCTCGCACAGTTGGCGATTATAAATCTTTTACTAATTAAAAAATATCGGTTCATTCGTTGAATAGTGCTTGCCCATCGTGGGTGATGCCCTCCGTGCTGATATACATCTCCTCACAGGTGGAGTTGTTGAAGAACTCCACTTTTGCCTTGCCTTCAGCGTCGGTGGTGACGTCAGGGTTCCAGTAGATGGTGCGACGGAAGTCTGACATTGGAGGAATCACGCTGTAGTCCTCCATCTTGAAAGTGGATGCTTCGTTGAAACCTTGGAAGTAGGTGCGACGGATGCCCTTGTTGCTCTCGGTCGTGTATTTCGTGTGGAGATAGACGTAGATGCGGGGATGACCGTCCACCACCTGTGGATGGTTGGGCACGATATAGACCGATTTCACGTCGTCCAGGAAAAGTTCGGATACTTTTGTTCCTAGCAAGGGGCGTTCATTGTTGTCGAAGATCCATTCGACGCCCCGTCCGCCATACGTGTAGGTGTAGTGGTATGAGTTCGTATATTTGGGTGCGGCAATATGCTCAACAAACCAGTTGTCGCTCGCCCCACTAGCTTGTCCTGGAGTTGGCGCAGAGGCATCCCAGAGATAATCGAAGAGTACATTCTTCTTTTTCAGGAAGTCCAAAAGGTGAGGCATAGGCTCTCCCCGGTCGAGGGCGTTCTCACGTTCCCTGTCGATGTCGTAGTAGAGGGTGGCATATTGGCGTCCGAATGCTTCGTTCTTGAATCGCCAGTCGTCGTTGGTGAAGTAGCGACGTCCCTTCACAGTCACGGGCTTCAGCACCACCTCTTTCTCCGTGATGGGGATGAACTCGTCGTCTTCCCAAGGCTCAAAGGGCTTCTTCACGAAGGCATTGGGTGCCAGCGGATGCAGGATGTCTGCCTCCTCAGGGGTGATGTATCTGGGTTTGGGTGAGAACTGGCGGTCGATGCCCACATAGTAGGTTTTCCGCTTTTCCTGTTCTTTGTCCTTCTTCTTGAGATGCCTCGTTGTGTAGATGCACATCTTCCATTCACCATCCACGAACGGCATCTCAAAGGCATAGTTGCCGAGGGAATCGGTGCGTGTCTGACCGATGAGGCTTTGCCCGTGCTGGTTGTAGAGGATGGCATACAGGTGGACGTTCCCCACGGGGTTGCGCTTGCGATAGGCTTTCAGCTGTCCATTCAGGTAAAAGTGGTCTTCGTAGGGTTGTGCCTTGCGGAAGATGTAGCGTTCGGACATCAGTCGCCAGTCGTACCTTCTCCATCCCTGGGTCAGCATCAACAGGTCGGCACTCCTTCGGTGCTCTTCATCATCTGCCTCGAAGTAGTAATCGACATTGTTGATGTAGCCCCTCACTTCGGAGGAGAGCAGCATCCAAGTCTTCATGTTGCCCTGCTTGCCGTTGGTCATGCTGTGGGCGTCGATGGCAGAGAAGGACAGGTGGGCATTGGGCTGCGCCTCCAGTTCCATCTCCACCTTGCCACAGGGCTGGAGCCGCTGGGTGAGTGCCTTGACGTGGATGGAGTCGGTGCTGTCGGGGGTGGGGCATTGGAAGAAGAGTCGCTCCGCCATGATTCTGCCCCGACTGTCGAAGAGTGTCATCTGGTTCACTCCCTCAGGCATCATCTGCCTGTTCATCTCAATCTCGATGAGGGGCACAGCGGTGAGCGTGTCGCAACGGATGATGTTGCCGTTGTTCATGATGACATAGCCAAGCAAGTGACCACATACACTATCCGTGCATTGAATGGAGGCGAGCATCCTTTCGCTGATGGCATCGACAGAAAGGGTGCATCCCTGCGGACTTGCCTTGGGAAGGGTGAAGAACTGGATGCCTCGCTTGTCGTCGTCCTTGAGATTTCGCATCTGGTAGGTGATTTTCCCTGTGTCGGGCACCAGTTCGAAAAGTCCCCTTCCGAGGGAGTCGGTCTCAACGGCAGCAAGGATGTCTCCTGCCTCGTTCATCACGAAACCCTCTCCTTGATGGGGATGCCCGTTGTCGTCCACCGCCAGCATCGCCACCCTGCAGGGCTTGCCGGCGATGAGCGTGCCTCCCTCTGGATAGAACTTCACGCTGATGGTCTTCATCAGGTCGTGGGTATAGACACCCTCATCGATGGCTTTCTGGTAGAGCGAGTCCTCGCTGATGCGGTTGTTGGGGTCGCGGTTTTCGTATAGCTGGGTGCGGATGGTCAAGTCGGAGTAATCGCCTTCCTTTTGGGGTTTCTTGAAGACGGGGAACACGCGGGAGAATACAGCGTTCGTGCCCCAGTTGGTCATGTAGCGGGTATAGGCACGTATCTCGTAAAAGCCAGATCCGAGCAAGCTGTCCAACTGCATATCGCCATGTGCCTGTCCCAACGAATCGATAGGATATTTTTGCATCTTGAGGACGTCACCGCTGGGATTGAGCAATTCCACGTACAGCACTTTGCTCAGGTCTGTGGCGTGCCCATTGTCAGTCCTTGTGACGTAAGCTTTGAACCACACGGTCTCGTTCTCGAAGTAGCCCATGTTGTCAAAGTGCAGGTACACCTTCTCCTGTGGCACGACGCTGTTGAAGTTCATCGCCTTCTGGATGTAGGTGAAGATGTTCTTCTTCGTAGGATTGCCTTGGGCATAAAGCGAAGAGAAGGAGAGCATCAATAGGAAGATGTGGAGTAGTCGTTTCATAGGGCATTCTTTAGTTTTTCCCACAAGAACTGCAGGTGGGGTAATCCAACAGCGCCAAGGCATCTATATAGGAATAGGTCTGTCCGTCTGCATTGAGGCGGGCTTTCTTGTAGTAGATTCGCAGGTCGGACGACAAGCGATGACCCTCTTGCAGGTAAACGATGTCGTTCTCTTTCTTCTCTCGCTCATACACATACATGGCTCCACGCGTGATTTCTCCAGAAGGACTCTTGATGAGGACGGTGTCGTTCTCCTTGATGGTGACGCATTCCATTGACGAAATGTTGGCAGCATTTGCCTCACCCTCTTCCCAGCTCAGGTGGCACTTCAGGGCAAAGGGTGTTCTGGGAATGATCACCAGGCATTCGCCAATGTCATCGTCCTCTTCCCACATCTCCTCATCATCCAAATCCTCCGCTGAATGCGTCTCAACGTCAGGAACGTTTGCCAAAGGGGATTGAGCCACTTCATGCTGCATCATTCTGATCTCTTGTATCAGCTCGGCAGTGTCTTCAAGTATGCCTTTCTCTTCGTGGATGCCATCCTTCTGTCCCTCCACTTGCTTCACCACCAAGGGGGATTGAGTCGAGTCCTCACCCCTGTGGAACACCTGAATGGCAACGCCCACCAAGAGTGCCAGCGCTGCTGCAATGCCCACAGCAAGCCAAGTGCGTTTGCGTCGCAAAACGGAACGTCGCAGCGAGTTTTCTTCCTCAATGCGTTGCATCAGTCGGTCAGTGAAACCATCAGAGAGTTTCACCTGTTCTGCACGTTCGTCCAGCTCCTGCATGACGATGCGCAATGCTTTATCTTTATCAGTTGTGTTTGCTTTCATTGTGTTCGAGGTTGAGAATGGTTTGATGTATTTTCTTTCTGAGCCACTGAAGGCGGGAACGTAAATAACTGTCGTTGCTGTCCACGATATAGGCAATCTCTCGGAGGGGAAGCCCGTCGTGATAGTAGAGGCTGAGGAGCATCTGGTCATCGGGAGCCAATTGACCGACCGCCTGTTTGAGCCTCGTGAGGCGTTCTGTGGTGGTGTCGTTCAACAAGGTCTCCGTCTCCAGGTCGGGATACTCCTCAATGTCGTTCTCCTCCACCTGAGTCCACCCCTTGCGCGACGCTTTCCGTAGACGTTTCAGCGCGATGTGGTAGGCGATGCGTAACAACCAAGTCCTGAAACTCGCCCTCTCCGCATCAAAACGTGCCAGGCTTTGAAAGGCACTCACTAACGTGTCTTGCGTCACTTCCTCTGCATCCTCTGACAACGGAATCATTCGTGCAACAAACTTCTGCACACGATGTGCGTGTCGGTCGGCAAGTGGACGGAACTGTTCTGTATGCCCATCAAGCACACGTTGGATGAGAACCGTGTCGTCAGTGTCAATAATCTTTCTAATGTCTGCTGTTCGCTTCATTTTCATTGTCTTCTACCGACATATTCCCCCTTTTTTGCAAAATGTATAATAAAAGACAAAGTTTTTTTGTGAAAAAGCCGTTTTTTTAACATTTCGGAGGCAAAGTTAGCCATCCTTCCCCACAAAAACAAGAGAATAAGCAACAAAAAACTGAAGGAGAGGCATCCATTCGGAGCCTCCCCCTTGTTCTCGTTTAGCGTTCAGCGTTTAGCGGTTAGCGACCCCCCGCACGGCTAAACCTCCAATCTCCAACCTCAAATCTCAAAAAATACCTAACAACCTAACATTTGCCATTTAATAGATTGTGGTTCGGTTAGTTGCCTATGTTAGGTGTTTGGGAAAGACCTAACGTTCCTCAATCCCTTTATACATCAGGGTTTGAGGCTTGTCATGTTAGGTTGTTAGGTCTTTTTGAGAAATACTCTTTTTTTTGTTCCCCCACGGGAAAGATTTTGTTCCCCCGTGAGGGAAAAAGTTTTTCCTAACCAGGCAGCAAAGGTTTGCTACCATTAAAGAAAAAAATTGCTACCATTAATAGTAAATATTTTTTTCATTAATAGTCCCAAAAACGACCTCAAAAATTTTGCCGCCGGCAATCCTCCCTTTTGCCGCCGCCTCTTTGATGCTTTGCCGCCGCCTCTTTTAAACGGGTACGTCGGAGCCTTTTTGTTGCCTCCCGAGGGAACACTTGTTGGCTCCTCGAGGGTTCACGTGCAGGCTCGGGGAGAGTACAACTGTAAGTTCGAAGAGACAATTTTCCGCATTGCTGCTCCCCTTTTTTGTGTTGTGATGGGTCATTTGGCTACCAAAACCCTTCCAAATGAGATGTTGATGCTGATTTTTTGAAAAGCCTTCGAGGGCACAAAGTGGCAGAAATTACATCAAAACACAAGGTTTATGCCTGTTTTTTGCCTTTAAAAGGAGCCAATTCTTGAGGTTTTCAGCCCCTTCTGCAAGGTTCTGAGTCTTGTCTGAGACATCTGCAGATGTTGTATATAGTTGTTTTACAGCATTTTAAAAGAAATGCTAGTTTGTAAAGTGTTTCAGTTTCAGTTGTTTCAGTTATTTTTCGAGGGGTGCCACTTTCTTCTTTATTATATATATCTTATTAATTATTAATTAGTTATAAGCATAATATAGAGGATTTTGAAATAAACAGATGCTCAAAATCTAACTGAAACAATTGAAACTGAAACGACAATGCGTTCAAACCAACGTTTTTGTTCCCTCACTGGGAAAATTTTGTTCCCCAGTTAGGAAAATATTTTTCTCTAGTTAGGCAGCAAAAAGTGTTCTTCAAAAGCGAGTACGCCGGAGGAAAAATCAGCCCTTTTTGAGTCCGCTTGGCACTCTTTGGTAGTCCGCTTGGCTCGGACTCCCCTTCCGCTTGGCTCGGACTTCCAATAACCTGCCTCTGCTGAATAATAAGCGTGCGTTATTGTGAAATAAGGTGCCTCTGTTGAGGAATATGCATCCTTTATTGAAAAAAAAGTTTCTGAAAAGTTTGGAGAATAATGAAATTTGTTGTTAATTTGCAACTGTTCTCTTACCGAAGTCTCGCTTTCGGGTGGGATTGAGGGAGGGAATCTATATATAGAAAAGGCGTACTTGACGCTTTGTGCTTGACGCATAGGAATCTGGCAGTTCCAAAACGTTTGTCAAACAGCAAAGCAACAAAGAACGTCCATCAGGTGTATATTCATGACACTATTGGCAAAAGCCTTCATCAGCTTATGCTATATTGTTGTTTATATACTAATGCGTGGGCTTCGGCGTTGCTCGTTTCGACAAACAGGTGATGCCAGAACCTCTATGCGTGGGACGAGTGACAAGAGAACTCCCCACGCTTTTTGTATGTATATGAACCAAATAGAAACACTATTCATTGAGGGGAGTCATGAAAGAACAAAGCGAGTATTGTGAATAAAGAAAGTATTGAACACACACAAACGTTGTGTCTATTAAGCAATGGTATAAGTTTGGACACAAAGATTTGCCGTTACATGGATTTCGATTATTTCTTACAAATACTGGAAGGTCATTTTTACATTCCTCGTAAACAACGCTTTTTTGATCTTCGAGAAAGTGGGGAAATTCCTCAACATCTTCGCTTTGTTCCAGGTATTGTAAGTGGTGGAGTAACGGAACCAAAAGAAATCCTAACAAAGAGACAAGAAGATAGAAATAAGTATGTGGAAGATTTGGTTGTATCAAAATATTTACTCACATCGTGTTGGACAATTGATAATGGTGAAGACTATCTGATGTGGAAAGGGTACACCAATAAGATTGGAGTTTGTATTTGTACAACTATTGGACAATTGATTGCAGCAATTAATTGGGGCGAAGGGGATTATATTACAGTTTGTTCCAATATGAAATATGAAAGAATCTTTACTCATGATGATTTTGGAGAATCCATGTTCAATAAGGAACCATATTATAAATCCGAAAACGAAGTAAGATTCTATGTTGTTCATGGGGGAAGATATTCTAATGAAGAATTATGGGACATGCAGAATAAGGATATAGGTGAGTTTCTATTAAATGCAGCGAAAATGGAAGAATCACTCTATAAAAAAGATCCCATAAACATTGCCATGTATAAAATTTTCACCATCAAACCTACATTCATCAATTCAATCATTTTATCCCCCATGATTTTAAGAGCTTCAATTGAACCTTTTAAGAAACTTTTGATGGGGAAATATAGTGTAATTTTCAAAAAAGAAAATATGATTCAGTGTTCGAAAATTTCTATTAACAGTTAATAAAAGTACGGATTATGAAACAGTTCCACAAATTTGTGTGTTTGTTGTCTTTTTTATTTATCATTAGTATGCGTGCGTTTGCCGATTATATTTCTGAAGGCGGCATAAAGTATGAAGTAATTTCTGGCGCTCCTGGTTCTGTCGCAGTTGTATCTGCTTATGAATGGATTTCAGGAGATGTCATCATTCCAGAAATTGTCAAAGATCATGGAAAAGAATATCATGTCGTATACATTGCCCCATCTGTTTTCAAAGATTGTGTTAAACTAAATTCAGTGACTATTCCCAACAGTGTCACATTCATCGGATGGGGTGCTTTTTCTGGTTGCACAGGGTTAACCTCTGTAACATTATCCAATAACATCACAGAAATTAGTGGAGAGAGTTTTAGGGAATGTACAGGATTGACTTCTATTACAATTCCAAACGGCGTCACGTCCATCGGTGAATGTGCTTTTGCGAATTGTAGCAATATAACCTCCGTGAACATTCCTGAAAGTGTTGAAGGTATTGGAGTTTTTGCTTTTGGAGGATGTGGTAATTTGACATCCATAATTATCCCCAGTAATGTGATGACAATCGGTCAAAGCGCTTTCAATGAGTGTAAAAGTTTGACCTCTTTAATTATTGAAGATGGGGAAGAAGAATTGTCGTTTCTGACCTTTCCTCCTTCTCAAGCGGAGTATCCACCGACCTTCTTCTCGTGTCCTTTGGAAACTATTTATATGGGTAGAGACGTTTCTTTTTCAAGATACAGGTCTCCTTTTGAGGGGATAACAACTCTTTCATTGTTGACTATTGGTGAAAATGTCACTTTTATTGGGCCGAAGGCTTTCAAAGATTGTGAAGGTTTGACATCTTTGACAATTCCGGATAATGTGACGACAATCGGAGAGTCTGCTTTCCAGAATTGTAATGCTCTAACTTCCGTGTCAATTCTTGGTAGTAACACATCAATAGACAATACTGTTTTTCAGGGCTGTAACAATATTAGCGATTTAACGTTTGATTGCGCTGAAATACATTCCTGGTTCAAAGGTCTACAATCATTGAGGAATGTAGTAATGAAGGATAATGTCACATCCATTGGCTATTCAGCATTCAAAGGATGTGCGAACTTGACTTCCGTGACCATCCCCGTTGGTGTCACTTCTATTGGTTCTTATGCCTTTCAAGGCTGTGGCGGCTTAACCTCTGCGATTATCCCCGAAGGTGTCACTTCTATTGGTTCTTATGCCTTCAGTGATTGTAGTGGCTTAACCTCCGTGAACATTCCAAACAACGTAACATCTATTGGAGAGAAGACTTTTGCTAACTGCAGCGGTTTGACCTCTGTAATTATTCCAAGCAATGTGACATCCATTGGTTATGCCGCTTTCTCGCGCTGTAAAAGTTTAACCTTATTGACCATTCCTAACAGTGTGACATCCATTAGCGACCAAGCTTTTAATGGTTGCAGTAGCTTGACTTCTGTTGACATGCCTGACAACATGACTTACATGGGAATTTCTGCTTTTGCTTCTTCTTGTAAGTTGTATGTAAAGAAGGGATCCAAAACTCTGTTAGCATTTTGGAATGGGAAGAATTCATTAAAACCATATGATAAAATCACTGATGCCGAGATTCTTCCTCCAGCATTCAAAATTGCTCCAACCACCCAGACAACAGCAAGTGTAAAGATAGAAAACTGGTGCGATGGATACACCTATACATATAATGGAAAAGAGATAACAGAACAGGAGTTTAACTATACACAATTGAAGCCGGAATTCAAGCTGGATTTGGATTTAATTGTTTCGAAAGACGATGCTCACTATGATATTAGTGGAAGTTTTACTACTAAAAGTATTCTACCACGAATTGAAGAGTGGACATCGACAGCATCTTCTATCTCTGCGACTGGTACATATACAGAAGGTGATGCAAAAGTGGTAGGACATAGTATTCAGATAGGCTACGATGATGAACCAGTGGAAGGAAATCAATGTGTTCGTTCAGGATTGGATCCTGCTATGTACTATACTATTACATATAATATTATTGTGGATTATGGGGGTACAGAAACTGCTACATATATGGGGACAAAAGAAATCTATACAAACGGTCTTCATTTCAGTATGACTCCGCCTAAAGTTGTGTCAGAAGGTAATGTGATTGTTGCGGCAACAGCCAATCTGGATGAGGATGAGGAGAATGTGGGTTTCGAATGGCGATGCACAGATTGGACAGATGAATTCCCTTCAAACACAGGAACGGCATATTTGTATGATGGAACGATAGAAGGGTATATAAAGAATCTGAATACGAGTAAGCTTTGGAAATTCCGTCCTTATTATCTGTCGGATAGTGGAGTTTATCATTATGGTGACTGGATGGGTATTGACCCCACCAATACTTCTTACTTTGAACCGACTGTACACACATATTCGAAAGTGACTATCAAGGGCAACACGGCTCTTGTCAAAGGTTATGCCTTGAGTGGAACGGATGAGGTGAAAGTACAGGGCTTCAAGTATTGGAAAACTAATCATGGAGGAAACCTTCACAATAAAGTGATAGCTGTTCCAACGGATGCCATGACGGTGGAACTGAACAACAAGCAGCAAATGATGACTATCACTCTGACGGAACTCGAATATGATTCAGAGTATACTTGTGTTGCGTTTGTCACTACGACAGATGGGAACACCTACTATGGTGAGGAACAAAAGTTCATCACAGGCGAAACACCTGCTGCTATTGGTACTGTCGAATCCAACAATGAGCTTGTCGTAGAAGTTGCCCGTTATAACATGAATGGGCAGCAGATAACATCACCTCAGAAAGGTGTGAACATCATTCGCTATTCAAATGGTTCTACGCAGAAAGTTTATGTAAAGTAATCCTTATCAACTATCAATGAATGAAGGTGGGCACATCAAGTGTTCACCTTCGTTTTGTCTATGTTTTATATGGTCTCATGCAAGCCCTAGGCAAGGGGCTCCCAAGCACTACCCAAGCCCAACCAAGCTGTTTGAGCTTGGGTAGTGCTTGGGAAGGGGATGGGAAGAGCGAAGGAAGGGTGAGGCAGGGAGAATACTGATGGATGAGGGTTAAAGGTTCAAAGTTCAAGGTTCAAGAAATTCGTCTCAATCATGTAACATTTTTGTTTTTTGCATACTATATCAATAGAAGGTGCAATCTTTGCAAACGAAATACAGCTGCCTCGAGGTTTAATCTTCCCCTTTTTTACCTCCATTCTTGTCCCAATCCTCCCCAAATCCTCCATCTTTTTGTCCCAATCCCTCTTTTTTCTGAAAAAATTTGGAGGTGAAGGGGAAAGGATGTATCTTTGTACTTTGAAACTGATTAAACATTAGGATTATGGAAGCAACGACAACAAAGAGACGGCGCACGGCACGACCGATGAGCTACTATCGCGAGATGGTGAAGGGCATGGACGACAGCCAGAAGCTGGAGTTGGTGACAATGCTTATCGAGAGCGTTAAGCCCATACAGACCAGGGCTGTGTTCGACATGCCCCTCGAGGAGGACTTCCCCGATATGGACAAGGATCTGTACACGGCTGAAGAGGCTTACGAACTGACGATGAAAGACATCAAAGCTATCTACGACGAGAAAGATGCAATATAAGTATTTCTACTCTAAGCGTACGGCTGCCAAAATCAGGTCGTTCTATCGGAACGTGGCCAAAAAGTATCGCCACACCTATTCTTACGAAGACATGGAACGGAACGTGCGCGATGCTTTCTTTGCCATCTACACCATAGAAAGATCGCTGCCGCGCCGTCGTCCCACCATCAGCCGATGGGAAGGATACCACATGGCAAACACCGACAAGTGGTACTACGCTTACACCATCGAGGGCGACATCATCACCGTTGTCGATGCCTGCCACGCGCAAAATATGCACGAGTAGCACATATTAAAAGAAGAAATAATAGCCCTATAGTATCGAGTGCCGTGACAATGTCGCGGCCCCTTTTTTTGCCCCCTTTCCCTCCTCAACTTGTCCCAATTCTCCCCAAATCCTCCATCTTTTTGTCCCGTTCCCTCTTTTTTCTCATTTTTCTCGAAAAAAGTTTGCGGAACGTTTGGTCAGTTCGGAAAAAGGTCGTACCTTTGCACTCGCTTTCCGCAAGGGGGGCGCAGAAACTCGATCTTTGACAGACTGCGAACAGAATACAAGACAAGCAGCGCGCACACACATTATATATATTATATATGGGTGCTGCGCACAAGCAACAAAGTCATTCCTTTTATACGAATAAACATAAACGAACAATGGAGCAGGATGAGCCTGGCCGGGTCGGACAGATCTATAATTAAAATTTCAAT
>JAGCDQ010000056.1 GCA_017651245.1 Bacteroidaceae bacterium | reverse complement strand
TTTTTTCTTTGTATTTATTTGGTAATATCGAAAGAAATGTAGTATCTTTGCATCGAATAATCATTATTGCAATAAAGATGGAACCAAAGATTGGAGATAAAATGAAGGTTAGTCCTCAGTTGACAGCGCAGCCTGATTGGATTGACGGAGAAGTGATAGATGTAGAGCACAACCCTTTTATGGGACTTGTCATTTCTATCAAGGATAAACTCGGTAGGATATTCTTCGGGCAGAGTCGTTTTTTTATCGCTTTATAACACTCCATGTTTGCTATTGCCTTCGATATGGATATAAAGGAACTCCGTAGCACCTATGGAGAGCCTTACAATAATGCCTATTACGAAATAAAGATAATTCTTCGTAAGCATAATTTCTTTAACACCCAAGGTAGTGTTTATCTGACCGACAAAGATGATATGGCAAATTTGTTTTCTGCCATATATGCGTTGAAGAAAATTGATTGGTTCAGATCATCCGTTCGTGATATACGAGCCTTTAAGGTTGAGAACTGGTCTGATTTCACGGAGATAGTGAAAAGGGATGATTAGTTCAAGTGACTTACGCCTCCACTCTCCTAATCTTCAGAGTTGGAGGCGTTTTTTATGAAAAACACTCTTCAGCATAGAGTGTCCTCCTCTATTTCTACGAATAGATGTTAAATCTGCACCTTTCTCGTAATTTTTCAACAACCAAATAAATCTCTGTTTTTTTAGCAATGATATGGAGGTTGGCAAAGACTTGATAAAAAATGGGCAGTCAAATTGGCTGCCCATTCTCATTCATTCATACTTGATCAAGGAGAACTTAGCCCTGTTTAGTAACAATGATTGACTTTGGAAAAAAGAAAAGTGGTAAGTGAATGGTATCAACTTCTATATCATTGCCTAAATAAATGTTGATTTATTTTGTATTTCGCTCGATTTGCACTACCTTTGCACACAAAATATATAGTAGAAATAAGATATAGAAGTAGAATGAACGTACTTGAACTATCGGAGCAGGAGATTAACAGAAGAAGTAACCTGCAGGCATTAAAGGATATGGGCATCAATCCATATCCAGCAGAGGAATATCCAACGAACGCATTTTCAACAGATATCATTGCTGAATTCAAAGACCCTGCTGTGGATGCTGAGGGAAACCCTACGGAGCCACTTCGTGAGGTGTGCATTGCTGGCCGCATGATGAGCCGTCGTGTGATGGGCAAGGCAAGTTTTGTGGAGTTGCAGGACTCCAAGGGTAGGATTCAGGTGTATGTGACTCGTGACGACATTTGTCCTGAGGAAAACAAGGACTTGTACAACCAAGTGTTCAAGAAGTTGCTCGATTTGGGCGACTTTATTGGTGTGAAGGGCTTTGTGTTCCGTACACAGACAGGTGAAATCAGTGTGCATGCGCAGTCCTTGACGGTGTTGGCAAAGAGCTTGAAGCCACTGCCTATCGTGAAGGAGAAGGACGGTCAGGTGTTTGATGCTTTTGAAGACCCTGAGTTGCGCTATCGTCAGCGTTATGTGGATTTGGTGGTGAACAATGGCGTGAAGGACACCTTCCTGAAGCGTGCCACCATTCTGAGGACGATGCGTCAGGTGTTTGATGAGGCTGGTTTCACGGAAGTGGAGACGCCTATCCTGCAACAGATTGCGGGTGGTGCATCGGCTCGCCCATTCATCACACACCACAATGCGCTGAATGTGGATCTCTATCTGCGTATTGCCACAGAGCTGTACCTGAAACGTCTGATTGTGGGCGGTTTCGAAGGTGTGTACGAGATTGGCAGAAACTTCCGCAATGAGGGTATGGACAGAAGCCACAATCCTGAGTTCACGTGCATGGAGCTGTATGTGGCATATAAAGACTATAACTGGATGATGTCCTTCACGGAGCAGTTGCTGGAGAAGATTTGTGTGGCTGTGAATGGCACGACTGAGGTAAAGATTGGTGACAACATGGTGAGCTTCAAGGCTCCTTATCGCCGTCTGCCTATCTTGGATGCCATCAAGGAGAAGACGGGCTTCGACTGCGAGGGCAAGACGGAAGAGGAAATCCGTGCTTTCTGCAAGGAGGAGGGCATGGAAGTGGATGAGACCATGGGTAAAGGCAAACTCATCGACGAGTTGTTTGGTGAGTTCTGCGAAGGCTCGTTCATTCAGCCCACTTTCATCACCGACTACCCAGTGGAGATGTCTCCTCTCACGAAGATGCACCGTTCAAAGGCTGGCTTGACCGAGCGCTTTGAGTTGATGGTGAATGGCAAGGAGTTGGCAAATGCTTACTCTGAGTTGAATGACCCGATTGACCAAGAGGAACGTTTCATCGAGCAGATGAAGTTGGCAGACAAGGGTGACGACGAGGCAATGGTGATTGACCACGACTTCCTCCGTGCGCTCCAGTATGGTATGCCTCCTACATCAGGTATCGGTATTGGTATTGACCGTCTGGCTATCCTCATGACGGGTCAGCCCACCATTCAGGAGGTGTTGCTCTTCCCAACCATGAAGCCAGAGAAGAAAGCTCCACGTGACGGTGTGGATAAGTTCGTGGCGCTGGGTTTCTCTGAGGACATCGTGCCTGTGCTCTACAAGGTGGGTTACAACCTCGTGAGCGACCTTGAGGGTGGCAATGCCCAGAAGATCCAGCAGCAGATTGGCGAAGTGTTGAAGAAATACAAGTTGGACATTCAGAAACCGAGTGTGGAGGAAATTAGCAATATCGTAGCTAAGGTTTGATGTGAATGGTTGCGGCAAGCCGCCGAAAGAAAAATAGGTAAAAATAAGTAAAAATAAACAAAAAAGAGAATGGAAATCGGTGTGTTGCAAGATGATGTGTTGAGGACAAAGTTGAAGAAGTTCGTCTATGATATTGTGGGATGCTGTCAGGAAGTGCATCGTGAGAAGGGACCCGAATTGACGGAATATGTATATCAAGACTGCTTGAAACTCGCATTGGATGACGCGCACATACCTTACCAGAAAGAATATCACTTTCATCCGACCTTTCGTGGTCGTGAGATTCAATCCACATTACGAGTAGACTTTTTTTGCAAAGAAAAGGTTTTTCTCGAATGTAAAGCCATAGAAGAGATTTCATTCCATGAACGTATTCAACTTACTAATTATATGCGTAATGCAGGAGTGAGGATTGGCATTCTTTATAACTTTGCGCCTCTGGTCGCTCAGTGCGAGAAGTTCTATCTTGACCCCAATATCAATACAGTTTTTTATTTTTAATTATTTTTATTTGTTTTTTTTCGGCGGCTTGCCGCAATAAAAGGACAATTTAATTTTAACATATTATGCAATTTCAATCTTGTGGACGAGTGGCAATCTTGGGTGGTGGTAGCTGGGCAACAGCTATCGCAAAGATTGTCATGCACCACGAAGAAAAGATAACATGGTATATGCGCAGGGATGACCGTATTGAGGACTTCAAGCGCATGCACCACAATCCAGCCTACCTGACGGGTGTTCACTTCGATGTGGACAGAATCAACTTCTCGAGTGACATCAATGAGGTGGTGAAGAACAATGACACGCTCATCTTTGTCATTCCTTCGCCCTACATCAAGAGCCACCTGAAGAAGCTGAAAGCAAACATGCGGGAGAAGATGATTGTGACCGCCATCAAGGGTATCGTGCCCGAAGAGAGCCTGACCGTGAGCCGCTACTTCGAACGTCAGTACAATGTGCCTGAAGAACAGGTGGCTTGTATTGGGGGTCCCAGTCATGCGGAGGAGGTGGCACTTGACCGTCTCTGTTACCTGACCATCGGATGTCGTGACTTGGACAATGCACAGGTGGTGGCAGATTTGTTTGCCAACAAGTATGTGAAGACTAATGTGTCGCCCGACATTGAGGGTATCGAATACTCCTCTGTGCTGAAGAACGTGTATGCCATTGCGGCAGGTATCTGTCACGGATTGAAATGGGGTGACAACTTCCAGGCGGTGCTGGTGTCGAATGCCTTGCAGGAGATGAAGCGGTTCTTGAAGTCAGTGCAGCCAGAAGATCGTCATGTGAGCGATTCAGCCTATCTGGGTGACCTGTTGGTGACGATGTATTCCAACTTCTCACGCAACCGTGTGTTTGGAACGATGATCGGGCAGGGCTATTCGGTCAAGACGGCACAGTTGGAAATGGAGATGATTGCCGAGGGCTATTACGGCACCAACTGTATGAAGATTCTCAACAAACGCTATCATGTGAACATGCCGATACTGGATGCTGTCTATAACATCCTCTACGAGAAGATTTCTCCAGCAGTGGAGATCAAGATATTGAGTGACTCACTGAGATGACAATCAACAACTAAAACCATATAACTATGAA
Organism: Bacteroidaceae bacterium; assembly: GCA_017651245.1. GTDB lineage: Bacteria > Bacteroidota > Bacteroidia > Bacteroidales > Bacteroidaceae > Minthosoma. The sequence continues at coordinate 60,304 of JAGCDQ010000056.1, read as the reverse complement.
AATTGACATTACAAAAGCTGCCTCGTTTGTGAAGGCAGGAGCGATTGAGGCTATGGAACCTCAGGTGAAGGCTGCTCAGGAGGCTCTTGAGCAGGGTACATGTGCTGGTAACGATTTCTTGGGTTGGATGCACCTTCCAAGTTCCATCACCCCCGAGTTTATTGCAGAATTGAACGCCACCGCCAAGGTGCTGCAGGAGAATTGTGAGGCTGTCGTGGTGGCTGGTATCGGAGGTTCCTATCTGGGTGCCCGCATGGTCATCGATGCCCTTTCCAACACCTTCGGCTGGTTGAAGCCTTCCAAGACTCCACGCATCTTGTTTGCTGGTAACAACATCGGTGAGGATTACCTCTCTGAGATGATTGACTACCTGAAGGGTGTGAAGTTTGGCGTCATCAATATATCTAAGTCTGGCACAACGACTGAGACGGCTATCACCTTCCGTCTCCTGAAGAAGATGTGTGAGGAACAGCGTGGCAAGGAAGAAGCTAAGAAAGTGATTGTAGCCATTACCGATGCCAAGAGAGGTGCTGCCCGCACGACGGCTGACAAGGAAGGTTACAAGTCCTTCATCATCCCAGACAATGTGGGTGGTCGTTTCTCAGTGCTTACGCCTGTAGGTCTGTTGCCCATCGCTGTGGCAGGTTACGACATTGCAGCCCTTGTGAAGGGTGCTCAGGATATGGAGAAGCAGTGTGCTGTCGATGTTCCTTGCAAGGAGAATCCAGCCGCTGTCTATGCAGCTATCCGCAATGCCATCTACCAGAGTGGCAAGAAAATAGAAATCATGGCGAACTATCAGCCCAAGCTTCATAACCTTGGTGAATGGTGGAAGCAGCTCTATGGCGAGAGTGAAGGCAAGGATGGCAAGGGCATCTTCCCTGCATCGGTTGACCTCACCACCGACCTCCACTCGATGGGTCAGTGGATTCAGGATGGTGAACGCACCATCTTCGAGACCGTGATTTCTGTGGAGAAGCCCAACACCTGTCTGGCTGTGCCTTCAGATGAGGAGAACCTTGATGGTCTGAACTTCCTCGCAGGCAAGCGCATTGACGAGGTGAACAAGATGGCAGAGCTGGGCACTCAGTTGGCTCATGTGGACGGTGGTGTGCCCAACATCAAGATTTCTATTGAGAAACTCGATGAGTACAACATCGGTCAGCTCATCTACTTCTTCGAGAAGGGTTGTGGCATCTCTGGTTTGATTCTGGGTGTCAATCCGTTCAACCAACCAGGTGTGGAGGCATACAAGAAGAATATGTTCGCCCTCCTCAACAAACCTGGCTACGAGGCTGAAAGCAAAGCCATTCAGGAAAGACTGAAATAATACACATTAATATATTAAACAATGAAATACGATTTAATTGCACCAGGTGTGAAGTACATCGGTGTGGATGACCTTGATATAGACCTTTTTGAGGGGCAGTATGATGTGCCACTGGGTGTTTCCTACAACTCCTACCTGATTGACGATGAGAAAGTCGCCATCATGGATACGGTGGATGCGACCAAGACCGCAGAGTGGGAGAAGAATCTGGAGAAGGCATTGGGTGGTAAGACACCTGACTACCTGATTGTGCAGCACCTCGAACCCGACCACGGAGGCAGCGTGCAGTTCATCATGGAGAAATACCCCAACATGATTGCTGTTTGTTCTCAGAAGGCAGTAGCGATGTTCAAGCGTTTCTTCGAGGCGGATTTCAGTGCCCGTATTCAGGTGGTGAAGGAAGGAGAAACCCTTTCACTGGGTGAGCACACCCTGCAGTTCTTCATGGCACCCATGATTCACTGGCCAGAGGTGATGATGACCTACGACCAGAAGACCAAAATACTCTTCTCTGCTGATGGCTTCGGCAAGTTTGGTGCTCTTTGCAAGGAAGAAGAAGATGACGAGGGTTGGGCTTGTGAGGCTCGCCGCTACTACTTCAACATTGTGGGCAAGTATGGTGCGATGGTGCAGAACCTCCTCAAGAAGGCTGCCACTCTCGATATCCAGCAGATTTGTCCATTGCATGGTCCTGTCCTCTCCGAAGACCTGGGTTACTACATCGGTCTCTATGACACATGGAGCAAGTATGAACCTGAGAACGAGGGCATTTTCATTGCTTATTGCTCCCTGCATGGCAACACCGCCAAGGCAGCCCTTGCATTGGCTGACATCATCCGTGAGAAATCAGATGTGAAAGTGTCCACTTCCGACATTGCCCGTGATGACCTTCATGAGGCTGTGGAAGATGCCTTCCGCTATGACCGCATGGTGCTCTGTGCACCTACCTATGATGGCGGCGTCATGCCCATTATGGAAGACTTCATCAACCACCTTCGCATCAAGACCTACCAGAATCGTAAGGTGGCCTTCGTGGAGAACGGCACTTGGGCACCCGCATCAGGCAAGAAGATGCGAGAGGCGATGGAGGCGATGAAGAACATCACCATCATCGAACCCATCGTCACCGTCGAATCCACCGTCAAGGCCAAAACGATTGAGGACCTTAAGGTGCTGGCAGACGCATTGATAGGGTAGGAACAACCCATCAGAGAGACGGCCATTGGCAACCTCTTTTATGCATTGGTGAGGGATTGACACAATTTTTGTTGTGTAAGAAAAAATAATTGGTGGAAAATTTGGTGGGCTCGTGAAAAAGCGCTACCTTTGCATCCGCAAATTGCGTGGGCTATGTCCGTGCATGATGTTTTGTGTGGCTGAGCCATGCGTAAAAACTCCGAGTGGATGAGACCTGAGAGAAGGACGGAAGTCCATGAGAGGATGGTCCGGTAGCTCAGCTGGATAGAGCAACAGCCTTCTAAGCTGTGGGTCTTGGGTTCGAATCCCAACCGGATCACAAAGATTTTCCTCAAAGAGCGGATGAAAGCTTGCTTGCAAGACGAGAGGTGAGGGAAAGATTTGATGGATAGCCCGTGGCAGGGCAAGGGATATTTAATCCCAACAAATTAAGAAACACCCCTAATTTTCAAAAACAAAAAGGGTTGAGCGTTCCAAATTTCGCAAGGTGGGCATTGCGGGCCTGCCGGAATCGTGAAGACCTGTACTTCTCCAAGTAAAATTAGATTTGAAAATTACAAAAGAATAACAAGAAAATGTCAAAAATTTGTCAGATTACAGGTAAAAAGGCTGTGGTGGGAAACAACGTGTCTCACTCACTGCGCAGAACAAAGAGGACATTCGATGTCAACTTGTTCACGAAGAAATTCTACTATGTAGAGGAGGATTGCTGGATTGTGCTCAAGGTGAGTGCAGCTGGTCTCAGAATCATCAACCGCATCGGTCTTGACGCTGCGCTGAAGCAGGCTGTGGCTAAGGGACACTGCGCTTGGAAAGACATCCAGGTTATTGGCTAATCAATTAAAGTAAGGAGAACAGAACTATGGCAAAGAAAGCTAAAGGCAATCGTGTACAGGTCATCCTTGAGTGCACAGAAATGAAGGATAGCGGTCTTCCTGGAACTTCAAGATACATCACTACAAAGAACCGCAAGAACACTCCAGACCGTCTGGAGCTGAAGAAGTATAACCCCATCCTTAAGAGAATGACAGTTCATAAGGAGATTAAATAAGATTAGACTATGGCAAAAAAAACCGTCGCTACCCTCCAGAACAAGGATGGTCGCTCTTACACTAAGGTCATCAAGATGTTTAAGTCTCCAAAGACTGGTGCATACGCATTTGATGAGAAGATGATTCCTGCCGACATGGTGAAGGAATACATGAAGCATTAAAAACATGCGCTTGCAAAGCACTTTTGGGTGCTTTGACGGGTAAAAACACTTAACCTCTCCAATTTTTGGGGAGGTTTTTTTGTTTTCTCGCTGAAACTCTGTACCTTTGGCTCTGCCGAAGGTGCATTTGTTCGGAAAAATCCAAATTTATTTGGTTGTTCTCTCACTTATTCGTACCTTTGCCACTAATAAGTAGAAAAAAAGGAAAAAGATATGGGATTTTTTGATATGTTCTCCAAGAAAAAGAAGGAGACGCTGGATAATGGACTCGCCAAGACGAAGGAAAGCGTGTTTGGCAAGATTGCCCGTGCGGTGGCAGGCAAGTCGAAGGTGGATGATGATGTGTTGGACGATTTGGAGGAGGTGCTGATCACGAGTGATGTGGGTGTGGACACGACGTTGGAGATTATCCGCAGGATAGAGGAAAGGGTGGCTCGCGACAAGTATGTGGGCACGGATGAGCTGAACAAGATTTTGCGTGAGGAGATTGCTGGTTTGCTGACTGAGAATAACACAGAGGACACGGAGGGTTTCCAGATACCAGAGGGCGCACATAAGCCTTACATTATTCTGGTGGTGGGTGTGAATGGCGTGGGCAAGACGACCACGATTGGCAAGTTGGCATATCAGTTCAAGGAAGCAGGTCTGAAGGTGTATCTGGGTGCTGCCGATACTTTCCGTGCAGCAGCAGTGGAGCAGATTTGCATCTGGGGTGAACGAGTGGGAGTGTCTGTGGTGAAGCAGCAGATGGGCAGTGACCCTGCCGCTGTGGCATTTGATGCTGTCAGCTCAGCTAAGGCAAATGGGGCAGACGTGCTGATTATCGACACGGCTGGTCGTCTGCACAACAAGGTGGGCTTGATGAATGAGTTGACCAAGATAAAGAACGCTGTGAAGAAGGCTGCTGGCTATGAGGCTGATGACGTGATGCTGGTGCTGGATGGCTCGACAGGACAGAATGCCTTTGAACAGGCGAAACAGTTCACCAAGGCAACGGAAGTTACTTCAATGGCCATCACCAAACTGGATGGAACGGCAAAGGGTGGTGTGGTCATCGGCATCAGCGACCAGTTCAAGATTCCAGTGCGGTATATTGGACTGGGAGAAGGAATGGAAGACTTGCAGGCATTCAACCGCAAGGCGTTTGTGGAAAGCTTGTTTGGAGAGGGTTGAAAGTTGAAAATTGAGAGTTGAAAGTTGAAAATTAAAGGTCGAAGGCTGTTAAGGTTATCGTTAAAGTTAAGATTTTGAAGAGGAATACGATAGATATAATCACTTTGGGGTGCTCGAAGAATCTGGTGGATTCGGAAAGGCTGATTCGCCAGTTGGAGTTGAATGGGTACCATGTGACGCATGACAGCGAACATCCGCAGGGTGAGATTGTGGTGGTGAATACGTGCGGTTTCATTGCTGACGCACAGGAAGAAAGTGTGAACATGATTCTGGAACTGTGTCAGGCAAAGGAAGAAGGGCGTGTGAAGCAGGTGTATGTGATGGGATGTCTCTCTCAGCGCTTCATGAAGGAGCTGGGGCATGAGATTCCGCAGGTGGACAAGTTTTATGGCAAGTTCGACTGGAAGAATCTGCTGAATGACTTGGGAAAGGTGTATCAGCAGGAACGCCAGAATGAACGCCGCCTGACGACTCCCAAGCACTATGCCTACCTGAAGGTTTCGGAGGGTTGTGACCGTCATTGTGCCTATTGTGCCATCCCTTTGATTACAGGACATCATCAGAGCCGTCCGATGGAGGAGATTGTGGCAGAGGTGGAGCACTTGGTGAGTGAGGGTGTGAAGGAGTTTCAGGTGATCGCGCAGGAGCTGACTTACTATGGCATAGACCTTTATGGCGAACAGAAGATAGCGGAACTGGTGGAGCGGATGAGTGAGGTGAAGGGTGTGAAGTGGATTCGCCTCCATTATGCCTATCCGATGAATTTCCCTTGGGAGTTGCTGAGGGTGATCAGGGAGAAAAAGAATGTATGCAAGTATCTGGATATCGCCCTGCAACACATCAGTACGAAGGTGCTCACTAACATGCAACGCCATGTGAACAAGGAGGAGACCTACGAACTGATTGAGCGCATCAGGAAGGAAGTGCCGGGTATTGCCTTACGCACCACCTTGATGGTTGGATTCCCAGGTGAAGGAGAGCAGGAGTTTGAGGAATTGAAAGAGTTTGTGCGTTGGGCACGCTTTGACAGGATGGGGGCATTTGCCTATTCGGAAGAGGAGGGTACGCCCGCTCAGAAGAACTTTGAGGATGAGGTGCCAGACGAGGTGAAGCAACGGAGGCTCAGTGAGTTGATGGATTTGCAGCAGGGCATTTCGGCAGAGGTGCAGGCAGAAAAAGTGGGGAAAGTTCTCAAGGTCATCATCGACCGCAAAGAAGGGGAGTATTATGTGGGACGTACGGAATTTGACTCACCAGAGGTTGACCCCGAAGTGCTGATACCTGTGGCTGATGGCACGTTAAGAAAAGGATGTTTCTACAATGTTCAGGTCGTTGATTCCGACGATTTTGATTTATATGGTAAAGTGACAAGATGACGAACAAGGAATTTTTAGAAAGAATCTCGCAGAAGACCCACCTCGAGATGGACGAAGTGAAGGAACTTTCTTCTTCGCTGATTGGTGTTGTGCTGGATGAAATTGCCGATGGCAACAGCGTGACCATTCAGGGCTTTGGTTCGTTTGAACCTCGTGAGAAAGCAAGTCGCAAGATTTATAACCCTACCTCCAAGACCTATATGGTGGTACCGTCGAAGACCACACTCAGCTATAAAATGAGTGCGGCACTGAAGGCGCAACTCAACAAAGAATAGCCTTATGAACGAGAAACTATCATTCCAAAGTATCGCCGACACACTGGCACGAAAGTCGGGCGTGTCGAAGAAGGTGTCAGACACTTTCGCCAAGGCATTTTTTGATACGATTGTAGAGGCATTGAAGACTGGAGAGGTTGTCAAGATCAAGGGCTTAGGTACGTTCAAACTGGTGGAGGTTGGTGACCGTGAGAGTGTGAATGTGTCCACAGGCAAGCGTTTTGTCATCCCTGGATATAAGAAACTGGCTTTCACGGCAGAGGATAGTGTGGTGGATGTATTGAGTGGTCGCACGGAAAGTGATGCTCAATCTTACACGGAAACCACAGAACATACAGAAATAGAAGCTTCAGTTTCTGTGAGTGAAGAGAAGCCTGTTGAGATAGAAAAATTGATACAAGTTCCTGAGCCTGAGCATGTAGAGACACCGCAAGATGCTTTCGCCGGTATTGATTTGCTCATTTCCACGCCTGAAAGTGTGGAGGAAGTCCGTCAGCAATATGAGGAGGCAAAGGCAAAGATGGAAGAGGCTGTGGAGGAAGCACGTAAAGCCAATGCAGAGAAGTTGAGACTGGAGAAGCTGCTGGAGAGATTGGAGAAGAATGTGGAACCAGAGGAAGTTCAAGCTCACACGGAAAATACACAACCTTTAGCTCAACAGAGTGAAAACTCAGAAATAGACGATGATGATGATGGAGATATTACGTATGTGATGCCAGAGACTCCAACGGAAGAACATGAACCTAATGATGAGACGAAGCGTCAGGAGGCCCTCCATCGCGTGATGACTGAACAGCCTAAGACACAAGAGGATGAGTCTCAAGAAAAGAAGTCAAGCAACAAACGCTTCTGGGTGACTGCGCTTGTCGTGTTGCTGTTGGCAGTGTTAGGTCTCTTTATCTATCTGATTCATCAGAATATAGAGGCAGTTGAGAATGTGCAGAAGGTGGAACAGCCTGCTAAACCTACAACACCTGCCAAGCCTACCAAACCCGCAAAGCCCACTAAGCCTGCAGCACCGAAGGTGGATAAAGATTCGCTTGCCAAGGCACAGAAGGCTGACAGCGTGAAGGTGGCGGAAGAGAAGAAGCCAGAACGCCCAACCACCCATAGGATGCAACGAGGTGAATCGCTCACGCGCATTTCCCAGAAATACTATGGCACGAAGGACTCTGTGCGAGCCCTCCTTCGCGTCAACACCTTTGCCGACCCCGACAACATTCCTGTGGGGGCTGTCGTGAAACTCCCATAGAGGAACAAACTATTGATATATAACCGCTTGTCTTGATAGGCAAGCGGTTTTGTTTTGCCCTTAAACTTTTAATGATTCTTAAAAACGGCACAATACAAGATTTTTTAAGATTTGTTAGGGCGATGAAGTGGGGAGAATGGTGTATCTTTGCATAAGAAAATGTAAACAAAACGTAATAAATATGGCAGAAGCTATTGACATTAGAGAATTAAACGAAAAGATTGAACGCCACTCGGCGTTTGTGACAAATCTGATGACAGGCATGGATCAAGCTATCATCGGACAGAAGCATCTGGTAGAGTCCCTCTTGTTGGGACTTCTTTCTGATGGACACGTGTTGCTTGAAGGTGTGCCTGGTTTGGCAAAAACGAAAGCCATCAAGACATTGGCATCGCTGATTGATGCACAGTTCAGTCGTATTCAGTTCACGCCTGACTTGCTGCCAGCCGATGTCATCGGTACCATGATTTATTCGCAGAAGGATGGCGAGTTCAAGGCAAAGAAGGGTCCTATCTTCGCCAACTTCATTCTGGCAGATGAGATTAACCGTGCTCCAGCCAAGGTGCAGAGTGCTTTGCTCGAGGCAATGCAGGAGCGTCAGGTGACTATCTCCACCCAGACTTACGAACTTCCCAAGCCATTCCTCGTGCTGGCTACCCAGAACCCCATTGAGCAGGAAGGTACTTATCCGCTGCCTGAGGCACAGGTGGACCGCTTCATGTTGAAGGTGGTGATTGACTATCCGAAACTGGAGGAGGAGAAGGCCATCATTCGCCAGAACATCAAGCAGGAGAAACTGGACATCCGTCCTGTGATGGGAACGGGAGAGATTGAGGAGGCTCGCAAGATTGTGCGCGAGGTGTATCTCGACGAGAAGATTGAACAGTACATCGCCGACATCGTGTTTGCCACCCGTTATCCTGACAAGTACAACCTGAAGGAACTGAAGGGCTTGATTGGCTTTGGTGGTTCACCACGTGCATCTATCAACTTGGCTTTGGCATCTCGCAGTTATGCTTTCATCAAGCATCGTGGATATGTGATTCCAGAGGATGTGCGTGCTGTGGCTCAGGATGTGCTTCGCCACCGTATAGGTCTCACGTATGAGGCTGAGGCAAGCAATGTGACCAGCGAGGAAATCATCAGCAAGATTTTGAATAAGGTTGAAGTGCCTTGATGGTTTAGCGTTTAGAGCTTAGAGTAGGGATGGAAACAGAAGAACTGTTACAGAAGGTCAGGAAAATCGAGATTAAGACCAAAGGACTCTCGAACAATATCTTTGCAGGCGAGTATCATTCCGCCTTCAAGGGTAGGGGTATGGCATTCAGTGAAGTCAGGGAATATCAGTATGGTGATGATGTCCGTGACATTGACTGGAATGTGACTGCCCGTTTCGGAAAGCCTTTTGTGAAGGTCTTTGAAGAGGAACGTGAGTTGACGGTGATGCTGTTGGTCGATGTGTCGGGCTCATTGGATTTCGGTACTCAGACACAGACAAAGCGTCAGTTGCTCACGGAGATTGCCGCCACCTTGGCTTTTTCTGCCATTCAGAATAATGACAAGATTGGCGTGATTTTCTTTTCTGACAAGGTGGAGAAGTTCATTCCTCCCAAGAAGGGAAGGAAACATATCCTTTTCATCATTCGTGAACTGTTGACCTTTCAACCTGAGAGTAACAAGACTGATGTGGGACAGGCTGTGGAGTTCATGACCAATGCTATCAAGAAGCGCTGTACCGTATTCCTGTTGAGCGACTTCTTTGACCCACAAGACTATACCAATCAACTGACCATCGCTAACAGCCGTCATGATGTGGTGGCATTGCAGATTTATGATCGTCGTATGATGGAGCTGCCCGATGTGGGCATTGTGAAGATGTTGGATGCGGAGACAGGAGGGGAAACTTTCATCGACACCTCATCCAGTGCTGTTCGCCGTGCGCATCATGAATGGTGGGTGAGTCATCAGTCTTGGTTGAAGAATGCCTTTACGAAATCAAACATCGACAACATCTCTGTCAGGACGGATGAGGATTATGTGAAGGCTTTGATGAATTTGTTTAGAAGAAGGAGTTGATGAAGCAAATAAGACATTATATCGCATTGACAATCTGCTGTTTAATGTGCGTTGTGAAAGTGAACGCACAAGTGACAGTAGATGCTAAATTGGATTCGGCTGACATCTATATCGGTCAGCGAATCGGTATGACCTTAGAGGTGAGTGCCGATGCCAAATCGAACGTGGAACTGCCTGAGTGGGACTCTCTGGAACAGGTGGTGCCAGGTATTGAGTTTGTTCGTGCCGAGAAGGCTGACACCAGTTTCCTGAACGATGGCAAGCGCATGATGCTTTCCCGTCGTTACTATTTTACGTCCTTCGATTCCGCACTCTATCTGATGCCTGTGATGGATGTAAAGGTGGATGGTAAGGAATATCAATCGAAGAAGCTGGCATTGAAGGTATTGACCTTTGAGATAGACACGCTTCATGGTGACAGCATTTTCGGTATTAAAGAGGAATTGGCTCCTCCGTTTGACTGGGCTGAATGGGAAGAGGTCATCTGGTTCTTCGTCTTGGCTTTGTTGATAGGTGGTCTGTTAGGCTATGTGATTTACCGTTTGAAGACCAATAAGCCGATTATTCGTCGCATCCGTAACAAGCGTCGCCAACCTCCTCACAAGGTGGCGATGGAGAAGATTGCGCAGATCAAGGAAGAGAAGATATGGCAGAGTGAAGACTCGAAGGAGTACTACACGCAACTGACTGACACGCTGCGTAATTACATCAAGGAGCGTTATGGCTTCAACGCGATGGAGATGACTTCCTACGAGATTATCCAGAAGTTGCAGGAGGTGAATGACGAAGAAGCCATCAACGAATTGCGAGAGCTTTTCCAGACGGCTGACTTGGTGAAGTTTGCGAAGTATAGCACCCTCATCAATGAGAATGACCGCAATCTGGTCAGTGCCATTGAATATATCAACCAGACTAAACTGGAAGAACCTGAACAGAAACCGCAACCCGAAGTGATTGTGGTGGAGGAGAAGCGTTCGAAGATTGCCAAGTGGACGATGGTTGGCTCTATCGTGGTGGCAAGTCTGGTGTTGCTGGGTGTGTTGATATTTGTTGGATATAGAATTTATATGTTGACGTTATAAGATGGAATTTAAGAATCCTTTATTCTTCCTGTTGCTGTTGGTGCTCGTGCCGTATATCGTATGGTATGTGATGCGGTTTAAGCAGAGCTTGCCATCGCTGAAGGTGCCAGACACGACCAAGTATGTGAAGGCGCCCAAGACATTCCGTCTATACCTGATGCACTTGCCCTTCCTGTTGCGACTCATCTTGATTTCGCTGGTGGTGTGCATTTTGGCACGTCCGCAGAGCAAGCACTCATGGAGTGATACCGATGTGGAGGGTATTGATATCATGCTGGCAGTCGATGTGTCCACTTCCATGTTGGCACAGGACTTCAAGCCGAACCGTGTGGAGGCACTGAAGGAGATTGCACAGCGGTTTATCGAGAAACGTCCCAATGACAATATGGGTTTGACGATGTTTGCGGGAGAAGCATATACACAATGCCCATTGACCACAGACCATGCTGTGTTGATGAACCTGTATAATAGCGTAGATTGCAATATGGCAGCACGTGGCATTATTGATGATGGAACAGCGATTGGTGACGGTATCATGAACGCCATTCTCCGACTGAAGGAGAGTCAGGCAAAGTCGAAGGTGATTATCCTTTTGACGGATGGTGTGAACAATTCTGGAAATATCTCTCCACAGACAGCAGCTGAAATAGCTAAGAAATATGGTATCCGTATCTACACGATTGGTATTGGTCGCAATGGTATGGCACCTTATCCGCTGCCAACAGGTGGAACGGTGATGCTTCCAGTCGAGATTGATGAACAGACGATGACTAAAATTTCCACAGAGACAGGTGGACAGTATTTCCGTGCCCAGAAGAATGCGGAACTGGATGCTATCTATCAAGACATCGACAAGATGGAACGTACCAAGTTCAATGTCAAGCAGTTCAGCCGTCGTGGAGAATTGTATCAGCCTTTCGCCCTTGCTGCACTGGTTGTCTTGTTGCTGGAGATTTTGTTAAGAACTGTGGTGTTGAAGAGATTGCCCTAAATAGAGAAGCTTATGTTTAGATTTGCAAGTCCAATATACTTATATCTGTTGATTCTCATTCCTGTCTTTACCGCCGTGTATGTGCTGGTACAGTACAGGATGAAGAAGCAAATCAAGATGTTTGGTGACCCAGAACTGATGCGTAGCCTGATGCCTGATGTGTCACCTGTGCGTCGTCATGTGAAGTTTGCCCTGATGATGCTGGCGGTGGGATTGATGGCTGTGGTGCTGGCACGTCCCCAATTCGGCACCAGGAATGAGGAAGTGAAGCGTTCTGGCATCGAAGTGGCGATTGCCGTCGATGTGTCGAACTCGATGTTGTGCCAGGATGTGAGTCCCAGCCGATTGGACAAGTCGAAGATGATTGTCAGCAAGCTCATTGAGCAGTTTGACGAAGACAAGGTGGGGTTGGTGGCGTTTGCAGGTAGTGCCATCACGTTGTTGCCCATGACTAGCGACTATGTCTCTGCCAAGATGTTCCTCGACCAACTGAATCCTGCCACCATTTCCATTCAGGGTACCAATGTGGCAGAGGCTATCACTCGTGCTACAGCTGGTTTCTCCAAGAAGGAGGATGTCAATGTAGGGCGTGCGCTTATTTTGATCACTGATGCGGAAGACAATGAGGAAGGTGCCATCGAAGCTGCCAAGGAGGCAAGGAAAGAGGGTATCCAGATTTTTGTCCTTTCGGTGGGAACAGAACAGGGTGGACCTATCCCCATGAGCGATGGAACATATAAGCGAGACCTCTCTGGCAATGTGGTGACGACTAAGCTGAACGAGCAGATAGGCAAGAACATCGCTCAGGCTGGTGGCGGCATGTATGTGCATGTGGATCAGACCAATTTGGCGCAGTCGCTTCTGGAGAAGGAGATAGAAAAGATGCAGAAAGAAGACATTTCGCAGTCGATGTACTCCGAATATGACGAGCAGTTCGTGGCTGTGGCATTGTTGCTGTTCTTTGTCCTGCTGGCGGAACTCTGCATCATGGAACGAAAGAATCATTGGTTCGAGAAGTTCAAACTGTTTAATTAACAAGCAATTCAAATGTATCTGAGAAGATGAGAAGATATATCTTTAGCATATTATTGATGATGGTTGTCTTGCCGATGATGGCTCAGAGTGCCCGCGACTTTATCCGTATGGGCAACAAGGCATATCGTGAGAAGCAATATGACAAGGCGGAGACGATGTATTTGAAGTCGATAGCCAAGAATCCTTCATTTGAGGCTTACTATAACTTGGGTAATGCCTACGTGATGCAGATGAAGGACTCAACAGCGTTTGAGAACTATAAGAAGGCTGACTCTATTGGCACCAACGATCCGATGCGCAAGGCACGTAACTTCCACAATATGGGCAATATTTGGTATGCGCAAGGTATGGCTGCCACACGTCAACAGGGAGGCAATGCAGTGGCAGCATTCCAGAATGCCGTCAACTTCTACAAGAGTTCTTTGCGTTGCAATCCAGAGGATGATGAAACCCGTTACAATCTGGCGATGGCACAACATCAGCTGAAGAAGAATCAAGACCAGCAGCAACAGAATGGTGGCGGTGGTAATGATGACAAGAACAAGGATAAACAAGACCAGCAACAGAAACAAGATCAGCAAAAGCAGGATCAGCAAAAGCAAGAACAGCAGAAAAAGGATGAGGAGAAGCAGCAACAGCAGCAACAACCTCAGCCTACACAAAAGAAAGATGATATGAGTGACCAGGTTGCCGAACAATTGCTCAACTCTGCCCAGCAGGACGAGAAGGGAGTGCAACAGAAGGTCAATAAGAATCAGAATAATAAACGTCGGAGTTTAGAGAAAGATTGGTAAAGATGAAACGGCTATTCTATTTATATATATGTATGTGCATCTCCGTCAGTGTTTTAGCTGACGAGGTGTCTTTCCGTGTTTCTGCACCTTCTTCAGTGGAGGCAGGCGGAAAGTTCAGGGTGCAGTTCACGGTCAACACACAAAATGTATCAGGCTTCAGTGCCCCTGACTTTAGAGGCTTTGAAGTTATCTATGGTCCTGCCACCTCTTCGCAGAGCAGTTTCCAGATGATCAATGGACGCACTTCGCAGAGCAGCAGCATTATCTATACTTATGTTCTTCTTGCTGAGAGTCCAGGTTCCTTCACTATCGGAAGTGCCAGTGTGAATGTGGATGGCAAGGTGGTGAAATCCAAACCTGTTCAGGTGAGGGTTTTATCAGGTGGTGCAGGTGGTGCTTCCAATGGAGGTGGTGCTTATGGTGGCGGAAATAACAGCAATAATGGAGGAGGACGCCAATCCTCTGCTCCTGCTGCATCATCCTCTTCCAACATCTCAGCCAGGGATCTCTTCATGACAGCGACTGCCTCACGCACCAATGTGCATGAACAGGAGGCTATTTTGCTGACCTACAAGATTTACACGTTGGTGGATTTGACACAGTTGGACGGTAAACTTCCAACTCTTGACGGCTTCCAGATTCAGGAGATACCTCTGCCCCGTACCAAGGAGTTCTCAATTGAGCAGTATAATGGAAGGAACTATCGGAGTGTGATATGGAGTCAGTATCTATTGTTCCCTCAGAAGTCGGGTAAATTGACCATCCCAGCCATCACTTATGAAGGTGTGGTGGTGACTCGCAACCGAAACCTCGACCCCATCGAAGCCTTCTTCAATGGGCAAAGTGGTTACACAGAGGTGAAGCGCAAGATTGCGACACCAGCCCTCACTATCAACGTTTCTCCGTTGCCCAACAAACCAGAAGGCTTCTCTGGAGCTGTAGGCAAATTCTCCCTTTCTTCCAGCATCAGCACGAAAGAGGTGGATGCCAACGAGGCTGTTACACTGAAAATAAGTGTAAAGGGTAGTGGTAATATGAAGCTGATAGGCACGCCCGATGTGCCGTTCCCAAAGGACTTTGAGACGTATGATGCCAAGGTGAACGACAATTTCCAGTTGACTCGTTCAGGTTTGGCAGGCACTAAGGACTTTGAGTATCTGTTTGTACCCCGTCATGCAGGCACTTATGAGATTCCTTCAGCGAACTTCATCTATTTCGATACAGAATCTCGTTCCTACAAGACCCTCAAGACGGAAGCCTACACTCTGAAGGTGAACAAAGGCAAGGGTGGGGCAGGTCAGAACGTTTCCAATTATAGCGGTCAGCAACAGGATGTGCAGCAGCTGAATCAAGACATCCGTTTCATCAAGAAGGGGGATGTGGAGTTGCATCAGCCTGGTGACACCTTCTTTGGCACGTGGAAATATTGGATGGCTTATGGTTTGCCGTTGGTGCTGTTTGTTTTAATGTTGGTGCTGGGACGCAAACAGATGAAAGCCAATGCCAATGTGGCTCTCTCACGTGGCAAGAAAGCCAACAAGGTGGCACTCCGACGCATGAAGGCCGCCAAGAAGTTGTTGGATAGTCACGATACAGGCAAGTTCTACGATGAGGTGCTTCGTGCTCTCTGGGGCTATGTGGGCGACAAGTTCAATATGTCGCAAGAGTCGTTGAACAAGGAGAACATCGAACAGTCGTTGACTTCACGTCAAGTGCCTGAAGAGCAGATACAGCAGTTCATGAAAGTGCTGAACGACTGTGAGTTTGCCCGCTATGCACCAGGTGATGTGAACGAGACCATGGAGAATGTGTATAATAGCGCCATTAGTGCTATCAGTAAAATGGAGGACAACCTATGAAAAAGATACTATCATTATCATTTATCCTTTTTCATTTATCATTTAGCATAGCGTTTGCCGTAACCAAAGCCGATGCTGATGCCCTTTACGAGAAGGAACAGTATCGTGATGCTGTGGAGGCTTATGAGTCTTTGATGAAACAAGAAGGTGTGGCATCCGAAGTCTATTACAACTTGGGTAACTGCTACTATAAGTTAGATGAAATACCCTTGGCGGTCCTCAACTACGAACGTGCTTTCCTGTTGGACCCAGGGGATGCAGATATTCGTGCCAACCTCGCTTTGGCACGTGGAAAGACCATCGACAAGGTGGTGCCTCCTTCCGAGATGTTCTTTGTCACTTGGTGGCGCGACTTGACCAACTGCATGAGCATCAATGCTTGGACCATTCTTGGTGTCTCAGCATTCATCTTGATGCTCGTGGGTGTGCTGGTGTATATCTTCATGTCCCAGCTGACGGTGCGTAAGATTGGTGTGTATGGTGCTATGGTTTTGCTGGTCATTGTCATTATCGCCAACTTGGCGGCGGTCTCTCAATATGCCGATTTGACTCATCGTGACACAGCCATTATCCTTGCCCCAGCCGTGACGGTGAAGAGTTCGCCCAGCGAAACCAGCACCGACCTCTTCCTCATCCATGAAGGTTCAAAGGTGGAGATTCTGGATAGTTCGATGAAGGATTGGATGGAAGTGAAATTTGAAGAAGGCAAGCAAGGTTGGGTGCCAGTCAATACTCTCGAAGTGATTTAACTTAGCTCTCAGCCCTCAACAATATGAACGAACTCAACGAACTTGACCATCAGCTCACGCTTGCCATCAACGGCAGCGACAGCCTTTTCTGGGACAATGTGATGTACACTGTCACCAATACGTTCTCGTGGACAGTGGTGATTATCACGTTGCTCATCATCATTTTCAAGAACAACACTTGGAAAGAGGCGGTGATGGTTTATGTCACGATTGCGTTGCTCATCTTTGTGGCAGACCGTATCTGTTCAGGATTGGTCAAGCCGATGGTGGAGCGTTGGCGTCCCACGCAAGATCCTCAGTTGATGTATCTGGTTGATGTGGTGCGTGACTATCGTGGGGGACGTTTTGGCTTCTTCTCGGGCCATGCCTGCAACACTATGTGTGTGGCGATGTTCCTTGCTTGGCTGTTCCGGAGTCCCAAGGTGACGGTTACCCTTTTCTTTTGGTCACTCACGACGACCTTCACACGCCTCTATCTGGGTGTGCATTATCTGGGTGATGTCTGTGTGGGTTTCTTTATCGGTGCCATCCTTGGATTCTTGTTCTATTGGCTGATGGAGCGTTTCGTGCATCCGTACATTGGCAGGAAGAAGTTCATTTCTGAACAGTTCACTTCTTCGGGCTATCTGAAGAACGACATGGACACCTTCATGACCATCATCTTCTTCAACTATATCTGTGTCATTATTTTTGCCCTGACTTTAGGCATAGGATAACCACTCGTTTTGTTTGGCTATCCACCCGATACAGTTCGGAACTACGTCTTCCGACGACCCATGCAATCTCTTCTCCATCCATGAGAAGAGGTTGCTTTTCTTTTTCAAAGAGATTGAGCTTCTGGTCAGTCAGGAAATCGCTGAGGAGTTTTCGTTTGCCACCCATGCCAAAAGGAGCAAATGTGTCACCCTCTTGGGGAGTACGCAAGGTCAATTCTCCATGCAACTTGTCGGCATCGAGATAGGCATAACGTGGATTTTTCTCGATGGTCAGGTCTTCAATGGGAATCTCCTCCATGCTGATATTGGGCATCGGGTATTGTGCTGCCTCCACAATGATGGATTGTCGGTCAATCAAGGCTCTCCTTCCTTCGGCTGTAAACACTTTGCCGCTTTCGTTAAGAGCAGCCAGCATTTGTTTCATTTGTACCTTGTTGAAGCCGAAAGGAGAAAGCACCTCATGCAGCACCGAAATAGGGGAGGGAAGTCCCTTGAGTGTTTCAATGGAGATGAAAATCTCTCCGTTCTCCCTTTGTTCAACACATTGGTTGATGGCATCCTTCATCGCTTCCTGATACACCTTCATCACTTCGTTCAGATTCTCCATTGTCGAAGCGATGTTTTTGGCGGCTCCCTGATTGATGCATTCCAAGAGAGGCAACACATCCAGTCGCACCTTATTTCGAGCATACTCGTCCTCCAAGTTGGTGTGGTCGGTCACATATTCTTGTCCGATGTTTTGCAAATAAGAAAGAATCTCCTCTCTGGTCAGGCATAGTAACGGACGAACGACCTCCCCATTCTTGGGTTGCATGCCACACAATCCTCGGATGCCTGTTCCCCTCGTCAGATTTAGTATCAACGTCTCCACGTTGTCATCCTGATGATGTCCCACGGCAATCGCTTCAGCTCCCACTTCTTTCTTTAGCAGATGGAACCAATCGTACCGATATTCACGTGCGGCCATCTCTATGCTGATGCCCTGCTGACGAGCGTATGACTCAGTGTCGAAGTCAGTCCGATAGAGTTTCCAGTTCATTTGTTGGCAGAGATTCTTCACAAACTGCTCATCCCTCATGCTCTCCTCGCCCCTCAAGTGGAAATTGCAATGCATCGCCACCACCTCATAGCCCAAGCTGTCCAACATCCGAGCCAGACATACAGAATCGGGGCCACCACTCAAGCCGACCACCACGCGTGCACCCTTACTCAACAATTGGTGCGTGCCGATGAAATTCCTGACTTTCTCCTGTACTTCTTTCATAATCCGTGACAAAATTAGGCAAAAAAACACACCTCTGCAAAAAAATCCCCCATTTTATTTTGTATAGTCTAAAATTTCCACTACCTTTGCACCCGCAATTGGGAACAAGCCCCCACATGGTGCGTTGGATGAGTGGCTTAGTCAACGGTCTGCAAAACCGTGTACACCCGTTCGAATCGGGTACGCACCTCCAACAAAAAGACTCAACCGTTCAAGTTGAGCCTTTTTTTGTTTGTCTAATTTTTGTTTGTGGAGATGGAGGGGCCAAAAAAACAATGAAAGGTTCAAACCCCTATCTCCATAAAATGAAAAAGCACAACCGAAGTTGTGCCATTTTGTGGAGATGGAGGGGATTGAACCCTCGTCCAAACAAGGACGCCATACGCTTTCTACATGCTTATTCTTGCCTTTGGTTTTCGTGATACAGCAAGACCAAGACCACCAACTGTACCCTTATCCTCTAAAGTTTCATCGGCAGCACGAGGCTACTGTCGACTATTCCTGAATTTATAGCACCGCTGATCAGAACGCCTCAGGACGGATGGCTTTCTGGGCGATGTCTCGTTCCCACGCCTAGCGAGGGAATTAGGCTCGATTTACTAAGCTTCGATCAAGCAGCGAGAGCGTAACGAGTTTCGCCAATTAATTCTTTGATGTCTGAGATTTGAGAGAGGGGCATCGACTCTCTGCATGCTTACGTACCACCTCGGCTTGCTGTCAAATCCAGTCATCCCCGAGTGATAAGTGGCGGCAAAGGTACGACCTTTTCCGTTTATGACCAAATTTTAGGATTGGAAATTGCTGCTTGGGCAAAGAAATCCTGCATTTTCTGTTGTTCACCCGCCACAATGATGATGTCCTCTTCCTGTATGATGAGGTTGGGGTCGGGATTGGTGTAGAAGTCTTCTGAAGGTCTGATGAGTCCCATGACGATGCAATTTCCTTTCTCACGAATGCCTGACTTGATGATGCTCTTGCCACACAGGGGCGAATCAGCGGCAATGGTGAAGTTGTCCAACACGATGTTGGTGTTCACGTTGCTCACGTCCTTGGTGGGGGCGAGACTAGTCTCCAGCATCTTCTGGAAAGCAGCCACATCGGTGTCGGAACCTGCCAAGATGATGCGGTCGCCAGGATAGAGGCGATGGCTCCCACCAGGAATGTTGATGTTGATGCCGCCACGAATGATACGCACAATGTTGGCACCTGTGATGTTTCGGATATTCAGGTCTTTCAGTGCTTTTCCTGCAAAGGCAGAGTTCACAGGCACATCCACTTCAGCGATATTCATTTCGAGGCTGATCAGCGTATTCTCCACTTCGCGTTCCAGACCTCGCTTCGATTCTGCCAACCGTTCACGGGCATAAAGATTCTCGTTGAAGAGTTGCAGGAATTTGTTGATGCCAGGTGCCATCGCGATGTGGATGAAAATCAGCTTGAAGATTCGGATGGTGGGGGCAGCCCACGATGCCTTGTTTCGATCCCTGTTGGATTGCCGCTTTTCGGTGTAGCTCTCCAGCATTTTCTTGGTTTCCTCACTCATGTGCTTTTCGAGGAAAGCGAGTGTAGGATAGGCAAGTTTCATGATGTAGGGCGTCAGGAACGTGGTGATGACGCTGACTGCCACCACGATGGGGTAGAGGCTGTTGTCCGTCACCTTCAGGCTCTGTCCGAGACCTGCGATGATGAAGGCAAATTCACCAATCTGCACCAGCGAGAAACCTGTCTGCAATGCCACTCTGAGTGGTTGACCAGAAAGCAGGGTTCCGAAACTGCCGAAGCAGATTTGTCCGATAATCACCACAAACGTGATGATGGTGATAGGGAGCCAGTATTGCAGGAGTAGGGCAGGGTCAATCATCATGCCGACAGACACGAAGAAGATGGAACCAAAGATGTTCTTGATCGGTTGCACCAAATGCTCAATGCGTTCGGCATCAATTGTTTCTGCCAACACAGAACCCATGATGAAGGCACCCAGCGCGCTGCTGAAACCTGCATGCACAGCCAACAGCACCATGCCGAGACAGAGTCCGATGGAGAAAATGGTGAGTGTTTCGTCGTTAAGATGCTTCTTGAACTTCTTGAGGAAAGTGGGTATCAGCGTGATGCCCAACACAAACCACAGGGCAATGTACATGACCAGTTTTCCAACTTGCCACAACAGTTCCCTGCCCTCAAACTCGTTCTTTACAGCGATGGAGGTGAGCAACACCATGAGCACCACAGCAAACAAGTCTTCCACAATGAGGATGCCAAAGCACACACCAGCAAAGCGATGACTGCGCAATCCGGCTTCCTCAATCGCCTTGAAGACAATCGTGGTGGAGGACATACAGAGCATACCGCCCAGGAAGATGGCATTCATGCCTCCCCATCCCAACAGATGAGCGGTCACCATACCGGCAATCATCATGCCCACGACAATGACGCCTGCGCCGATGAGTGCCGTGCTGCCCACTTTGAGCAGTTTCTTGAACGAGAATTCCAATCCGAGACTGAACAGCAGGAAGAGCACACCAATTTCGCCCCACGTCTCCACGTTCTCATTATTGTTCACCCAAGCCTCACCCAACACGTGAGGTCCCACCAACATACCAGCCACGATGTATCCCAACACGACAGGTTGTTTGAATAACTTGAACAACAGGCTCGTGATGCCCGCCGTCAGCATGATAATACAAAGGTCCTGTA
This sequence comes from Bacteroidaceae bacterium, assembly GCA_017651245.1. Taxonomy (GTDB): domain Bacteria; phylum Bacteroidota; class Bacteroidia; order Bacteroidales; family Bacteroidaceae; genus Minthosoma. The sequence goes on along the minus strand of JAGCDQ010000056.1, from coordinate 39,228 downwards.
TCATAATTTTATCACCTTAATCTTACATTCACTAAATCTCTTATCGTATCTTTAGCACGCTTGGCTTGCCAAGAAATCTCCAACCTCAAACCTCAAATCTCAACCCTCAACTCTCCTCATCCAAATGTTTGTCCCACAGATAATACTGTGTCTCTTTCGCAATCACGCCCGACAACAGCAACAGCGACACGAGGTTCGGAAGTGCCATCAACGCGTTCATGATGTCTGCCAGGTTCCACACCAAAGCGAGGCTCATGGTCGAACCAGCGAACACCAGCAGGATGTACAGGATGCGATAGAACACGATACTGTGTTTTCCTGCCAGATATTCCATTGCGCGTTCGCCATAGTAGCTCCAACCTAAGATGGTGGAGAAGGCAAACGTGATGATGCCGAAGGTCAGAATGGGCGTGCCCACATAAGGAATCATGCCAAACGCCTTCTTCGTCAGCATGCCACCATCTTCCTGACTGATTTCAGGATAGGCGATGATGCTCGACACGATGACCAAACCTGTGACGGCACAGATGATGACCGTGTCCCAGAACGTGCCTGTGGAGGAAACCAAAGCCTGACGCACAGGGTTCTTCGTCTGAGCAGCCGCTGCCACGATGGGAGCCGAACCCATACCCGACTCGTTCGAGAACAATCCTCGGGCAATACCATATCTCGCTGCCACCATCAGGACGGTTCCAGCCGTACCGCCACCCACAGCCTTCAGTGAGAAAGCCTCGCGGAAGATGAGCGAAAGGGCATCCATCAGGTAGGCATGATTCACACATAATATATATATACATCCCAGTACATACAGCACCGCCATCATCGGCACCAAAGCCGTGCACCAGCGTGCGATGCTCTTCACACCACCAATCACCACGAATCCCACCAAAGCCGCCAGCACAAAGCCCGTCACCATCTTCGTCCGCTCAGGGTCCATCCAGTCCTGCATCACCAACGAGAGGTTCTCGCTGATGGCATTCGCCTGAACCGTGTTGCCAATGCCGAACGAAGCCACCGCTGCAAACACGCAGAACAGCACGCCCAGCCACTTCATGCCCAATCCTTTCTCCAACGCATACATGGGACCACCCAGCATCTTTCCGTTTTTCGTCTTCACCCTGTACTTGATGGCAAGCAATCCCTCGCTATACTTTGTGGCGATGCCGAACACACCCGTCAGCCAGCACCACAACACAGCACCAGGACCACCCAGGCTCACAGCCGTTGCCACACCGATGATGTTTCCCGTTCCAATCGTGGCAGCCAACGAAGTCGCCAACGCGCCAAACTGGCTCACGTCACCCGTTGAACCCTTGTCCTTCTTCAGCGACAACTTTATCGCCGTCACAATCTTCCTTTGCGGAAACTTCAACCTGAAAGTCAGAAATATATGTGTTCCAAGCAAGAGAATGATCATCGGCCATCCCCACACGATGCCGCTGATGTCCTCTGTGATTTGAAGCAGTTTTTCCATTTCATGTATGATTTATAGTGCGAAGTTACGAAAAAATGAGCGAAATACAAAATAAAACCCTTTTTATTTTTCATCGATGCCGTCAGCAACTTAAAACAACGCCGTTGTTGTATCAAAACATCGATGTGGGAAAGACAAAACAACGGTGTTGTTTTAAAGCGAGTAGGTCAGAGGCGTTTTTGTGGACTCACGAGGGTACAAGTGTAGCTTCCTCGTAGTAACAAGTGCAGGCTCGGGGAGGGTGCGAATGTAGGTTCAAAGGGACAATTATTAGTAATGAACCTACACTTTTTGTGTTGAGAGGAGCCATTTGACTACAAATACCCCTCCAAATGTGATTTTGATACTGTTTTTTTGGAAAGCCTTCGTGTGCAGAAAGTGGCATAAAATGCATCAAAATGAAGGGTTTTTGCCTGTTTTTGACCCCCAAAAGAGCCTGTTTTTGATACAATCTGTCCCTTTTCTAAGGTTTGGCATCATAGGAACAGAGGGCTTTATGATATTGTATTCCATTGACTTACAGACTTTTAGGTATAAATGGTTGTAGGAAAAGCGTTTCACGTTTCAGCGTTTCAGCTAGGGGGTAAGCAGTGTTTCAATTCTTCTTATATATATAACTTATTAATAATTAAATAATTATATATATTATAAGAAAGAGTGAAACCCTCAAATTACCACTGAAACGCTGAAACGCTAACGTGTTTTCTCTACAAGGCTTATTTCCAATAACCTGCCTCTGCTGAATAATAAGCGTTCCTTATTGAGCAATAACCTGCCCTTATTCAGGAATAAGTGCCGCTTATTGAAAAAAGAAGAAAATTGGCTTTGGTGAATGGAGAAGTTGAAGGTGATTTCTCCCAAACCAGTTTGAGAAATGAAGATGGAGGTTCATTTTGTTGCTATTTCCCTTGTTCCTATTGGAGAGAATGTTTAACTTTGCAAAACTTATTCGTTATACGAGCAAGTTGCCCAATCAATAAAATCCTATGACAACCTAAATGAATAAATAAGATATGAATAGAAAGCATTTGTGGATGTTCGTTGCCTTTCTCGTTATTTGTGGCACAGCAGCGTTTGCATCTTGTGGGGTGAACGACGATCATACATCTGGCACAACTATCGGGACGCAGTATATCCCTCAGGCACCCAATTACGACGACGCAACCATGTGGGTGACTGCCGATGGTGATGCGGACGGCACGGGAGCCGATGTGTTCTATGTGGTATCGACGTGGGAAGACGACTGGACGACGGAGGACGGACAAATCTGTCACTATGCCGACGTGTGGAACCCCAAGCATCGCGCCAACATGGCTGACTTGGAACTGAAGAAGGTGGCTGCCTATATGTCGCCTGGTAACCGCTTTTATGCACCTTTCTATCGCCATACGACCATCCAGGCGTTCATGACGAATAACGAGGACACCGTCTATCAGCGTACCCGTCTGCCGATGGAGGATGTCTGTAAAGCTTTCGACCACTTCCAAGCCCAGCGTGACCAGTCGCGCCCGCTTATCCTCGTAGGTTTCAGTCAGGGCGGTTTGGCGGTGGTGGAACTACTGAAGCATATTGACGACGAGACGTATAGCCAACTGGCAGCCGCCTATGTCTTGGGTTACAAAGTGACCAATGCTGACATGGCTGCATGCAGTCACATTCGCCCTGCTGAGGGTGAGACGGACACGGGCGTCACCATTTGTTACAACACAGTGAAAGACGTGAAGTATGTGCTGCCTCTCATCGCTGGCTCTGACATCTGTATCAACCCTGTGAACTGGTGTACCGACGCCACGCCTGCCACGTTGCACGACACTATCACCATCGCCGTTTCACCAGAGTATCACGTCCTCGTCGCCACTAACTATAGCGCCTCAGAATATCCTCCGTTTCGTGGCTTCCTGAACGTGGGTGACATCCATAGCTGTGAACCTTGGCTCTACAGCGAGTGTCTGCAAAAGAACATCAAGGTGCGGACCAAAGAGTGGCGCAAAAATCACTAGTTCGCAATCTCCCACATCCAATAACAAGTCAGCCCCATTCCGTTTGGAGTGGGGCTGGCGTTTGTATGATGAATATTGTGTTGGCTTAGTAAGTGCGGTAGAGGAGCCAAGCGTCGGGGTAGGTGCCACGAAGCTGGTCGCGAGACTGAACAGCTGAAGCGCGATCGTCGAATGAAGAAGCGATGACGCGATACATGCCTGTCTCTGGGTTCTGTGCCACTTGTGCAGAGTAACCTTTGGCAACGAGGGTGTTGCGGAGGTTGTTGGCGTTGTCAACATTGCTGAAAGAACCACAAACTACGTTGAATGCCTTGAGAGTGCCACCATTCATGACGGTGAGACGCTCCTGACGGTCGTTCTCTGTGTTGGCTGCTGTAGTGACAGGGGTGGTGACGACAGGTGTCACAGTCACTGGGGCTGACTCAACTTGGTCGGTGCTGTTGGCTTGTGCCATCTCCTGTGCCTTAGCTTTTTCGTATGCCTTCTTGTAGCTACTTTCAGATGATTTGCATGAAACGAAGGCAAGGGCAGCAACGAATGCTAAACCCATCAAAATACTTTTTCTCATAATTTTCTCGTTTTATAATTAGATGATTGAATGATGTCTTGTATTTCCTACAAAGATAGGGCATATTTGCCATATTGCAAAGGAGATGTGTGCAAAAAAAAGTTAAACATCCCAAAAAGTGTTGCTTTTTGTGGATTATGTCTTATATTTGCCCCCGAAATTGTAAAATTAACATTATTTATCAACCTTTAAAACGTATCTGATTATGACAAAAGGTGATGGTTTTGCTTTAGCGGCTGCTTTTGTTGGCGGTGCTATTGCTGGAGCAGCGTTAGGTCTTCTTTTTGCTCCTGAAAAGGGTGAAGACCAGCGTGCTAAGATTAAGGAAGCTCTGGAGAAGCGTGGTATCAAGCTTGACAAGGAGGCTTTCGAGAATTTGGTGGAGGAAATCAAGAACATCGGAAGAAAGCGGGAGTGTGTTCCTGCTGAGGATTTCGATGCTGAATAAGACTTGCCATGAGCGCATCCAATAGAATGGCGGACGATATCCGCAGGGTGGCTTACCGTGTGGAGCGTTACCTTCGCCTGGAGGCGACGGAGCGCTTGACGATGGTGACCACGTTTGTGCTGTTGGCTGCCGTGACGTTTGCATTGGCGACCAGCGCCATCTTCTTCCTGAGCACGGGTTTGGTGAAGACCTTGACTGTGTGGACAGAGAATGAGATGCTGAGCTACTACATCGTGGGTGGCGTGCTGGTGCTGCTTATCTTGTTGGCGTTCTTGCTGAAGAAGCCTCTGATTGAGAACCCGTTGGTGAGAATGTTCAGCGAGCAGTTGCTGAATGTGCCGACGGTGACGGAGCAGATGCTGAAGAGCAAGGGCTATAAGGATGAGCAGATTCGCAAGCTGGCAGAGAGTCTCGTGCGTGAGTTGGACGAATACGAAGAGGAAGGAGGTGAGGAATGAGAAAGAAGAAGTTTGCTTCGCTGGAGGACATCCGCAAAGAGAAGGAGCATGCAAGGCAACAGATTGACTACGGCGTGAATCAGCTGAAGAATGATGCTGCCGATTATTTCTGGTATCATCCTGAACATATTTTCCTCGATTCCTCCAACAAGTACTTGAACTATGTCGGCTATGCCATTTCTGCCTACAAAACAGCGACGGCATTCCATAAAGTGTTCGGAATCTTTTCGAAGAAAAGGAAATAACCAAGGTGTTCGTGAAAAGTGAAAAGTGAAGAGTGAAAAATCTACATTAGCAAGCCTATTGGCAAGAGAAACTTAGATTTTTCACTCTTCACTCTTCACTTTTCACTTTTTTTCCGTACCTTTGCATCTGATTTCAGAAAAAGGGAAAGAAGAGAAATGAGCGAGCAGTATTCGTCGGCATTGTTGGAACGTGCTGTGGATGAGTTTTCAAAACTGCCAGGTGTCGGGCGTAAGACAGCAATGCGGCTGGTGCTGCATATGCTGCGCTTGGATGTCGGCAAGATTGATGCTTTCACGGATGCCGTCTCGACGTTGTGCCACGAAGTGCATTACTGCGAGGTGTGTCACAACATCAGCGATGACGATGTCTGCCAGATTTGTGCGAATCCACATCGGGACAGTTCCATCATCTGCGTGGTGGAGAATGTGCAGGATGTGATGGCGATAGAGCAGACACAACAGTATCGTGGTCTGTATCATGTGCTGGGTGGTGTGATCTCGCCGATGGATGGTGTGGGACCGAACCAGTTGGAGATTGACAGCTTGGTGGAGCGAGTGGACAAAGGGGGTGTGGATGAGGTGATTTTTGCCTTGAGCTCGACGATGGAGGGTGATGCCACGAATTTCTACATCTTCCGCAAGTTGTCGAAATATCCTGACCTGAAGCTGACGGTGTTGGCGAGGGGCATGAGCATCAATGACGAGTTGCAATACACGGATGAGGTGACGCTGGGACGTTCGTTGGTGAACAGAGTGCCGTTTACGGGAAAGTAGGGGTTTGAGGTTTGAGATTTGAGATTTGAGGTTTGAGGTTTCTTGGCAAGCCAAGCGTGCTAAAGATACGATAAGAGATTTGAGGTTTGAGATTTTGAGTGAGATTATTTTAAGATTATGGTAAAATATATACAAAAGCTTTTAAGGATTTTGAAAATAGAGATGGTGGTTGTGTGGTTGATTGTGGTGGCTGCTGTCGTGTTGGGTGAAATGGATGTGATACCAAATGGTTTGGTGGCTCCCAAGTCTCCCGAGGAGGTGAAACTGAACATTGCCGCTGTGGTGTTGACGATTCTGGGCATTCCGTTGGCGATTCGCTTGTTCACTTTGAACACCACCAGGGGATTGCGTCGCATGAACAATGACGAGGCTTTGCGGTCTTATCATATATGGAGTGTTGTGCGGATGGGCATTTTGTGTATCGCTGCTGTGTTCAGCGTGGCGGTTTATTACCTTGCCACCAGCGTCAGCGGTGCGTTTTGTGCCTTGGTCGCTCTGAGTGCCACTATTTACTGCTGGCCCTCTGAATCAAAGATTTCTTCTTATCTGGAGGAGGTAAATAACGAATAGATGAAACTCTCCATCGTCATAGTTAATTACAATGTCCGCTATTACCTGGAGCAATGTTTGCTTTCGGTGGAGAAGGCGTTGACGGGAGTGGGTGGTGAAGTGTTTGTGGTTGATAACAACAGCACTGATGACTCTGTGAGCTACCTGAAGGGGAAGTTCCCTTGGGTGCGCTACATTGAGAATAAGGAGAATGTGGGTTTCTCTCGTGCCAACAATCAGGCTTTGCGGGAGGCTAGGGGAGAATATGTGTTGCTGCTGAATCCTGACACCTTTATTGGTGAGCGCACCTTGAGAGAGTGCATTGACTTTATGGACAAGACGCCTAAGGCAGGAATTTGTGGTGTGGGTATGTTGAAGGTGGATGGCTCTTTTGCACCAGAATCCCGTCGTGGAGTACCGACTCCTTTCGTGGCGTTCTGCAAGATGACCGGATTGGGTTCGCTGTTCCCAAAGAGCCGCTTGTTTGGCAGGTACTATATGCAGTATCTGAACAAGCAGTCCATCAATCCAATAGAGATCGTGAGTGGCGCGTTTATGTTTATCCGTAAGGAAGCATTGGATAAAGTGGGGCTGTTGGATGAGTCGTTCTTTATGTATGGTGAGGACATTGATTTGAGTTACCGTGTGTTGAAGGCTGGCTACCAAAACTACTATATCCCGACGCAGATATTGCACTACAAGGGTGAGAGTACGAAGAAGGATTCCATCAAGTATGTGAACACCTTTTACAAGGCGATGGTGATTTTCTTCAAGAAACACTTCTCTCATTATAGTATCATCTACTCGATGTTTATTACGTTGGTGATAGCCATGAAGGGTCTCATGTCCTATGTGATGGAGAAGATTTATGCCTTGTCACGCAAACGGGATAAGAAGAGAAGGAAGAAATATTTGATCGTGAGCGATGGACGCAACCTTGCCGATATGAAGAGTATTGCGGAGAAGCATCGGCTCAAGTATGATGTGTTCCATTCTAAGTTGGGAGATATACCTAGTACCGATGTACTGTATAGGGATTACGATTACATTGTATTCGATACAAGCCGTTATCCGTTCAGTTCCATCTTGGAATTCTTCCGACACGATGAGCCGGATCGACATCGTCCTCTGATTGCCACTTATATCCCGTCGAATAAGTCAATCATGACAATTCAGGGAGCGATTTTGTAAAGGTTAAGGGTTAAAGGTTATAGAAAGATAATTTGAAAATATAAAAAACAACATATATGTTACGTATAGCAGTACAATCAAAAGGCCGTCTCTTCGAAGACACGATGGATCTCCTGAAGGAGACTGGCATCAAGGTGAGTTCAAGCAAGCGCACTTTGCTTGTTCAGGCATCTAACTTCCCATTGGAGGTGCTCTTCCTCCGTGATGATGATATTCCACAGACTGTAGCTGATGGTGTGGCAGATGTGGGTATTGTGGGTGAGAACGAGTTTGTAGAACGCAACGAGAATGCCGACATTGTGAAGCGTCTTGGCTTCAGCAAGTGCCGTATCTCATTGGCAATTCCTAAGGCTATTGACTATCCAGGTGTGGAGTGGTTCAATGGCAAGAAGATTGCCACTTCCTATCCTGTCATTCTCCGTAAATTCATGGAGGAGAAGGGTGTGAAGACCGATATCCACGTCATTCAGGGTTCTGTGGAGATTGCACCAGGCATTGGCTTGGCTGATGGTATCTTCGACATTGTCAGCTCTGGTTCCACGCTGGTCAGCAACAACCTGAAGGAAGTGGAAGTGGTGATGAAGAGTGAAGCGCTCCTCATTGGCAACAAGAATCTGGACGAGGAGAAGAAGGCTATTCTGGAAGACCTTCTCTTCCGTATCAATTCTGTGCTGATTGCAGAAGACAAGAAGTATGTGCGCATGAATGCGCCTAAGGCACGTCTGGCTGAAATCGTGAAGGTGTTGCCTGGTTTGAAAAGCCCGACAATCATCCCATTGGCAGACGAGGACTGGTGTTCTGTTCATGCTGTTCTTGATGAGAAGCACTTCTGGGAAATTGTGGGTCAGTTGAAGGCTCTGGGTGCAGAAGGCATCTTGGTGACACCTATTGAGAAAATGATTTTGTAAGTTGACTGAAAATGAACATCATTAAATATCCCAATCAGGCGGAGTGGGCAACCTTGCTCGAACGTCCGCATCGTGATGCTTTTGAACTGCGTGAGACTGTGCAGACAGTACTCGACCAGATTCGACAGTATGGCGATTCGGCTGTGAAGGCTTTTGAAGAAAAGTTCGATAAGGTGAAGCTTGACTATTTGACTGTATCTGAAGCAGAAATTGCTGAGGCAGAAGCACTTGTATCTGATGACTTAAAGGAAGCATTGAACCTTGCTCATGCCAACATTGAGAAGTTCCATGCCTCTCAGAAGTTTGAAGGAGAGAAGGTGGAGACTGCTCCAGGGGTGGTGTGCTGGCAGAAGTCGGTGGCGATTGAAAAGGTGGGTCTCTACATCCCTGGAGGCACGGCACCTTTGTTCTCGACGGTGTTGATGCTTGCCACACCTGCTAAGATTGCAGGGTGCCAGGAGATTGTGCTTTGTACACCTCCCAACCGTGAGGGCAAAGTGCATCCTGCCATTCTGATGGCGGCAAAAGTGGCTGGTGTCAGCAAAATCTTCAAGGCGGGTGGTGTTCAGGCAATTGGTGCGATGGCTTATGGTACGGAATCTGTACCCAAAGTCAGCAAGATATTCGGACCAGGCAATCAGTTTGTGATGGCTGCCAAGCAACAGGTGAGCCTGCATGAAGTGGCGATTGACATGCCTGCTGGTCCTTCTGAGGTGGCGGTAGTGGCTGACGATACGGCAAATCCTGTGTTCGTGGCTGCCGACTTGCTCTCTCAGGCAGAACATGGTGTGGATTCGCAGGTCATCCTCATCACGACTTCAGAAGCAATGGCTGAGAAGGTGAATACAGAAGTGGACAGACAATTGGCTTTGTTGCCTCGCAAGGAGATAGCAGAACAATCCCTTCAGTATTCCAAGCTCATCATTGTGAAGAATCTAGAAGAGGTGGTGAAGATGACGAACGAGTATGCTCCTGAGCATCTAATTCTCGCCATCAAGGACTATGCTTCCTTTGCCGATAGGGTGGTGAATGCTGGTAGCGTGTTCCTCGGCAACTACTCTTGTGAGTCGGCTGGTGACTATGCTTCGGGTACGAACCATACACTTCCCACATCTGGCTACGCCAAGGCATACAGCGGTGTGAACCTCGATTCGTTCTGCCGTAAGATTACTTTCCAAGAATTGTCAGCAGAGGGTATCCGTTCTATCGGTCGTGCTGTTGAACTGATGGCAGAGGCTGAGCAGTTGGATGCTCACAAAAATGCAATGACTGTAAGACTTCAATCATTATGAAACCACTACAAGAATTAGTGCGTCCCAACATTTGGGCGCTCAAACCATATAGTTGCGCTCGTGACGAGTTTAAGGGTGTGAAGGCTGATGCTTTCCTCGATGCCAACGAGAACCCTTATCCCAACGGCGTGAACCGTTATCCTGATCCATTGCAGGAAGAACTGAAGCAGGCGATTTCTCCCATGAAGGGTGTCCCTGTAGGCAATATCTTCCTGGGCAATGGTAGTGACGAGGCGATAGATTTGCCATACCGTATCTTCTGCCGTCCAGGCAAAGACAATGTGGTGGCCATCGACCCCACCTATGGCATGTATGAGGTATGTGCCGATGTGAACGATGTGGAATATCGCAAGGTGTCACTTGATGAGAACTACGACATTGATCCCGATGCGCTGTTGGCTGCGTGTGATGAGAACACAAAAATCATCTTCATCTGTTCGCCCAACAATCCCACAGGCAATGCTTTTCAACGTGCCAAGATTGAGAAGGTCATCGAGCAGTTCCAGGGCATCGTCATTGTAGATGAGGCTTATAGCGACTTCTCATCCCAGCGGCCTTTCCGCTTCGACATTCCGAAATATCCCAACCTCATCGTTCTTGCCACGTTCTCAAAAGCGTGGGGAGCAGCAGGTATCCGTCTGGGTATGGCATTTGCCAGCACGGAAATCATTGGACTTTACAACAAAGTGAAGTATCCTTACAATGTGAATGTGCTCACCCAGAAGAAAGGTCTGGAGGTGCTGAGCAATGCAACGTTGTTGCAACGCCACATCACCATGATTCTCGAGGAGCGTGGAACACTCATGAAGTCTCTTGCCCTCCTGCCCATCTGCAAGAAGGTCTATCCTACAGATGCCAACTTCATCCTTGCCCGTGTGACGAATGCTGATGGCATCTATCAGTATCTGGTGCAGAAAGGGGTGGTTGTGCGTAACCGTAACCGCGTTCATCTTTGTGGTGATTGCCTCCGCATCACAGTAGGTACGAAAGACGAGAACACCAAATTGCTCTCCGCATTGAGGCAATATGTGTGAGAAATAAAGATTGTAAAATGTAAATCGTCAAATTGTATATGAAGACGGCATTATTCATCGACCGCGATGGCACCATCCTCGTGGAGCCAGCTGACGAACAGATTGATTCTTTCGAGAAGTTTCAGTTTGTTCCAGGCGTGATTCGCAACCTCAACTTCATCCGTACCAAACTTGACTTCGAGTTTGTGATGGTGAGCAATCAAGACGGACTGGGTACGGCTTCCTATCCAGAGGAAGACTTCTGGCCTACACACAACCTGATGCTCAACACGCTGAAAGGAGAGGGAATCACGTTTGATGACATCCTCATCGACCGCTCTTTTCCTGCCGACAACTTGCCCACTCGCAAGCCTGGAACAGGCATGATGGGGAAGTATATGACAGGAGAGTACGACCTTGCCAACAGCTACGTGATTGGTGACCGTGAGACTGACAAGCAATTGGCTCAGAACCTGGGTTGCAAATACTTGATTCTGGGTGACAACGTGCAATCATGGGATGAAATCACGGAGATTCTCTTTGCTGGCGAAAGGACTGCTTCTGTGCGTCGCACTACCAAGGAGACGGACATCGACATCAGCCTCAATCTTGATGGTACTGGGCAATGTGACATCAGCACAGGGCTTGGTTTCTTCGACCACATGCTGGAACAGATAGGCAAGCATGGTTCCATTGACCTCCGTATTCAGGTGAAGGGAGACCTCAATGTGGATGAACACCACACGATTGAGGATACGGGTATTGCCCTTGGTGAATGTATCCGCAAGGCTTTGGGTGACAAGCGAGGCATTGAACGCTATGGCTACACTCTCCCGATGGATGATTGTCTCTGTTCTGTGGCACTCGACTTTGGTGGTCGTGCTTGGCTCGTTTGGGATGCTGAATTCAAGCGTGAACGGGTAGGGGACATGCCGACTGAGATGTTCCTCCATTTCTTCAAGTCTTTCAGCGATGCGGCTCAGATGAACCTCAACATCAAAGCTGAGGGTGATAATGAACACCACAAGATTGAAGGAATCTTCAAGGCACTTGCCCGCAGCATCAAGATGGCGGTCAAGCGTGATATCTACAAGTTCCAGTTGCCCAGCAGCAAAGGTGTGCTGTAGTAGCTGAATACTTTCAAAGAAAAGAGAATGCCATCAACATGCGTTTCGTGTTGATGGCTTTCTTATTGTTGTTGGTTTTATTTCACCAGTTTCTTGACCTTCTTCAGAAGGGCTTTGGATGGAGCTGCACCTTCGTAAGGAGTCAGGAACCATTTGACAGTCCAGTCGAGTGATTCGCCAGCTTTCAGTTCTGTGTAGGCACCTTGGCTTTCCAGTTCGATGTAGCTCTTGCCTCTGTTCACATACACCTGAATCTCTGCCTCCTCTGGAGCAGGCTGTGAAGTGTTCAGGTCTTGGAACTTCTTCACCATCAGCAGACCGTTGTTCAGGTATGCCAGCCAACCCTTGCCGTCAGCATTGATTTTGCGGTTTTGGTTAGCTTCGTCTGTCTGATACCAAGAGATGCCAAACTCTGACTTGAAAGGCATGAGGTCAGCAGGGGTGATTTGGTCGGTGGGAGCATCGAAGAAAATCAGACCTTCGTTGGGAACGCGTGTGATTTCCCAAGGAGCCACCTTGCGAGTCTCACCAGATTCGTTGATGATGGAGTAGGTGACCACGATGGCGTTGCTCTTGGCATCCACGCTGAATTCCTTGCGAATTTTGTACTTCAGGCGTGCTGACACATTACTGGTCATCACGAGTGAATTGCCCTTCTCCTCCACGGTGTAAGGCTGTTTATCAAATTCCTGCACAGGAGGCCAGTTCCATTCCTTCTGAGGACTTGTCCAGAATGTGCTTCCGAAACTCTCAGGGAAGGTGGATTGCGAGATGACTTCCACATCCTTATATTTAAAGGAAAGGATTTTTCCACCTCCAGCACCATTGATGACCATAGAAAGGTCACCTGCTTCAATGCTGTACTTTGATTCTCCAAGGTTTTTGATGATAGGGTTGGCAGCAGAGGCTGTCGTGAGGCAGACAATCGTCGCCAACAATGTTACGAGTCTTTTCATTTGATGTTTGATAATTAAATAGGAAATAGATGGATTGTTATTTTCGTTGCGAATATCGCAAAAAAATGCATTATGGACAAATAAATTCATTCTTTTATGGCAAAAATGATGATTGTTTGAGATATTCTTCCTATCTTTGCCCTCGGATGTTACTATCTATCAAAATTTATATCAAATATATCTATTCTTATTTTTACAACCTAAACATTATTTTAACATGAAAAAACTTCTTTTAGGCTTGTCATTTCTGCTCGCATGTGCAAGTGGCAACGCACAGAACAATCCTGTGTTGACTATCGAAGGTGGTCAGGTGCAGGGCGTGAAGGCTGACGATCATCCTGAGGTGTTCGTTTATCGTGGAATTCCTTATGCTGCTCCTCCTATCAGAGAGAATCGTTGGAAGGCTCCACAGCCCGTTGTGCCTTGGAAGGGTGTGAAGATTTGCGACACTTTTGGCCGTCCAAGTTATCAGGCTATCCAGTACACTGGTGGTTACTACACGGAATGGGGTTATGGCAAGGAGGCTGCCTTCAGCGAGGACTGTCTCTATCTGAATGTCTGGACAAAGGCTCCAGGCAATGCCAGCAAGAAACTTCCTGTTGCCCTGTGGATTCATGGTGGTGGCTATCGTGAGGGCTTTGGTTCTGAGCCAGAGTTCGACGGACAAGAGTGGGGTGCCAAGGACGTGGTGCTCGTAACCATCAACTACCGTCTTGGCATCTTCGGATTCCTTTGTCACCCAGATCTTGCAGCTGAAAGCCCCAACAAGGTATCAGGCAACTATGGTATCCTCGACCAGATTGAGGCACTCAAGTGGATCAAGAAGAACATCGCTCAGTTTGGTGGTGACCCCAACAACGTGACCATCTTCGGACAGAGTGCAGGTGGTGGTAGCGTGCGCACCCTTTGTGAGTCTCCACTGGCTCGTGGTTTGTTCCACAAGGCAGTCATCATGAGTGCTCAGGGTCTTAGCATTCCTAATCCTAATGGTGGTGGCATGATGGGTGGCCGTTACAGCGGTGGCACTGTTGAAGATGCAGCCAACAACGCCAAGAAGATGTTTGACTGGGCTGGTATGACTGACTTGCAGAAGATGCGTCAGGCTTCAACCGAGACTGTTTTCGCATTGCCTACTATTTACTCACAAGTGAACAGCGCTAACCAGCAAGGTGGTGGCATGGGCGGCATGATGCGTATGGGCATGGGCTATATGCCAATGATCGATGGTTATGTCAGCGTGAAGAGCTTTGACGATGCTACTCGTGAAGGCACATTGGCAGACGTTCCTTATATGATTGGTTACACCCTCAACGATATGGGCGACATGGCTCCAAACATTGCAGAGTTCTGCAAAGTTCGTGCACAGAAGGGTGGTAAGGCATGGGCTTATGAGTTTGCACGTCCATTGCCAGACGATGGTTCTCACCCAGAAGTTACTCAGCGTTTGAAGGGTGCTTTCCACTCATCAGACCTTTGGTTCGTGTTCAAGTCACTCAAGCACTGCTGGCGTCCTTGGACAAAGGGTGACTGGGATCTTTCTGAGAAGATGCTGACTGCTTGGACCAACTTTGCTAAGTACAGCGATCCTAATGGTCCTAAGGGTGGCGCATGGGCTCCTTGCACAGAGCAGAATCCTAAGTTCATGGTGTTCAAACTCAACGACAAGGATGCTGAGGCTTCCTTCTTCGGTGAGCCAGAGAAAGCACCTCAGGGACAAGGCTTTGGCTTTGGTGGCTTTGGTCGTTAAATAACAGCTCCAAGTGAATGGTAAAAACAATAGTTGTCTTATCGTGTAAGGCAACTATTGTTTTTAAACCTTTAGGGGTGTATGCTGTCAAAAAGACGTTATAACTTTTACATTATTTATATTTTTATTTTTTACTAATCACATGAAAAAAATTATTCTATCATTGATGACGCTTGTTAGCTTGACAGCGTCTGCACAGTTTGGTGGTTTTGGCGGTCGTGGCCAGGGAAACCCTTGGGTAGACTCAGAAGCAGCTGTATCAGAGGACTTCAAACCAGCATTAAGCAATCAGGACAACAAACAGTATCCTATGGTGAATTCAGCGCGCCAAGTTCGTGCTCAGATTTCTGCTCCTAATGCTACAAAGGTAGGTCTTGACATTGCAGGTAAGATTTATACCATGACCAAGGACGAGAATGGTGTATGGACAGGTACTTCTGCTCCTCAGGATCCAGGTTTCCACTACTATCAGTTGAATGTCGACGGAGCAAGTGTGCCCGATCCAGGAAGTCTCTACTACTATGGTGCAAGCCGTTGGGGTAGCGGTATCGAGGTTCCTTCTGAAGACCAGGATTTCTGGCAGGTGAAGAATGTTCCTCAAGGCTCTATGGGTGAGGTTTACTACTATTCTTCTTACACAGAGAAGATGCGTCGTTGCTTCGTTTATCTGCCTAACGAGTACTTCACTAATCCTACCAAGAAGTTCCCAGTTCTGTATCTGCAGCACGGTATGGGTGAGAACGAGTACAGCTGGCCATATCAGGGTCATGTTGCCTCTATCTTGGATAACCTCATCGCAGCTAAGAAGGCTGTTCCATTCATTGTCGTGATGGATAATGGTCTGAATGCAAATAAACCATTTCCAGCAGGTGAGATGCCTCAAGGTCTTCAGGGCGGTCAGCGTCCTCAGGGTGGTCAGCGTCCTCAGGGTGGTCAGCGTCCTCAGGGTGGTCAGCGTCCACAAGGTGGCTTTGGCGGCTTTGGTGGTTTTGGTGGCGGCTTTGCTGAAGATTTCAAGAATGTGCTCTTCAATGATATCATGCCAATGGTAGAGAAGAACTACCGCGTGGTTGCTGATCCTGCACATCGTGCATATGCAGGTCTCTCAATGGGTGGTATGCAGGCTCGTGAGGTCACTCTTGCTAATCCTGGCAAATTCGCTTATGTAGGTTCATTCAGTAGCGGTGCTTGGAGTGTTGACCAGGTGAAGAACTCAGAAGGTTTCGCTAAGAACACCAAACTTCTCTTCATGAGTGGTGGTGGCAAGGAGAACATGGGTTGTGTAGAAGCTGCTAAGAACATCAAGGAGCAGCTCGGCATGAATGCTGTTGGTTATGAATCACCAGGCACAGCACACGAGTTCCACACTTGGCGTCGTAGCCTCTATGAATTCGCACAGTTGCTTTTCAAATAAGAAACCATTTCTATCAACCATAAAAGAGAGGGTGTGCTCGAGCACATCCTCTCTTTTTGTTTTGTCCTTTTGTATGTCTCAACAAGCTTTCACCTGCTTCTGCTCCTCGTCGTACGTATAGCCGCTTGCAAGCAACTCTGCCTTCATGACGTCCAACTCGTAGTCAAAGTAGGCACACAACTCTTCCAAAGAATCAAATTCTCCGTCTCTGAGGAGCATGTTGATGCTCGACACCAACATGAACGGGTCTTTGGGTAATCTATCTATCATTCTTTTTCTGCTGTGTCACCCTCAGTTTCTTCCTCTTGGCTGACGAACTCTGTGATGCCGTTGGCTGTGAGGATATTGTACCAGGAAAGGACCTTGCGCATATCGCTGACACGTACTCGATCCGTGTCGTAGTTTGGCAGCACTTTGGCAAAAAAAGCAATGATATCCTCCTGTGATGCTTTTTTTGCAGAGAGGTCAAGAGGCTTTTCGCCGTAGTTCTGTTTGATAGACTCGAATACGCTGGCAAGTTTGACCTCACTATCGTTGTCGGTGTAGATGGAGATGTCGCCGAGAGATACGACGCGATCAGCTCCGAAGGCAGGGATGCGTTTCTTCTGTTCATCGACGGTTTCTACAATGAGGCTTTTATTGCCTCGTGAGATGAGCTTATAAAGCCCTGGTTTGCCTGAAATGGCGAGAATTTTTCTAATCATTCTGTTTATTGTTTTTTTTCTGGTTGTTGAATTGGGAGAGCAACTGGCTGATTTGTGCATTGAGATCGGTGGTGCCATCGTTAAGAATGCAATAGTCGGCGAGTTGCCGTTTTTCTTCTTCATCCATCTGATGTGCTATGCGTTCCTTAATCTGCTCTGGAGTGGCATGGTCGCGCTGTGTGGTGCGTTGAATCCTAAGGGAGAGTGGGGCATAGACCTCGACGGTGAAATCGACAGTGTCTTGGAAGCCAGACTCAAAAAGAAGGGCGCACTCTTGTGCGACGAGGGGCGCTCCTAACTGCCGCTTCGTCCATTGGAGGAAATCTTGTCGGACAACAGGATGGACGATGGCGTTGATGCGATTAGCGTGATCATCGCTGGCAAAGAGATATTGTGCGATGAGGGGTTTGTTTAATGTTTTGTCTATGTATGCATCATTGCCGATGAGTTCGCACAGTTTTCTGCGGATGACAGGGCTTTCAGTCATCAGACGTTTGGCTTCGTCGTCGCAGTGATAGACGGGAATGCCACGTTGCTTAAGCAGTTGGCAGACGTAGGTCTTTCCACTGCCGATACCTCCTGTGATGCCAATGCGTATCATTCGTTAGATTGCTCTATGATGTATTCGACAGTTTCTGGACTAATGCGCAAGTTGCGTATGTTTGACGGTTTTTGTCGGACATGGACGCGACATTGCTTAGGACTGTTTTGTAGTTCTTTATAGTCGATGACGAGCAGGAAGTCGTCAGAGGAAATTTCATCGTATAGGGTGGAACTCACAAGGAAGGTAATGCTGACCTTAGGGGGGAAGGTGCGGATGAGTTTGCTGTGGGGCACATTTTCGCTGTAGATTGGTGCCTGGAGAGTCTTGTCTGTAAAGATGTCAACGCAGATGTTGGCATCGACAGAGTCTGGGATGGCTTTGGCTCCACGTGGTACGAGGAGGGCAAGCCGGGTTTGGAGAGTGTCTTCGAGGTCGGTGTAAGTGACATTCTCAGTTTTGACGTAGTTGATGCTCCCATAGATGTGTTTGGGGGCATAGATGTCAATGGAGTCGGGCATAAGGATAGTGCCACATTGGTAACGTCCAGCAGTGGTGCTGACGTGCCCATTGAAGATGACTGGCACGCGCTTGTGCTGTCCGTTGGAATAGAATACTTCTATTTTACTGGGGGAGGTTGATTTAAAGTCCATGCCCTGAGGCTTGCGACGCAGAACTGCACGTCGGAGCACGTTTGTATCAATGATGACTTTGCCAGATTTTTGGTTGACTTCTTTGAAGTTTATGACGAGCTCAGGGGCATCGTTACGCATGAATTTGTAATAGAAAGCGTTCCAACCCTTGCTGGTATAGTTGACATTGATTTCGGAAGGCATATCACCTGTAAAGACAATGTCGTTGGGAAGATCCTCAATGGTGAGCCGATAGGTGAGAATGACTTCGGTGGTCTCTTGAATAGTTTGCAAGAACCAGAAGATGGTGGAGAGAACAAGGAAAATAAGAAACACAGGAAGATTGCGGTCGAATTTAATCAATCGCAATCTCCTGAATATCAGATTAACGAAGTCCATCAGCATGGGTGGATTCTCAAATGGTGAGTGCCATTTATGACCTTATTACTGTGGCTGTTGGGTGCCCTCGGCAAAGACGTAGTTACGGTCTATTTGCACAGTAACACCTTTGGAAATCTCGATAGTGAGGTATGAAGTGCCCTCGTTGAGTGACTTGACTTCGCCGTGTACACCACTGGCTGTGATGACCTTGCTGCCGATGGTAAGTCCCTTACGGAAGTTCTCAATTTCTTTTTGACGCTTGCGCTGTGGTTTAATCATGAAAAAATAGACGATGGCGAACATGGCAACAATCATAATGATCATGCTCCAGTCGAAGCCACCTTTTGTAGCACCTTGTGCTGCTTGAATAAGTGTGAACATATTGTTTATTTATTTTAGTTGTTAATATTAAATAATGTGTGTCAAGCCTTGGTGAGTTTATTTTCCCTTTTGAGCTTCTTTGCTACAGCGTCGATGATACCGTTGACGTAGCCTCCACTCTTAGGAGTGCTGTACCATTTGGCTATCTCGACGTATTCGTTGATGGTGACGGAAACAGGTATTTGTGGAAAACTGAGCAACTCAGCCACCGCAATCTGCATGATAATAACATCCATGTAGGCAAGACGATTGAATTCCCAATTCTTAACGCACTGACTGATGAGGGTACGGTAGTACTCGTCGTTCGTGATGGTTCGACGGAACAGACGAATGGCAAACTCTTGATCTTCAATGTCCTTGTACTCGGGTACGAGTTCTTGGTTTGCTCCGTTAGCAGGGTCAAACCGCTTGATGGTTTTGAGTACGAAAGTGTCCACCACTTCACGGTCGTCGTTCCAATAAAGGCTCTGTTCTTCGAGAATGTCATCAATGCGCTCATCTTTCATGATGATGTTCTTGTAGAGTTTACGCCACAGTTCACGGTCTTCGGCATAAGTGACTTTCTCCATTGCCATGTATTCTGTGTAGTATTCACTCTGTACAATGTCAATATAGAGTTTCTTGATGTAGTCGATGTCGTTGTCCCAAGACTTTTTCTTTGTGTCTATAAACTCCTGCAACTGTTTGTTCTTCTCAAGCTGTGCAGCGAACTGGTTGTCGGCGAAGCGATGACTGACTATTTCGTCAATATGCCCAACACGGTTGATTTGCTCTTTATGTTCCACCTCTTGAAAAGCGTAACGTGACACGCTCACAATTAGTAGGAGCATGTAGTTGTAGAGGTCGTATGCTTTGGATAGACTGAAAAGGAGTTCCTTCTCAGCTGTGTCTAGGTTTTTGCCACCATTTTGGTAGAAAGCATAAATAAGTTGTACAATTTTCAGACGGATAAGTGTGCGGTTTATCATAAGCCAAAAAACTCTTTTTTTGTGTGTTTCTTTTTTGTATTAATAATAAATATTTGTGTCTTTTGTTTTTTGTTTGATGTTGTAAACAATTTGAGTGCAAATTTAGGGAATTTCTTTGAAAAAAAGGTCTTTTTACAAGAATGATTATACGAAAATGAAAAAAAACGGCTTAAAATCTTGTGTAAACGAAAAAAAAGTAACAATTTTGTAGCAAATTTATGAATTTACATACATAAAATAAAAGATAATATGGGTGATACAGACAAAGACTTGGTTTACTCAGAGAGTGTCAAGGCGGGCAAGCGCATCTATTATTTTGATGTGAAGCAGAGCAGAAATGGTGATCGCTATATCGCCATTACGGAGAGTAAGAAAATCAATGAGGGTACAATGGAGAGCCCTCGTTTTGTGTTTGAGAAGCATAAACTATTCCTCTATAAGGAAGATTACGAGAAGTTCGTTGATGCATTGACCAGAACATTGGATGTGGCAAAGGGTAATGCTCCTGCTGTGGCTCCTGTGGAAGAAGCATCTGAAGCAAGCTCGGTTGCTGCTGAAGGTGAAGCTGCGGAGCCTGTTGCTGATTCTGCTGATGCTGACGATAAGGCTGAGAAGAAGAGCTTCTTGGACAAGGTGAAGGATATTTTCTGATAAGTGATAGGGGCGAAAAGACGCTTCTGACGGCAGAAAAAGTCCTGAATTGCAAAAACAAAATGATTTTTAGGGGAAAAACTTTTGTCGCTTTGGGCAAAAGTCGTACCTTTGTGCCGCTTTTTTGGGCAACACATTAAGCCCCACGTTTTGTGGAGGGCATCGTGTGATGGCAGATTAAGCCAATGACTTAATTTATAGTAACACAATTTTTTAAGATGAAAGAAATTACAATTAACGCTCAGACTCGTACTGAGTATGGCAAGAAGGCCAGTCGTGACCTTCGTCGTGCTGGTCAAATCCCAGCAGTATTTTATGGAGTAGAGAAGGGCGAGAACGGTCTTCCTGTGGCAAAGTCAATCAAGATCTCTGAGAAAGAGTTGGCAAAGCTTCTTTACACTCCTAATGTTTACATCGTGAACCTCATCGTTGACGGCACACCTGTTAAGGCTATCCTGAAGGACCTTCAGTGTGATTTCGTGACCGATCGTCCTGTGCACGTTGATTTCTATCAGATTACAGAAGATAAGCCTGTTGTGTTTGAGATTCCTGTGAAACTTAACGGTCTTGCAGAGGGTGTACGTGCCGGTGGTAAGTTGGCACTCAATGTTCGCAAGTTGGCTGTTAAGGCTCTCTACACTCAGTTCCCAGACACACTTGACATTGATGTAACGAACCTTGCACTTGGTAAGGCAATGAAGGTCGGTGAGCTTTCTTATGAAGGTCTTGAGATTATTACCTCTAAGGAAGTTGTCGTTTGTGCTGTTCGTATGACTCGCGCTGCTCGTGCTGCTGCAGCTGAGGCAGAATCATCAGAAGACTAATCCTGATTGAAAAGGAAAATCCTATGAGGGTGTATCGGCGGTCGTCAGACCCTTGGTACACTCTCTTCATTTATATAATATGTGGTTGTTGGATTTATTTCGGAAGAAGAAACAAGAATCTGTTGATTACAGTATGAAATATCTGATAGTAGGTCTTGGGAATATAGGAGACGAATATATGGACACTCGCCATAATATTGGTTTCCGTGTTGTTGATTCCTTTGCCAAGAAGCAGGGTGCAGAATGGCTGGATAAGCGTTATGGTGCCATTGCCAAGACGCGTGTGAAGAATGCGGAAATCACTCTGCTTAAACCCTCTACCTACATGAACTTGTCGGGGCAAGCGGTGCGCTATTGGGTGCAGCAGGAAAAGATTCCGATGGAAAATCTGCTTGTCATTGTCGATGATCTTAGTTTGCCAGTTGGTAAGATCCGTATGCGTGGAAATGGCGGTGCTGGTGGGCATAACGGACTGAAAAGCATAGAGTCGTGCATGATGACCCAGAACTATGCTCGCATTAGATTTGGCATTGGCAACGACTTTCCAAAGGGGGCACAGGTCGATTTTGTTCTGGGTGCGTTCAGCGATGAAGAAAATAAGATTGTCGAGGAGAAATTGGAGTATGTAGCCGAGATGATGAAAAGCTTTTGTTTGCAGGGTTTGGATCGTACGATGAATCAATATAACAAGAAGTAGCATGGAAGCAAGACTTGATAAATGGTTATGGGCTGCACGTATCTTCAAGACACGTTCCATTGCTGCTGATGCCTGTAAGAATGGTCGTGTCACTATAGGTGGTGTGAAACAGAAGGCTTCGAAGATGGTGAAGGAGGGTGATGTGATAGAGGTGCGCAAGCCTCCCATCACATACTCTTTCAAGATTTTACAGGCCATTCAGAACCGTGTGGGTGCGAAACTCGTTCCGGAGGTGTTGGAAAATGTGACGACAAAGGAACAACTTGAACTCCTGGAAATGAATCGCATTAGTGGTTTTGTTGGTAGGGCACGTGGTACAGGACGCCCCACCAAAAAGGAACGTCGTGATCTTGATGATTTTATCCAGCCAGTCTTTTGGGGCGATTCTGATTTCGATAATGATTTTGATTTTGATTTCGATGACGAAGACGAGGAAGAGGCATTATAGTTTTTTTGCAACTATCTGACAGATGTTCACCACGGTCATCATCGCCTTTTCCATACTCTGCACAGGACAGAACTCATGAGGTCCGTGGAAGTTGAGACCACCCGCGAAAATGTTGGGGCAGGGAAGCCCGCAGAAAGAGAGTTGTGCACCATCTGTCCCTCCTCTGATGGCACGGATCTTTGGCGTCATACCAGCGGCAGTAATGGCTTGTTTGGCAATTTCGATGATGTGCATCTTGTCTTCCAGTTTTTCACGCATGTTGTAATATTGATCTTTTATTTCCAATTGCGTTATACCCTTCCCGTATTTTTCATTGATGATTTCTACGATATCTGATATTTTTGCCTTTCTGTTCTCGAAACATGCTCGGTTGTGATCACGAATGATGAAGGAAAGTTGGGCTTTTTCACACGTGCCGCTGATGTTGGTGAGATGGAAGAAACCTTCATAACCTTCTGTGGTTTCCGGTGTTTCGTTGGCTGGTAACATACTGACTAGCTCTGTGGCGATGCGGGCGGCATTCACCATTTTCCCTTTTGCATAACCAGGATGAACAGAACAACCATTAATGGTGATCTTAGCAGAAGCTGCATTGAAATTCTCAAACTCGATTTCACCCACTTCACTTCCATCCATTGTGTAGGCAAAGTCGCATCCAAACTTCTCAACATCAAAGTGATGCGCACCCTTCCCGATTTCTTCATCGGGATTGAAGCCAATGCGGATTTTACCATGTTCTATCTCAGGATGTTGTTGCAGATAGACCATTGCTTGAACGATTTCAGCAATTCCTGCCTTGTCATCGGCTCCAAGCAAAGTAGTTCCATCGGTCACAATGAGGTCTTCGCCTTTGTGGTCAAGTAGTTCGGGAAACTTGGTGGGTGAGGTGACAACACCTTCTGAGAGGACGATGTCACTACCATCGTAGTTCTTTACAATACGTGGCTTTACATCCTTCCCTGAAGCATCAGGACTGGTGTCCATGTGGGCAATGAAGCCAATGGTGGGTATGGGTTTTGGAGTGTTGGCGGGTAGGGTGGCATAAAGATAGCCCAATGTGTCTAATTCAACATCTTGCAATCCCTCAGCTATCAACTCTTCTTTCAAGTGCTGCGCAAAGATGAGTTGCTTGTCAGTGGAAGGAGTTGTATTGGTGTCTTCGGACGACTGTGTGTCGAAGGATACGTAACTTAGAAATCGTTCAACTATATTCATGTTTTTGTTGTTTGTATATTCTTAGCGGTGGCTGATAGAGCGTGAATCAGGTGCCGTTTTTCTTTTTGAATGCGAATTTAAGTAAAAAACATCGTATATGTGTCATTAATCCGCAAATTATTGCTAACTTTGTCCGGTTTTTGTAAAAAAAGTATAATAAACGTAAGGCAAATTCGTTATATATTTACATATATAAGGATAAAGAAAAATTGATGAGTCAAGAAAAAGAGTCGATGAATATAGACGGAATGAATGGCTTGGAGAGGTCGCTGAAGCGTGTGGGAGATGTTGTTGGTGCAATGTTCCTGCTGATAGTGCTGTCTCCCATTTTTCTATATATATACATCCGGCAGAGATGGAGTGCTTCTGGACCTGTTATTTACTGTCAGGAGCGCATAGGAAAAGGCGGAAAGCCATTCAAGATTTATAAGTTCCGTACAATGGTGGTGGATGCAGAGAAAGATGGTGTTCCACAGTTGGAGCAAGAGGATGATCCTCGTCTGACAGAGTTCGGGAAGGTGCTTCGCAGACACCATTTGGATGAACTACCCCAAATCTGGAATGTGTTGAAGGGAGATATGTCTTTCGTCGGTTATCGACCAGAGCGTCAGTTTTTTATCGATAAAATCATGGAGAAGAATCCTGATTATCAGTTGTTGTTCCACACAGTCCCAGGTGTGACATCATTGGCAACCATTGAGAATGGTTATACTGATACGATGGAGAAGATGCTGAAAAGACTTGACATGGATCTTGACTATCTGAGAAATCGCAGTTTGTGGCTTGATGTCAAAATCATATTCAAAACAGTGTTTAATATCTAAATCTTAATATACCAACGCCATGAAGGTGTCTTTTATCAAGAAAATTGTCTTTATAGCAGGCCTATTTGCGATAGGTCTTCCTGCCTTTTCCCAATCGATGTCGGATGAGCAGGTGATAAAGTATGTGCAGCAAGAGCAGGAGAGGGGTTCCACACAGCAACAAATTGTGTCTAAACTTCTGCAAAGGGGTGTGACTACGGAACAATTGCGCCGTATCAGAAAGAAGTATGAAGCGGAGCAACAGAATTTAGGGGCATCGGATCTGACGGGGAAGAATGCTGGAAAATCTCAAAGTCGTATTCGTCAAGAAAGGCAGATTAATGGAGAAACGAGTCAACAACAGAATCAGTATATGATTCAGTCACAGGTGCGTGTACAGAATCGCAATTATGGAACTCGTGCCGAGAGAATGCAGTCGATGAATGACGAGATTGGCTTTATGGACATTGACTCACTCATCTATTATCAGAATTATTTCAGGGATGAGAATGAGGTGTTTGGACGCAATATCTTTAATAATCAGATGTTGACGTTCCAGCCTAATATGAATATGGCGACTCCAGCGAACTACCGATTGGGAGCTGGTGATGAAGTCATCATAGATGTTTGGGGTGCTTCACAAGAAACCTTTACAGAAACCGTCTCGCCTGATGGAACGGTGGTGATTCCTGGCGTGGGACCTTGTAAGATTGGAGGGATGAGTGTGTCAGAAGCGACTTCTTATCTCCGTTCACGTCTGGGACGCTTTTATTCTGACTCAAGTATCTCTTTGTCAGTGGGGAGCACACGTAGCATTCAAGTGCAGGTGATGGGTGAAGTGAATGTGCCAGGAACCTATACGCTGAGTTCCCTCTCATCGGCATTTAATGCACTTTATGCAGCTGGTGGTATCAACGACATCGGTACGTTGCGTGATATCAAGGTTTATCGTCAGGGTAGAGTCATTGCGTCGATTGATGTTTATGATTACATTCTCAATGGTAATGCGCGTGGAGATGTGCGACTGAATGATAATGATATTGTGGTGGTGGGTCCATACGATGAACTGGTGGAAGTGCGTGGTAAAGTCAAGCGTCCGATGTTCTACGAAATGAAGCGAGAGGAAACTCTTTCCACTTTACTTAGATATACAGGTGGTTTTACAGGCGATGCTTATAAGAAGAGTATTCGTGTCACCCGTAAGGATGGTGCTGAATATTCAATTCATACGGTGGGCGAGTTCGATTGGAGCAATTTCACGTTGGCAGATGGCGACTCTGTCACAATTGATAGCGTTGTAGCCCGCTATTCCAATATGGTGGAGGTGCGTGGAGCTGTGTTCCACAGTGGTATGTATGAATTAGGGGGTAACGTTAGTTCTGTCAGAGATTTGGTGAAGGTTGCCGAAGGACTTCGTGAAGATGCTTTCACGAATCGTGCCGTGATGCACCGTCAGAAAGACGATTTGACACTGGAGGTGTTGGCTGTAGATATTCAAGGCATCATGAATGGAACCGTGGCAGACATTCCACTTCGTAAAAATGATGTGCTGTTCATCCCCAGCAAGACAGATATGATAGGTGAACAAACGTTGTCCATTACGGGAGAAGTGAATTATCCAGGTGTATATGTTTATGCAGATAATACGACAATAGAAGACCTCGTGCTTCAAGCTGGTGGCTTGACGGATGCAGCATCAACGGTGAAAGTAGATGTGTATCGACGCATCGATAATCCTGAGGCTTTGGTGGATGATGAGAATTTGACAGAAACATATTCATTTGCTTTGAAGAATGGTTTTGTGGTGGATGGAGAAGCAGGCTTTATTTTGCAGCCTTATGATCAGGTGGCAGTACGAAAAAGCCCTTCTTATACAGAACAACAAAACGTGTCTGTTTCTGGTGCTGTAAACTTTCCTGGGACCTATGCCATGACCAACAAAAATTATCGTTTGAGTGACCTCGTTAAATCTGCAGGTGGACTCAGTTCTTTAGGATATGCGAAGGGTGCACGTTTGGAAAGGAGAATGACAGAGGAGGAGCGTCAGCAACAGGAGGCTTCGCTCCGGGCATCTCAAATTGCACTTTATGAGGAGTCCATGCAGAGTGATAATAAGAATTTTGACTTAAACCGTGCAGACTCTTTGTTGATGATGAAACTGGATGTCGGTACGATTTTCCCTGTTGCAATTGATTTGGAAAAAGCTTCAAAGACTCCTGGATGCGAAGACGATATTGTGTTGAGAGAAGGAGATAGGTTGGTTGTCCCTCAATATTCATCCATCGTGAAGATCAGTGGTGATGTGATGTACCCCATCTCTATGAACTACAAGAAGGGCGAATCGCTGAAATATTACATCAAGCGTGCAGGTGGTTATGGCGATAATGCCCGCAAGGCACGAGTATATGCCATTTACATGAACGGAGCCGTGGAACTGTTGGATCATCACAGCAAGAAGGCTGTTCAACCAGGTTGTACCATCGTTGTACCATCAAAGAAACAGAAGAACAAGATGACGACGGCAGAATATATCGGTATGGGAACATCGGCAGCTTCTGTCGCCACCATGATGGTGACGATTGCTAACATCCTTAAATAATGGCAATATGGTTGCGAAGTATGATTTCTTGATTGTCGGTACAGGACTCTTCGGAGCCGTATCAGCCTATCTCCTCAAGCAGAAGGGCTATTCAGTCTTGCTGATAGACAAACGCGACCATATTGGTGGCAATGTTTATACGGAAAAGGTACATGGCATCAATGTGCACAAGTATGGAGCACACATTTTCCATACGAGCAACAAGCAAGTTTGGGACTTCGTGAACAGTTTCGTGGAGTTCAATCGCTACACCAATTCTCCTGTGGCCAACTATAAAGGAAAGCTCTACAACTTGCCTTTCAATATGAACACCTTCTATCAGATGTGGGGGGTGAAGACTCCTGAAGAAGCGAAGGCAAAGATTGAAGAGCAGAAGAAAGAATATCATATTGAAAATCCACAGAATTTAGAAGAACAGGCTATTAGCCTTATCGGGAAAGATATTTATGAGGCATTGATTAAAGGCTATACGCAGAAGCAATGGGGTCGCAAGTGCACAGAATTGCCAGCGTTCATCATCAAGCGTTTGCCTGTCCGCTTCACGTTCGACAACAACTACTTCAACGAAAAATATCAGGGCATTCCAGAAGGAGGATATACTGCATTGATAGAGAAGATGCTCGAAGGCTGTGAAGTGCGACTCGGCATTGACTACTTCGACCAAAAAGAGGAATTGGATGCCTGTGCCTACAGGGTCATCTACACAGGAGAGATTGACCGATATTTCAACTATCAATATGGGCACTTGCAGTACCGTACCGTTTCCTTCGAAACCGAGTTGCTGGAAGGTATGGAGAACTACCAGGGCAATGCAGTGGTCAATTACACTGATGCCGAGACACCCTACACCCGCATTATCGAGCATAAACACTTCGAGATGTTTGGTTCCGCACTTTCTGAGTGCCCAGATACGGTTATCTCCAAAGAATTCAGCAAGGAGTGGCAGCCAGGTGACGAACCCTATTATCCTGTGAATGATGACAAGAACTCTGAGCTTTATGCCAAATACAAAGTTCTTGCCGACGCCCAAGATAAAGTCATCTTTGGTGGTCGATTGGCAGAATATAAGTATTATGATATGCACAAGGTGATAGAGCAGGCGATGGAGATGGTTACAAAGATGTAATAATAAATAATGTATGAAAGAGAACTTTAACATATCAGATTTCTTTTCTATCTTAAAAGAGAACAAGAAGGGATATCTTGTGGCATTCGGTATCACGTTTATTGTTGCTGCCGTTATCGCATTTAGTTTGCCTAAAGTGTATACTTCATCTGTGACTTTGGCTCCAGAATTTTCATCGGGAGGAATGTCTATGGGTGGTAACATGGAATCACTTGCCTCAATGGCGGGGTTGAATTTGGGACGTTTAGGAGGAGATGAGGATGCCTTCTATCCAGAACTTTATCCAGAAATTGTGGCGTCAACTGATTTCTTGGAGAGGTTGATGAAAGTCCATGTCACCACGGATGACGGTTCGCTTTCAACCACCTTGGAAGATTATCTGGAGAATCATCAAAGTGTACCTTGGTGGGTGGCAATAAAACAAAGTATTTCTCACTGGATGATAGCACCCCAAGAAGAAAGTAAGGTTGCCGACCCCAAGCGCATTTCGGAAGAGCGATTGGGTATGTTAAAGAATTTGTCCGACTGTATTGTGGTGAAATTGGATGCCAAGACTAGCATCATTGATATCCAAGTAACCATGCAGGATCCTTATGTGGCTGCTTGTTTGGTCGATACAGTATCCTCACGTTTGCAATCTTATATTTTCCAATACCGCACCAATAAAGCGAAGCAGGATTTGGACTATCTTTTGAAGCTTCAGACAGATGCGCGGAAAGAATACCAGCAGGCCACTCAGCAATATGCTGAATATGTTGATTCTCATCAAAATACGCTGCTGGAGCGTTTCAAGACACGCTCTGAATATTTGGAGAATGAGATGAGTTCGAAATATCAGGTTTACACCCAGTTGTCACAACAGATTTCTTTAGCACAGGCAAAAGTGCAGGCTCGCACTCCTGTCTATAATCTGATACAGTCTTCATATGTACCAGTTAAGAAAAGTGCTCCCAAGCGGATGTTAATAATCTTGCTGTTCGAAGTAATGGTCTTTATGGGGTATTCTTGCTATTTGGTTTTGAAGAAGAAATAGAGAACGGGTGTTTGCATGATGGCGTTTACTGACTATCTTATAGTTATCGCCTTTATTGTAGAGGTTGTGTTTCTTGCTATTGTCGAGAAACGGATGTGGAATACCATCTACACTCCACTCAACATTCTGATGCTTCCGGCTGCGGCTATCATGCTCCTTGTTATACTGTGTGTGCCTATCTTCAAGCTTTACCCCTTTTATTATCCAAGTTTATTGATATGGGAAGTCGGGCTGTTGCTGTTCTTCATTCCTAGTTGCATCTGTAATTTCTTCGTTGACAAGAAAACGAGTGTCACAGCCATTCCGATGCCTGTTCTTCCTAATAAGTGGTTGATTTTCTCTGTCACGGTTTTTTTGCTGCTTGTGTATGCAGGACATTTATATTCTTCTCTGAACGCCACTATTGCCGCTTTTGGAAGTGATGAATTTGCAGAGGAAGCTTCTTCATCGGGGCCATGGGCGCATGTGCTCGTCTTGCTTTTTACGATAGAGATTCTGTGTTTCTGCTATATCAGCAGAAAGAATTGGTATTTCATTGTTCTTATTTTATTGATTGTGGTAGCAAGTGTGCTTAACATGGTGAAAGGGTGGGTCATCATTCCTTTGTTGGCAGGTGTCCTTCTCAATATTTATGTTGGCAGATTGCGTGTCACTCTGCGCTTGATTCTGATTGTTGTGCTTGGAGGTGCTGGTTTTTTCTTCTTGAGTTACTATTTGAGTTTGGTTTTCTCCACGAACAAGGATTTCACGGATGAAGTTCTGTTTTTCATCGTGAAGAACTTCTTCCATTATCTTTCAAGTGGATTTTTAGGCCTGAGCATGGATTGTGACCGTGGTATCTTGGAAAATCAGTCTGTGGAGTATCTGTTCACGCCGTTTGCGAATGTATATCATTACTTTACGGACGGCAAGCTGCTTTCTTCCCTGAACAAATTCTACTTGTTCACGACATGGTCTGGATTTGCGAACAATGTACGTTCTTTTATGGGGACGGTTTATGTTTACGGAGGTGCAGTGTATGGTGCGCTTGTGGTTTTGCTATATTCATCTGTCGCATATCTGATACGCGTGATGCTATTGCGTAAGCAGACCTTTTTTTGGCTTCTGACTGACGCATGGATGTCATCATTTCTGTTTATGGGATGGTTTGACTATTATTTTGCGCTGTTGAAGCCCTTCGAAGCAGTGGTATTCTTTTTCCTCATCTATAAGGGAATCCAGTTTTTTACATTGCGAAAAGATTCTGTTCAGTTATGCAGTTGAAGAAGTATAACACCGTGTTCAAGAATTTCACCTATCTCTCCATTCTGAATGGGTTGAATATCTTGCTGCCGCTCCTGGTCATCCCGTATCTGACCAATGTGATCGGAGTGGCGCACTATGGCGTGTATGCCTACATCTTGGTGATGGTGCAGAACATCAATGTGGTGACACAGTATGGCTTCCAGTTCTCTGCCACGAAGAAGATTTCCCAGAATCGTGACAATCACGCTTTCTTGGAACAGTACTGCTCCAACATCTTGTGTGCCCGCTTCCTGGTTGCCACCCTCTGCATCGCCTTGGTCTTGGCATTGTCGCATTGGGCGTTGGACACCAGCGACCGCTTCTTCATGTTCCTGACTGCCATCGGCATGATTTATGGCGATGTGTTCATCCCCACTTGGCTGTTTCAGGGTTTGGAGCGCATGAAATACATGACCATCGTCAATGCCTCCTCCAAGATACTCTTCACCATCCTCATCTTTGTGGTGGTGGTTCGTTCAGAGGACTACGAATACATCATGCTGCTGAACTCCTTGGGATTCCTCTTGGCAGCCATCTTGAGCATGGTGCTGGTGAGGGTGCAGTTCAAGATTCGTCTCCAGAAACCTTGTCTGAAAGAAGTCTTTGCCGAACTCCGCGAGAGCCTCTCCTTGTGCTTCTCCATGATTGGCATCGACCTGTATCGCAATATGAATGTCGTGGTGCTGAACTTCTTTGTGAGTGATGCGGCAATGGGTGTGTATGCGTTGGCTGAGAAGGTCATCAAGGCGGCGCAGTCGTTCATCACCCCTGTCTCGCAGGCATTGTTCCCACACATGAGCCTCAAGATTAAGCAAGAGGGAGTGGGGAAGAGCATGGCGCTGCTGAAACGGGCAACTTTCCTCCTGTTTGTCCTTGCCATCGTGGTGGCACTGGGCATCTTCTTCTGCGGCGATTTCCTCGTGTCGTTAGTCGGCAAGGACTTCTCCGAAATCAAGCCGTTGCTGAACTGGATGTACCCCGTTCTCATCTTCGGAAGTATGAATTTCCTCTTGGGTTTCGTGGGGTTGGTCAACTTGAATCAGCAGAAGTTCTTCTTCTTCGCCGTGTTCATTTCAGGCACCATTTCGTTGGGCTTGCTCTTCTGGCTGGCTCGCTATTGGGGCATTCAAGTGGCAGCGATGACGATGTCGCTTTCTGAGATTTTGCTGTTCATTGCCTGTCTTTCAAGATTACTGTATCTAAATCGCAAGAACAAATGAAAACCGGTTGGCTACTCTTCATACTATTGCTTCTTCTGACAGGTGTTGCCGCTGCCAAGACCGTGGTGCTTTCTCCTGATGCACCCTTACAGGAGCAAATGACGCAACCCAATGCGATGTATGTGCTGGGCAGCAAGTTCGACCTGCGAGGAAAGACGTTAGCATTGCCTTCTGGTTGCAAGCTTTCCGTCGAGGAGGGTGGTTGCATCTGCAATGGGAAGGTGACAGGTACGCTCAAGAACAAGCAAGTCGATATCCGCTGGTTTGGCGCCTCGACTTCCGATGCCCAATACAATGCTGAGGCGATAGAGAATGCGGCACGAGTGAGTGCACAGGTGATGATTCCTGAGGGAACTTATGTGTTGTCGCGCTCCGTCCGTCTTCAGGCTCAAAACCTCACCCTGCAAGGCGAAGCCACTTCTTCCCAACTGAAGATTTTGTCACCTATGCGCATATTGGATGTTCTGCCTCAGTCGGAAAGATTGGTGGTGAAAGGCTTAGCGTTTCAAGGTGTGGGCAGTAAGAGGGATGCCAGCTATCTGATATATGTGGGGCATAACTCTTCCGATATGAAGGTCATGAATTGTCTTTTCGATGGTGGAACGGGTGGCGTGCTTTTCGATTATGAATGCAACTATGTGGAGGTGAAGGATTGCATGTTCCGCAACATGGTGTATATCCCAGGTGCAGGTTTGGCGGCTGGAGGAAATCATGCGGCAGGAGGAGCGGGCAGTTATGGCGTGGTCTTTCAGCAGCGCCACGATAGCCCTTCCATACCGGGGGGTCGCGATGGTGTCACCTACGGCAAAATCTCTGGATGTGTGTTCGAGAGCACCATTGTGCGTCATGCCATCTATGTACAGTCGTCCCATCACATCGAGATTGTGAACAACACCATCTATGGTACGCTTGAGATGAATAACAGCCAGTTGATGTCCGACCTTCTCCAGACAGGACTGAGCGACGAGCAAATCCGTCAGATGGACGAACGCAAGCACATGACCATTGCTGATGGCTCGTTGAATTTCCGCGGAAGCGATGACGTGCTGATCAAGAACAACAAGGTGTATTCTGGCATTGGCTTTATCCGTGGCACTACCGACCGACTCGGAAAAAAGGGTAGGGGCTTTGTGATCAAGGGCAACTACATTGAACACGTGAAGATGCCCAAAGAGGGCATGAAAGTCATCGACACCTCCTTTGCCGACGGAGTCACCCTCTCCAAAAACTCGATTATTCCATAAAATAGATAGAATATGGCAAATATAAAAAGAAAAATAGAACTATTATCAGAGATTGTAGCCGGTAATTTGTTGAAATGCCGCATCAATTTTGATTTACATGTAAGGAAGCGTATTTCATTGTCATCCAAAGTGGAGCCGACCGTCATGGTGTCTCTGACCAGTTATGGCCATCGGTTGAGACATAGTGTGCAGTACACACTTTATTCGATGCTCAAACAGGATGTGCGCCCAGCGAAGATTGTGCTGTGGACAGATGCTGGTGAATTCACGAATGAACCCATGCCTCAGGCGTTGCAGGTGTTGCAGAAATATGGTGTGGAGATTCGTGAGTATGCCCCCAAGATCCGTTCCTACAAGAAACTGATTCCCTCGCTGAAAGAATATCCCGACTTCCATCACATCATTGTGGATGACGACCTGTACTACTCTTCAAATTTCGTGCAGGCGCTGTTTGACGGGCATCTTCAGCATCCCGATGCCATCATTGCCTTGGCTACGACCATCCCCGAATTTTCTGAAGATGGAGCGTCTTTGTTGCCTTATCGGTGTTGGAAGCATCACGTTGCCCTCAATTCCACTTTTGAGTATCGCCCCATGTCGTTATTGCAGTTGGGTTATGGAGGCGTGTTCTATCCTCAGGACACATTTGATGAGGAAGTGCTTAACGAAGCGGTCTTCAGTCAGCTATGCCCCATTGCCGATGATTTGTGGTTTTATATTCAAAGCATTCGGATGCAACGACCCAAACATGCTCTTATCCGTTCGGGCGTGAAGTATTCCCAGATTGATTTGATTCGCCAGTTCCTGAGTAGAGACAGGTTGACCCAGTCGAACAAAGCCGAAGGCCAGAACGACATCCAACTCCGTCAATTGTTGGAACACTACCAAATTGACTTGATAGCCTTGAAATAGGTATTGTACTCCTTAACTTAAAAAAATATCAATATGAAAAGAAATTAAATTTTATTAATTATCATACTTATGGTTGTCGCCACGAGTGCATGGGCTGATACAAAAGAACAAACGGACGAGAAACTGTACAGTTATGATGACTACGTAAGCAACAACAGTTATCTGACATGCGAAGGTGGTCAGTGGGTATATCACGTTGAGCTGTGCGATAAGGCTGGCGTTGAGATGCCCAATAAGCTTCCGGCAGATAATATCCGTCTGGTGGTGGTTGGCGGAGTCTACATGTTCGATGGCATGGTATTTGAATCAGATTTCAGCCTGATGCTTACCGAAGTGGAGGACTACCTCAAGGCTTTGCCTGAGAAGGGAGGTGGGGGCAACTATAAGTTCACTTATGACGTGCCCTTCGCCCCAAGCAACGAAGGGGAGTTCGAGGCTTCATCCTATCTGGGTGTCTTGATAAATGATGGATACCTTGACTATCATAGCTGTATGAAACGTGAAACGATCCAATACAGCTTTCCTGTAAATATTAAGGACGTCAACGCCGATGTCTCCACAGATGACACATGGTGTACCCTTGACGGCAGAAAACTTGACAGCGCTCCGACCGAAAAGGGCGTCTATCTTTATCAAGGCAAAAAGATTTACGTCAAGTAACCCCAATACATCAATGGTGAATAACAAGGAGAGGTATCCGATTTGGAGCCTCCCCTCTCTTTAACCTTTACTTCACCGTCAGCCACACGGTTTCGTCTTTCTCTTTGGCATCGGTGATGCGTTGCAGCAGCCGTTGGATCCATAGCCGTGAATCAAGCACTTGCCCCACTTGTCGGTTCTGCCCCACGAGGATGCAGCCCTCGGTGTCTTTCGATGTGTTGCCTGCATGGATGCGCACCCCTTGCCAATTCTTGTTGAAATTATGGTCGCCAACAAGCAGCGGAAGCCACTTTTTCATGCGAGGCGACCAAGTGATGACGATGGCGTAGCGACCTTCGGGAATGGCACTCTTGCCTTTGATTTTGTAGCCACCATGTGCATAGTCGCGCCAAGTGGGTTCGAGGGTGTCACAGAAATACTCGTCGTTGATGCTGAGCCTACCAATTGTGTAGGTCTTGCGTTTTGCTATTCTTGTCAATGTCAGTTCCATAATCTTCAATTTATAATTTTCAATTCTCAATTTACCTTAATGGGACGTGGGACGATGGGACATTGGGACGTTTTTTGCCAGTGATGGCGGTCAACGGACTCTATCCAACCATCGCGTTTCCATCGCATCAGGATATTACGAAGCCCACTTTCAGTAGTGCCTGATTTCAGGGCACGTAGATCATCACGAGAGAAGGTGGGAGCCAGTTGGTCAAACACGCTGTGGTTGGCACCATATCGCTGGCATTCTTCCTTGGCATCCACATACTGGCTTTGCAACGCCTCGCCAAAGGCTTTGATTTGCTGAGAAAGACAGTACTCTGCCATCATCAGGGCGAAGTCAAGACATTGCTTCGATTCCTTGTCCTTGCCCGAAAGTAGGTGGAATACAACGCCACAGCGGAAGCCAATCACGGCAGCACGTTTGCGGTAGGTGTCCTTCACATGGTCGATGTCCTTGGCAGCCTCCACACGCTTGCCTTCCACCCATTCCTCAATGGCTTTCCGCAGACGGGGCGTGTCAATCAACCCAGAGAAAGAACGCAACCTTGTCACAGCCTCTTGGATTCTTGCCTCATCCTCTGCTGAACGCCTGCCAAACTTGGGCATCTTCGAGAAAGCACCATCGGGCATCTCAGCAACGAGGATTCGGGAAGAAAGACCATTCTCGATGTTGTCCGACTTGAAGCACTTCCGCATGGCTCCGTTCGTGCCGAGTATCGTCCAGTTGTAGGCGACCTTCACCACACCCGATTCAGCGGAATCCGAGTTGTAATCCTGTCCCCACTCACCTTTATCAAACGAGAGGCGGTAGATGTCGTACTTTGAACTCCATGAGCCTGCCCCGTTCGTCTTGCGGAGCGTGTCCAGTTCCTCACCAAAGGAATACAAGGTGTGACCTCCAGCATTCTTGAATCGCTTGAGCAAGGTGGAACAGCTGACCGTCACAGGCACCATTCTTATCAACACATGAGGGTCTTCAGGTGCTTTCTCATTTGCCTTGCGGCCTTTCTTGCATTCCTTCCATTCCTCCTCACGCTTGCGAGCCAAGGCATCCTCCTCGTCAAACTGGCGTTTCCACACCTCCACGGCGTTCTTCACCACGCTCTTGTTCGATGCCTGCTCACCTCGAATGATGCTCATCAATCCCAAGTGCTGCAAGTTGCCGTCGCAATACTCCACCTGCACCTGATCAGCGTATGCCGCTGCAATGGGAAGCACCCCACACAGCACGGGCATGTGCATACTCACAGGCACACCAGCCAGCGATTCCTTCAAACCCATCGGCAAGGCTTTCACGTTCACCTTCACGCCCGTCTCTGCTGCCACCGCCTCGGCATCCTCGATTTCGTCGGAGGAAATACCCAGTTCGAGTGCATCCACAATGCCCTGCATCATCTTCGATACACCCTTGGGAGGCTCCTTGCAGGCTGAATCCACCACCGATTTCAATTCTACATCCGACAAGCCAAACCTTGGCATGATCTCCATCAGCACCTCCTTCTTGTTGTCGCAAATGGCACGAAGATTCACCGCCAACTTGTGCAGTTTCACATTGCGCTCACCCTCGGCTGGCTCACCACCATTGCGACGCCAGTACTCACGGATAATCTCCTCATATTTGATGCCTTTGAAACACAAATTGCTTTTTTCTGAACACGAATCTACCGAATCTACCGAATTATTTTTATTGGCTACGCCGAGCTGAAGGTTCGTGTTATTCGTGTTCGTCTTTTTACATTCCGTGGTGTCAAACAACTTGTCTGATACATACTTCGTGTGCGCCTCTGTCACCATGTAGATGCACCTTGAAACATCCTTCACGGCTGCATCGGGTGTGAATCCAGTAGCCTCCTTCATCAGCTGTTGTGCCGTGTCTGCATCCATGCCATCAGGCAGCTCCACCAGTACGTGAGTGCCACGACGCACCGACTCCTCAATCAGCAGCGGCTCCAATGGTGAGGACTCCAGCAGCTTCGCCTTGATTTCATCCGTGTGTCCCTTCTCGTCGAAGTCCAGCATCAGGCGGTTCAATGGCTTCAGCGCATCAGCAATGGCACGGTGGTTGTCCTTGAATTCAGCGCAGTGAGGAGTCCACACAGGCAGGCGGTGCTTCAGTTGCTCATCACCCTTTTCAATGCGTTCACACATCTGGGCAAGCCAAGGCTCACGGCGGAGTGCTTCCCAATCCTCTCTTGTGGCAGGGAGGCAAGGAGCGCCATGCCCCTTACCTATGCACGTGAAATTCTTCATCATTTCCATATCGTCTCCTCCTTTCTGGTCTTGAAGAACGACATGATCTCGTCAGCCTCCTCCTGATAGAGTGCCTTGGTGAGTGCCAGCCCCAGTTTCTTGGGGAACTTGAAGGTAACGTGTACGAATTCTTTATGCAGCAGTCTCTCACCAGCCTTGTGACCTTTGGTGTCAGTTCTACGATACATGGGTCTGGTAACCTTCACGCTTCCATGAGCCGTCTCGAAGAGGGTGTCCTGCTTCGGGCCATTCATGCCGTCATTGTAACGCTTCACTCTTGTACGGCCGTCGGCATCCACTTCGATGCCAGCACGATAGCGTACACGCTCACCGTTCGTCACTTGCTTGTCATCCTCCCAAGGGCAGGGAAAGATGTTGATGTCACCGTTTGTCTGGAAATTGATGTTGCCGTCCATTTTCACATCCTGAATCAAAAGATTCTTCTTGAAATTTCTCTTCATTGTTTTGAGTTGTTTTAGCGAGAAGAAGGTTGGAATCTTTGCGCATTTACCCGGGAACATCCTCCTCACTCCAACTCAGGGTTAATTAAATG
The DNA here is from genome assembly GCA_017651245.1 of Bacteroidaceae bacterium. GTDB lineage: Bacteria > Bacteroidota > Bacteroidia > Bacteroidales > Bacteroidaceae > Minthosoma. The sequence continues at coordinate 1,446 of JAGCDQ010000056.1, read as the reverse complement.
TTTTTTGTCTTTCGACGATGCAAAGGTACGGACATCTGAAAACAAAAACCCCCTACGCAGTGGGTACGCGTAGGGGGTACGGATTAGGCTATCTGCTTGAAAGTCAGCCTAAGATTTTTTTGAGTTTTTCTTGAAACTCCAATGATTTCTTCTGATTGAGCGCCGTGTTGTAGTCGCAGCGCATGTTGTTCCGATGCCACATCTGCTCAAACATCTTCCATTTGTTGGCAATGCCCAGCCGCTGAGCCAGCATGTCTGCCAGCAGAGCCGCCTCGGGACGTGAGACGGCGGGCAGTCCCTGGTCATTCACCAAGCCAGCCTCCTTCACGCTCTCCCACAGCTCGCTTTCAGCCAGCACCTCGGGGACGGAACATGCCTGAGGCTGTTGACCCTCAGCCACCTTCAGCGTTCCCACCTTGTCAATCGTGAGGTTCACCACCTCATTGTCGTGCACGTCCACATAGTTGCCCTGCACGTAAACAGTGTTCCCTGCCATACTTCACCTCCTCTCTTATGCCCTGTTCACATTGCCGTTGTCGTGGATGTCATTATAGTTGCCCTGCACATTCACCACCTTCGCCTCCGGCTGCACATCATCGAGGCTGTCGATGGTCGCCGCCAAGTCTTCCGGAAGTATAATTCCATTAGCGTTGGCAATCTCCAGCACCATCTCCTTGATGGCTGTGCGCTTCTCAATCCGCTTGTGTTTCGACTTGTTGACAAAGGTGCGCAACGCTTTGAGCAACTCCTCCTGAGAGGCCTTCTTCGCCACCCCAGCCGACAACTTGCTCATCTCCGCCATCTTCATTTCCAGCGCTTGGTTCTTCTCCTTCTCCTCCTGCAACTGTTGGTGCAGATTGTCCATCTCCGCATCCCGCTCCGCCAGTTCCTCATTCAGACGGTCAATCTCCGCCAGCAGGTCATCCGTTGCATCCATCACACGCAGGAAACCCTCCATACGTTCCACCTCTTCCATCATTCTCTCGCGCTCCCGTTCGAGCGCACGACGCGCATCTTGTGCCGTCTCCTTCAATTCTTCTTTGTTCATGTTTACTTTCATAACATCTGCTGTTTTTTATGGTTTTATAAAGTTCATTTTCCCCACCAAAGGGAACAGCAAAGGTACGTGTTTTTCCTTCAATCCACCAAGCAAAACACACACTTTTTTTCAAGAAAAATCACCGCCAAAAAACATATAAATGATAATCAAGCACATAACAAAAATCGAGGCAAAAACGCCCCGATTTTCACTATTTTTTCGTACAAAGCCGATGGCTAAACGGCTTGTGCGATGATAGGATGGGAAAAGTGTAATTTGAGAGGTAGCAAAATACAAGATTCACTTCTTGGTATCGTAAAGAAAACGTCCCACGTCCCTTTGTCCCATCGTCCCATTAAGCACCATTCGGAAAATGGAAAATAGAGAGAATGGAATTTTATAATATA